>NZ_JBHTCJ010000001.1:0-886773 GCF_042665275.1 Saccharopolyspora griseoalba | reverse complement strand
GGCCCAGCAGGTCTTCGACCAGCTCCGCGAGGCCGGTATCGACCTCGACGACGTTTTCGCCGTGCTGGAGGCCGACGGAGTCCAGAAGTTCGAGAAGTCCTGGACCGAACTCCTCGACACCGTCGCCGCCCGGCTGGGCAGGACAGGATAGGGGAGGGGCCATGTCGGATCCGCTGGACGCGTCCACGCCCACGCCAAACGAGACCGAGCCCGACGAGCCGGAGGACCCGGCCAACCTGCAGTCCGCGGAGGACCTGGACGAGGACGAGCTCGGCACCGATCCGCTCGAACGCGGTGTGGAGCCGCCGGAGGGCTGGTCGCAGACCGCGCGAGAGCGGCCCACGCCCCGCGAGCAGCGGGAAGGCGGCAGCCTCGACGAACGGCTGGCCGAGGAGCGTCCCGACGACGAGGGCTGACCTCGCGCCGCTGTCGTCGTCGGGATTCGCGCGCACAATGGCGGCGTGGCTGAGCAGTGGCGGTTCGTCGAGCCCCGGAACCTGGTGCCCGAGGCGGTGGTCTCCGCGGTCGGGTACCGCTCGGAGCTGCCCGAACCCGTCGCGCACCTCGGCCTGCCCTCGCCCGCGGTGACCTTCGTGCTCACCTTCGACGAGCCGGTCGTCTCGGGCTTCTGCGAGCGCGGGACGGATGCCCGGTCGGCCTCGATCGTGCTGGGCGGCCTGCACACCCGCCCGGCGCACCTGCTCCAGCCGAGGGTGCAGACCGGCATCCAGCTCGCGGTGCGCCCGCTGGCGGTGCGAGCGTTGCTGGGCGCGCCCGCCGCCGAGCTGCGGGAGCAGGCGTTCGACGCCCGCGAGGTGCTGGGCCCGCGGATCGAGCTGCTGCGCGAACGGCTCGCCGAGCTGCCCACCTGGTCCCAGCGGTTCACCGCGCTCGCCGAGCACTTGCGCAGCCGCACGGCCGAGCAGCCGGCATCACCGCGGCCGGAGGTGGCCGAGGCGTGGCGGTGGATCGCCTGGCACCGCGGCAACGGTTCGATGAGCGAGCTGGCTCGGCACGTGCACCTGGGGGAGCGCCAGCTCAACGCGCTGTTCAAGGCTGAGGTCGGGCTCGCGCCCAAGGCGCTGTCCCGGCTGATGCGCTTCGAGCACGCCCGTCGCCGCATCGCGCTCGCGGTGCGCGGCGGAGCGCGGCCCGACTTGTCCTCGGTCGCCCACGCCTGCGGCTACTTCGACCACTCGCACCTGGTGCGCGACTTCCGGCAGTACGCGGGCACCACCCCGACCACCTGGATCGAGCGAGAGCTCCGAAACGTCCAAGCCGCGGGTGCGTGGGCCAACGCAGACTTGGCGGTATGAACGCACCGAACAGCAGGCCCGCGCCGACCGTGTGGCCCACCATGCAGGCGAAGAACGCGCACGAGCTGATCGATTTCCTGGTCGACGAGGTGGGGTTCGTCAAGACCGCCGCCTACGCCGACGGCGACGACGTCGCCCACGCCCAGTTGGACTGGCCCGAAGGGGGAGGGGTGATGCTCGGCTCCCACAAGCCCGGGCGCGCCTGGTCGAGGGAACCCGGGACCGCGGGGATGTACGTCGTGACCGCCGATCCGGACGCGCTCTACGAGCGCTTGCGGGCCCGCGGCGTGGAGATGGTGCTCGACATCCAGGACCAGGACTACGGCAACCGCGAGTTCGCGATCCGCGATCCCGAGGGCAATCTCTGGTCCTTCGGCTACTACCCGGGCGAGCCGCGCCCGACCAGCTGATCTCGCTCGCGCCGGCGGACCGGAACCCTCCGGCCCGCCGACGCGAGCGACGACCGGGGGAGCGGCTTCTGCGGTTGACTGTCGACAGGTAGCTATCATCGGGTCCATGACAGCCGAGCCACTGCCCAGTCTGGAACGTTCCACGCTGCGCGAACAGGCGCTGGCGGCGCTGCGCTCGGCGATCCTGTCCGGGCGCTACGGGCCGGGCGACCACCTCGGCGAGGTCGAGATCGCCTCCTACTTGTCGATCAGCCGCGGCACGGTGCGCGAGGCGCTGCGCCACCTGCAGCAGGAAGGCCTGGTCGCTCCCGGCGTGCGCGGCAAGCTGATGGTGCGCAGCCTCTCGCCGGACGAGGTCCGCGAGCTCTACCGGGTGCGCGGCGCGCTGGAGGGGCTCGCGGTCGGTGAGATCGTGTCCTCCGGCCGGGCGCAGCAGGCCGTGGCCGGGCTGGAGGAGGCGTTGGGCGCCCTCGAACGGGCCGAGAGCCTGGAGGAGCGCATCGAGGCGGACCTCGGCTTCCACGCGCGCCTGTGCGAGCTCTCCGGCAACTCGATGCTGCTGCAGTCCTGGAAGCACCTGGAAGGCCCCACCCGCGTCGTCGTGGTCAGCGCGACGGCCGGCGAGCGGGCCTTGAGCACCTCCGCCGAGCACCACCGCCCGATCGTGCAGGCCATCGGGCGCGGGGACGCGGCGGCCGCGCGCGCCGTGCTCGACGAGCACATGAGCGAAGCCGCCGAGCGGTTGACCACGACCGCCTGATCGGTCCGCCCGCGCGCTCTTGACAGCCCTCGTGATGGGACGCAAACTGCCCCACAACTGTTGACTGTTAACAGTCGACAGCCTGGAGGGGGTGCAGTGGTTCGTTCCAGTCCGCGGAGGCGGGTCCGCGCGGCGGGCGCCTCGCAGGGCCCGCCGCCGAGAGCGCGAGCCGGGGCGAAGGACCGCGCCGTGCCGCGCGGCACGGACGTGAAGGAGGAAATCGCAGTTGTCTGAACGAATCCGCCGGCTCGAGGAGTCGGCACACCGGATCCGGCGGTACGCCCTGGACATGGGGGAGGTGCAGGGCCAGGGCTACATCGGGCAGGCGCTCGGCGTGGCCGACGTCCTCGCCGTGGCCTACCGGGACCAGCTGAACCTGCGCGCCGACGATCCGGAGTGGCCCGAGCGCGACCGGTTCCTGCTCTCGATCGGGCACTACGCCATCGCGCTCTACGCGGCGCTGGCGGAGGCCGGGGTCGTCGAGGTCTCCGAGCTGGAGACCTACGGATCCGACGAGTCCCGGCTGCCGATGTCGGGCATGGCCTCCTACACGCCGGGCATGGAGATCTCCGGCGGTTCGCTGGGGCACGGCCTCGGCGTGGCGGCGGGGATGGCGCTCGGGCTGCGGCACCAGGGCAATCCCGCCCGGGTCTACAACCTGCTCTCCGACGGGGAGATCGACGAGGGCGCCACGTGGGAGGCCGCGATGGCCTGCAGCCACCACGGGCTGGACAACGTCACCGCGATCGTCGACGTCAACGGGCTGCAGGCGGACGGACCCACCACCGGTGTGCTGCGCACCGAACCGCTGGTCGACAAGTGGAAGGCGTTCGGCTGGCACGCGATCCGCGTGGACGGCAACGACATCGGCGCCCTGGTGGACGGGTTCGACGAGCTGCGCGAACACCGCGGCAGCCCCGGCGTGCTGATCTGCGACACGCGCGTGGGTCGAGGCGTGCCGTTCCTGGAGGAGCGGGAGAAGGCGCACTTCATGCCGGTGGCCGAACACGAATGGGCGCAAGCCCGCGAAGCTCTGGAGGTGCGCGCGTGACCGCGACGAAGAAGCGCCTGACCACTTCGGCGATGATCGCCTCGTTCGCCGACGAGGGGCAGCGCACGACCCGCGCGCCGTTCGGCCGGGCGCTGGCCGAGCTGGCCGAGCAGCGGCCCGAGATCGTCGGGCTGTCGGCGGACCTGGCCAAGTACACCGACATCCACGTCTTCCGGGACGCCCACCCGGACCGGTTCTTCCAGCTGGGCATGGCCGAGCAGGCCCTGCTGGGCGCCGCGGCGGGCATGGCCGAGGTCGGGCTGGTCCCGTTCGCCTCGACCTACTCGGTGTTCGCCACCCGCCGCGCCTACGACTTCCTGTGCCTGGACATCGCCGAACCCGGGCTCAACGTCAACGTCGTCGGCGGGCTGCCCGGCCTGACCACCGGTTACGGCCCGAGCCACCAGGCGACCGAGGACATCGCGATCCTGCGCGGGATGCCGGGTCTGACCATCGTGGACCCGTGCGACTCGGTGGACATCGAGCAGGCGGTTCCCGAGCTGGCCGCCGCACCCGGTCCGACCTACCTGCGGTTGCTGCGCGGCGCGGTGCCCACCGTGCTCGACGAGTACGACTACCGCTTCGAGCTCGGCAAGGCCGCCGAGCTGCGCACCGGCCGGGACGTGCTGCTGATCTCCACCGGCCTGATGACCATGCGCGCGCTGCAGGCCGCCGAGCAGCTGGCCGGCGACGGCCTGGACGTCGCGGTGCTGCACGTTCCGACCATCAAGCCGCTGGACACCGAGCGGATCCTGCGCGAGGTCGCGGGCGATCGCCTGGTGGTGACCCTGGAGAACCACACGGTGGTAGGCGGTCTCGCCGAGTCGGTCGCCTCGGCGTTGGCCTTCAGCGGCACCGCCAAGCGCGTCGTGCCCATCGGCCTGCCCGACGAATTCCTGGCCGCGGGCGCCCTGCCGACGCTGCACGACCGCTACGGGCTGTCGGTCGATTCGATCAAGGCGCGCGTGCGCGCGGAGCTGTGAGGAGCGGAGAAGCATGACCACCACTCGTACCGCGGTGATCACCGGAGCGGGTTCGCAGCGCGGCATCGGCCGGGGAACCGCCCACCGGTTGGCCGCTTCCGGCTGGGAGATCGCCGTCTTCGACGTCGACGAGAGCAGCGCCAAGGACGCCGCCAGGGACATCTCCGAGCGAAACGGCGTGCGCGCCATCGGCGTTCAGTGCGACGTCACGGACCGCGAAGGCGTGCACGCGGCGGTGTCCACCGCGGAGGCCGAGCTCTCGCCGATCGGGGCGCTGGTGAACAACGCCGGCATCACCTCGCCGACCCGGTTCCTCGACGTCGACGACGCCGAGTGGGACCGGATCTTCGAGGTCAACGTGCGCGGCAGCTACCTGGTGACCAAGCGGATCGCGCCGGGCATGGCCGAGCGCGGGTTCGGCCGCATCGTCAACCTCTCGTCGGTCTCGGCCGAACGGGGCGGCGGCGTGTTCGGCGGCGTCGCCTACTCGGCCGCCAAGGCCGCGCTGCTGGGCTTCGCCCGCGCGCTCGCCCGCGAGCTCGGTCCGAACGGCGTGACGGTGAACTCGGTGGCGCCGGGCCTGATCGACACCGACATCACCGCGGGCAAGCTGCCCGCCGAGCGCAAGGCGGCGATGGTGGCGGACATCCCGGCCGGTCGCGCGGGCGACGTGGCCGACGTCGCCTCGCTGATCGAGTTCCTCTGCCGCCCGGACAGCGGATACGTCACCGGCGCCACCTACGACGTCAACGGCGGTTCGCACATCCACTGAGGACCCTCGCGGGTGGGCGCCTCGCCGAGCGGGGCGCCCACCCGGCCGCGAGCGGTTCGCGGCCGGTGGCGCCTCTCAGGTCTCCGCGCGCGGCGCGAGCCGCAGGACGGTCCCCTCCCCGTCGGCGGACAGCAGCAGCTCCCCGTCCGGGGTTCCGGCGATCCCGGCGAACGCGCGAGGGCGCGCGGGCGGGAACGCCTGCGGCGCAGGGGTGTCCCGTTCCAGCTCGATCGGCCCGCCCACGGCCAGGTGCTCGGCTTCGACCCCGGTCGCACCGGTGGACGGCGCGATCGAGAGCAACCGCCGCGCGCCCACCTCGACGACGAAGACCTCCTCGCCGAGCAGGGCCACGCCCTGGGGCCGGTCGAGGCCGTCGGCGATGGTCTCGACGGAGCCCGCGTCGATCGCGACGACGGCGCCCAGGTACTCGTCGGTGACGTAGCACCTTCCCCCGGCGTCGACGGCGACCCCGACGGGTCGGGGGAGCTCGGCCAGCGTCGACACCGCGTCATCGGCGCCGATGCGCACCACGCGCCCGGCCCCGGACTCGGCGACCACCAGATCCCCGCCGAACTCCGCGATGCCCAGGGGTGCGACCAACCCCGTCGCGCGCACCCGCGCGGTGCCCGAAGCCGGATCGAAGCTGCGCACCTCGCCGGTCGCGGCGGTCAGGTGCAGCAGCCCGCCGCCGGCCGCCACGCCGTGGCAGGCGCCCCGGGTGCGCTGCTGCAGCACACCCCCGGTGGACAGCTCCCCGGAGGCCAGCCGGAAGTGGTCGGCGGCGTGGACCTCTCCGGACCCGTCCGCGACCACGCCGTGCGGACCGCTGAGCCCGCACGGCACCACGGTGCGCGTGCTCGCTCGTTCCACCAGCGCGATCCCGCCGCAGGCGTAGCTGGACACCAGCATGCGGTTGTCCGGGTCGAAGGCGGCGTTGTCCATGCCCGGGATCCCGGTGCGCCGCACCTCGCGCGCGCCGGTGTCGGGATCGAGCCAGGTCAGGATGCCCTCCTCGCCCCGGGAGAGGACCACGAGCCGACCCGCGCGGTCGAAGCGCGCGGCCACCGGTTCGTGCAAGTCGGTGGCCACCAGTTCCGGGGCACCGCCGTCGATGCCCACCCGCCACAGCTCGCCGGTGACCATGTGCGGGTAGTACAGCAGCCCGTCCGGGCCCTGCTGCATCGCGTTCCCCAAAGCGAGGCCCTCGGCAAGCACGACCGGGTCGCGGCCGGGGACGAGTTCGAGAACCCGCCCCTGCGGGCACATCTCGTTGACGAACAACCGGTCGCCGACGCAGGTGATCCCGTTGGGCGCGCGGAGCTGGTCCGAGATCAGGGAGAACTGCCCGTCGGGGGAGCGCCGCCACACCCGGCCGGGGGTGATGTCGGCGACGTACATCGAACCGTCGGCGCCGAAGGCCAGGTCGTCGGGCGCCCGCACCGGCCCCGCCGCCGGCACCACCACCTCGACCCGGCCGGTCGCGGTTTCCACTGCGCTGATCCGTCCGGCCAGGAACTGGGCGACGTGCAGGCGTCCGTCCGGACCGAACGCGATTCCGTTGGACCCGCGCAGCGGGCTCGCCTCGTTGAGCCGCCGGACGTTCCACTTCGCGCTCGTCGGCGCGCCGAACCGAGAGGACCTCACCACGTGACCGGCAACTCCTCGAGTCCGTGGATCGCCTTGGTGCGGGCGAAGACCACCTCCTCGAAGGGCACCGCGATCCGCAGGTCCGGGAACCGGCGCAGCAGCGCGGGGAACGCGATGCGCATCTCCGCGCGCGCCAGCGGGGCGCCCAGGCAGTGGTGGATGCCGTGGCCGAATCCCACGTGCGGCGACTGGGCGCGGGTGACGTCGAGGCGCTCGGGATCCTCGACCAGCCCCGGGTCGCGGTTGGCCGCGGGCAGGTCCACCACCACCAGGTCGCCGCGGCGCATCGCGACACCGCCGAACTCCACGTCGCGCGCGACCATCCGGGGCGAACCGCCGCCGACCACGCTCAGCCAGCGCATCAGCTCCTCGACCGCTGCGGGCACCTGCTCGGGCTCGTCGCGCACGATCGCCAGCTGGTCGGGATGGCGCAGCAGGGCGAGCGCGCCGAGGCCGAGCATGTTCGAAGTCGTCTCGTGCCCGGCCACCAGCAGCAGGTTGGCGATGCCGATGATCTCCGCGTCGGTGAGCTCGGATCCGTGCTCGCGGACGAGCACGCCGATGAGGTCCTCGCCCGGCCGCCTCCGCGCCTGCTCGACCAGCCCGGTCATGTAGGCGAGCATCTCGCGACCGAGGGCGACATTCTCCTGCTCGCCGACGGTGGTGTCCAGCTGGCGGCGGGTGCGCTCCTGGAACTCGCCCTGGTCGGCGGTGGGCACGCCCAGCAGCTCGCAGATCACCAGCGAGGGGATCGGCAGCGCGTACTGGGCGACGAGGTCGGCGGGCGGGCCCTGGCGCTGCATGGCGCCGAGGTGGTCCTCGACGATCTCGGCCACGCGCGGCTCCAGCCGCCGGACTCGCCGCGCGGTGAACTCGCGGGTGAGCATCCGGCGCAGCCGGTTGTGCTCCGGCGGGTCCATCGACAGCAGGTTGCCGCTGCGCTCGCCGGAGAGCTGCCTGGGGTCGCGGGTCGCGCCGCCCGCGAGGTCCTCGGTGCTCCAGCCGTTGCGGAAGGTCTCGGCGTCCCCGAGCATCCGGCGCACGTCCTCGTGCCGGGTCAGCAGCCACGCGGGCGGGCCGAACGGAGTGGGGACCCGGACGATTCCCTCGCCCCGGCGCACCGCGGTGAGGTCCGGCGCCGGGGCGAACCCGCTGCGCTCCCGGTCGATCGCGGTGGTGGGCACCTCGCTGCTCGGCGTCACGGCGCGTTCCCCCAAATAAGTCAGTCGAATGACTTAAACATACCCGGTGAGCGTGCTCCGCGCCACCGCGGGAGTGACGCGCCCGATCGACGAATCCGACATTTTCCGCGCGCCGCGGTGTTGCCTTCCAGGTGGAGCCTCCATAGGCTCGATCGCGCCGATCCGTCGTCGGCGCGCAAGGCCCCGGCCGATCGACACAGGCGGCCGGGGCCTTGCGCTGTTCGCGCCCGCGCCGGCGGGCGCGAACAGCGAAGCGGGCCCCGGATCTCGGATCCGGGGCCCGCTCCGCTCGATCACCTCGGGATCAGGACTCCTCGGAGTCCTCCGAGCGGTGCTTGGCCTCCTTGGAGGCCGTCGTCCGCGCAGCGGCCTGGCGCAGCTTGGTCTGCGGGCCCGGGCCCACGTCGACGGTGACGCGCTCGGAGACCAGCGCCTTGGTGAAGCTGAAGCAGACCACCAGCAGCACCACGCAGAACGGCAGGCCGGTCACGATCGCCGCCGTCTGCAGCGCCGACAGCGCGTCCTCACCGCTGGCCGCGCCGGCGCCGAGCAGCACCGCCGCGATGACGCCTTCCAGCACGGCCCAGAAGAGCCGCTGCTGCCACCTCGGGTGCGGGTCGCCGCCGTTGGTCAGGATGTCGACCACCAGCGAGCCGGAGTCCGAGGACGTGGCGAAGAACAGCACCACGACCACGATCGCCAGCACCGACGCCAGGATGGTGGCGATGCCGTGCACCGGGAGCTGGTTGAACAGCGAGAACATCGCCGTTTCCGAGCTGGCCTCGGCCAGCGGGTTGTTCGGGTTCTTGCGCAGCAGGTCCAGCGCGGAGTTGCCGAAGATCGACAGCCACACCATCGAGGCGCCGACCGGGGCGAACAGCGCGCCCATGATGAACTGCCGGATCGTGCGGCCGTAGGAGATCCGCGCGATGAACATCCCGACGAACGGGGACCAGGAGATCCACCAGCCCCAGTAGAACAGCGTCCAGCCGGCCTGCCACTCGCGGGCCTCCGGGTCGTTCGGGTAGGTCTCGAAGCTGGTCTGCGGCAGCTGCTGGATGTAGTGGCCGACGTTGCTGGCCAGCGAGTTCAACAGGTCCACGGAGGGCCCGAAGAAGAACACGAACAGCATCAGGACGAAGGCCAGCCACAGGTTGATCAGCGACAGGTTCCGGATGCCCTTGTCGATGCCCAGCATCACCGAGACCACCGCGATGGCGGTGATGCCCAGGATGAGCAGCATCTGCAGCACCGTGCTGTTGGGCACGCCGAACAGCGTCTCCAGCCCGGCACCGACCTGCTGGCCGCCGAGGCCCAGCGAGGTGGCCAGGCCGAACAGGGTGCCGAACACCGCCAGAACGTCGACCACGTGGCCGACCCAGCCGTAGATGCGGTCACCGATCAGCGGGTACAGCGCGGAGGCCGGACGCATCGGCAGGCCCTTGCGGAAGGCGAAGTAGCCCAGCGCCAGCCCCAGCACGATGTAGATGGCCCACGGGTGCAGGCCCCAGTGGTAGAATGTCAGGTTCATCGCTTGCTCGGCGGCCTCAGGCGTGCTGCCCTGGCCCGTCGGCGGCTCCAGGTAGTGGGTCACCGGCTCGCTGACCGCGAAGTAGACCAGGCCGATGCCCATGCCGGCGGTGAACAGCATCGCGAACCACGCCTGGTTGGAGTACTCCGGCTTGGAGTCGTCCGGGCCGAGGCGAATCGTGCCCCACCTCGTGAACAGCAGCACCACGACGAACAGCAGGAAGAAGCTGGCGCTGATGATGTAGAACCAGCCGAAGTTCGTCGTGATGAAACTGTTCACGCCGGAGGCGACCGTCGACATCGTCCCCGGGGAGACGACTCCCCAGAGCACGAAGGCCACAGCAACGATCCCGGAGAAGATGAATACCGGCGGGTTCGTATGCTCTCTCAGATAGTTCTTGATCACGTGATCACCTAACTCGACGGTTTGCACCAGCGGCCCGTCGTCGCGCCGCGTCCAATTTGGAAGCGGTCGAAAAGACTAGTCCTGGTTGGTTCCTCTCGGGCCTTGATTAGGCGAATCCGATATACGTTCGATACCTGACCTCCGTGGGGGAGGGCACATCGCGCGCTTTCGGAGCCCGTTCTTCCGAGGTGTGATCAGCCCTCCGTGTTGGATTGATCCTCCCAGGTAAACGGGGAGTTCGCTCGTTTGCGCTCCGTGTTCCGGCGGTGCGGCCGGGTAACGCGGGGCGGTCTTGTCGCTCTCGGGGGCGTTGGTTAGGTTAGGCGCACTTTACTGACGCTTTTGGGGTGTGGAAATGCGCTGGTTGCGGACGTCGAGCGTCCTCCTGACGGTCCTGTTGGGATTCGCCCTGGCCGGTTGCGGTGCGTCGCAACCCGAGCCGGTTCCCGCGGGGTCCTCGCCCGACGGGGCGTTCCCGGTCACCGTCAACACCGCGTTCGGTGACGTGACCATTCCCGAGCGGCCGGAGCGCGTCGTGGCGCTGGGCTGGGGAGACGCCGAAACCGCCCTGGCGCTCGGCGTTCAGCCGGTCGGCGCGGCCGACTGGTTGCCGGTCGGCGGCGACGGCGTGCCGTCCTGGCTGCCGAAGGACAAGCGCTACACCACGCCTCCGGTGATGCTGGGCACCATGGAGGTCAACGTGGAGAAGGTCGCGGCGCTCAAGCCCGACCTGATCCTGGACACCCGCGCCAGCGGCGAGAAGGACCGCTACGACCTGCTCTCCCGCCTGGGCGTGCCGGTGGTGAGCATCCCGGAGGGCGCCGAGTCCTACACCACGACCTGGGACCAGCAGCTCGACCTGATCGGCAAGGCGCTGGGCAAGACCGCCGAGGCGCAGGCGCTGCACCAGCAGGTCGAGGACAAGTTCGCCCGGGCCAAGGCCGCGCACCCCGAGTTCGCGGGCAAGGCGGTGGCCGTCGGCGCGAAGATGACCAACGCCTACGGGGCCTACGTCGAGGGCGACCAGCGAGTCGAGTTCATGCGTCGGTTGGGCTTCACCAACTCCCCGGAGATCCAGCGGCTGGCCGGCGAGAAGTTCTTCGTCAACGTCTCCCCGGAGCGCATGGACCTCTTCGACGCCGACCTGGCGATGATGTTCCCGATCGGAGTCGACGCCCAGGACATCCGGGACGACCGCATGTTCCGGTCGGTGCCCGCCGTGCGCGAGGGGCGCTCGGTGGTGCTGAGCGAGGACCTCTCGCAGGCCTTCTCGGCGGGCACCGCGCACGGCATGATGCACGCCGTCGACGCGGTCTCCCCGAAGATCGCCGAAGCGCTGGCCCGCTGAGCCGACCACCGCGCCGCCCCCGTCCGCGGAACCCGCGGTGTCGGGGGCGGTTCGCGTTCGGCGATGGGTGAAATCCCTCGACAACTCGTGTTCGCGATGAGCACCCTCGATCGAGTGTTCCCGGAGGAGAGGTTTGCGATGTCGCGCGAGATCCGAGTCGACCAACCCGGCCGGCTGCGGGTGGTGCCCGCTCAACCGGCCGAGCCCGGCCACGGCGAGGTGCTGATCGACGTCGCCTGGTCGGGCATCTGCGGTTCGGACCTGGAGCTGCACGCGGGGACCCGTCCCGAGGCGTTCGTGCGCTACCCGGTCGTGCCGGGGCACGAGTGGTCCGGCACGGTGCGGTCCGTCGGTCCCGGCGTGGACCGCGCGCTGACCGGGCGCAAGGTCGTGGGCGAGGGGTTCCGCTACTGCGGCCGCTGCCGGCCCTGCCTGGACGGGGACACCACGCTGTGCACCTCGGACTACGACGAGACCGGCTTCACCCAGCCCGGAGCTTGGTCCGATCACCTGCTGCTGCCCGCCCGGCTGCTGCACGTGCTCCACGACGCCGCCGACCTGCGAGCCGCGGCGCTGCTGGAGCCGGCCTCCTGCATGGCCGCGGCCGCGCTCAAGGCCGCCGCGTGCCCCGGCGAGAGCGCCGCGGTGGTCGGCGGCGGGACCTTGGGCATGCTCGCGGTGCAGTTGCTCGCCGCCGCCGGGGCCCAGGTCACGGTCGTGGACCCGCGCGAGGAACGCGCCGACCTGGCGAAGCGGTGCGGCGCCGCGGGCTTCACCGCCCCCGAGCTCGCTGCGGGCAGCTTCGACGTGGTCGTCGAGGCGGCGGGCGCCTCGGGCACCGGACGCCTGGCGGTCGACCTCACCCGCCGGGGCGGCCGCACGGTGCTCACCGGCCTGGCGCACGACGACGCCGATCCGCTTCCGCCCGCGGACCTGGTGGCCGCGGCGGTCACGGTGCACACCGTGTTCGGCGCCTCCTCGAAGGCCTGGTCGCACGCGGTCCGCGCGTTCTCCGCGGGACTGCTCGACCCGGAACCGTTGATCACGCACGAGCTGCCGTTGGAGGATGCCGAGAGGGCGCTGGGGATCCTCGCCGATCCCCGGACCCCTACCGGAAAGGTGCTGCTGCACCCCTGAAGCGCGGAGGTTCGCATGTTGGAGCAGGTCACCGGCCCGATCGCGCACCACGGGGAAGGCCCGGTGTGGTTCGACGGGTGGCCGGGTCTGCGCTGGGTGGACATGCTCGCCGGGGACGTGCTGACCCTCGACGCCGGCAGCGGCGAGGTCCGCCGCGACCACGTGGGCGCGGTCGCGGCGGTGGTGCGGCCGCGCAGCTCCGGAGGAGCGGTGCTCGCGCTGGAGCGCGGTTTCGCCTTCGCCGACGACGCGCTGGGCGAGATCGAGCTGCTGCCGGAGCTCTTCGCCGACTCGGGCCTGCGGCTCAACGAGGGCTCGGTGGCCCCCGACGGCAGCTTCTACTGCGGGTCGATGGCCTACGACGAGTCCCCGGGAGCCGGTTCGCTCTACCGGATGGACGCCACCGGCCGCGTCGAGCGGGTGCTGGGCGAGATCACCATCTCGAACGGCCTGAACTGGACCTCCGACGGGGCTCGCGCCTACTACGCCGACACGCCAACCCAGCGCGTGGACGTGTTCGACTACACCGGCGAGCAGCTGCGCGAGCGCCGTCCCTTCGCGAGCGTGGAGCCGGCCGATGGCGCCCCGGACGGACTGTGCGTGGACGCCGAGGGCGGGGTGTGGGTGGCGCTGTGGGGCGGGGGAGCGGTTCGCCGCTACGGCCCGGACGGCGAGCTGACCGCGGTCGTCGAGGTGCCCGCCCCGCGGGTCACCGCCTGCACCTTCGGCGGCCCCGATCTCGACGAGCTCTACATCACCACTTCGCAGGTCGAAACCGATCTGGCCGAACACCCGCTGGCGGGCTCGGTGTTCCGCGCGATTCCCGGCGTTCGCGGACTGCCGGTCCGCGCCTTCGACGGTTGAATCGTTCGAGAATTCTCGCCGAGCGGCGGCGGCCCATTTCACCCGTTCGAGGAGAACGGGGGCGTTCTGCAACAGGAGGGTTCCGCGGGAATTCGACGGCTCGGCGACGACGAATTCCCGCGGAATCCGCGTCCTCAGGGAGTCAGGATCGCGCGGCCGCGGATTCTGCCCGCCTCCAGGTCGTCGATGGCGTCCTGGAACCGCTCCAGCGGGTACTCCGTCGTGTGCAGCCGCACCTGGCCGCGGGCGGCGAGCGCCATCAGCTCGCACAGGTCGTTGTAGGTGCCGACCAGGTTGCCGATGAAGTTGATCTCGGTCGAGATGACGTCGATCGTCGGCACGTCGATGTTCTCCCCGTAGCCGACCACGTGGTAGTCGCCCGCCCGGCGGAGCATCGCCACCCCGTCGCGTGTCGCGCCGCCCTCGCCGACGAAGTCGATGACGGTCTCCGCCCCGTGACCACCGGTGAGCTCCAGGACCTGCTCGACGTGCGTGCCGTCGGCCACCACGCCGTGATCTGCGCCGATCTCGCGGGCCAACCGCACCGCGTCCGGGTTGCGGTCGACCACGATCAGCTCGGCGGCGGTGATCGCCTTGAGCACCTGGATCCCGATGTGCCCGAGCCCTCCCGCGCCGATGACCGCGCACCGGTAGCCCGGTCGCAGCGCGCGCGAGGCCTTGGCCGCCGCGTGGTACGCCGTCAGGCCCGCGTCGGCCAGCGCCGCCACCCCGGCCGGTTCCAGCGAGTCGTCGATGCGGACCACGCTGCGCGCCGAGGTCTTGAGGTAATCGGCGTAACCGCCTGCGGTGTCGATCCCCGGGAACCGGGAGCGCTCGCAGTGCACGTCGTCGCCGAACCGGCAGGCCCGGCACAGCCCGCAGGTCATCAGCGGGTGCAGGATCACCTTGTCGCCCTCGGCGACGTTGCTGACCGCGCTGCCCACCGCGCTCACCCAGCCCGCGTTCTCGTGCCCGATCGTGTAGGGCAGGGTCACGCCGGACTTCTCGGCCCACTGCCCTTCGAGGATGTGCACGTCGGTGCGGCACACCCCGGCCCCGCCGATCTTGACCACCACGTCGAACGGGTCCGCGGGCTCCGGTGCGGGAACCTCGGTCAGCTGCATCTTCTGGTGGTAGCCGACCACCTGCACTGCTCTCATGACGCGTGCTCCTGTTCGCGCTCGTCGACGTTCGGTTCGGGGTAGCGGGTGCGCAGCAGCCCGCGGCAGAAGTGGGAGTTGCCCTCGATGGAGATCCGGACGGCCCGGGCCATCCGCAGCCGCATCGGCACCTCGTCGGGACCGCACGGCCTGCCGCTCGGATCGACCAGCACCGGTTCCGCCGGCGCGGTGCTCAAGCCGATCGCCGCCCGCCTGCGCAGCAGCGCCCGGGTCGGCGCGGCGTCGGGCAGGTCGGCGACGGTGATCCGGTGCAGCTGCTCCTCCGGCAGGTCCGGATCGGCCCGGAGCAGCCGGGTCAGGGCCCGCTCCATCGCCGCGGCGTGCGCCTTGCGGCGGAAGGTCTCGCGCAGCTCCTCCAGGTCCTCGTCGGCCTCCTCGCCGAAGGTGCCGCGGTAGCCCGCGTCGGCGGCCAGCCCGCGGTTGATCAGCTCGGAGTCGTGGTGGTCGTCGAGCTCCACCCGCACCTCGCCGACCTGCGGAAGCTCCCGAAGCACGTCCTTGGCGTCCGAGGCCATCAGGAAGGCGAAGTTCGGCGCGCAGAACGACGTGGGGAGGCGCAGGTGCACCTCCACCGAACCAGCCGGTCCGACCCGAAGCGAGCGCACGAAACCCAGGTCGGTGATGGGCTCGTCCAGCTCGGGGTCCACCACCTCGCCCAGCGCCTCCCACGCGGCGCGCTCCAGCTCCGCGGTCATCTCAGACACCCGCCTTCTCGGCCAGGCCGAGTCCCTCGGGGACCTCGATGCCGTACATCCGCGCCGCGTTGAGCCCGAGGATCTTCTTCTTCTGGTCCACCGTCAGCGGCCCGTACTCGGTCATGTCCTCCGGGATCTGGAAGTCCGCGAACCGCTCGACCAGCCACTTCGGGGTCCAGATCGCGTAGTCGCTGGAGAACTGGATCCGGTCCTCGTCGAGCCAGTACAGCAGTTCCCCGATGATCTGCGCGAAGTAGCGCGGCCGGGAGTGGATGAACGGCATCGCCACCGCCAGGCCCGCGTGCACGTTGGGCTCCTGGGTGGCGATCCAGCAGAAGTCCTCCAGCCGCGGCAGCCCGCAGTGCTCCACCACGAAGTTCAGCTCGGTGAAGTCGGTGGCCACCTTGTCGATGTCGGCCACGTCGAAGGCGTCGCGGTCCAGCGGCCGGATCGTCGGGCCCTTGTGGATGTGGATGTTGCGGATGCCCAGCTCCTGGCAGGCCTCCAGGTAGCGGTAGGACCACGGGTCGTCGAGCTTGTAACCGCGCGAGTCGCCCTGCCACTCGGCCGTGTAGAGCTTCACCCCCTTGAGCCCGAAGCGCTCCGCGTCCCGGCGCAGCTGGTCGAGCCCGGCCTGCTCGAAGCGGGGATCCCAGCAGTGGTTGTAGGTGAGCTTGTCCGGATGGGCCTGCGCCAGCGCGAAGGCTTCCTCGGTCTGCCCGAACCCGTTGCGGTAGAACGCGCTCAGCAGGGCGGGCTGGAAGATCGCGTGGTCGACGTAGCCCTCGGTGAACAGATCGCGCATCAGCCGCTCGCCGCCCTGGTAGAGGTACTCCTCGTAGGTCCAGACCTCGGATTCCGGGCTGAGGTTGCGGTGGTAGTCGTAGAAGCAGTCGATGAACTGCTTGCCGTGGATGTTGCGCCGGTTCTGGGGACGGGCGTCCCACAGCGCGACGTGGGCATCGACGATGAAGTAGCTCTCGCCGTCCTTGCGGTACATGCGGTCCTCCGCTCGCGTGACAACCTTGGCACGTCGGAGCGGAACGCTAGAGGCCGGGAGCGGGGGCGGGGAGGTCTCCGGTGTCTCACTTTGAGACAGCGAAGGTGCTGGTCGGCGTTGCGCAGGTGCTTACCCTGGAGCGCAGTCGGCGCAACGACGCGTCACCGGGAGGCTCGACATGGACATCGACCACCGCGTTGCCGGCCGGGCCGGTGAACCGGCCCAAGCCGCTCCCAGGCTGCGCGCCTCCTGGCGGCGCAGCGCGCGGTACGGGCTCGCCGCCGACGAGCTGCGCCCGGTGTTCACCGGCTCGGTGGACACCGGATCGCTGCTCTACGAGTGCGGCGACGAGGTGCTGAGGGGCCTGCGGACGACGCTGGCCAACGAGCCGGTGAGCATGATGATCACCGACGCCGATGGCCTGGTGCTCAGCAGGATCTCGGAGGACAGCTCGATCAACCGCTCGCTGGATCGGGTGCACCTGGCCCCCGGCTTCTACTTCGCCGAGCGCAACGCGGGGACCAACGGGCTCGGACTGGCGCTGGCCGACCGCGCGCCCTCGCTGGTGCGGGCCACCGAGCACTACTGCACCGGACTGCGCGGCTACACCTGCGCCGCGGCCCCGGTGCTCGACCCGTTCAGCGGCGGGGTCGCGGGCAGCGTCAACCTCACCACCTGGTCGGATTCGGCCTCCGAGCTGCTGCTGGCGCTGGCGCAGGCGGCCGCGGGCAGCACGACGTCCCTGATGCTCGCCCGCGGGGGAGGGCGCAGCCCGCAGCCGATGCCCCGCGGCGAGGTCTTCCGCGTCTACGCCGACCGGAAGCACGCACCGGCCGCTTCGCTGCTCACGCCGGGATGGCGCAACGCCTTCGCCGAAGCCCGCGCGGCGTTCCGGCGCGGCCTGGCGGTCGCGGTGGTCGGCGAGCCGGGCACCGGCAAGACCGCGCTGGTATCGCTGGTCCGCCGGGAACTGCGCCGGGAACGGGTGCTCAACGCCCGCGCCCCCGGCCCCGACGACGTCGCCGACTGGCTGGACCTGTGGTCCCCGGAACTGGGCAAGGACGACACCTGCGTGATCGTCTCCGGCGCCGATCGGCTGCCCGCGTGGGCGACCACCGAGCTGGCGGGCCTGTTCGCCGGGGTTCGCGGCGGGCCGGGTCTGCAGCCCTACGCGATCACCGCCGAGTCCGACGCGGCGATCCCCGAGGAGCTCCAACCGCTGATCGACAACGTGGTGGAGGTTCCACCGCTGCGCTACCGCCCGGACGACATCGTTCCGCTGGCGAGGCACTTCGCCCAGCAGGACCGGGGTCGCGAGATCGGCTTCAGCTCGGCGGCCGCTCGCGCGCTGACCTCCTACGACTGGCCGGGCAACGTGCGGCAGCTGCGCCAGGTGGTGCGCGAGGCCGCGGGCCGAGCCGACCACGTCGACCTGCATCACCTGCCCCCGGAGGTGTTCGCGGGGCCGGGGCGCCCGCTGGGCAGGCTGCAGGTGGTCGAGCGCGACGAGATCATCCGGTGCCTGACCGAACCGGGCACCACGACCGGGGAAGCCGCCCGCAAGCTCGGGGTCGGTCGCGCGACGATCTACCGCAAGATGGCGCAGTACCGGATCAACATCCCCGGGCGGAGCTAGGGACGCGAGGACACCCGGGCAGCGGCTACCGCAGGGTTCCGAGCGTGACCGGCGGGGCGGGAACCGGGCTCGCTCGGAGTCCGGTTCCCGGCCCGGCGGTCAGGCGTTCGGGTCGAACGGGATGCCCTCCGGCTTGCCGCTCTCCAGGTTGTCGCTGAAGGCGCCGTCCTCGATGGACAGGCTGGCGCTGCCGAAGTCCGCCGAGGTCAGCGCGTCGCGCAACCCCTGGTCCGGCCAGTTGTCCCAGCTGATCAGCGGTGGGTACTGGTAGGTGCCGTGATCGTTCTCGGCCTGCTCGTCGGCGCCGGCCAGCCGGAAGGCGTGGGTGCCCACCCCGTCCTTGTGGTAGATGATCTTCGGGTGAGTTCCCTCCCACTGCACCTGATCGCTCGGGTAGGTCGAGTAGTCCCCGTGCGCGGACGTGGAGACGTACTTGGCCTGGTCGCCCTCGACCCACACGATCACGTGCTCGATGTCGTGGCGGTGCCCGCCGAGACCGCTTCCGGCGACGGCCTGGTCCTTCTCGAAGTACAGGTCGTAGATGTAGGCGCACCAGCCGTTGTTGCACTTCGAGCGCGAGTAGGCGTTGGTGTTGTCCAGGTCCGACTTGTCGTGGCACTCGCCGTTGACCGCACCACCGAGGTCCAGGCCGGGAGCGAGGGTGCCGTCCGCGCCGATGGCCGGTGTGGGGTAGCAGCCGTCGCCGTCGTAGTCGAACGCGGGCTGCCACTCGGCGTCCTCGGCCGCGGCGCTTGCTTCGATCGCGGTCGGCGGCTCGGCGAAGGCCACCGGGGGCAGCGCGAACATCAGCGCCCCGGCTCCGGCCAGGGCGAGGGTCAGACTCCGGGCCCGGCGCGGTGCGGGGTCCAGTGTGGGCATGGCGGCGTTCCTTCCGGCTCGGGGACGAGATCGAACTGCATCGATTCCAGCTCCGTGCCAGGAAAAATCGAGTTGAGCCGAACCGGTACCCCTGAATGCCGCGAATGATCGATCCGGAATTTCCCGGATTCCCGGGGAAGCCGGTGAGCCCGGTGCTCAGCGCGAGCTGCCGCGCGAGGTGATCAGCCGGCGGTCGTGCGGTTCGAGCTTGTCGGTGCCCGAGGTCACCCACGCGTAGGCGTCGTGCTCGCTGAGGTGGATCTCCGCGCCGGCGACCGCGACGCTCCAGGTGTGCTGACGCGCGCGCAGACCGTCCCGCGTGGTGTAGTCGTGCGCGCCCAGGTAGGTCAGCACCTCGGTGATCTCCAGCCCGGTCTCCTCGTGCACCTCGCGCCGCAGCGCCTGCAGCAGATCGGCGTCGCCGGCCTCGACCTTCCCGCCCGGCAGCTCCCACACGCCGCCCCGGGCGCCGCCCGGCGGGCGCCGCAGCAGCAGGACCCGGGCACCGCGAGTCACGACCGCGCGCACCACCTGCTGCCGCACGCCCTCGGCCAGGTCGCGCGCCACCAGTTCGGCGAGCTCGGACTCCACCGCCCAAGTCTCGCCTCCACCGCCGACAGCCGCCGCGCGGTGGTGCCCCTCAGGACCGCGAAAGCCCGCGGCGAGAACGACCAAGGCCCAGGTCACGGAGCCGACCGCGCGGCGGCGAGCGGGCCCGCGAGAACGCCGGGACCTGGAACTCCGCGGAGCGTCCTGGAACGCCCCGAACGACGAGGGCGGGCAGTCGGTCCAGGCCAGCCCGGTCGGGGCCGACGTGCCCGAGGTGGTCATGGGTCGGTTCACCGCGCGACGAGCGGGGCACGATCTGGGACGCGCACCCGAGGAAGTCCGCGGAGGCCGGGCGGGTTCGCGCGCCCGGCGTTGACGCGCGTCGTTCCGCGTCGTTGACTCGGGGTGCTGGTGCCGCGAGCAGGGGAGTGGATCGATGTCGGACGCTGTGGTGCACAGGATCGCCGCGATTCCCGCCGACGGGGTCGGCGTCGAGGTCGTGGCGGCCGGCCGGGCCGTGCTGGACGCGCTGGCGGCCGACTCCGGGGGCCGGTTCTCGTTCGACTGGGCGGAGTTCCCGTGGGGCTGCGGCTACTACGACAAGACCGGTCTGATGATGGACGAGGACGGGCTGGAGGCCCTGCGCGATTTCGACGCCATCTACTTCGGCGCGGTCGGCTGGCCCAGCGTCCCCGACCACGTCAGCCTGTGGGGCCTTCGGCTGCGGATCTGCCAGAACTTCGACCAGTGGGCCAACGTCCGGCCGGTTCGCTTCCACCCCGGGGTGACCTCACCGCTGCGGAAGGCCGACGACGCCCCGCTGGACTGGATCGTCGTGCGGGAGAACAGCGAGGGCGAGTACGCCGGGCTCGGCGGGCGCAACCTGTCCGGCAGGGGGCCGGGCAACGAGGTCGCGCTGCAGACGTCGTTGTTCACCGAGACGGGCTGCGAGCGCATCATGCGCTTCGCCTTCGACCTCGCGCGCACCCGCCAGGTCAGCAAGGTGTCCTCGGTGACCAAGAGCAACGCGCAGCAGCACGGGATGGTGCTCTGGGACGAGGTCTTCGAGCGCGTGGCCGCCGACTACCCGGACGTGGCGACCGAAAGCGTGCTCGTCGACGCCATGTCGGCGAAGTTCGTGCTGCAGCCCGAGGACCTCTCGGTGGTCGTGGCCTCCAACCTGCACGCCGACATCCTCTCCGATCTCGGGTCGGCGCTGGCGGGCAGCCTCGGGCTGGCGGCCAGCGCCAACCTCAACCCGGATCGCCGGTTCCCCTCGATGTTCGAACCGGTCCACGGTTCGGCCCCGGACATCGCGGGCGAGGGCCTGGCCAACCCGATCGGGGCCATCGGCAGCGCTGCGCTGATGCTCGACCACCTCGGGCACCCGGCCGAGGCCGACCGGGTGCGCAGAGCCATCGACGCGACCACCGGCGCGGGCGTGCTGACCCCGGACGTGAGCGGCCGAGCGCGGACCGACGAGGTCGTGGCCTCGATCATCGACAACCTCTGAGCAGCCCCTGCCGGGAAGTCCCGGCGCGCTGCGGGTTCGCGCGGGCCCGGAGGTCAGTCGTCGGTGTCGGTGGCGAGGAGGTCGTTGTCGCCGTTGAGGACCGAGTCGAGCAAGCGCAGCACCTCGGCGGTCTCGGCCGGCTGCCCGAGGACGATCAGCTTGAGCCGCTTGCGCTCCTGGTCGTGGGCGCTCTGGATGCGGACGGACTGACCTGCGGTGACACCGGCGAGAACCAGCGTGCTCAGCCGGTCTGCGGCGGTCCGGTCGACCCCGTCGACCTGCACGATGCTGGAGACCTCCACCGAGGTCGTCGTGGCGGCGTGCTGCGCGCCGGTGAGCTGCTCCAGGTCGGCCCGCGAGATCCGGTACTGCTTGCCGATCCGGACCGCGTTGAGCCGGCCCGAGCGGATGTAGCTGCGCACGGTGCGCACGTGCAAGCCGAGCAGCGCGGCCACCTGCTCGACGGAGTACATATCGTCCTGCATCAGGGCTGATGGTACGGCATGAAGGGGAAAGAAACGGCATCAGCAGATCGGCTGCGGGAGTGGTTCCGCCGGAGTGGTGCCTGCTCGCTCCGGGCGCGCGTGCCGCCGGTTAAGGTCTGCTCGGTGGAGGCAACGGTGCTCGGGGAAGGGGATTGATGCGCGGGCATACCCAGGCGTCGGACGGGACGCCGCTGGCCTACCAGGTCGAGGGGAGCGGACCGCCCCTGGTGCTGCTGGCCGGTCAGGCCAACGACCACCACTGGTGGGACGAGGTGCGCTACGACTTCCGCAGCACGCACCGCACGATCACCGTCGACTACCGAGGCACCGGCGACAGCGGCAAACCCGACCAGCCCTACTCCACGCCGGGTTTCGCCGAGGACGTCATCGCCGTCCTGGACGCGCTCGAGATCGACGCCGCCGACGTCTACGGCACCTCCATGGGTGGTCGCGTCGCGCAGTGGGTCGCGATCAACCACCCCGAGCGGGTGCGCAAGCTGGTGCTGGGCTGCACCACGCCCGGCGGTGAGCACGCCGTCGAGCGCTCCGCCGAGGTGCGACGCTCGCTGGCCCAGCCCGATCCGCACGCCCTGGCCGGAGTGCTGCTCGACCTGATGTTCAGCCCCGACTGGCTCGCCGACCACGACGGGCCGCGCACCGTCCTGGGCGACCGGAGGATGCCCGCCTACGCGATGCGCAGGCACCTGGTCGCCAGCAACGAGCACGACGCCTGGGACGAGCTGCCGAAGATCCAGGTCGAAACCCTGGTCCTGCACGGCGAGGAGGATCGGCTCACCCCGGTCCGCAACGCCGAGCTGCTGGCCGAGCGGATCCCCGACGCCCGGCTGCACGTGTTCCCCGGAGCGCGGCACGCCTACTTCCACGAAGCTCGCGCCACGGCGAGCAAGCTCGTCACCTCCTTCCTCGGCGAATGACGGCGCGTGCCACCCGGTTGGCACGACGAGCGCTAGGAGGCCGTGCAGCGGCGCGCGAAATCGACCGCGCGCTCGAAGATCGGCTCACCGTCGACACCGCGCCACAGGTGACCGGCGTCGGCGACCAGATCCAGCTCGACCTCGGCACCTGCGGTCCGCAGCGCCACGGCCAGCAGCTCGCTCTGCGCGGCAGGCACGGCCTCGTCCGCCGTGCCGTGCGCGAGGTGGAAAGGCGGTGCCTGCGCGTGCGCCCGCAGCGCCGTGCTCGCCGCGCGCGCGAGCTCGGGCGCTTCGGCAGCCGGTGCGCCGAGCAGCTGGGCCTCGCGGGATGCGGGGTCGCCGCGCGATGCCATCCGATCCAGGTCGCTGGGGCCGTACCAGGCCACCACGCCCCGCAGGCCGCTCGAACCGCTCGGGCTCGCGGTCAGCCCCAGCAGCGCGGCGAGGTGGGCACCGGCCGACTCGCCCCACGCCACGATCCGATCCGCGTCGACCCCCAGATCGGCGGCGCGGGTGCGGATCCAGTGCAGGGCGGCGGTGACGTCCTCGAGCTGCGCGGGGAACACCGCCTCGGCGCTGAGCCGGTAGTCGACCGAGATCACCGCGAACCCGGCATCCACCAATCGGGCGAACGCTCCCGGCTCCCAGTCCGCCCAGGTCGGGCAGAACTGCGTTCGCGACCCCAGGCGCCAGCCACCGCCGTGCACGAAGAGCAGGACCGGCGCCGGCGCTCGGCAGCTGGGCAAGTGCACATCGGCCAGCAACGGCCGGAACCCGGGTCGGTCGGCGTACGGCACCGCGCGGATCAGTCGTCCCGACGCTTGCGCAACGGCGGCGGGCAGCGGCTCGGTGAGCGGGTCGGGCGTTCCCGGTGCGGTCATGGTCGGACTCCGTTGCCGCTGGGCGTGCGCCACTGGTGCTCGGGCAGGAACTGGACGTCGTACTGCTGCGGGACGGTGCGGAACTTGTCGCCGTCCGGGACCACGGGTTCGCGCGGCAGTCCCTGCTGCTCGGTCGGCGCCCCGAGCGTCTCGAAGAACCGCTCGAACGTGCCGCCGGGTCCGGCCGCGACCCCGACGATCCGGCTGTGGTGGCGCTCGATCCGGTAGGCGTGCGGGCAGTTCTTCGGCACGAAGCCGAAATCGCCGACCCCCAGCAGCTTCTCGTACTGCTCCCCGGCGGTGTCCTCGACGAACAGCCGGACGGCCCCGTCGATGACGTAGAAGACCTCGTGGGTGCCCGGGTGCGAGTGCGCCGGGATGATGTCTCCCTTCGGGCCCTCGCAGGTGAAGAAGTTGAAGGTGTTCTCGGTCTGCTCGCCGCCCGCGTAGATGGTGAACAGATCCCCGAACAGGTGTGCCCGGTCGCCCATTCCCTTCTCGACGAAGTAGGGCTTGCCGGGTTCGGGAGGGATGTGCGAGCGGGATCGGTGCGGCGTGGCGAACTCGGCGGTCAATGCGTCCTCCTGGCGAAGCGGCGACGAACGTCAAGGTACCTGACGTTCGCGAAGGTGCAAGCACCGGCCTCCGAGGTTCGTGCGATCGTGTGGGGCGTCGACGCCGAACAGGGGAGTCATGGAAGAGCTCACGCCCAACGTGCCGCAGCTGCTCACCGGGGCCAAGCGCTGGTTCGACGACGCGCTGCTCAACAGCATGCAGCTGGCCGGCGAGCAGTCCGTGACGGTCGCGCAGGCGGCCGTGTTCGGCGCGCTCGACGAGGACGGCACGTCGGTCTCGGAGCTCGCCCGGCGGATCGGCACCACCCGCCAATCGGCGCACCAGGCGGTGCACGGGCTGATCGGCATGGGGCTGCTGGAGCAGGTCGCCGATCCGGACTCGGCGCGCAGCCGCCTGGTGCGGGCCACCGCCGAAGGCGCCCGGGTGCACGCCCGGGCGCTGCGCACCATCGCGCGCATCGAGGCCGAGCTGGCCGAGCGGATCGGCCCCGAGGTCGTCGACGCGCTGCGCCGAGCGCTGCGCGCCCAGTGGGGCGAACCGCCGCTGATCCGCTGATCGCCGGGCGCGCGCCGGGTCCGAGGCGCGTTCGGGGCTTTCGAAGCCGCGTCCGCGCGTGCACGATGGGTGTCCGCACCGGTGCGCCTCGGCGCCCGGGTGAGGTCTGCCGGGTCCCAGGAGGCGAATCATGGCCGATTTTCCCGCGATCGCCCACGTGGCGGTCACCGTGTCCGATCTCGAGCGGAGCACGCGCTGGTACCGGGCGCTGTTCGGCGCCGACCCGGTGCTCGACGAGGACGAGCGAGCGGGGGGCTTCCACCACACGGTCTTCGCCCTCGACGGCGGTCAGCTGTTCGGACTGCACACCCACCCGGGAGGGGTCAAGGGCGGCGCCTTCGACGAGCACCGCATCGGGCTCGATCACGTGGCCTTCGCCTGTCGCGACCGGGCCGAGCTGGAGTCCTGGGTCCGGCGCCTCGACGACCTCGACATCCAGCACGGCGGCATCGTCGACGCCCACTACGGCTCGGGCGTGTCGTTCCGGGACCCGGACAACATCGCTCTCGAGTTCTTCGCCCCGCCGCAAAGCGCCTAGTGGGAGTCCTGCGCGCCAGGCGACGTTGAGATCAACGCCTGCGAAACCCCGCAGATCGACGGCGCGCGCGAGCGCCGACGCCCCCACGCGCCAGGCGCGGGTGGGGTGTCGCAGCCCGTGAGCCACCGGCGCGCGTTGCTCACGCGGGCTCGTCCTTGCGGTGTTCGTAGGTGGCCAGCTCGGCAGCGTGCTGCCGCAAGGCCTGCTCGTGCTCGCGCTGCTGGCGAGCGGTCGTGATCTCCGCGGTCAGGGAGATGGCGAACCACGGGATCAGCCACAGCCCGGCTGTGAGGACCGTCAACGCCAGGTGGAGCAGATGGTTCGGGCGCCGGCTGTCGGGCTTGTCCGGTCGGATCGGAACCCTGCCGTGCGGCTGCACCGCGGCGGCCTTCTCCACCGCCTCCGCCCTGCGGGTTGGTCGGTTGACGTGGACGATGCCCACCACGAGCCCGGCGAGGGACAAGGCGAGGATCGCGAACGCGAGGAAGTCGTACATGGCGCCTCTCCTGACTCGGACGTGAGGCTCGTCAGGTGGGGTCCTGCCGAGCGAGCTCGCGGATCAAGTCGGTGTCCCACGTGGTCACGTACTGGTGCGCCAGGAACGCATCGACGAGGACCCACGCGGCCGAGACCGGCAATCCGGTGATCGATGAGGTGAGGATCAGCTGAGCGGTACCGGTCCCTCGCTGGCCCAGGTAGAACCGGTGGACGCCGAGCAGGCCGAACGCTGCGACCACGACGTAGGCGCTGGCGGGGGAACGCGCTCGGGTCTGGTGCTGCATCAGTTGACGGTGCTCAGCGGTGATCATGGTGGGCTCCCTGGCCGTGCGGACGGTGGGTCTCAGCGTGGCGCTGTGGTGGCGGCCGGGGGAGTGCCGAAAGGCCTGGTGCGGAGCTCGGCAACCGGCTCGGCTCGGTGCGAGCTCGGGCGGCTGCGACATCTGCGCGGTCGTCGAACCCTCCCGGTCGTCGAGGGCGGCTCGATCCCCGCTCTTGCGCCTGCGGAACGTCCGGTGGTGAACGGTGCTGCCCGGCACGGCTGCGCGGTCGGCCGCCGCGCTCGCCACGACCGTCCACTGTGATCACTCGGCTACCGGCCTGGACGGCCAGATCGTTCGATTCGGCCGGTTGAGCAGCGATTCGGCGCGATCGTGCGGCGTTCGGTAGCGTGGTTGACGCCTTCGGTGGAACTCCGGCCGTTCCGGCGACCGGACCGGCCGATCGCGTCCGGCCGCGCAGCCGGACGGAAGAGCTCGCGGCTGCTCGCCGCGGCGAACCCGACTCTCGGCGTGGGTGGTTGCAGTGGCCGACCCGGACAGCTCGAACGCGCTCGGGCCCACGGCGCGCGAGGGCCGGTTGCGGTTGCGGGTGCGCAGGCCGGGCGGGGGAGTCGTGGTCGTCCAGGCCAGCGGTTCGCTCGACGCCGAGGGCGAGCGCTTCCTCACCGAGCCGATGCGGCAACGTCTCGCCGGTACCGCTTCCAAGGTCGTCCTGGACCTCTCCGGGGTGAGCTTCGCGGACTCGGCGGGCGTTCGGGTGCTGCTGGAAGCCGCCAACCGGGCCGAGTGCAAGGGCAAGGAGTTCGTGCTGGTCTCCTGTCCGCCGGTGGATCGGCTGCTGCGGCTGCTCGGGCTGACCGAGCGGTTCGTCCGCGCGTCCTCGGCCGAGGCCGCGGCTGCGGCGAACGAGTCCTGACCGCCGACGGCCGTTTTGCCGAACCGGCAAGAATCTTTGCCGAAATTCGCCATCCTCGGGCACCTTGGACTTCGGAGGTGGTGAAGATGACGAATTCGAAGCTGACCTGCTATGACGTGGTCGTCGTAGGAGGTGGTGCGGCCGGGTTGAACGCCGCGCTGCTGCTCGCGCGAGCCCGGCGCAGCGTCCTGGTGGTCGACAGC
The DNA here is from genome assembly GCF_042665275.1 of Saccharopolyspora griseoalba. NCBI lineage: Bacteria > Bacillati > Actinomycetota > Actinomycetes > Pseudonocardiales > Pseudonocardiaceae > Saccharopolyspora > Saccharopolyspora griseoalba. Next base: position 860,026 of record NZ_JBHTCJ010000001.1, on the reverse strand, counting down.
GGTGAGCCGCGGAACGGCCCCGCCGCGCACGTGCACGGCTTCCTCTCCCGGGACGGCGTCGCACCGGCGGAGCTGCTCGCCGAGGGGCGGCGGGAGGTCGCCGGGTACGGCGGGGAGATCGTCGCGGCCGAGGTGCTCGCGGCCGAGCGCGATGGCGAGGGCTTCCGGGTCGAGCTCGACGACGGGAGTCGGATCCGGGCCCGGCGGGTGCTGCTGGCGACCGGGGTGGTCGACGAGCTGCCGGACGTCCCAGGGCTGCGGCAGCGGTGGGGGAACGACGTGCTGCACTGCCCCTACTGCCACGGCTGGGAGGTGCGCGACGAGCCGATCGCGGTGCTGGCGACCGGGCCGATGAGCCTGCACCAGGCGCTGCTGCTGCGGCAGTGGACCGACCGGGTCGTGCTGCTGCTCGACGGGATGCCGCGCCCGGCCGGGGCGGACGCGGCGAAGCTCGCTGCGCGGGGCGTGGAGGTGCTAGCCCAGCCGGTGGAGGGGCTGGACGTCGCCGACGACCGGCTTCGCGGTGTGCGGTTGAGCGGCGGTCGGCTGGTCGAGGCGACCGCCGTGGCGGTCGCGCCTCGATCGGTTGCCCGCCCCGAGCCGGCCGCCGCCCTGGGCCTGGAGCTCGTCGAGCACCCCAGCGGTGCGGGCGCGCACATCCCGTCGGAGGCAGGCGGGCGCACGTCGGTGCCCGGAGTGTGGGTGGCGGGCAACGCCACCGACCTCAAGGCGACGGTGGTCGTGGCCGCGGCAGCCGGCGCCGAGGCGGGTGCGCAGATCAACGCCGACCTGGTCGCCGAGGAGACCGAGCGCGCGGTGCGCGAGCCGTTCTCACCCGCCGCCGAGAACCGGACCTGCGAGATCGCCGCGGGCGACGCGCGGCACGGATTGGGAGGTGCGGTGGACGCCGAGCGCTGGGACGGCTTCTACCGGGAGCGCGAGCAGGTCTTCAGCGGTGACGTCAACGGCGCGCTCGTCGACGAGGTCGCGGGCATGGTGCCGGGGCAGGTGCTCGACCTGGGGTGCGGTGAGGGCGCGGACGCGTTGTGGCTGGCCCGGCAGGGCTGGCAGGTGACCGCGCTGGACGTCGCGCAGGTCGCGCTGGAGCGCGGCAGGAAGGCGGTCGCCGAGCAGGCGCCGGAGCTGGCCGAGCGGATCGCCTGGGTGCGCGCGGATCTGGCCGAGTGCGCTCCTCCCGAAGGCGCCTTCGACCTGGTCAGCGCGCAGTACCTGCCGCTGCGGCGGGAACGGGGCGAGGCCCAGCTGCGTGCCGTGCTGGCGGCCGTCGCCGCGGGCGGCGTCCTGCTGTTCGTCGGTCACGACACCAGGGACATGCCGGAGGGCCACGGCTTCAACACCGGTGACTACTACCTGGCCGACGACGTGCGGGAACTGCTCGACGAGGACTGGAAGATCGAGGTCGACGAGGTCCGGGCGCGCCCGCGCGCCCCGGAGGGAGCCCCGCACGTGCGCGACGTGGTCCTGCGGGCGCGGCGGATCGGCTAGGGCGCTCGCGGGAGCGACGATCGCTCAGGAGGCGGTGCGCAGGGCCGGGGGCACGCGCCAGGCCTCGGCGACCTCGTGCACCGAGATCTCCAGGGCGTCGCACAGGCCCACCACGGTGCCGAAGGCGGGCGTGGGCAGCCGTCCGGTCTCGATCTTGCGCAGCGTTTCCGCGGAGATCCCCGCCGAGCGGGCGATCTCGGTCAGGTCCCGGCCGGCGCGCGCCTCGCGCAGCAACTTGCCGACGCGCGCGCCGGCTTCCAGCTGTTCCCTGGTGAGCGGATTGCGGACCACGGCCGCAGCGTACTGTGGTATTTCTATACCGGCAAGCTGCTACGGTGTTCGCGAGGTGTTCCGGTCGCGCGGCGCTGCGGCCGTCCTCGCCGGACGAGGTCTGGAAAGCCCCGGAGGCGCGGGCGTCCCCGCACCTGGAGGGGTGCGCCGGATTCCGGAACGACCCCGAATTCCTGCAGTCGCGTCCACCGGAGTGCTGTCGTGATCGAGTTGAAGTCGCCCGTCGAGATCGAGCGGATGCGGGTCGCGGGCGGGTTCGTCCACCAGATGCTGTCCGAGGTGGCCGAGCTGGCCGCGGTGGGCATCAACCTCATGGACCTGGAGTTCCACGTGCGCAGGCGCATCGAGGAGCGCGGGGCGACTTCCTGCTACTGGGACTACGCGCCGTCGTTCGGCGAGGGTCCGTTCCGCAACGTGATCTGCCTGTCGGTCAACGACGCCGTGCTGCACGGCCTGCCGCACGACTACGCGCTGCGCGACGGCGACGTGCTCACCGCCGATCTCGCGGTGGGCATCGACGGGTGGGTCGCCGACTCCGCGCGCACCGTCATCGTCGGCGAGGGCGACGAGCAGGACCGCCGGCTCGTCCGGTGCACCGAGGAGGCCCTGGAGGCGGCGATCGAGGCCGCCCGGGCGGGCAACCGGCTCGGCGACGTCTCGAACGCCATCGAGGAGGTCGCCACCGATTACGGCTACCCGATCAACACCCAGTTCGGCGGGCACGGCCTCGGCCGCACCATGCACGAGGACCCGCACGTGTCCAACCGCGGTCGCGCCGGGCGGGGCCTCAAGCTGCGGCCCGGGCTGACGATCGCGATCGAGCCGTGGCTTGCCCGCACCACCGACGAGGTCTACACCGACCCCGACGGGTGGACGATCCGATCCGCGGACGGCTCGAACACAGCTCACTCCGAGCACACGATCGCCATCACCGAGGACGGGCCGCAGGTGCTCACACGCCCGTGATCATTACCCGGAGTGTTGGTCTCGCCTGGTCTCTGCGGTGCGCGGGGTGATCGACTACTCCGAACGGGTTGTTCGAGTGAGCTCGAAACTCGGGTAGCGTTCCGAAGCGTGTTGGGGAGGAACGTCGGCCGCGCGGCCGGCTTCGCGCCGTGGCCCGCGCGTCGCGGGTGGGCCGAGCGGTGATGTGATGTTCCGCCCTCATCCGTTCAGCTGGGTGCCCGCCGGTGGGCAGCGGCACGCCACCACCGATGCCAAGCCGAAGTCCGGCTACCACGGCGTTCGGGTGCGGACGCTGTGCGACCTGCGCATCTTCGTCGAGGATTCGGACATCGCCTGGCTGTGGCCGACCTGCCCGGCGTGCAACGAGGGCGCGCACGAGCTCGCCGAGGTGCCCATGATCGACGCCGCGCCGGGTCGGCTCGAGCTCGAGTGACGGCCCGGTGCGGGGCCCGGATCAGCGCAGGTTGCGCTCGAACAGCTCCAGCAGGTTGGTCCAGTGCCGTTCGGCGCCTCGTTCGTCGTAGGAGGCGGTGTCCGCCTGGGTGTAGCCGTGGGCCGCGCCCTCGTAGACCTCGGCGCGGAAGGTCACGCCGGCGTCGGTCAGCGCGGTGTTGAGCCGCTCGATCTGCTCGGACGGCAGCGCGTGGTCGTTGTCGGCGTGCCCGAAGTACAGCTCCGCGGTGATCCGGTCGGCGACCAGGTGCGGGCTGTCACGCTCCTCGGTGGCCAGGTTGCCGCCGTGGAAACCGCCCATCGCCGCGACCCGGCCCGGGTGAGCGCCCGCGGTGCGCAGCGCCACCACCGCGCCCATGCAGTAGCCGGTCACGCCGACCGGGCCGTCGGCGACCTCCGGGCTGTCGGCCAGCCACCGCAGGTACGCGCCGGCGTCGCGCATCGCCAGCTCGGGGGTGAGCTCCTGCATCACGGGACCGATGCTCTGGAAGATCTCCGGGCGCGCGTGCGGGTCGATGAACTCCGGCAGGTCGAACACCGGGGCGCGGCCCGCGCGGTAGAAGAGGTTGGGCACCAGCACCGCGTAGCCCGCGGCGGCGAGCCGATCGGCCATCTGGTGCAGGTGCGGGCGCAGGCCGAAGGCGTCCATGTAGAGCAGCACGCCGGGGTGCGGTCCTGCGGTCTCCGGCGTGGACAGGTAGGCGTCGGCGACGCCGTCGGGCGTTGTGATGTCCACCGATGTTCCGCGCGCAGCGGTCATTGGGGCTCTCCCTCCTCGAGAGTTCGCGCAGGTTCACCTGATCTCTACACTTCGGCGAGCGGGGCCGGGCGGTCGGGCGCCGACCGCTGAGAGCCGGGTGGGCTGCGGGGTGTTCGCCGCTCCGCTCGGTCGCGCGGCCACTTCGGACGGTCACGCGTCGGCTGGCGGGTTCCCCGCGGAACCGAGCTTCCAGTAGCCGCGCACCGACATCCGCTCCGGCGGCAGGCCGCGGTCGTGCCGCAGATGTCTGCGCAGCGCCGCCATCGCACCGGCCTCCCCGGCGCCGAAGGCGAACGCGTCGGAGGCCAGCGGCATCCCGGACACCGTGGTGACCACGGAGTCCGCGTGGGCCTCCGGCAGCCAGGTGATCCGGGCGTTGCGCCCGCCGCCCAGCGCGCGCGGTTCGCCCGCGGCGAGCACCACCACGCGCACGGTCGTGCTCAGCGGGAGCTCCTCCAGGAACCGCTCGGTGGCCGGCAGCGCGGTCTCGTCGGCCACCAGCAGGTACTCCGAGCAGTCGGCGGGGAAGATCTGCGAGCCGCGGGGACCGAGCACCCCGAGCTTGGCGCCCGGGGCCGCGGCGGCGGCCCAGCGGCCTGCGGCGCCGTGCTCGTGCACCACCAGGTCGAGGGTCAGCTCGCGCGCCTCGGCGTCGAAGCGGCGGATCGTGTAGTCGCGGAGCCCGGTGGGCTTGTCACCCGGTTCGGGCAGCGGCACCTGGCCCGTGGTGGGATCCGGGATCGCGAGCTTCACGTGGTCGGTGGCGGCGCGCTGCGGAAACGGGAAGTCCGGTTCGAGGTCGTCGCCGGTGAGCACGACGCGCCGCATGGTGGTCGAGAGCTCCTCGACCCGCACCACGTGCAGCTCGCGGCGGCGGGGTTCGTACATGGCTCGCTCGATGAGCGATGATCTCGTCGGGTCATCCGAAGTTGGTTTTGACACAAAATGATAGTGTCACGGGTGTGCGGGCTGGGCAAGGAGGCTCGAAGTGATGGTGGACGCGACCGACGAGACGGGCGAGTCGCTGATGCGGCTGCTGCCGCCGTTGCGGCGGGCGATCGTGCAGGCGGTGCGCGCCGCCGAGGGATTGCCGAACCTGCCCGAAGCGCAAGTCCTGATGCTGCGCACGCTCGAGACGGCGGGTCCGGTCACGCCGGGCCAGCTCGCCGACGAGCTGCACCTGGCTCGCCCCACGGTGAGCAACCTGGTGCGCGAGCTGGTCGGCAACGGGCTGCTCGACCGCAAGCCCTCGGAGCAGGACGGTCGTTCGGTCCGGCTGGAGCTCACCGACCGCGCCCGCGGCCTGCTGGAGGCGTTCAACCGAGGGCGCCACCAGGTGCTGACCGAGGCGTTGCGCTCGCTCCCGGACGGCGACCGGGCGAACATCGCCGCGGCGGTGCCCTCGCTGGGCCTGCTGCGAAAGCAGCTGCAGCGCATGGGCGCCGACGACGAATAGCCATCACCTGCGTGCCCGGTTTCCTCTCGGGCGCTGGTTGGGTAGGAACGGGTTCGGTGCCGTCGAGGAGAGGACCAGCCGTGCCCGTGACCCGCGTGGACGAGGACCCCGAGGAACTGACCCTGGCCCTGACCGCCGAGTACCCCGCCCCGGTGGCGCGGGTGTGGCGCGTGTGGTCCGATCCCCGCCTGCTCGAATCCTGGTGGGGGTCGGCGCAGCGCCCGGTGACCTTCGACCGGTACGAGTTCACCGCCGGCGGTGAGTGCCGGTATCACCTGACCTGGCCCGACGGCGCGGTCGACCGCGGCTGGTGGCGGATCTGCGCCATCGACGAACCGCGCAGGCTGGAGTTCGAGGACGGGCCCGCCGATGCCGACGGCAACCCCGACATCGCTGTCGACGCCACCCACACCAAGGTCACCTTCGAATCCGACGGTGAGCTGACCCGCATGGCTCTGCTGAGCACCTTCGCCTCGGTGGAGCAGCAGGAGCAGCACGTCGCGATGGGCGTGGTCGAAGGCGTCACCGCTTCGCTCGACCGGATCGACGCGCTGCTCGGGACCTGAGCCGCCGCCCGAGGCGAACGACCCGCGCTTCCCGGTCGGGTCCCGCGCCCGGGCGGGCAGGCGCGGATCGATCAGCTCCGCGAGCCGGAGCGTCGTCCCGCGAAATCGCTGCAGCTGCGAGAGCGCCCGCGCGCGACGTGGTGACCAGGTCCGGCCGGAAGGGCAAGACTGGAATTCGGCGGATCACTCGGGCACTCTGGTCGGACTGGGCGACTTGAAGTGGGGATTTCGGCTTTGACCAGTGGTGAGCTCGAATTCGAGCAGGAGTACGTCGCGTCCTTGTACGCCTACGTCGATCAGCTGCGCGCTCGGGCGGCAGCCCGCGTGGCCGCCGGCGGGGACCCCGACGTGCTGTCGGTGTGGCGGTGCGAGCTGGCGCGGTTGGGCTCCGTGGAGGAGGGGTTGTGCTTCGGCAGGTTGGACATGGACGACGGGCGGCGGATCTACATCGGTCGGATCGGTCTGTTCCGGGAGGCCGATGACGCGGAGCTGCTGGTCGACTGGCGCGCCCCGGTGGCGCGCGCCTTCTACACCGCTACCACCGCCGACCCGCAGGGAGTGCGCAGGCGCCGCCGGATCAGCACGCGCGGGCGGTCGGTGATCGCGCTGGACGACGAGCTGCTCGACTCCGACGGCGCCGAGGAGCACCTGGTCGGGGAGGCGGCGCTGCTGGCCGCGGTCACCGCCAACCGCACCGGGCGGATGCACGAGATCGTCACCACGCTGCAGGCCGAGCAGGACGCGATCATCCGCTCCGACGAGCGCGGCGCGCTGGTCGTGCAGGGCGGTCCGGGCACCGGCAAGACCGCGGTCGCGCTGCACCGGGTGGCCTACCTGCTCTACACCCACGAGCACCTGCGCAACCGCGGTGTGCTGGTGATCGGGCCGAGCGACATCTTCCTGGACTACATCGGGCAGGTGCTGCCCGGGCTGGGGGAGAACCGGGTGGTGTCGGCGACCGTGCCGGAGCTGCACCCGAATGCGCCGATCACCCGAATCGACCCGCCGGAGGTCGCCGAGCGCAAGGGCTCCGCGGAGATGGCGGCGATCCTGGCCGCTGCCGTGCGCGACCGGGTCCGGATTCCCGAGGAACCGGTGGGGGTCCCCTTCGAGGGGCAGGTGCTGGTGCTCGACCCGGCCGACTGGGAGCAGGCCGTCGGCAAGGCGCGCGCCGCCGGTGTGCCGCACAACCAGGCCCGGCTGGTCTTCCAGCACGAGGTCGTCGGCGCGCTGACCGACCGGTTGGCCGAGCGGATGGAGGCGGTGGCCTACGACGAGTCGGGCAACGCGCTCGACGGGGGAAGCGCCGACGGCAGCCTGGGCGCCGCCGACCTGCGCGCGCTGGAGTCCGCGGGCATCGTCGTGGATCCGGAGGCGGGCGAGGGCGCGCGCGAGCTGCTCGACGAGGACGACAAGTCCGCGCTGCGCTCGGCGCTGCTGGCCGATGCCGGGGTGCGCGACGAACTGGACCTCTGGTGGCCCGAGCTCACCGCCGAGGAGGTCGTGGGCGAGCTGGTCGACTGCGATCCGGGCGATTGGAGCGCGGCCGACGTCGCGCTGCTGGACGAGGCGGCCGCGCTGCTGGGCTCCGGCGAGCAGGTCACCTACGGCCACGTGGTCGTCGACGAGGCGCAGGAGCTCTCCGAGATGGCCTGGCGGATGCTGATGCGCCGCTGCCCGTCGCGGTCGATGACCATCGTCGGCGACCTCGCCCAGACCGGCAATCCCGCGGGCGCGCGGTCCTGGGACCGCGTGCTGGGCGCGCACCTCGCCGACCGCTGGCGGCTCGCCGAGCTCACCGTCAACTACCGCACCCCGAGCGAGGTCATGGCGGCCACCACCGACCTGCTGGCCGCGGCCGGGCCGGGCTGGCGCCCACCGGAATCGGTGCGCTCCACCGGCAACCAGCCGTGGCGCAGGACAGTCGACGAGCGGTCTCTGGGGGAGGCGGTCCAGCGCGCGGTGGGCGAGCGGGGCGAGGGCAAGGCAGCGGTGATCGCCCCCGCCGACCGCAGCGCGGAACTGGCGCGCCTGCTGGGCGTTTCGGCGCGGCCGGAGCTGACCGCCGACGTCGTGGTGCTCACCGCGCGGCAGGCCAAGGGCCTGGAGTTCGACGAGGTCGTCATCGCCGACCCGGGTGCGATCATGGGTTCCGGGGCGTTCGGGGCCAACGACCTCTACGTCGCCATGACCCGTGCGACCCAGCGGCTGGGCCTGGTGTGCGTGCAGGAGGTCCCCGCGGAGCTCGCGCGCGTGCGCGAGCTCCGAGCGCAGTCCTGAGTCGGCGGCTCCGGTAGTGGGATCGCGCTGCGCACCTGGACCAGCGGGCGCCGCTTAGCCGAACAGCACCGGAACCGCCCCCGGGCAGCAGGCTCAGCGTCCCCAGGCCTGCTCGACGGCTTCGACGATGTGCTGGTATCCGGTGCAGCGGCACAGGTTCCCGGCGAGCAGTTCCCGGATCGACTCCTCGTCGGGGTGGTCGGCCGGGTCGGCCGCCGAGAGCGTGACGACGAAGCCCGGGGTGCAGAACCCGCACTGCAGCCCGTGTCGGTCCTTGAACGCCCGCTGCAGCGGGCTCAGCCCGGACTCCGGGGTCAGCCCCTCGATCGTGGTGATCTCGGCGCCGTCGGCCTGCACGGCCAGCGTGATGCACGAGCGGGCGGGTTCGCCGTCGACGAGCACGGTGCACGCGCCGCAGATGCCCTGCTCGCAACCGGCGTGGGTGCTGGTGAGCCCCAGGTCGTCGCGCAGGAAGTCCACCAGCAGCCGGCGCACCGGGACGCGGCGCCGGACGGTGCCGCCGTTGACGGTCAGCTCGATCTCGCGGTGCTCGGCCGGGGTCTCAGTCATCGGCGATCTGCTCCAGGGCTTGCCGGGTGGCGGCGCGCAGCGCGGCGCGGCGGGTTCCCGCGTCGGCGTGCACGTCCTCCGGTGGGTCGATGGAATCGGCCGCGGCGTCCGCGGTCTCGGCGATGGCCGCGGTGTCCGGAGCCCGCCCGGTGAGCACCCGTTCGGCCGCGGGCAGCCGTTGGACCGCGCCGGAGACGCCCAGCCCGGCGAGCCTGGCGCGGGAGACCGCGCCGTCGGTGAGCTCGACGACCACCGCGGCTCCGGCGATGGCGAAATCGCCCGAGCGCCGAGCGATCTCGGCGACCGCGCTCCGCGCACCCGAACGGATGGGCCAGCGGGTCTCGGTGATGACCTCGTCCTCGGCCAGGCAGGTCTGGTATGGGGCGAGGAACAGCTCCGCGGCCGGGATGGCGCGCGTCCCACCGGGTCCGCGCGCCACGATCTCGGCGTCGAGCGCCAGCGAGGCCGCGCACAGCTCGGCGGCCGGGTCGGCGTGCGCCAGCGAACCGCCGATGGTGCCGCGCGAGCGGATCTGGTGGTGCCCGACGTGCGCGAGCGCTCGCCCGATCAGCGGGCAGGTCCGCGCGACGAGCTCGGAGGTCTCGGCCGCGCGCTGCCGCACGCCGGCGCCGAGCACCAGGACCTCGCCGTCGCGGCGGATCTCGGTCAGCTCGGGGAGCCTGCCGAGGTCGACCAGCGTTCCCGGGCGGGCGAGGCGGAAGTTCATCATCGGCAGCAGGCTCTGCCCACCGGCCAGCGGCTTGGCGTCCTCGTCCGCGGCGAGCAGCCCCACGGCCTCGTCGAGATTGCCCGGACGGACGTAGTGGAAGGGCGGCGGTTTCACGACCGGGCCTCCTCGATCAGACCGCGCACCACCGAGGGCGTCAGCGGAACGGCGGTGACGTCCACGGGTGCCAGCGGGGCGAGCGCTCGCTCGACGGCGCCGGCGATCGCCGCGGGCGGTCCGATGATGCCCGCCTCGCCGGCGCCCTTGACCCCGAAGGGCGTCTCCGGAGCGGGCGAGCAGAACTCCTCGGTGTCGATCGGCGGGATCTCGCGCGCGGTCGGCAGCAGGTACTCCATGAAGGTGGTCGCCAGCGGTTGGCCCTCGGCGTGCGGGAGGTGCTCGTAGACCGCGGACCCGATGCCCTGGGCGACACCGCCGTGGATCTGCCCCGCCACGGTCAGCGGGTTGATCACCCGCCCGCAGTCGTGCACCGCCGCGTAGCGCAGCACGCGCACCTGACCGGTCTCGGCGTCGACCCGCACCACCGCGGCGTGGCTGGAGTTGGTGTAGTTCGCCGCGGCGTTCATCTTGCCGTCCGGCCGCGGCGCGTGGTCCATGCCCGGCGGTTCGTAGCTGGTGCGCGCGTCCAGACCGGGCGGCATGCCCGGCGGCAGTTCGAAGGTGCGGGTCAGGGCCGTCTTGGCCACCCGCTCCCAGGGGACCTCGCTGCCCGGGCTCCCGCGCACCCGGAAGGCGCCCTCGGCGAGCTCGACGTCCTCCGGGGCGGCCTCCAGCAGGTGGGCGGCGATCTCGGTTCCCTTGCCGCGCAGCGCCTCCGCGGCGCGGGCGACCGCGCCGCCGGCCACGATCGCGCTGCGGCTGGCCCACGACCCCAGGCCGAACGGGGCGGTGTCGGTATCACCCATGACCACCCGCACCCGGTCTAGCGGCAGCGCGAGCTCCTCGGCCACCATGGTCGCCACCATGGTGCGCGAGCCCTGGCCCATCGCCGAGATGCCCACGCCGACGGTCACCCCGCCGTCGGCGTCGAAGCGGACGTCGGCGGAGTCCTGCCCGCTCCAGCTGCCGGTGATGGAGAACGCGCTCGCGGCCACGCCCTCGATGTAGGTCGCGCAACCGACGCCGAGCAGCGCGCCGGGATCGCGCTCGCGCTCCTCCTCGAGCATCCGCTCGCCGATCTCGACGGCGCGGTCGAAGGCCGCGCGATGGCTGCCCGAGTCCACCCGGGCGCCCGATGCGGTCTCGTAGGGCAGGTCCTCGGGGTCCAGGAGCATGCGCCGCCGCAGCTCGACCCGGTCGAGATCCATCTCGCGGGCGATCTTGTCCACCAGCCGCTCGATGGCGAAGGTGGCCTCGGGAGCGCCGAAACCGCGGTAGCCGCCCAGCGGCGTCTTGTTGGTGACCGCGGCCTGCACCCGCACGCACTGGTGCGGGATCCGGTACGGCCCGCACAGCGAGCCGACCGCCACCAGGCTCGGGCCGAACCCGGCCGGGAACATCTCGCCCGATCCGAGGTCGCTGAGCACCCGCCCGCGCAGCGCGGCGATCGTGCCGTCGGCGCGCACCGCGGCGTCCAGGTCGACCCGGACGTCCCGGGCGTGGCCCGCGGCGGTCAGGTGCTCGCGGCGGTCCTCGATCCAGCGCACCGGGCGGCCCAACCGCATCGCCAGCCACGGGACCACGTACTCCTCGGGGTAGATCTCGTTCTTCTGCCCGAAGCCCCCGCCGACGTCCGGGGTGATCACCCGGATCTCGCGCTCGGGCAGCCCCAGGACCTGCGAGAGCATCGTGCGCACCACGAAGGCGGCCTGGGTGGAGGTCCACACGGTCAGCCGTTCGTCGCGGTACTCGGCGACCACCCCGCGCGGTTCCAGCGGTGCCGCCGAGCAGCGGTTGGTGGTGTAGCTCCCGCTGATCGTGCGGTGGGTCTCGAAGGCCGCGTCGACCTCGGGGTTCTCCGGGGCGATGTGCAGCAGCAGGTTGTCGTCCCAGTCCGGGTACAGCCGCGGCGCGTCCGGGGCCAGGGCGTCGTCGGCGGTGTCGACGGTGGGCAGCGGGTCCAGGTCGACGTCGACGAGCTCGGCGGCGTCCTCGGCCAGGTAGCGGTCCTCGGCGACCACCACCGCGAGCGGACAGCCCGCGTAGCGCACGCGGTCGCGGGCCAGCGGGACGTGCCGCACCGCCCGCACCCACGGCATCGCGTCCGGGACCGGGGACATGCCCGCCTCGGCTCCGGAGAACACCGCGCGCACCCCGGGCGAGGAGCGGGCCGCTTCGGAGTCCACGCCGCGGATGAGCGCGTGCGGTACCTCGCTGCGCACGAAGGCGGCCTCGACCATGCCCGGAAGTACCAGGTCGGCGACGAAGCGACCGCGTCCGGCCAGCAGCCGGTCGTCCTCCAGCCGCGGAGCCGCGACCCCGAACAACGACGATCCACCCGGTGCCATCGGACCTCCCCCGCGGTTCCCCGCGTAGCCTGCGGCAGCTCGGGTCCGCGCGCAATCCACCGGAAGGATCATGCGGTCGGGGGTGCGATTCCGGCGCGGGAACCGCTCCAATGGTCGAGCGCGCCGCCGAACGCGGCGGTCCGTCCTAAGATCGTTCCGGTCTCCGGACAGCTAGGGGGTTCTCCGATGGACGTGCGCGACGCCGGGCTCGCGGTGGGCGATCCCACCGCCTACGCGGAGGAGGAGCGGCTGCACGAGGCGCTGGCGGTGCTGCGCCGCGACGACCCGGTGCGCTGGGTCGACCCGATGCCCGACTTCTTCCCGTTCTGGGCGATCACCCGGCACGCCGACGTGCTCGAGATCGAGCGCCAGCACGAGCTGTTCATCAACAACCCGCGCCCGCTGCTGGTCAACGCCGAGCACGACCGGCGGATCGCCGAGCAGGGGCACATGCTCAACACGCTCATCCACGTCGACGACCCGGAGCACAAGCGCCTGCGCCCGGTGGTCGCCGATTGGTTCCGGCCCCGCGCGATGCGCCAGATGGAGGTCGAGATCGAGCGGTTGGCCAAGCGCTACGTGGACCACCTGGCCGATCTCGGCGGCGAGTGCGACTTCGCCCAGGACATCGCGGCGGGCTACCCGCTCTACGTGATCCTGTCGCTGCTGGGCCTGCCCGAGTCGGACTTCCCGCGGATCCGGCAGCTGACCCAGGAGCTCTTCGGCGGCGACGACGACGAGCTGCAGCGCGGGCAGACCAACGAGGAGCTCATGCAGGTGGTCCTCGACTTCTTCGAGTACTTCAACCGGATCACCGCCGACCGCCGGGACAACCCCACCGAGGACCTCGCCTCGACCATCGCCAACGCGCGGATCGACGGCGAGCACCTGTCGGACATGGACGCCATCTCGCTGTACGTGATCATCGCGACCGCGGGGCACGACACCACCAGCTCCACCATCGCCGGGGGGATGCAGGCGCTCATCGAGCACCCGGACCAGCTGGAGCGGCTGCGACGTGATCCGGACCTGGTGCAGCCCGCCGCCGAGGAGATGATCCGGTGGGTCACACCGGTCAAGGAGTTCATGCGCACCGCCACCGCCGACTACGAACTGCGCGGCCGGACGATCGAGGAGGGCCAGGCCGTGCTGCTGTCGTACCCCTCGGCAAACCGGGACGCGGAGGTCTTCGACGACCCGTTCCGCTTCGACGTGGGCCGCGAGCCGAACAAGCACCTGTCGTTCGGCTTCGGCGCGCACTACTGCCTGGGCGCCGCGCTCGCCAGGATGGAAACCCGAGCCTTCTTCGCGGAACTGGTGCCGCGGCTGCGATCCGTGGAGCTGGCCGGTGTGCCGCAGCGGGTGCGCACCACCTTCGTCGGCGGGCTCAAGCACCTGCCGATCCGCTACCGGATGCGCTGATGCCGAGGACCTCGGGGCGGCTGGCCAGCTCCCGGAGGTGCCCCGCGGGATCGGCCAGCAGGCGGCGGGACTCCAGGTCGAGCAGCCCGCAGATGGTGCGCACCTGCGCGGCCAGCGCTCCGTCGCGCCGCCGCCGCAGGTCGTGCTCGACGCGGCAGGTCTTGCCGGAGCCCCACTCGAACCGGCAGGTCACGTCCACTTCGTCGCCGGCGAGCAGCTCGTCCTGGTAGCGGATGGTCGTCTCCAGGTTCACCGGCCCCACCCCGTCGGCGAGCATCCGCTCCACGTCGACGCCGGCGGCGCGGAAGCACTCGTAGCGGGCGTGGTCGGTGTACTGCAGGTAGGCGGGGCCGGTGACGTGGCGCTGCTGGTCGACCTCGTAGATGCGCACCTGGATGCGGATCTGGAACGGTGCGGCGTCCATCGGCGCCCCCGATGCGGTGTGGCGGCTGGTGCTGGCAGCCTAGCAACCGCCGACGTCGCGCGATCGGCTCGCCGCGCAGGTCGCCGAGTCCCGAGATGGTGTGAAAACGCCGCGCGCAGCGGAATTCGATCACTCGCCGCGAGCGCGACCGGAGTAGCTTGCCGCGCATGAATCACATCGCGCTTCGCAGCGCAGTCGTCTCCGCGATCGTGCTCGGCTCGACGTTCGTCCCGGTTGGGGCGCAAGCGAAATCGGTGGAGGGCTCGGTGCTGTCCTTGGTCAACGTCACGCGCGCGGACGCCGGGTGCGAGCCGTTGCGGCTGGACCACCGGCTCAACCGCGCCGCCTCCGCGCACAGCGCCGACATGTCCCGGCGCGGCTACTTCTCCCACACCACCCCCGAGGGCGTGACCTTCGGCGAGCGGATCCGCCGCGCCGGCTACCCGAAGCCCGGCGCGGAGAACATCGCCCGCGGGCAGACCAGCGCCCGCCAGGTGGTCGACGACTGGCTGGCCTCGTCGGGGCACCGCGAGAACATCGTCAACTGCGAGCTGCGCGCCGTGGGGATCGGGGTGAGCCCCGACGGCCAGTACTGGACCCAGGACTTCGGGTACTAGCGGGCCGCTGTCGAACTCGCCGGCCGAGTCCCGCTGCTCACTCCTCGGGCGGCAGCACGATGTCGAAGCGGGCGCGGGTCCAGCCCCGATCGCCGATCTCCCGGCCGCCGGGCACCGGCGCGTCGGCGGGCTGCTCGGCGAAGCGCTTGACCAGCGACTCCTTGACCCCGAATACCGCGTCGGAGGCCAGCAGCGGATCGCCCTCGACGAAGATGTGCGTGACCAGCGTGCGCTTGCCCGCGGAGCTGACCATGAAGTGCAGGTGCGAGGCGCGCATCGGGGAGCGCCCGGTGGCCTCCAGCAGCCTGCCGACCGGGCCGTCGTGCGGGATCGGGTAGGGCGTCGGGGTCAAGCCCCAGAAGCCGTACCAGCCCTGCTCGTCGGCGAACAGGTGGGCGCGGGCCGCGGTGCGGGAGTCGTCGTACTGCACGTCGTACAAGCCGTCCTCGTCGGCCTCCCACACCTCGATGCGCGCCCCCGGCAGCGGGTTTCCCGCGGTGTCGGCGACGGTGCCCTCGACCCAGCACGGCTTGCCGCGCGCTCCGCCGGTGATGTCGCCGCCGAGCTCCACCCGAGGTGCGCCCTCGACGAAGAACGGGCCGAACACGGTCGCCTCGGTCGCCTCGCCGCGCGCTTCGTTGTTCATCGCGATGGTCTGCATCGAGGCACCCAGGACGTCGGAGAGCAGGATGAACTCCTGGCGCCGTTCGTCGGTGATGTGCCCGGCCTCGGTGAGGAAGGCGATCGCGGCGTCCCACTCGCGCTGGGTCAGCCGCACCTCCCGGACGAACGAGTGCAGGTGCGAGGTCAGCGAGCGCAGCACGGTGCGCAACCGCTCGTCGGGCGTCCCGTCGAAGCTGGCGAGCACCCGGTCGACCAGGTCCTCCTCGGCGCGCCGCTGCATGTCGGCATCGGACGGTTCGGGTTCGGTCACCGGGCCGCCTCCGGTGGGGTTCCGGCCCACGCGGCGGTGAGCAGGGCGTGGACGCCGTCGACGTCGACCGGTCGCGGGTTGGACGGCGGGATCGCGGCCGCCGCGAGCTCCGCTGCTCCTCGCAGGTCGGACTCCGACAACCCGATGTCGCGCAGCGCCTTCGGGGCGCCGAGGCGGTCGCGCAGCCGCAGCAGGCCGGCCACCGCGTCGCGCGCGCCGAGCGCGCCGGCGATGCGCCCGGCGGCCTCCGGTGCGGCCGCGGCGTTGTGGGCCAGCACGTGCGGCAGCACGATCGCGTGCGTCTGGGCGTGCGGCAGGTCGTAGGTGCCGCCGAGCACGTGGCAGATCTTGTGGTGCATCGCCGAGCCGGCCGAGGCGAACGCCACCGCCGAGAGGTAGGCGCCGTAGAGCGCGCGCTCCCGGCCGTCGGCGGCGGTCGGGTCGGTGATCACCTGCGGCAGCCCGGTCGCCAGCGTGCGCATGCCCTCGGTGGCGAGCGCGGCGTTGATCGGGTCGGCGCGCGGTGCCCACAGCGAGTCCACGCAGTGCGCCAGGCCGTTGAGCCCGGAGGCCACCGACAGGTCGGCGGGCAGCGAGTAGGTCAGCTCGGCGTCGTAGATCACCGTCTCGGGCAGCACCCGGTCGTCGACCCCGGTGGTCTTGCGGGCTCCCTCGGTCAGGCCCCAGACGTTGGTGGCCTCCGAGCCCGCGTAGGTGGTGGGCACCGCGACGATCGGCAGCCCGCTGGTGAGCGCGACGGCCTTGGCCAACCCGGTCGTCGAACCGCCGCCGATGCTCACCAGCAGGTCGATGCCGCTGTCCTGCGCGGCCGCGCGGGCCTTCTCGGCGGTCGCCGCCGGAACGTGCATGACCACCTCGGAGTGGTGCAGCGCGACGTCGATGCGCGCGGTGACCCGGTCGGCCAGGTCGGCCTCCCCGATCTCGGCGATGACCATCACCGCCCGGGAACCGCGCCGCTCGACCTCGGCGGCCAGGTTCTCGGCGGCCTTGCCGGTGCCGAAGCGCACCCGCTGGGCGAGGGTGATGTGGTCGAACTCCAGGCTCACTCGACACCTCCGGTCTTGCGGCTGAGGATCCCGGTCAGCACGTCGGTCAGCGTCGCGACCGGATCGGTCGCCAGGCGGTCGGCCCGCCAGGCGACGTGCTTGTCCGGGCGGACGAGCACCGCACCATCCTCTTCGACCTCCCGGGCCCGCGCCCAGTCGAAGTAGAGATCGGTCACCGCGCGGCCCGGACCGATCACCACGGCCCCGATCGGCACGCCGAGACGCTCGCCGACCTCGCCGACCGCGTCCGCCCACGCCTGCCCGGAGATCCCGGTGAACAAGGTGAACCGGTCCGCGCGGGCCAAGTCGTGGGTGGACAGCCTGCGGGCCGAGTCGCCGACCCACACGTGCGGCAGCCGCGCGCCGGGCGCGGTGCTCGGCGCGTAGTACAGCTCGGGGTCGCGGTCGTCGACCGGGCGCGGCGAGCCGTCCGAGGCGATCGCGGTGGAGGTGTAGAACTGCCCCATCTCCACGCCGTGCGCGTTGAACTCGTAGTTCTTCAGCTCCATGGCGTGCCGCAGCGCTTCGCGCTTCTTCGCCCCTTCGGGGGTGGCGGCGCCGCGCTCGGCGATCTCGTCGCGCATCTGCTGCTCGGTGTCGTCCGGCGCGATGCCCAGCGCGTCGAAGAACTGGCCGAACTCGCGGGCCGACCGGTTGGCGCGGCGCACCACCTGCTCGGCCACCGGTGCGCGTTCGGCCGAGTAGGTCTCCAGCAGGTCGGGGCCCGCCCACCCGCGAAGGACCGCGGCGAGCTTCCAGGCGAGGTTGTAGGAGTCCTGGACGGAGGTGTTCGAGCCGAGCCCGTTCGAGGGCGGGTGCTTGTGCACCGCGTCGCCGGCGCAGAACACGCGGCCCGACTGCAGGTGGGTGGCCCACTGCTCGTTGTTGCCCCACAACGAGTACCCGGTGATCTCCACCTCCAGGTCCGGCACGCCCAGCAGGTTGCGCACGATCTGCTCGGCCGCGGCGTCGTCGAGGTCGGGCGGCTCGCCGTCGATGTCGTAGCCCCACACGATCAGCCATTCGTCCCAGGGCCGCACCATGCGGACCAGCCCCGTGCCGATCCCGCCGATGTTCGAACCCGGCTGGATCACCCAGTACAGCACCGACGGCCGGTGCGCGACGAGGTCGCTGATGTCGGCGTTGAAGGTGATGTTCATCGACCCGGCCACGTCCATCCGCCCCTCGTGGGGCAGCCCGATGTCGGCGGCCACCTTGGATCGCGCCCCGTCGGCGCCGATGAGGTAGCGGGCGCGGATGTCGTGCTCGTGCCCGGTGAGCCGGTCGCGCACCCGCGCGGTCACCCCCTCGGCGTCCTGGGTGTGCGAGAGGTACTCGGTGGAGAAGCGGGTGTGCGTGCCGCGCGCGGTGGCGTTGGCCACCAGGATCGGTTCGAGGTGGGTTTGCGGGATGTCGCAGTTCAACGACGGCGAGGCCAGCTCGTAGTCGCCGTGCCGGGCCGGGTGGGTGCCCCAGGTGCGGATGCGGCCGATCTCGTCGCCGGCGATGGAGGTGCAGAAGACCGTGTCGCCCATCTGGTGGTGCGGGGTGGCCTCGGCGAGCACCTGGTCCTCGATGCCCAGGTCGCGGAAGATCTCCATGGTGCGCTGGTTGGTGATGTGCGCCCGCGGGGTGTTGGCCGTCCAGCGGTACTTGGTCACCACGATGTTGTCCACGCCCAGCGTCGACAGGCTCAGCGCGGCCGCGGCCCCGGCGGGCCCCGAGCCGACGACGAGCACCTCGGTGTCCACCGCGCGCCCGGTGGGGATCTCGGTCTCGGCCGTTCCGTCCTCGAAC
The DNA here is from genome assembly GCF_042665275.1 of Saccharopolyspora griseoalba. Classification (NCBI taxonomy): domain Bacteria; kingdom Bacillati; phylum Actinomycetota; class Actinomycetes; order Pseudonocardiales; family Pseudonocardiaceae; genus Saccharopolyspora; species Saccharopolyspora griseoalba. The sequence goes on along the minus strand of NZ_JBHTCJ010000001.1, from coordinate 841,722 downwards.
TCCGCCATCTTCGGTCCTCCCGCACGCGCGCCGCCGCGCCCTCGCTGCCAGAGGCCCGACGGTGACACGCGCCGCCGCCCGCGGGAGCGCTCGGGCGGGAACGGTCAACGCCGCGTCGGGAACGGGCAAGTCGGCGTCAGCGCAGCGCCGTGTGCACCGCGAGCAGGACGATGATGGCGCTGGACGCGAATGCGGTGGCCAGCCGTCCGCGACGCCCGGTCAGCGCGCGGCCCAGCAGCGCTCCGGCTGTGGACAGCAGCAGCTGCCAGCTCGCCGAGGCGAGCGCGGCGGCGGTGACGAACAGCAGCCGTTGCGGGGTGGTGTCGACCAGATCTGCCTGGTTGCCGAGCACGATCGCGGCGAAGTAGACGACGGTGGTCGGGTTGATCGCGGTCATGGCCACCAGGCCCGCGTAGGCGCGCGCCGGGGTGAGCCGGACCGGCCGGTTCCCGTCCGCCGCGCCCGCGCGCACCGCGGTGATGCTGATCCGCGCGGCGAGCAGCACCAGCACCGCGGCCGAGACCCAGCGCAGCGGAGCGGCCATCGGTTCGACCAGCGGGACCAGCGCACCGCCGCCGAGCACCGCCAGCAGCGCGTACCCGCCGTCCACAGTGGCCACGCCCAGCGCTGCGGCGGTGCCCACCCGCCGGGGCGCGCGGGCCGACAGCGCGACCAGGTAAGCGCCGACCGCTCCGACGGGGATCGCGATGCCGTAGCCGGCCAGCAGCCCCGCCAGCGCCGCTGCGATCACGAGCCGTTCCTCATGCGGGCGACCCTAGCGGGCTCCGGCCGGTGACCTCACCCGGATTTCCCGGCGCGGGAGCGGGTCTGCGCCGGGGTGACCTCGTAGTGGCGCTTGTAGGTGCGGGTGAAGTGCGACGGGGAGACGAAGCCGCAGTCGCGGGCGATCTCGGCGATCGAGCAGCCGGCGGCGTCCGGGGAGGTGAGCATCTCCTGGGCCAGCCGCAGGCGGCGGTCCAGGACGTAGCGCGCCACGCTCAGGCCCTCCTGGCTGAACACCCGGCACAGCTGCCGCTCGCTGATGCCGATGCGCTCGGCGATGCGGCTGGCGCGCAGATCGGGATCGCGCAGGTGGGACTCGATGATCGCCTGCGCCGTGGCCAGGTGGTCGCCGCCGGCTCGGCCGCTGCGCAGCGCGGCCAGCAGGTCGAGCGCCTGCCGCTCGGTGCGCCGCGCATCGCCCGGGGCTTCCAGCGAGGTGCGCACCAGGCGGGTCAGGGTGCGCAGCGCGTCCGCGGCGGGCCCGTCGGAGAGGTCGAAGAACTCGGCCCCGCGCGGTGCGCCGCTTCCCGCGGGCTCCTCGAGCGCGGCGTGCGGGATCTTGAGCACGAACTCCCGCAGCCCCTGCGAGAAGCCGCGGGCGAAGGGCTGGTCGGCATCGCAGAGCACCGCCTCGCCGGGACGCAGCACCCGCGTCGCCCGGGTGCTGTAGAAGAACGCCTCACCGGCGAGCGCGATGTAGAGCACCGCCGAACCCGTCGGGTGCTCGTCGATCTCCCGCGCGGTCCGGTCGACCAGGTGCGGGCTCCCGCTGACCTGGGCGAGGTGCAGGTTCGGCAGGTTCAGGTTGAGCTCGGTGGCCACCAGCGGCTCGTCGTCGAGGGTCTTGCAGGACAGCCCGACCAGGGCGTGCGCGTTGTGCCGCTCCCACAGCGCCAGCCGCTCGGCGGCGGGCAACCCCGCGGTCGAGAAGCGGGCCCGCCGGACGCCCTCGGCCGCGGTCACCTGAGCCATGGTCGCCCCATGCTAGCAGCGGGGTCCGCGGCGCCCGAGAGCTCGATCAGCACCGGGCGGACAGCTCGTGCGGGGTGCGCCGGTTGCCCGCGACGATCCCGACGACGACCATCCGCTCCAGCTCCGCGCCCGGTGGCCGGTGGCGGGCCAGCCACACCGACTCGTCGACCCGGGGCGCGCCGTGCGGGTGCGGGGTCAGGTCCAGCACCAGCAGCTGCCCGAACGGCGCGTTGCCGATGCCGTACTCCGCGGCCTGGCGCAGGTGGCGGGCCTCGATCGCCTCGCGCGAGGCGTCGCGGAGCTCGCGCTTGACCTCGGTCGCGTAGCGCAGCGAACCGAAGTCGGCGACCAGGTCGGCGCGGCCCATCGCCAGGTCGGCGGTCTCGGTGCCGACCCGCCCGGCGAGCTGCCCGGTCGCCAGCCACTGCTGGAAGTCCTGCTGCAGCTCCCGCTCGTGGGGGCGGGGTTCGCCGTCGCGCAGCCGGCGCCGGTAGTCGGCCCGCCGGGGCGCGCCCAGGGCGCGGGTGCTCAGGTCGGCGCGGCTGAGCAGGAAGCGCAGCGTCTGCTCCAGCAGCAGGCCGAAGGTCTCCCGGACCTCGCCGGTGAACATCGGCGACTCCGCCAGCTCGCCGAGCAGCTGCTCCAGCAGGGGATCGAGGACCGGGTGCGCGATCTGCGAGCGCGCGGCGCGCGGTGGCGCGACCTCGCGGGGCTCGCGCGGCTCGCGCGGCTCGGGGATCGGCGCGTCGACCCGATCCAGCAACGCGTGCGCGGCGCGGGCGGGAATCGGCGGGTGGTCGGCGGCGCTGGCCTCGGCCGCCGCGCGGCGCAGCGCGTCGAGCAGACCGCGGCTGCGCAGGATGCCGCTCTCGACGGCCGGTTCCACCACCGCCGCCAGCCCCGGGGCCTCGCGCTCTCCCGGCAGCGGGGGCAGCGCGCGGACCCGGGTGTAGGCGTCGAGCACCGCCCCCAGCGCCTCCCAGACGTTCATCCAGACCGTCTCGGTGAGCCGTTCGGCGGCCGCCAGCAGCAGCGCGAGCAGGCGCCGCCAGGAGCTCTCGGCCGCGCGGCGGGCACGCGACCACGCGGAGTGGTGGGTTCCGCGCGACCAGGCGTCGCGCTGGTCCAGCGCCCCGGTGAGCTGGTCGGCGGCCTCGGCCAGCCGTGCCCGGTCCCGCGCGGCGAAGGCCAGCACCGCCTCGCAGGCCGCGCCGTGCGCCAGGGCGTCGTGCCTGGCGTGCTCGGCGGCCTCGACGGTGGCGAAGCGAGCGCGCGCTGCGGCCAGCGCGTCGAGCGCCGCGGTCCCATCGGTGGCGCGCAGGGCCGCGCGCAGCTCGACGCAGCCCAGCTCGAACGTCGCGTCCACCCCGGCCGCCTCGTCGTGCCGCAGCCGGTCCAGCGCCGCGCGCAGCGGGTCGGCGATCGCGGGCTCGCCGGCCCAGCGGTCCACGGCCGCGCCGAGCAGCCGCGGCAGTCGCTCGGCGAACTCCTCGGGGACGTCGGGGGAGAACCCGGTGAGCGCGGCGAGCGCGGCGAACGGCGAGACCGCGTCGCCCAGCGCCAGTCGCACCGCGCCCTCCAGGCGCCCGGACGCGACCAGCGGTCGCGCTGCGACGGCGTCGTCGAGATCGCCCAGCAGCACGTCGTGCAACCGGGCGCCGTGCTCGCGCACCGCGATCGGCTCGGCGAGGAGCTCGTCGATCGCACCGGTCAGGGCGAGCAGGCTGCGCTGCCCGGCCAGACCCTCGACGAACTCGGCCATCGCCCGCCACCACCCGGTGGTTTCCCGGCGCGCCGCGCCGATCAGCGCTTCGGCCAGCACGGGCGCGAGCGGACCGGCCGCGAGGGCGCCTGCCTCGCCGAGGACTTCGGCCGGCGCCGGGAACCCGCCGCGGGTGAGCAGCTGCTCGGCGCGCGACATCACTCGGGCCTGCGCTGCTCGGGCACGTCCGCGGCCTCCGCGACCAACCGCGCCAGGGCGATCTCGGCGTTGCGCAGCCGGGCCACGGCCGCGATCTCGTCGGCCTCGCTGATCGCCAGCCGCAACCGCGCGTCGATCTCGGCCGCGGGGGTCCTCTCGGGCGGGCCGGGCAGAGCGCCGCTGCACACGGCGCAGCGGCGGTGCTCGCGCTCCTCCCTGCGCCGCCGCTCGGAGATCGGCGCCTCGCAGCGCGGGCAGGCGTGCGGTTCGAGCCCGTGGAAGAGCTGTCGGGCGGTGTCGTTCTCCCGCTCGTCGTTGAGCGCCTTCTCGTCGGCCTGCCTCCTGCGCAGCTGCGCGAGGTAGTCGCGACGCAGCCGGTCGGCTTCTTCGGTGAGGGCGGCCAGGCGGCCGCGGTGGAGCACGTGGTCGATGAAGTCGGCGGGCATCCCGGTGATCGCGGCGAGCCGGTCGGCGAGTCGGGCATCCGGTGCGCTCATCGGTGGCCTCCTAGGCCGCGCTGCGTTCCGCGCGCAGCCGCGCCAGGCGCACGCGGACCCGTTCGGCGATGCTGGTGATGCGCGAACCCCTTGCCGCGCAGGCGTACTCGGACTGCAGGTATTGGCGGTCGCGCAGCTGGTTGCCCGCCAGGTCGCCGGCCAGTTCGAGGACCACGCGAACCCGCCGGACGTAGTAGCGGAACGCCGGTGCTCGCGCGACCAGCGTGCGGGCGACCTCGCGGCCGCGGGCGAGCAGGTAGTAGTCGTGCCGTCGGGTGTGGCCGACCCGCCCGCGGCGGCGGCGCACGATCAACCCGGCGCTGCGCAGCACCGCCAGGGCGTCGTCCAGCGGTTCGTAGGCGCCGAAGTGGTGGCGCAGCATCGGGTAGCGGCGCACCTCGGGCTCCTCGGAGTCCAGGATGCGGCCCGCCAGCTCCAGCAGCCGCGGCTCGGCGCACCGCTCGTACTCGTTGAGCAGTTCGTCGGCCAGGAAGTCGGGGCTGCGCAGCCAGAAGTCCAGCTTCTGCAGCCGGAGCTGGCCGGTCACCACCCCGACCGCGGTGGCCAGGGACTGGTCGTCGGACGGGGGTTCGGGCAGCGGCTCGGCCGCGCCGTCGATGAGCAGCAGCAAGCGCACCGCGTCCTGCTCCCGGCTGGTCGCAGGCGGGCCGGGGCCGTCGTCTGGCGGGTCAGCGTGAACGTTGCGCACGTTCGACGAGCGTGCGGGTCGATCGGGTAGTCGACGTGCACGCGGGGAGAAGAGCGGGTGGCGATCGGGCGACCAATCGGTGCGAGCGCTTGACCCCGGTGGCCGGACCAACCCGATCGGCCCAGCGCCAACGGGTTTCACCATCCGATCGGCGTCCGGCCGCGCACCGCGCGTGCACGCTATCGGCACCCGACCCCGGGCGCAACCCCGGTCTCGACGGGGCGGCGGCGCGGTGCGCACCGCGCCGCCGATTTCGGTCTCCGCCGGGCGGAACCGGGGGTGCGCTTCGCCGGCCGATGTGCTTTCCGGCGCGTTCCACGGCATTTCGAAAAGTCAGACTTGTCCCCTCGAAGATCGCGTGGTTAACGTGTCGGTCACTGGACCAAACGCTGACCGAAATCTCGAACACGGATTTCCGGGAGGTGCGCGCTTGTTCGGCGATGACGGCGACCACGCTCTGACCAGGCGGACGCTGCTGAGCGCCGCCGTGCTCGGCGGCGCCTCCCTGGCGACCTCCTGCGGCAGCGGTGCCCAGCGGGGCGAGCTGCGCTACTGGAACCTCTTCTCGGGCGGCGACGGCGACACCATGAAGGCGATGCTCGCCGACTACCGGGCCGCGCACCCGCAGGTGCGGTTGCACGACGTGACCCTGGAGTGGGGCGACCGCTACTACACCAAGCTCGCCATGGCCGGTGCGGCCGAACGAGCGCCGGACGTGGCGGTGCTGCACCTGGGCAGGCTGCCGGCCTTCGCGCCGGGCGGGCTGATCGACCCGCTGCGCCCGGACCTGCTGCGCCGCGCCGGAATCCGCGCCGAGCACTTCCCCGAGAGCCTGTGGCGGCGCTCCGGCCACGACGGCCGCCCCTACGCCATCCCGCTGGACACCCATCCCTTCGTGCAGTACTTCAACGTCGAGGTCTGCCGGGAGGCCGGACTGCTCGCCCCGGACGGCACGCTGGAGCCGCCGCGCGGACCCGAAGGCCTCCGCGAGCAGCTGCGCGCGGCCAAGCGGGTCACCGGCTCCCACGGCCTGCTCCTGGAGACCGCGGGTGACGGGGTGGTTCCGTGGCGGCTGTTCTGGACCCTCTACCGGCAGGCGGGCGGGCAGCTGTTCACCCCGGACGGCAAGCGCTCCGCCTTCGACGAGGGCAAGGTCCGCACCGTCCTGGAGTTCCTGCAGTCGCTGCACGCCGAGGGGCTGACCTCCACCGGGCTGGACGCCGACGGCGCGATCGCGCTGTTCTCCAGCGAACGCGGCGGTTTCTTCTGGCAGGGCGAGTGGGAGGTGCAGACCTTCCTGGAAGCCGGGATCCCGTTCAGCATGATGCGCTTCCCCGGGCTGTTCGGGCCTCCGCTGGCCGAGGCCGACTCGCACGCGTTCGTGCTGCCGCGCCAGGAGGAGCGCACCGACGAGCAGCACCTGATGATCTACGAGTTCATCGCGCACCTGCTGCGCCGCAGCGCGCAGTGGGCCGCCGGCGGGCACATCCCGGCCTACCTGCCGGTGACCACCAGCCCCGAGTACACCCGGATGAAGCCCCAGTCGCTCTACCGCTCGGTCATCGACGACGTCCAGCTCGATCCGGACGTGTGGTTCGCCGGCTCCGGATCGCGCATGTGGACCGAGCTGACCGCGATCCTCGGGCCGGTCATGGACGAGCGGATGTCGGTGCGGGCCGGTGTGGCGGCGATGCGCCGCGTGCTCCAGGACCTGCTGGCGACCCCGAACCCGGTGGAATGAACGGAGGTTCGAGCGTGCTCTCATCCTCGCGCGATCGGTCGGGCGTGCTGTTCGTGCTGCCCTTCCTCGCGGTCTACCTGCTGTTCCTCGTCGTTCCGCTGGTGATGGGGCTGGTCGCCAGCCTCACCGACGTCGGGCTCACCGGTGGGCGCGCCGAGTTCGTCGGGCTGGCCAACTTCGCCGAAGCGCTCACCGACCCGGCGGTGTGGCGGTCGTTCGGGGTCACCCTGCTGTTCACCGCGCTGAGCGCCCCGCCGCTGATCGCGGTCGGCCTGGTCATGGCGCTGCTGACGCACCGGCTGGCGCCGGCCAGGTGGCTGTGGCGGATGGCGTTCTTCGCGCCCTACGTGCTGCCCTCCTCGGCGGTCGCGCTGATCTTCGTGTGGATCCTGCAGCCGGACTTCGGCCTGGCCGATTCGATGCTGTCGTGGTTCGGCATCGGACCGGTCGGCTGGCTGGCCGAGACTGCGCCGGCGATGGCCGGGGTGGTGCTCACGACGGTGTGGTGGACCGTCGGGTTCAACTTCCTGCTGTACCTGGCCGCGCTGCAGGCCATCCCGGAGGACCTCTACGAGGCGTCCGCGCTGGACGGCGCGGGCGGCTGGCGGCAGCTGTGGAGCATCACGCTGCCGATGCTGCGCCCGACGACCGCGCTGATCGCGGTGCTGCAGGTGCTGGCCTCGCTGAAGGTCTTCGACCAGTTCTACCTGATCACCAACGGCGGACCGGTGCACACCACCCGGCCGATCTTGCAGTACGTCTACGAGACCGGGTTCACCAACTACCGCACCGGCTACGCCTCGGCGGTGTCCTACGTGTTCTTCGCCGGCATCCTGCTGCTGACGCTGGCGCACTTCAGCATCCAACGCCGTCGTCGAGAGCGGAGCGACCATGGCTGACCGCAGACCGAGCGTGCGACCGAGCACCGCGGTGCTCGCGGTGGTGGCGACGGCGCTGGCGGCGCTGTGGCTGCTTCCGCTCGCCTGGGCGCTGCTGACCTCGCTGAAGCCGGAGAGCGAGACCACCCAGGTCCCGCTGCGGTGGCTGCCCAGCGAGCCCACGCTGGAGGCCTACCGCAACGTGCTGGCCACCGGCGACATCTGGATCTGGTTGCTCAACAGCGTGTTCACCGCGGGCATGGTCACCCTGCTGGTGGTGCTGCTGGCCAGCATGGCCGGGTACGGGTTCTCCCGCACCGACTTCCGCGGCCGCAAGCTGCTGTTCGGCTTCGTGCTGGCCGGGATCCTGGTGCCCGCCGAGGTGCTGATCGTGCCGCTGTTCCAGGAGATGGTGTTCCTGGGCCTGGTCGACAGCGTGTGGGGGATCATCCTGCCGCAGGTGGTGCTGCCCGCGATGGTCTACATCCTCAAGGTCTTCTTCGACGGCGTCCCGCGCGAGCTGGAGGAGGCCGCGCGGATGGACGGGGCGAGCCGCTGGCGGATCTACTGGCGCATCGTGCTGCCGCTGTCCCGCCCGGTGCTGGCCGCCGTGGCGATCTTCACCTTCATCACCACCTGGAACAACTTCTTCTGGCCGTTCATCGTCACCGCCGACCCGGCGTCGATGACCCTGCCGGTGGGGCTGGCGACCGTGCAGGGCAGCTACGGCGTGCGCTACGCCGAGGTGATGGCCACCGTCGTCATCGCAGGACTTCCGCTGCTGCTGGTGTTCGCGCTGTTCCAGCGGCACATCGTGCGCGGCGTCGCGCACACCGGCATGGCCGGACGTTGAGGGGAGAACGGAACGTGCAACGGGCTACCGCGTCGCTGACCATCGATCCGGCCTTCGAGGTGGGGGAGGTGAACCCGCGGCTGTTCGGCTCGTTCGTCGAGCACCTCGGCCGCTGCGTCTACAGCGGCATCTACGAGCCGGACCACCCCACCGCCACGCCCGACGGGCTGCGCGGCGACGTGGTCGCGCTGATCGCCGAGCTCGGGGTCACCGCGGTGCGCTACCCGGGCGGCAACTTCGTGTCCGGCTACCGCTGGGAGGACGGCGTCGGCGAGCAGCGACCGCGCAGGCTGGACCCCGCCTGGTCGACGGTGGAGACCAACGAGTTCGGGCTCAACGAGTTCATGCGCTTCGCCGAGGTCGCCGGGGTGGAGCCGATCATGGCCATCAACCTCGGCACCCGGGGGCCGCAGGAGGCCCGCGAGCTGCTGGAGTACTGCAACCACCCCGGCGGGACCGCGTGGTCGGACTGGCGCCGCTCGCACGGCGTGGAGCAGCCGCACGGCATCGGGCTGTGGTGCCTGGGCAACGAGCTCGACGGGCCCTGGCAGATGGGGCACAAGACCGCCGAGGAGTACGGGCGGGTGGCCGCCGAGGCCGCGCGCGTGATGCGGATGACCGACCCCGGGCTGCGGCTGGTGGCCTGCGGCAGCTCCAACTCCTCGATGCCCACCTTCGGCTCCTGGGAAGCCACCGTGCTGGAGCACACCTACCGGCACGTGGACCACATCTCGTGCCACGCCTACTACGAGGAGGTCGACGGCGACGTCGACAGCTTCCTGGCCAGCGCGCAGGACATGGAGCACTTCATCGACTCGGTGGTGGCCACCGCCGACCACGTGCGCGCCAAGCTGCGCCAGAGCAAGCGCATCGAGCTGTCCTTCGACGAGTGGAACGTCTGGTACCGGAGGCAGCGCGACCTCGACGCCGAGCCGAAGTGGGAAGTCGCGCCCCGGCTGCTGGAGGACAACTACACGCTCACCGACGCGGTCGTGGTGGGCAGCTTGCTGGTGACCCTGCTGCGGCACTGCGACCGGGTGACGGTGGCCTGCCTGGCGCAGCTGGTCAACGTGATCGGGCCGATCATGACAGAGCCCGGCGGGCCGGCGTGGCGGCAGACCAGCTTCTACCCGTTCGCCGACGCCGCCCGGCACGGCCGGGGACGGGTGCTGCGCGTCGAACCGCGCTCGGCGCAGCACGACACCGCCGAGCACGGGACGGTCGACCTGCTGCACACCACGGCGGTGCAGGCAGAGGACGGCACGGTGACGGTCTTCGCGGTCAACCGCGCCACCGACCGCCCGCTGGAGCTGACCGCCGACGTGCGCGCCGCGGGTCTCGGTCGCGTCGTCGGCGCCAGCACGCTGGCGGACCAGGACCGGCACGCGCGCAACACGAGGGAGGCGCCGGACCGGGTGCGCCCCGGGCCGCTGGAGGGCGTGACCGTCGACGGCGGTTCGCTCAGCGCGACCCTGCCGCCGCTGTCCTGGAACGTCATCCGCCTCGGCCGCGCGTAGACCCAGCCCGGGCACGCGGTGCCGGTCGCGCAGGTGGGGCTCGGAGATCCGGTGAGCCGAGCTCAGCCCGGCCGGGCGAACCGCAAGCGGACCGCCCGGGAGGTCAGGCCGACGGCGAAGACCGCCAGCCCGGCGACCGCGGAGTGCCACGGCAGGGTGAACGCCAGCAGCAGGCATCCGGCGAGCCCGACGGCGTTGAGCGCGCGCGGCCAGCGGCGCTCGGCGTCGGGCTGGGTGAACGCCGAGGCGTTCGCGATCGCGTAGTAGACCAGCACGCCGAAGCTGGAGAACCCGATGACCCCGCGCAGATCGGTGGTCAGCACCAGCGCGATGACCACCACCGCCAGGGTGAGCTCGGCGTGGTGCGGCACCTGGAAGCGCGGGTGCACCGCGGCCAGGTACCCCGGTAGGTCGCCGTTGCGGGCCATCGCGAGACCGGTGCGCGCGATGCCGGCGATCAGCGCCAGCAGCGCGCCGAGGCTGGCCGCGGCCGCGCCCACCCGCACCACCGGTGCCAGCGAGCCGTGCCCGGCGGCGGTCAGCGCCTCGGCCAGCGGAGCGGTGCTGGTCGCCAGCCGCTCGGGCCCCAGCACCAGCAGCACCGCGAGCCCGACCACCGCGTAGACCAGCGCGGCCACGGGCAGGGCGAGCAGGATGGCCCGGGGGATCGTGCGGGCCGGATCGCGCACCTCCTCGCCGAGGGTGGCGATGCGCGCGTAGCCGGCGAAGGCGAAGAAGATCAGACCCGCGGCCTGCAGCACTCCCAGCGGGCCCTGCGGCGACCACGCGTGCCCGCCGGTGGACGCGGCGGGCAGCGATGCCGCGGCGAAGAGCACCAGCACGACCAGCACCACCGCCAGCAGCACTCGGGTGACCGCCGCGGTGCGGGTGATGCCCACGTAGTTGACCGCGGCGAGCGCCGCGACCGCCAGCGCGGCCGCCGGGCGCTCGAAGCCGGGGGCGGCGTAGGCGGCGAAGGTCAGCGCCATCGCGGCGCAGCTCGCGGTCTTGCCGATGACGAAACCCCAGCCCGCCGTGAAACCCCACCAGTGCCCGAGCCGCTCGCGCCCGTAGACGTAGGTGCCGCCCGAGGTGGGGTGCACCGCGGCCAGCTGCGCCGAGCTCGCCGCGTTGCAGTAGGCGATCGCCCCGGCGATGACCAGCGCGAACAGCAGTCCGCTGCCGGCCGCCGCGGCAGCGGGGGCGAACACCGCGAACACGCCCGCGCCCAGCATCGACCCGAGCCCGATCACGGTGGCGTCGAATGTTCCCAGCCGACGCGCCAGCGACCCACCGGAAGCCTGGTTCAACCCGCCACCCCAATTCGCCGGAAGAGCGCGGGAATTCTCCCACGAGCGCGCGAGAGAGCCGCTGCGACCCGTTGCGGCTTCAGCTCAGCACGAAACCCCGGTAGCCGTCGGCGGCGACCGCGTCGCAGATCTCCCGGTAGGTGCCCACACCGCCGACGTAGGGCATGAACAGCCGCGGCTTCCCCGGCACGTTCGCGCCCGCGTACCAGGACGCCGCCCGCGGGAACAGCGTCAGCGAGGCGACCTCGGCGACGTGCTCGTCCCACCGCCGCTGGGCCTCGGCATCGGCCTCGCTGCGGGTCAGCCCGCGATCGCGCAGGTAGCGCAGGTGCCCGGCGATCCACTCCACGTGCTGCTCGATGGAGACCATCATGTTGCTCAGCACCGAGGGCGAGCCCGGGCCGGTGACCAGGAACAGGTTCGGGAAACCCGCGCTGGCCAGCCCGAGGTAGGTCCGCGGGCCCTCGGCCCACTCCTCGCGCAGCAGCCTGCCGTCGGCGCCGCGGATGTCGATGCGGTTGAGCGCACCGGTCATCGCGTCGAACCCGGTGGCGAACACGATCACGTCGAGCTCGAAGTCCCGCCCGCCCTGGCGGATCCCGCTCGGGGTGATCCGCTCGATCGGCCGCTCCCGGACGTCGACCAGCTCCACGTCGTCCCGGTTGAACACCTCGTAGTACCCGGTGTCCACGCACAACCGCTTGGTGCCCAGCGGGAAGTCGCGCGGGCACAGCAGCTCCGCGGTCCGCGGGTCGTCGACGACCTCCCGGATGCGCTCGCGCACGTACTCGGCGGACAGCTCGTTGGCCGCCGGGTCGGCGAGGGTGTCCTGGAAGACGCCGGGGAACCCGAGCCCGCCGCGCCGCCAGTTGCGGTCCAGCGCGGCCTGGAACTCCTCGCGCGGCACCTCCAGGGCGTTGCGCTCCAGGCGTTCGGTGGGCAGACCTGAGAACGACCGCCGCAGGGTCTCGCGCAGCCGCGCGTAGCCGGCCTTGACCTGCCGCTGCTCCTCGTCGTCCAGCGGCCGGTTGCGCGCGGGCACGCTGAAGTTCGGGGTCCGCTGGAACACCGTCAGGTGCTCGGGCTCGCCCGCGATCGCGGTGATCGTCTGGATGCCCGAGGACCCGGTGCCCACCACGGCGACCCGCTTGCCGGTGAACTCCACCGGCTCGTCCGGCCAGTCGCCGGTGTGGTGGGCCTCGCCGCGGAAGTCCGCCAAGCCCGGGTAGTCCGGCATGCTGGTCGTCGACAGGCAACCCACCGCGGCGATCAGGAACCGGGCGGCCACCTCGGCGCCGCCGGCGCGGACCAGCCAGCGATCACCGGCCGGATCGAACGCCGCCGAGCGGACTTCGGTGCCCAAGGAGATGTCCCGGCGCAGGTCGAAGCGGTCGGCGACGTGCCGGGCGTAGTCGAGGATCTCGGGTTGCGCGGCGTAGCGCTCGGTCCACCGCCACTCCTGCTGCAGCTCCTCGGAGAACGAGTAGCTGTAGTACAGGCTCTCCACGTCGCAGCGGGCCCCGGGGTAGCGGTTCCAGTACCAGGTGCCGCCGACGTCGTGCGCGCGGTCGAAAACCCGGACGCGCAGCCCGTTCTCGCGGAGCGTCTTGAGCAGGTACATGCCCGAGAAGCCGGCGCCGATGACCACCGCGTCGTAGTCGGTGCGCACTGCCATCGGCCACCCCTCCGCTGCGCGTTCGACGCGACCGAGCATGCACCGCGGAACGTTCGCCTGGCAAAGGAAATGGCACGAATGGTGGCAGCGGCGCCCCGGGCCGCACGGGTGGCCCGGCCTGGGGCGCCCGCGCTCACGGCCGGGACTTCGGGGCGTTCTCCTCGGTCTTCCCGGGATCGGTGACCGCCACCGGGGCCAGGATCTCCTCCATCCGCCGCAGCAGCTCCGCGTCGAGCTCCACTCCGGCGGCCGCGACGTTCTCGCGCACCTGATCCGGGCGCGACGCGCCGATGATCGCCGCCGAGACGTTGCCGTTCTGCAGGACCCAGGCGACCGCCAGCTGGGCCAGCGACAGCCCTGCCTCGTCGGCCAGCGGGCGCAGCAGCTGCACCCGCTCCAGCACCTCGTCGCGCAGGTAGCGGGACACGAAGTCGGCGCCGCGCTCGTCGGTGGCGCGCGACCCGGCGGGGGCTTCCTGGCCCGGCAGGTACTTGCCGGTCAGCACGCCCTGGGCGATCGGGGAGAAGACGATCTGGCCGATGCCCAGTTCGCGGCAGGTCGGCACGACCTCGCCCTCGACGACCCGCCACAGCGCCGAGTACTGCGGCTGGTTGGACACCAGCGGGATCCGCAGCTCGCGGGCCATCGCGTGCCCGGCGCGGATCTGCTCGGCGGTCCACTCCGAGACGCCGATGTAGTGCGCCTTGCCGGAGCGCACCACGTCGGCGAAGGCCTCCATGACCTCCTCCAGCGGAGTGGCGGGGTCGTAGCGGTGCGCCTGGTAGAGGTCGACGTAGTCGGTCTGCAGCCTGCGCAGCGAGTTGTCGATCGACTCCATGATGTGCTTGCGCGACAGGCCGCGGTCGTTGCGGCCCGGACCGACCGGGTTGAACACCTTGGTGAAGATCTCCAGCCCTTCGCGGCGCTCGGACTTCAGCGCTCGCCCGAGCACCTCCTCGGCGGCGCCCTGGGCGTAGACGTCGGCGGTGTCGAAGCTGGTGACCCCCGCCTCCAGCGCGGTCCGCACGCAGGCCACCGCGGCGTCCTCGGCCACCTGGGAACCGTGGGTGAGCCAGTTGCCGTAGGTGATCTCGCTGATGACCATGCCGCTGTTGCCGAGATGGCGGTAGTGCATCGAATTCCCTCCAGGACGGTCGTGGCGCAAGCCGCCGCGGGCAGCATAGCCACCGCGATCCGGCCGCCGATCGCCGAGATTCGATCTTCGCTGGTCAGCTATCCGGTTTCCGGGGTTCGCCCGGGATTTCGCCGAGAAGTCCCTTGCGTTAATCGGCGTGAACCGCCAAGGTGTCTGCGCACGCCGTGCACGGGCGCGCCCCGGGTGGCGGAGTGTGGCCTGGCGAGACAACGGGGTCCCGCCAGGCGTTGTAGAACCAGGCGGGCGCCCGCCCGTCGGCAGAAGAGGTCTTCGCAACGTGCGCAACATCCGGTGGCAGCGATCCGACGAGGGACGAGAGGGAACCACCCGCCTCCTGCTCAGGGCCGCCTGGTTGCAGATCCGCACCGCCTTCCTGCGCTGACGCCCCGCGCGGGAAAAAAATCGGGTGACCCACGAGGTGCCGTGTGCTGATATCGGCGGCATGGCGAGGATCTTCCTGGAAACGCCGCGTCTGGTCCTGCGCGAGTTCAGCGCGGACGACGTGCCGGAGGTCCACCGGCTGGGCGCCGACCCCGAAGTGATGCGCTACCTCACCGGCGGGCGCGCGGTGACCTGGGACGAAGCGGTGGCCAAGACCCGCGAGTACGTGGCCGGCTACGAGCGCTTCGGCGGCCACGGCTACTGGGCCGCCACCGAGCGCGGCAGCGGGCGGTTCCTCGGAACGTTCAAGTTCCACCCGGAGCCGGTCGACGAACCGGGGAACTTCGAGCTCGGCTACCGCCTGCACCGCTGGACGTGGGGCGCCGGATACGCCACCGAGGGCGCGATCGCGCTGCTGCGCAAGGGGTTCGCCGAATGCGGCGTCGAGCGCGCCTGGGCGCAGACGATGGCGGTCAACCGGGGTTCCCGGCGGGTGATGGAGAAGGCCGGTCTGCGCTACGTGCGCACGTTCTTCCAGGAGCGGCCGCAGGGCCCGATCCCCGGGCACGAGCACGGCGACGTGGAGTACGCGGTCACCCGTCGGCAGTGGCTCGCCGAGGGCGAGGACCCCGGAGCCCGGCGGGAACCGGGGCGCGCGGAAGGCCGCGCGCCCCGGCGCCCTCACCCGTAGTCGAGCCCGAACCGTCCGGGAACAGGGGTTCCTGGCCGTCTTCTGCGTTGGTGGGCTGCTGGTCGCAGGACTTCATCCAGGTCACCGGCAGGGTCCGGTCGGGTTGTGGTCGCCGAAGAGCACGTCGGCGACGCCCGCGCCCCTCGGTGCCCGGGAGCCGGGCTGCTGCCAGCAGCGCGTTCCAGTCCGGCAGCTGCTCGGCGATGTCCAGCGGACGCCCGGACCCGTCACCGCGATCATCGGCACCCCGCTGGCGTCGAGCGCGGCCAGGTCCTCCTGGTCCAGGCCCAGCCCCTCGGGGCGGTCGCCCTCGTGCTCGGCGCAGGGCGTCTCGCCGACCACCGCGATGCCTGCCCGGTAGCTGCCGTCGATCCCGTCGCCGTAGCGGTCGCAGGCGATCTCGGTGCCCGGCGACCTGCCGGATTCCCTCCAGGACGGTGGTCCCGGCGTGATCGGGCCGCTCCCGCCCTGCCAGCCGCCGCCGCCGTCGACGTCGTCGGCGTTCTTGCCCGCCACGAAGATCTTGCCGCCGTACGATCGGGCGAGAGCGCTCTCATCGTGCTCGGGAAGGGTGCGGTGCGGCGAAGCTAGCAGCGAGGACGCGGGTGAGGGCCGGATCGGCGCGATGTGGCCAGCGGGGACGAAGCGGGCGCGGGTGTCCGCGGTTCGACCGGGAACCGCTCCGCCGGAGGGGCTCCCGGCCGAACCACCTAGGTCGCCACCACCAGGCCGCGCAGGACGTAGCCGCCGATGGCGTCGTTGAACGACACCCGGGGCTCGGAGACCATGCGCACGCCGGGCAGGGCGAACAGCCGGGTGAGGAACACGTCGGTCTCGAGCATCGCGATGTTGTTGCCGGGGCAGCGGTGCGCGCCGTCGCCGAAGGACATCCCCGGGGCGGTGGCCTCGTTGAGCTCGCGGCCCGGGCAGATCGACAGCGGGAGCTCGCCCATCGCCTCGACGTCGAGGTTGGTGGCGGTGACCTCGACGTCGACCGTCTCGCCCGCCGGGAGGGTGATCTGCTGCCCGTCGGCGCCGGGCAGGACCACCTCGGCGGTGGTGCGGCGCTTGAGGTTCGACACGACGGGTTCCAGCCGCAGCAGCTCGTGCAGCACGGCGATCCGGTCGGCCTCCTCGGCGGCGAGGTAGCGCTCGCGCAGCGCGTCGTCGGTGAACAGGTGCCAGGCGGCCAGGTTGATGAACTCCCGGGTGGTCACCATGCCCCGCGGCGGCGAAGGTGATGCACTCGCCGAGGATCTCCGCCGAGGAGCAGCCCTCGTCGAGCAGGTGCGAGACCACGTCGTCGCGGCGCCGGCGGCGTCGCTCGCGCACCGAGGGCAGCACGTCCAGGACGTAGATCCCGCCGTAGTTGACCGCCTGCCGCCACACCCAGTGCAGACCGTGCAGGCTGGTGAACCCGGGCTCGCCGAACTCCTCCGGGAAGAAGCGCTCGAGCCTGCGGGCCAGGCCCGGCGTGGACCTCAACCCGATGACGGCGCTGGCGACGTCGACGGCCAGCCCGAAGCTCAGCTCGGAGAGGTCGGCGCCGGACCCGTCGATGCGGGCGAGCTGGGCTTCCGAGGCGCTGCGCATGAGCTCGCGGTAGGACTCGTCGACCTTGCGCGGGGTGAAGTACTTCGCCGTCTGCTTGCGGTGCTCGCGGTGCTCCGGCCCGTCGCGGTAGAGCACCGGGCGCCGGATCTTGGCCGGCATCTTCTCCACGGTCTCCACGCCCAGCCCGGCCTGCGCGGTCTCGGTGCTGCGCAGCAGCGCGCGCGGCGGCGTGCCCGCGCACCCGCCAGACCCCGTCCTCGCCGCGGGTGACCGGGCAGCCCTCGGGCCGCGCGCCGCGCTTGATCTTTCGTGCGTCCGTGCCATCACCGGTCGGCATGTGCGGAACCCTCCCGTGGCCGCGCCCAGGAACATGATCGACTTCTCTCTAGCGCCCCCGGTGCGGGCCGGACAGGCTCGCTCAGCGCTTCGTAGCGGAAACTTCACCGATCGCGCTCGGCGACGCGCACGCGGGTGCGAGGAACGGCAGCTCGCCCAATAGGATGACCGAAACGTCGGCATAGGAGTGCGCAGCGTGCAGTGGCAGTTCGGCCCTTACCGGGTGGAGGGATTGATCGCTCGAGGCGGCATGGGCGAGATCGTGCGCGCCTACGACACCCGGCACGACCGGATCGTCGCGCTCAAGCTGCTCGCCCCGCACCTCGCCGCCGACCAGGAGTTCCGGGAGCGCTTCAAGCGCGAGGCGCACGCGGCCGGGCGGCTCAGCGAACCCCACGTCATCCCGATCCACGGCTACGGCGAGATCGACGGCAGGCTCTACCTGGACATGCGGCTGGTGGAGGGGCAGGACCTCGGCGCGCTGCTGGCCGAACGGGGAGCCATGCGCCCGGCCGACGTGGTCGCCGTGATCGAGCAGGTCGCCCAGGCCCTCGACGCCGCGCACCGCGAAGGCCTGGTGCACCGCGACGTCAAGCCCTCCAACGTGCTCATCGGGCAGGGCGGGTTCGCCTACCTGGTCGACTTCGGCATCGCGGCCTCGCTGCGCGACTCGGCCAACCGCACCTCCGGCAGCACCACCATCGGCACCGTCTCCTACATGGCCCCCGAGCGGTTCGGCGGCAGGCCCTACGACCACCGCGCGGACGTGTACTCCCTGGCCTGCCTGCTGCACGAGTGCCTGACCGGTACCAAGCCGTTCGGCGAGCAGGCGGTCGAGGCCCTGATCTACGCGCACGTCAACCGGCAGGCGCCGCGCGCCTCGGAGGTGCGCGCCGGTGTTCCGGAGGCCTTCGACCAGGTCGTGGCCACCGGCATGGCCAAGGACCCCGCGCAGCGCCACGGCAGCGCCGGGGAGCTCGCCCGAGCCGCGCGCCAGGCGCTGCGCGGCACCCTGCCGCTGGGGGCGGGAGATCCCGCGCGCAAGCGGTCGAAGTGGCCGATGGCGCTGGTGGGCGTCGGAGCGGTGGCGGTGCTGGCCGGGGCCGCCGTCGCGATGACCACGCTGCAGCCGGACGACGTGCGGCCCACCCCGACCGCCGCGCCGACGTCGGAGAAGATGCAGCCGGTGGACCCGCAGGACCCGCTGGCGCCCCCGTCCCCGCCCGTGCTCGACCCGGCGGGCGGCTCGACCCCGGCGCCGGCCCCCGAGGAGCCCGCGACCGCTCCGGCCGGGCCCACCAGCGAGACGTCGAGCGCTCCGCCACCGACCTCCACGACCAGCCAGGCGCCCGGCGCGAAGATCTGCAAGCGGATCTCCAGCGGCGGCGAAGCGCGCGGCGTCGGCTGCTTCCACGCCCACGGCGACGAGCTCACCGCCCGCGATCTGTCCGCGGACGGCAAGTCGGTCACCACCGTCGCCGAGACCGACTACGGCAGGACCGTCGAGTGCAGCGACACCAACACCGCGGCCGGCGGACCGGTCAGCTGCGACAACAACCTCAAGGAGAGCGGCGAGGTCCGGATCAGGGTCGAGCTGTGGGACGACGGCAAGAAGGTCTCGGCCACGCCGTGGAGCAAGTACGTCCCGATCGGCAACTAGCGGCTGCTCAGGCACGGGCCCGCTCGGCGGTGGGGCCCGGTGGCCTCGCCGCTCGGTAGCATCGACGGGTCGGTAGGCCGTTCGGGGAACCGCGCTCGTGGCGGCGCAGCACCCTGGGAAGCGGGACGGATGTCGGACGAGGTGAGCAGGCGCAGCCTGCTGCTGGGCACCGCGGGAATCCCGGCCGGTGGTCGGCGCACTTCCACGACGCCTGCCACATGGCCAACCGGGATGGCCTCGATCGCGTCCCACGTGCGGTGAGCAGCTGCGGCCCGCGGAGCCCGCGCCTGGATCGGCGCGGTTCGGCGAACGGCTCTCAATCCGCCAGACCCGACTGGTAGGCGAACACCACCAGCTGGGCGCGGTCGCGGGCGCCGAGCTTGACCATCGCGCGGCTGACGTGGGTGCGCGCGGTCGCCGGGCTGACCACCAGGCGCTCGGCGATCTCCTCGTTGTTCAACCCCTCGGCGACCAGGCCCAGCACCTCGCGCTCGCGGTCGGTCAAGCTCCCCAGCTGCGGGTGCGGCGTGCGGTTGCGCGGGGCCATCGAGACGAACTCGCGCACCAGCTTGCGGGTCGCCGAGGGGGCGAGCAGCGCTTCGCCCTCGGCGACCAGCCGGATCGCGCGCAGCAGCTCGACCGGGCTGGCGTCCTTGAGCAGGAAACCGCTGGCCCCGGCGCGCAGCGCGCCGAAGACGTACTCGTCGATCTCGAAGGTGGTCAGCACCAGCACCTTGGTCCCGGCCAGGGCCGGGTCTGCGGTGATCCGGCGGGTGGCCTCCAGCCCGTCCACGCCGGACATCCGCACGTCCATCAGGATCACGTCCGGGTGGTGCTCCCGGGCCTGCTTGACCGCGGTCAGCCCGTCGGCGGCCTCGCCCGCGCAGACCAGGTCGTCCTCGCTGTCGATGAGCGTGCGCAGGCCGATCCGGACCAGGTCCTGGTCGTCGACGATCAGCACGGTGGTCACTGCGCGTCCTCCAGCGGCAGGCGGGCGCGCACCCGGAAGCGGCCCGCGGTGGTCTCGGCGGTGAACTCGCCGCCCAGGGCCTCCACGCGCCTGCGCATCCCCGGGATGCCGAGCCCGCCCTCGCCGGCGGACCCGGAGTGCGGGTTGCTCACCTCGATGGTGACCGCATCGGCAGCGTAGTCGACCGCCACCTCGCCGCGACCGCCCTCGCCGTGCCGCAGCACGTTGGTCAGGGCTTCCTGCAGCACCCGGTAGCCGGTCAGGTCCACCGCGGTGGGAAGTTCGGGTTGCTCGCCGCGCACCCGCAGCGACACCTCCAGCCCGGCCTCGCGAGTGCGCTGCACCAGGTCGGAGACCCGCGCCAGGCCCGGAGCGGCCTCCCGGCCGGTGCCGGTGCGCAGCACCGCGAGCGTGGCGCGCAGCTCGTCGAGCGCATCGCTGCTGGTGCGGCTGATCGCCTCCAGCGCCACCTCGGCCTGATCGGGCTTGTTGGGCAGCACGTGCAGCGCGACGTCGGCCTGCATCTTGATCGCCGCGAGCCCGTGCCCGACCACGTCGTGCACCTCCTGGGCGATCCGCAGGCGCTCGTCGTCGACGTGCCTGCGCAGCGCCTCCTCCCGCTGGCGGGCGACGGCCTCGCGACGGACCTGCACGGTCAGGCCCAGCGCGAAGGGCACCACCACCCAGGCCGCGGCGGGCAGCAGCCCGCGCAGGCCCGGGCCGGTCACCAGCGTCGGGATCAGCAGCACGAGCAGCGCGGCGCCCGCGGCGACGCCAGCGGTGCGCGCGGGCCGGTGCCTGGCGACGGTGAACACCGCGACCAGCAGGGACAGCAGGATCGGGCCGTAGTCGTTGCCCAGCAGCAGGTAGGTCGAGACCAGGAGCGCGACGGTGCCCAGCACGGCCAGCGGCAGCGCGCGGCGCAGCAGCAGCGCGGCGCCCGCGGCGATCACCAGCGCCAGCGCGCCGGGGTCGGCGGCGCGCACGTCGGGTCCGAAGCGGTGGGCGCCCGCGAGGGTGCCGCCGATACCGATGAGGGTCACCAGCAGCGCCAGCGCGATGTCGGGCAACTGCGGTCTCAGCGCGCGCATACCTGGCAGTGTCGCCGATGCCGGCGCGCGGCAGGTCGGTCGGGAAGCGGATCCGGGGCTACCTCAGCGGGCGTAGCGGGGGAGCGGTCCGCGCGGCATCGGCACCGGACCTGCGGTGCGCTCGCGCTGCGGGTGCTGCGCACCCGTCGCGTCAACTGTCCACAACGGAGTGGTAATGGGTGAGCGCTGCGACGTGCTCGTCGATGACCACGTCGAGTTCGGCCAGCCGGTCGCGCAGCTCCTCGGCGCGCCTGCTCGACGCGCCCGGCAGTTGGGCGGCCAGGTGGCCGTACTCGGCCAGGGCCGCGGGGAGGTCGACGCCGTCGTGCTGCCTGGGAATCCGCTCCATGTCTCGATAGTGCGGCCCATTGCCCGATTCGTCGATTTGATCACGGGCCGCTCGCGCAGGTCCCGCCCGTCGCGCGCGGGCGGATATGCTCTTCGGTGCCAACCGACCGGGTGAACGGGAGAGTGCGATGGCGGACGAGCTGGTGCGGGCGCGCGAACTGCTGGCCGAGGTGCCGGTCCTCGACGGCCACAACGACCTGCCCTGGGCGCTGCGCCAGCAGGTGGGCTACGACCTCGACCGCCGCGACATCGCCCTCGACCAGTCCGCCGAGCTGCACACCGACCTGGACCGGCTGGCCGCCGGGGGAGTCGGCGGCCAGTTCTGGTCGGTCTACGTCTCCACCGACCTGCAGGGCGACCACGCGGTCAGCGCCACGCTCGAGCAGATCGACTGCGTGCGGGCCCTGGCCGCGCGCTACCCCGGGCGGTTGCAGCTGGCCGGCACGGCCGACGAGGTCGAGTCCGCCCGCGCCGCCGGGCGGATCGCCTCGCTGATGGGCGCCGAGGGCGGGCACTCGATCAACTGCTCGATGGCCACCCTGCGCGCGCTGCACGAGCTCGGGGTGCGCTACCTGACGCTGACCCACAACGACAACGTGCCGTGGGCGGATTCGGCCACCGACGAACCCGAGCACGGCGGCCTGACCGCCTTCGGCGTCGAGGTCGTCCGCGAGATGAACCGCCTCGGCATGCTGGTCGACCTCTCGCACGTCGCGGCCGACACCATGCGCGACGCGCTGGGGGCCAGCCGGGCACCCGTGCTGTTCTCGCACTCCTCGGCGCGCCAGGTCTGCGACCACCCGCGCAACGTCCCCGACGACGTGCTGGCGAAGCTGCCCGGCAACGGCGGGGTGGCCATGGCGACCTTCGTGACCAAGTTCGTGCTGCCCGAGTCGGTGCGCTGGGCCGCCGAGGCGCAGGCCGAGCTGGTGGAGCGCGGGCTCGGCGAGCTCGACACCTCGGCCGAGGCCAAGGCCGTGCTGGCGGCCTTCGAGGAGCGCAACCCGCGACCGGTGGCCACCGCGGCCACCGTCGCCGACCACCTCGACCACATGCGCGAGGTCGCGGGCATCGACCACGTCGGCATCGGCGGCGACTTCGACGGCACCGCCTTCGTGCCCGCCGACCTCTCCGACGTCGCCGGGTACCCGAACCTGCTCGCCGAGCTGCTGCGCCGCGGCTGGTCGCAGTCCGACCTGGCCAAGCTGACCTGGCACAACGCCGTGCGGGTGCTGCGCGACGCGGAGTCGGTGTCCGCCGAGCTCCGGCGCACCGAGTCGCCCTCGATCGCCCGCATCGAACAGCTGGACGGCTGAGCCCCTCGTCGCGGCGCCGGGCACCTCGGGTGGTGCCGAGCCGGGGACCTTGACCCCGCGAGCGCGGCGTCGCCAGCGCTCCGAGTCGAACACGCGCCCCGAGCTTGGGCGTGCGGGGCTCGTGAAGCTGCTGTTCGCTCTCCTCGGTCGTGGCAGAGCCGGTCCGGACCACCCGGAAGCGTTCCACCGGCACCAGGTCCGGCGCCGGCCTCGGGGGTGCCCGATGACGCCCTGACCGATCGCGCCCAGGCCGCCCCGGCGGCGGCGCTTCCAGTCGCCGTCGGTAACCGGATTGGTCCAATGTGGTCAGGGGTGGCCACTCGATCCGGCCACCTGCTGGCGATTCTGCGCGAGCCTCGCGCTTCGGATGTCCAATATGGAACCGGGACGAGGTCACCGGGGTTCGGCCCCGTCGAACACGGGCTCGAAGAAACCGGATCCGATGGGTTCTCCCTCGCCCTGCGGTGCGGCTGGGGCGCCCATACGATGCCGGTGCGCCTCCTGGCCGGTGGATAGGAGGAGGGCCATGGTCTTGTCGTTGCCGGACGACGCGATGTCCGGACAGGACTCCGAGCACCAGCGGGGTGATGCGCGTACCGGGGACTTCCCGCGCAGCGCCGCCGTGCTGTCCCGGATGTCCGCGGAGAACTTCCCGGTGGCGGCCCGCATCCTGCCCGGCGGTGTGCGCCAGCACCTGCACGCGCTCTACGGCTTCTTCCGACTGGTCGACTACGCCGGGGACGAGGCGCCGGGCAACCGGGAGGCGCTGCTGAGCTTCCTCGAGCAGGACCTGCACCGCGCCTACCGGGGCACCGCGCGCATCCCGATCCTGCGGCAGCTGCAGGTCACCGCCCGCCAGTGTGGCATTCCGCAGGACGTGCTGGTCAAGTTGATCGAAGCCAACCGGCAGGACCAGCACGTGCGCCGCTACGCCGACTTCGACGAGCTGTGCGACTACTGCGCCCGCTCGGCCAACCCGGTCGGCGAGGCGGTGCTGCACGTGTTCGACCGCGCCGAGACCGGACTGGTGGCGCTGTCCGACCGGATCTGCACCGCGTTGCAGGTCCTGGAGCACTGCCAGGACATCGCCGAGGACTACCAGCAGGTCGACCGGATCTACCTGCCGCAGAAGGACATGGCCCGGTTCGGCGTCACCGAGCAGGACCTCCTCGCCCCGCGGGCGAGCACCGCGCTGCGCGGCCTGGTGAAGTTCGAAGTGGACCGGGCGCGCCGGATGCTGCGCGACGGCAGCGTGCTGGTCGGGGAGCTGCGGGGCACCGCGCGCGTGGCCGTGGCCGGCTACGTCGCGGGTGGCCTGGCCACCGCCGCCGCCTTCGCCGCGGCGGGCCACGACCCGCTGGCAGCGGAGGTGCGACCCGGCAAGGCGCGCACCTTCCTGGAGTGGGGACGGCTGTTCGTGTTGGGAGGTACGCGGTGACCGAACCAGCGCGGATCCGCCACGCCTACGCGGAGTGCGAGCGCATCACCAGGGAACAGGCGCGCAACTTCTCCTACGGCATCCGGCTGCTGCCCGGGCCGAAGCGGCGCGCGCTGTCGGCCGTCTACGCCTTCGCCCGCCGGGTCGACGACATCGGCGACGGGGAGCTGCCGCGCGAGGACAAGCTGCGCGAGCTCAAGCAGTGCCGCGAGGCGATCCGCGCGGCCACCGGCGACTCCGACGACCCGGTGCTGGCCGCGCTGGCCGACGCCGCCAACCGCCTCCCGGTGCCCCTGGACGCCTTCGACGAGCTCATCGACGGTTGCGAGGCCGACGTGCGCGGCACCACCTACACCACCTTCGACGAGCTGCTGCACTACTGCCGCTGCGTGGCCGGCTCGGTCGGGCGGCTCTCGCTCGGGGTGTTCGGCAGCAGCGACCTGGCCGTGGCCAGGGTGCGAGCGGATTCGCTCGGCGTGGCGCTGCAGCTGACCAACATCCTCCGCGACGTCCGCGAGGACCACGGCAACGGCCGCGTGTACCTGCCCGCCGACGACCTCGCGCACTTCGAGGTGCCGGTGGAACCCGGCGAGGAGCTGGTGCCCGATCCGCACCGCTGGAGTCGGCTGGTGCGCTTCCAGGCGGCCCGCGCCGAGCGCTGGTACACCGAGGGCTTCCGGCTGCTGCCGATGCTGGACCGGCGCAGTCGCGCCTGCTGCGCCTCGATGGCCGGGATCTACCACGAACTGCTGGTGCGCATCGCGTCCAACCCGACCGCCGCGCTGGACTCGCGCACCTCCCTGCCGGGCTGGCGCAAGGCGAGCGTGGCGGCCCGCTCGCTGGCGGGGCTGACCCCGTGAGCGGCGGGCGGGTGGTGGTGGTCGGCGGCGGGCTGGCCGGTATCACCGCCGCCCTGGACTGCCTGGAAGCGGGCTTCTCGGTGCGGTTGCTGGAGGCCCGACCCCGGCTGGGCGGTGCGACCTACTCGTTCACCCGCGGCGACCTGGTCGTCGACACCGGCCAGCACGTGCTGCTGCGCTGCTACACCAGCTACCTGCGACTGCTGGAGCGGCTCGGCGTCGGGCACGGCGTGCGGCTGCAGCGGCGCTTCCGGGTCCCGGTGCTGGCCCCCGGCGTCAAGCCGGCCGAGCTGACCCGCTGGAACCTGCCCGCCCCGGCCCACCTCGCCCCGGCGCTGCTGGGCTACCGCAGGCTCGGCCTGGCCGAGCGCGCGCGGCTGGCCCGCACCGCGCTCGCGATGCGCGGCCTGGACCCCGCCGACCCGGCGCTCGACGAGATCAGCTTCGGGCAGTGGCTGCGCGACCGCGGCGAGACGCCCCGCTCGGTCGACGCGCTGTGGGGGCTGCTGGGCGTGGCCGCGCTCAACGCCGAACCCGAGAACGCCTCGATGGCGCTGGCCGCCAAGGTCTTCCGCACCGGGGTGCTCGACGAAGCGGCCAGCTGCGACATCGGCATCACGCAGCTGCCGCTGGCCGAGCTGCACGGGGAACCGGCGCTGCGGGTGCTGCGCGCCGCGGGCGCCGACATCCGGCTGCGCTGCAAGGCGCGCGCGATCCGGCGCACCGAAGAGGGCTTCGAGATCCCGATCCGCGAGCCCGCGGGCGAGACCGCGCTGCCCGCCGACCACGTGGTGGTCGCCACACCGCACCCGGTCGCCGCGCAGCTGCTGGCCGACCTGCCGGTGGCCGGCGCCGAGCGCTGGGCCGGCCTCTCCGCCGCCCCGATCGTCAACGTGCACGCCCACTTCGACCGGCGGGTCACCGACCTGGAACTGGCCGCGGTGCTGGACTCGCCCGTGCAGTGGGTCTTCGACCGCACCCGCGTCGCCGGCGCCGAGCGCGGGCAGTACCTCGCGGTGTCGCAGTCGGCCGCGTCCCGGGAGCTCGAGATGCGCACCGAGGAGATCCGCGAGAACTTCGTACCGGCGCTCCGCGAGCTGTTCCCGGCCGCCCGGAGGGCCCGGCTGCTGGACTTCTTCGTCACCCGCGAACCGAGCGCGACCTTCCGGCAGGCACCCGGCACCGCGGCGCTGCGCCCGGCCGCCGCGACCGAGGTGCCCGGGCTGGTGCTGGCGGGCGCGTGGACGGCGACCGGATGGCCGGACACCACCGAGGGCGCGGTGCGCAGCGGCGCGCTGGCGGCGCGGGAGGTTCGGCAGCAGCGAACCCGACGAGGTGTGGAGGTGACCGCATGACCACGGTCCTGCCCGAGGCCCTCGTGGCCGCGCGCGAGTCGGTCGAACCCGCCCTCCGCGCAGCGGTGGCGCGGTTGGACCGCGACACCCGCCGCGTCGCCGAGTACCACTTCGGCTGGAGCAACGCCGACGGCTCGCCCGCCGATGCCGGCGGCAAGGCGCTCCGCCCGGCGCTGGTCCTGGTGGCGACCCGCAGCGCGGTGGGGGAGCGGGTGGACGGCACCGGCGAGGTCGCCGGGGCCGCGGCCGTCGCGGTGGAGCTGGTGCACAACTTCTCGCTGCTGCACGACGACGTGATGGACGGCGACACCTCCCGCAGGCACCGGCCGACGGCCTGGACGGTCTTCGGCAGCTCCGCCGCGCTGCTGGCGGGTGATGCGCTGCTGTCGCTGGCCCCGGACGTGCTGCTGGAATCCGGTGCGCCGAACGCCGCGAGCGCGGCCCGCTCGCTGTCGGCCACCACGCGGGTGCTCATCGCCGGGCAGGCGGCCGACCTGGGCTTCGAGACCCGCGCCGACGTCGGGCTGCAGGAGTGCCTGGGCATGGCGCACGACAAGACCGCCGCGCTGATCGCCTGCGCCTGCTCCATCGGGCCGCTGAGCCTGGGCGCGCGCCGCGACGCGGTGCGCGGGCTGCACGCCTACGGCACCGAGCTCGGCATGGCCTTCCAGCTCGTCGACGACCTGCTGGGCCTGTGGGGCGAGCCCGAGGTCACCGGCAAACCCGTGCTCTCCGACCTGCGGGCGCGCAAGAAGACCGTGCCGGTGGTGCACGCGATGGCTTCCGGGACCGCTGAGGGCGAGCGGTTGCGCGAGCTCTACGAGCAGCCCGAGGCGCTCACCGAGGAGCAGCTGGCCGAGGCCGCCGAGATGGTGCGCCGCGCCGGATCCGAGGACTGGACCCGCAAGGAGTGCCGCCGGCGGCTCGCCGTCGCCGACGAGCAGCTCACCGCTGCCGGTCTCGACAACACCGAATCGCTGGGCGAACTGGCGGAATTCATCGTACGGAGGAAGCTGTGACCGAACTGCGGGCCGTCCATCCGTCCACTGCGGACATCCCAGCGCAGGGGACAGCTCGCGCGGACGCGCGCTCGGCCGCCCTGGCCGCGCGCGACCACCTGCTCTCCTTGCAGAGCCCGCAGGGCTGGTGGAAGGGCGAGCTGGAGACCAACGTGACGATGGACGTCGAGGACCTGCTGCTGCGCCAGTTCCTCGGCATCCGCACCGCTGCCGAGACCGAGCAGGCCGCGCGCTGGATCCGCTCCCAGCAGCGAGGCGACGGCACTTGGGCGAACTTCCACGGCGGGCCCGGTGACCTGTCCACCACCGCGGAGGCCTACGTCGCGCTCAAGCTCGCCGGCGACGACGTCGAGGCGCCGCACATGTCGCTGGCCCGCAGCTGGATCCTGGCCAACGGCGGCCTGGAGCGCACCCGCGTGTTCACCCGCATCTGGCTGGCGCTGTTCGGCGAGTGGTCCTGGAACGACCTGCCCGCCATGCCGCCCGAGGTCGTGCTGCTGCCGAAGTGGTTCCCGCTCAACGTCTCCGACTGGGCTTGCTGGGCCCGCCAGACCGTGGTGCCGCTGACCGTGGCGTGCACCCTCAAGCCGCGCCGCGACCTGGGCATCACGGTGCGCGAGCTGCGCACCGGAAGACCTGCCGACGAGCCGCGCCGCGAGCTCAGCTGGGGGTACGGCTTCCACCTGCTCGACAAGGCGCTGCACCGCTACCAGCGCCGCCCGGTGCGCGCCCTGCGAAGGCACGCGATGCGGCACGCGGCGGAGTGGATCGTGGCCCGGCAGGAGGCCGACGGCTCCTGGGGCGGCATCCAGCCGCCGTGGGTGTACTCGATCCTGGCGCTGCACCTGCTGGGCTATCCGATGGACCACCCGGTGGTGGCCAAGGGGCTCGCCGGGCTGGAGGGCTTCCTGATCCGGGAGCAGACCGACCAGGGCGTGGTGCGCCGCCTGGAGGCGTGCCAGTCGCCGGTGTGGGACACCGTGCTGGCCGTGCAGGCGCTGCACGACGCGGGCGTGCCGGGCGATCACCCGGCGCTGCGCCGGGCCGCGGACTACGTGCTCGCCGAGGAGATCCGGGTCAAGGGCGACTGGGCCGTCCGGCGCCCCGACCTGCCCGCGGGAGGCGGCTGGGCGTTCGAGTTCGAGAACGACGGGTATCCCGACATCGACGACACCGCGGAGGTGCTGCTGGCGCTCAACCGCGTCGACCACCACGAACCGGAGGAGATCCGCGGCGCGGTGCGGCGCGGCCTCCGGTGGTTGCGCGGCATGCAGTCCGCCGACGGCGGCTGGGGCGCCTTCGACGCCGACAACACCCGGCGACTGGTGCGCAAGCTGCCCTTCTGCGACTTCGGCGAGGTCATCGACCCGCCCTCGGCCGACGTCACCGCGCACGTGGTGGAGGCCCTGGCGGTCCTGGGCGACCACGACGAGGTGCTCCGGCGCGGCGTGCGGTGGCTGCTGGACAACCAGGAGCCCGACGGGTCCTGGTTCGGTCGCTGGGGCGCCAACCACGTCTACGGCACCGGAGCCGCCGTGCCCGCGCTGCTGCGCGCGGGAGTGGACCCGGAGCACCCGGCGCTGCGGGCCGCGGTGCGCTGGCTGGAGCGGCACCAGAACCCCGACGGCGGGTGGGGCGAGGACCTGCGCTCCTACGACGATCCGGCCTGGATCGGCCGCGGCGACTCGACCGCCTCGCAGACCGGGTGGGCGCTGCTGGCGCTGCTCGCCGCCGGTCGCCGCGACAGCGATGCCGCCCTGCGCGGCATCTCCTACCTCGCCCGAACCCAGCGCGGCGACGGCGGTTGGGACGAACCGCAGTTCACCGGGACCGGGTTCCCCGGCGACTTCTACCTCAACTACCACCTCTACCGGCTGATCTTCCCGCTCACCGCCCTCGGTCGGTACCTGCGGGACGAGGAGTGACCATGCCGAGAACGCTGATCTGCGCGCCGATGCGGGTCGAGGCCCGGGCGCTTCGCTCCGCCCACCTCGGCGAACCCGTCGGCAGGGAGACGTTGCGCCGCGACGGTCTCAGCGGCGACACCACCGTGCGCCGCACCGGCTACGGGGCGAGGCGCAGCGCGCACAGCGCGGTGCGCCTGCTGGCCGCCGACTTCGACGTGCTCGTGGTCGCCGGGTTGGCCGGCGGGCTCGCCCCGGAGGTGCGCAGCGGTGACGTGATCGTGGCCAGCGAGGTCCGCACCCGCGCCGAGGTGCTGCCCTGCACCACCTCGGACTCGCTGGCCGAGGAGCTCGCCCGGAGCGGCTTCCCGGTCCGGCACGGCCCGGTGGTCACCACCGACCGGCTCGTGCACGGCTCGCGGCGCGCCGAGCTGGCCGCCACCGGCGCGCTCGCAGCGGACCTGGAGTCCGGCGTGCTCGGCCAGGCGGCGGGGGAGCGGCCGCTGGCCGTCGTGCGGGTCGTGGTCGACGCGGTCGGCCACCCGCTGCTGCGGCCCGGCACGGCGCGGCGCGGCCTGGCCGCGCTGGCCCGCTTGCACGCCGTCGGATGCTGCTTGCGCCGCTGGAGCAGGCACATCCCGCCGGAAGTGCACACCACTCGCGAGGAGGCCTAACCATGGGTATCCCGATGCGCCAGGCCATCCGGGTCGGCGGCTACCTGCTCAAGCAGAAGCTGGCCCGGCGGGACAAGTTCGCGCTCACCCTCGAACTGGAGCCGTTGTTCGCCTGCAATCTGGCGTGCGCGGGGTGCGGCAAGATCCAGCACCCCGCCGACGTCCTCAAGCAGCGGATGCCGGTCGAGCAGGCGCTGGCGGCCGTCGAGGAGTGCGGCGCACCGGTGGTGTCGATCGCCGGCGGCGAACCGCTGATGCACCCGCAGATCGAGGTGCTGGTCGACGAGCTGGTCAAGCGCAAGAAGTTCGTCTACCTGTGCACGAACGCGCTGCTGATGCCCCGCAAGATCGACAAGCTCACGCCCTCGCCGTACTTCTCCTTCGCGGTGCACATCGACGGCCTGGAGGAGCGCCACGACGCCTCGGTGTGCAAGAAGGGCGTGTTCGCCCAGGCGGTGGACAACGTCAAGGACGCGCAGCGGCGCGGTTTCCGGATCACCACCAACTCGACGTTCTTCACCACCGACACGCCGCAGTCGGTCATCGAGGTGCTCGACTTCCTCAACAACGAGCTGGAGGTCGACCAGATGATGCTCTCGCCCGCCTACGCCTACGACAAGGCTCCGGACCAGGAGCACTTCCTCGGCGTGACCGAGACGCGGGAGCTGTTCAAGAAGGTCTTCGCCGACGGCAGGCGCCGCAGGTGGCGGTTCAACCACTCGCCGCTGTTCCTGGACTTCCTGGAGGGCGAGATCGATTTCGCCTGCACCGCCTGGGCGATCCCGTCGTACTCGCTCTACGGCTGGCAGCGGCCCTGCTACCTGATGAACGACGGGTACGCGCAGACCTACCGCGAACTGCTGGAGGACACCGACTGGTCGGCCTACGGCCGCGGCAACGACGCCCGCTGCGCCAACTGCATGGCCCACTGCGGCTACGAACCCACCTCGGTGCTGGCCACCATGGGCTCGCTCAAGGAGTCGATCCGAGCCGTGCGGGAGGGCTAGGAGCTTTCGGCGGTCGCGTCACCGGCGCAGCACCCGCGGTGCGAGCCCTCGCCGCGGGTGCTGCGCCGGCAGCCGCGCGACTTCACCCGAACCGGCGGGACAACCCGTGGAACATCTCCGGCAGCGCGCCGCCGATGCGGGCGGGCAACGTCAACCAGCCCGGCACGAACACCTCGGCCCGCTCCCGCCGCACCCCGCGCAGCGCGGCTGCGGCGACCTCGTCGGCCTCGACCATGCGGGGAAACCGCCGGGCGTAGTCGCGCCCGGCGAAGAACGGCGTGCGCACCGCCCCGGGCAGCACCGCGGTGACCCGCAGGCCTTCGTGGCGCAAGCTCGCCGCGAACGCCCGCACCCCTGCCTTCGTCGCCGCGTACACCGCCTCCTCGCGCACCCCGACCGCCGCGATCGAGGACACCACCACCAGGTGCCCACCGCGCTCGGCCAGGCCCGGCAGCAGCGCGCGGGTGAGCCGCAGCAGCGCGGTCAGGTTGACCTCGACGAGCTCGCCGATGCGCTCGGGCGGCATCGCGTCCAGCCGCCCCTGCCAGCCGATGCCGGCGCTGTGCACGACCAGGTCGGCCTCCGCACCCGCCTCGGCCACCCGTTCGGTCCCGCCCGACGAGGCCAGGTCCGCGGCGAGCGCGCGGCCACCGGTGGCCGTCGCCACCCCGTCGAGCCGCTCCTCGTCGCGCCCGGTGAGCACGACCTCGCAGCCCAGCCCGGCCAGGCGCGCGGCCAAGGCCGCGCCGATGCCGGAGGAAGCGCCGGTCACCAGCGCGCGGGACAGCCGGGTTCCGTCGCGCCGGATCAGCCCCACGTGCTCGCCCCCTCCTGCTCGGCCATCGCCCGGCGCAGCTGCTCGCTGCGGCGGGCCAGCAGCACGATGCCGCCCACGATCGCCACCGCCGCGAGGGTCTCCCCGGCCAGCGCCGCCGAGGAGTACTCGATGCGCTCGCCCAGCCAGCTCACCCCGATCGCCGCCGACACCAGCGGGTCGACCGTGGTGATCACCGCGAGCGCGGGCGACATGAGCCTGCCGCGCTGGAAGGTCTGCTGGCTGAGCAGGAAACCCAGCGGCCCGATCGCGCACACCACGTACAACGACCAGTGCGTGAACGGCTCGAAGATCCCGCCGGTGCGGAAGTACCCGGCCACCACCCGCATCAGCCCGGCCGTCACGCCGTAGAGGATCCCGGTGGCCACCGCCAGCGCCACCGCCACGAACTCGCCCCGCAGCCAGCGCGCGGCGAGCAGGGACAGCAGCACCAGCAACCCCAGCAGCAGCGCCAGCGGCAGCACCGGTGCACCGGTGAAGTCGCTGCCCTGCCCGGACGGGCGCGCCAGCAGCAGGAACGCCGCCAGCCCGCCCGCGCAGGCCAGGCCGCCCAGCGCCAGCACCCAGTCCATCGGCCGCCCGGCCAGCCACGCGGCGAAACCGGCGCCGAACAGCACCGAGGTCACCAGCAGCGGCTGCACCAGCACCAGGGGACCGAACGCCAGCGCCACCACCTGCAGCGACAGGCCCACGATGACGGTTCCGATGCTGAGCACCCAGATCGGCTTGCGCACCAGGTCCCACAGGATGCGCGGGCTGAACGTGCTCACCTGCGGAACCTGCTTGGTGACCCGGTGCTGGATCGCGCTGGCCAGCCCGAAGCTCGCGGCGCCGATCACGGCGGCGGGAACCGCCACGCCCAGCACCGTTCCGGCCGAGCTCACCGCCGCCCCCGCATCTCGGCGAAGGCCTCCCGCAGGTGATCGGTGAACACCTCGGCGTGCGGGGCCAGCGCGGGATCGGTGGTGACGCCGAAGCCGAAGTGCTCGCCCCAGGCGATCGCGCCGACCGCCAGGCCCACCCCGTCGGCCAGCGACAGCACCGGCAGCACCTCGGTCAGGCGCACCCCGGCGACGTGCGTCGGCCGGCGCTGCCCGGGCAGCACCGACACGATCGCGTTGAAGAACCGCCGGTGGTAGACCTTGCGCACCACCCAGCGGTGCAGCCGCGCGGGCAGCAGGCCCATCGCCGCCATCGCCGCCCCGGCGGCCAGCGGCTGTCCGGTGTCCTCCAGCTCGGTGAGCTTCCGCGCGACCGCGCGGATCCGCCAGGCGGTGGGCATCGGACCGATCGGCAGGTCCACCGCCAACGACTGGGTGTGATTGCCCGGCGCGCTCATGCCCGCTCCACCGCGCCCCGTGCGCGCCGTGCGCGGCACCATCACGCGGAACCGCGCGTCGCGGTCGCGCGCTCCGCGCGCGCGGTGCAGCGCCTCGGCGACCAGCCCCAGCAGCAAGCCGGTGCTGGTCACCCCGTGATCACGAGCGGCCGCGCGCACCTGACCGGCGGGCAGGGTGACCTGCCCGAACGAGCGCTCCGGGCTGGACTTCCCGGTCCAGCACCGGTTCGGCGGGCCACCGGACAGCGCCAGCCCGGTCAGCCCGCGCAGCAGCTCGGGAACTCGTCGCAGCCACGAGGAGTTCGCCCGCCCGGCGGGCGCGGAGTCCGGTTGCCGCTCGTCGCACAGCAGCCGGATCAGGTTGCTGGTCACCGCCACCCCGTCGCCCAGCGCGTGGTGCATCTTGGCCGCCACGGTGGCCCGCCCGGTGAACGGGTCGTGCAGCACCAGCAGCTCCCACGGCGGCCGGTCGGTGCGCACCGGCTCGGCGAAGAACTCGGTGAGCACCTCGTCGAAGACCTCGGCGGGCTGCAGCTGCCGGCAGCTGACGTGGTCCTCCGGGGCGATCTCGTCGTGGATCCACTGCGGACGCCTTCCCGGCAGGTCCACCAGCCGGCGGCACAGCATCGGCAGATCCGGTGCGCGCTGGCGGACCCGCCCGACGAGGTGCTCGGACCACTGGGGCAGCGAGCGCGCGGACTCCGCCAGCCGCAGGATCGCCCCGGTCTGCTGGGTCACCTCCGGGGTGGTGGCGTGCACGAAGAACGCGTCCTGCGCGCGCAGCGGCCGCAATCCGTGGTGCCGCGGCAAGGTGGCGAGCTCGGCCACCTGCTCGGTGAAGTCCGCCGAACCGCTGTGCTTGAGCGCTCGCTCCTCGCGCTCGGTGAGCTCGGCGGGATCGCTGGCCCAGCGGCGGAGCGTCGCGGTCAGCTCCGCCTCGGTCGGGCACAGCTCGGCGAGCCCGGCCTCGGCCATCAGCTCGGCGTTGGCCCGCCCGTGCCCCGCGATCGGCTCGAACATCGCCACCGTGCGACCGCAGGCCAGCGCCTCCAGCGCGGTGGCCCCACCGGCGTTGGTGACCACGACGTCCGCGCAGGCCAGCAGCCCCGGCATGTCGTCGGTCCACCCGATGGGGACCAGCCGCGGATCGCCGCGCTCGGCCAGCTCGCGCCGCATCCGCTCGTTGCGCCCGCACACCACCAGCACCCGGCAGGCCGGGTCGGCGCGCAGCGCGGCGTCGGCGGCCCGCTGCATCGCGCCGAACCCCAGCGCGCCGCAGGAGACCAGCACGGTGAACGCCGAGGCGGGGACGCCGAGCTCGGCACGCGCGGAAACGCGGTCGCGCGGCCGGAATTCGCGTCGAACCGGGGGTGCGCTCACCGCGCCGACCGCGTCCGGCTCGGCGCGGTACATCGCCCGCAGGCTCGCCTCGCTCATCACGTGGTGCAGATCGGCCTCGGGGTAGACCCAGAACGGGTGCGGTGCGAAGTCCGAGACGACCGCGGCCACCGGCACGTCGGCGAGCTCGCCGTGCCGGCGCATCCAGTCCAGCCCGGCGGTGCCCAGCGGGTAGGTCGACACGATCAGGTCCGGGTCGGCGGCGAGCACCTCGCGCCGCAGCAGCGGCCCGCACCAGGCGCCGACGAAGCGCCGGCAGGCGTTGGCGAACCAGCGGTAGCGCCAGAGCGAGTCGTAGAAGAAGTCGTAGAGCCACGGCGTGGTCTCCACGTTCGTGGCGTAGATCCAGTTGAAGGTGCTCGGCACCCAGCGACCCATGGTGCGCAGCGCGTCCAGCCACCGGATCTCGCAACCCGGCCACACCCGCCTGGCGGCCTCCTCGACGGCGCGCGCCGTCGCGTTGTGACCTTCACCGATGGTGGCGCTGATCAAGAGCACCCGTCGTGGCTGCGGGCTCAAACGACCGGTTCCTTTCGCCATGCACGTGTGTTAGTGCAGGCTAACGCGAACGGAACCGGTCGGCTTCCCGAACGCGGCCGGGGCCCTGGCCGCGACCGCCTAGGTCAGCGGTCCGCGACTCGCCACCTGGCGGACCGTGCCGTCGCCGAGCCGGTAGGACAGCCCCGCGATCGCGCACTTCCCCTCGCGCACGCGCTCGGCCAGCACCGCCGAGCGCGACAGCAGCAGGTCGGTGGTGCGCTCGACGTGCACGTCGACGATGTCGTCGACCTCCTCGACGCCCTCGGCGCGGGCCGATAGCACGCTCGGGGTGACCTTCTCGACCAGGTCGCCGATGTAGCCCTGTGGATTGGCGCCGTCGACGGTGGCCTGCCGGGCGGCGGTGACGGCGCCGCAGGAGTCGTGCCCGAGGACCACGACCAGCGGGGCGCCCAGCGGGCCGACCCCGTACTCGATGCTCCCGAGCACCTCGGGCCCGGCGACGTGGCCGGCGGTGCGCACCACGAACAGGTCCCCGAGACCCTGGTCGAAGATGATCTCGGCGGCCAGTCGCGAGTCCGAGCAGCCGAGCAGGACGGCGAACGGCTTCTGGCCGGGGACGAGCGCGGCGCGGTGCGCGGCGTCCTGGTTGGGGTGCTCGCAGGTGCTCTCGACGAATCGGCGGTTGCCTTCGAGCAGCAGTTCGTAGGCTTCGGCAGGAGTGGACGGCCTGGACATGCCCTAGAAGATAATCCGCGCCGGCCTCGGCCACTGCATCGAGTGGCCGAGGCCACTTCGAGATCCACTGTGCTCGGTCAGTTCACGCAGGGGATGTCCGCGGCGTTG
Source organism: Saccharopolyspora griseoalba (assembly GCF_042665275.1). Classification (NCBI taxonomy): domain Bacteria; kingdom Bacillati; phylum Actinomycetota; class Actinomycetes; order Pseudonocardiales; family Pseudonocardiaceae; genus Saccharopolyspora; species Saccharopolyspora griseoalba. Next base: position 806,190 of record NZ_JBHTCJ010000001.1, on the reverse strand, counting down.
ATCGGCGGGTCGGAGGAGCCCTGCGTCTGGGCGTGCGCCCGCCCGTCGAGCGCGACGGCCTTCGGCGGTGCGAAACCGGGCGCGGCGGGGCCCTCGTAGTCGGTCCCGAGGATCACCTGGACGCGGCCCTGCGCCATCGAGTCCTGCGCTTCGGTCGGCACCCCGCCGAGGGTTTCGGCGACCTTCTCGGCCACCGGTGCCGCCCCCGGTCCGTACTGCACGACGGTGCTGGTGCGCGAGCCCGAGTTGCCGATGCCGCCGGTCTCGAAGCCCTGCTGTTCGAGCTCGCCGCGCACGTCCTCGGCCAGCCCGCTGATCCGCGTGCCGTTGAGCACGTCGACCTGGGCATCGGTGGCCTGCTGCGAGGTGGTCGGCGGAGGCGGCGTGCGCTGGCCGGGCGGCAGCGAGGCGTTCTGCACGGCTCGCTTGACGTCCTGCGGGTCCACCTTGATCGCGGTGCCGTCCGACGGGGTGTCGTACTCGGAGTCCTCGATCGGGATGGTGTTGAACTGGATCGCCCCCGCGGCCAGCCCGCGCAGCCGCTGGGCGAACCCGAGCACGTCGGTGTCCCCGCCGAGGTCGAGCACGACCGAGTCCTGCACCGAGCGGATGAGCCCGCGCAGCCGGGAGGGGCTGGCCAGCACGCCGGTGGACATGGCCTTCTGCGCCAGCCCGGCCAGGAACGCCTGCTGGCGCACCACCCGGTCGAGGTCGCCGCGGGGGAGTCCGTGCCGCTGCCGGACGAACGCCAGCGCGTCGGGCCCGGAGATGGTCTGCGGGCCGGCCTTGAAGTCGGCGCCCGAGTAGGAGTCGCTGGTGGCGTCGTTGAGGCACACCGGAACCCCGCCGACGGCTTCGGTGATCTTCGCGAAGCCCAGCAGGTTGACCTCCGCGTAGCTGTCGATGGAGGAGCCGGTGAGGTTCTCGATGGTGCGCACCAGCAGCTTGCGGCCCGCGTCGTCGCCCGCCTTCGCCAGCGCCTTGGGGTCGGTGACGCCCTTGGCCTGCTGGGCCTGCTCCTCGGCGAACTTCCCGCGCCCGTAGGCCGAGTTGATCTTGTGCTGGCCTTGGCCCGGGATGGAAACGTAGGAGTCGCGCGGGAAGGAGAACCCGACGGCGCGCGAACCGTCGTTGGGGATGTGCAGCAGGATCAGCGAGTCGGTCAGCGCCGCCTCGTTGGCGCCGGCGTGCAGCTCGCGCAGCACCTCCTCGGGAAGCGGATTGCCGTGCGCGTCGGTGCGGCTGTCCATGCCGACCAGCAGGATGTCGATCGCCCCGTCGGCGCCGCCCTGGGTGACCTCGCTGGTGGCCAGCCCGTCGAGCAGGTGCCGGTAGTTGTTCCAGCCGTATCCGGTGATCACCAGCATCAGCAGCGACAGCGCTGCCGCCAGCAGCTTCGGGCCGATCGGTGCGCGGCGCTTCGGCGGTGGGCGGCGTGGTGGGCGCCGCTGCGGCGGGCGCGCCGACTTCCTGTCGGATGGTGGTGGCACACTTCCTCCGTCGGTTGCGCCGCGTGTTCGGCGCTGGGTCGACGGTTCCAGGATTCCAGCCGCGTCGGGCGCACTCCGCGAGTTTCAAGTAATCCAATCGCGTCTTGTTTCAACACGATCAGTGATCAGCACTGGTCAGTCGTCGGTGTCGTTCACGACCGGCGACTCGGGCAGACCGCTCTGCCGCACCCGGTAGACCTGCAGCGTGGTGCCGTAGTACTTGGTCGTCTCGCCGACCCACTCCATGCCGAGTCGCTTCGCGGTGGCGATCGCGCGGGAGTTGTCCGGCCGGGCGAGCGCGAAGATCTCGTCGATGTCGAAGGTGAACGCCCAGTGCAGCAGGGCGGTGGCCGCCTCGGTGGCGTAGCCGTGCCCCCAGTCCTCGGGGCGCAGCTGCCAGGTCAGCTCGAGGTCGTGGTCGTAGGGCGGCAGCATGCGCAGCACCAGGCCGCCGACCACGACGTCGTCCGAGCGGCGGTGCATCGCGAAGCGCCCGGTCGGGGGCACTTGGATGGGCTGGGATTCGGTCCAGGAGTGCACCACGGCGCGCATCGCGGCCAGATCGGCGACGTGCGAGATCACCGGGGTGAGCCATTCGGTGACCTCGGGGCGGCCGTAGAGGTCGAGCGCGGCCTGCACGTCGGCGTCGCCGGTCGTCCAGTCCCGGATCACGAGCCGTTCGGTGGTCAGCGGAGGTTGCATGGCGGCCTCGCCTTCGCCCACCGGCGCGGAACTCGCCGGTCTCGGCGCGGTTGGGGATCGGTCGAAATTCTATCGCGATTCGCCGAAATCGGGCATTCGAAGATGCTGTGACTTCAGTGCCGAGTGAATTCAATGCTCGGCGGCGCGGGACGAGTGCTGCTGGGAGGTCAGCGGGTCCGTCGCGCGACAACTCCCCGCGCGCTCCGGGCACGCGGGGAGTTCGGTCGCGCGCGGGTCAGTGCGCGGGCGGCAGCGGGGTGAGGTGGCCGGTGGCGTCGAACTCCCAGTCGTGCGGCTCGCCGAGGGCGGTCATGTCCGGGTGCTCGGCGACCTCCTGGGCGTAGGCCTCGGAGACCTCGATGCGGGGCATGGTCAGCGTGTTGCGCACGCGCACCACCTTCGACGGCCGCGGGTGCGGTCCCCGGGTGAGGTGCAGGCCGGCGGCGATGGCGTCGCGGTCGGTGGCCAGGGCCATCGGGATGCGCGCGCCGTCGGGAACGCCCGAGGTCAGCGAGTTGGTGTAGAAGGAGCCGAACTCGATCTGATCGACGCAGCGCTGCGTGGTCAGGTCGGCCATGCCCAACCCGCAGGCGTTGCCGTTGGTGTGCTCGGTCAGGCCCAGGACCACGATCCGCTGCAGCGGCGCGGCGTGGAACTTGTCGCTGTTGACCGGGGCGCGGCCGGTGATGTTCGGGTCCATGCCCGCCCCGCTGATGTCCTTGCCGATCTGGTCGACCACCAGCAGGTCGATGTCGGACATCAGCAGCTTCGGCATCAGCCGCTTGGCCTCCACGAGCAGCTCGGCCTCGCGCTCCAGGACGCGCTCGGTGGGCACCAGCTCCAGCAGCGCGATGTCCTCGTAGCCGTTCTCCACCACGGCCAGCCCGAACTCGACGGGCATACGGGCGAGCACCGCCTCGGCGACCTCCGGGATGAGCGTGTCGAACTTCTCGAACCCGTGGCTGTGCAGGGTCGCCGCGCCGCGGTGCTTGCCCAGCCCGATGGCGATCATCTTGGCCAGTCCGCTCTCGTGGCTGCCGCGGAAGTCGGTGTGCGGCTTGACGCGGCCGAGCACCACCACGCCGTCGGCGCCGGCGGCTTCGGCGTCGAAGTGGATCGGGGTGCCGTCGTCGAGCTCGGCGACCACCGCGGTCTCCATCGACGACAGGATCGGCGCGCCGAGGCTGTCCTCGGTGATGCCGTACTCGGCCAGCACGGTGCGCTGCCCCTCGGCGGTCGCCCCGCCGTGGCTGCCCATCGCGGGCACCACGAAGGGCTTCGCCCCGCACTCGGCCAGCGCCCCGACCAGGGCGATCGCGATGCGGCGGAGCTGGGCGATGCCCCGGCTGCCGACGGTCACCGCGATCCGCTTGCCGCTGACCGGGTTGCGCCGGTCGTGCTCGGCGACCTGGGTGCGGATGCTGCCTTCGACGTCCTCGATCCGCTGGGCGTCGAAGCGCTGCTCGACCGGGATCATCCTGGGAAGTTCGATCTCGGCTCCGGCGAGCCGGACCTTGTCGACGTTGAACATGAGCGCCAGATCCTCCGTCACGCGCTGACCGCGGGTGCGACCAGCTCGGCCGATCCGGATCCTGGCACTCCGAACGCGCCCCGCAAACCCCGCGCAACCCCGCCGATCGACCCGAACCACCCACCACCGCACCCGGTCGGCAGAACCCTCCCGAACGCACCCCGAAAAAGCAGGCCGTTCGGGCCCCGGGTTGGGAGGTGGTTCGCGTGGGGTGTGCGGTCGTCGGGTGCGGGGAGAGGGGCTTGTCCGGGCGGGGGTGTTGTGCGGGGGTGGTGTGGAGCGCGGTCGGCGCTGGTGGGGTCTCAAGGGTGGCGGGGTGTTGCGCCCTGGGCCGGTGCGGTGGTTGGGGTATCAGTACGGCAGGAGGCTGCCGGGCGGTATCGCGAGTGGGAGCTGCGCGACGGGACCTGCCGGACCTGGTTGCTGCGGGTGCTGGTGCGCGGGTTGCTGCAGGTCGCGCCGCTGGCCGCGCTGCTGCTGGTCGGTCTCGGGGTGCTCGGCGGGTCCTGGCCGCTGGCGGCCGGAGCGGTGCTGCTGGGGGTGCTGGTGGTGGCGCGGATCGTGCTGACCAGCTCGGTGGACGGCGTGGACGCGCGGTTGGCCGCGCACCGCTTCCCGCCGGGTCACGCTTCGGCGGTGCGCGGGCGGCGCGACGCCGAGGCCGCCGAGCGCTGCGCCGCGGTCTGGCGCCGCGAGCGGCCGTGAGCTCGGCTACCCGAGCGCCGTCGGGTTCACCAGCGGATTTACGATCGGTGAATGTCCGTTGAGCTCAGCCCCGCCGCGATCTTCCGGGCGGGCACCCGCCTGCGCCAGGTGGTTCGGCGCACCCCGTTGGAGACCAGCGGCCGCTTGTCCGGGGAGCTGGGCGTGCCGGTCCGCCTCAAGCGCGAGGACCTCCAGGTCTGCCGTTCCTACAAGGTCCGCGGCGCCTACAACCTGATCTCCGGGCTGAGCGCCGCCGAGCGCGCGAACGGCGTGGTGTGCGCCAGCGCGGGCAACCACGCGCAGGGCCTGGCCTTCGCCTGCCGCGAGCTGCGCATCCCCGGCCGGGTCTACCTGCCGGCGAACACCCCGCGGCAGAAGCGCAAGCGCATCGCCTCCATCGGCGGCGAGTGGGTCGAGCCGATCATCGCGGGCTCGTCCTTCGACGAGGCCAGCGCCGCTTCCAAGGCCGACGCGGAGCGCACCGGGGCGGTCTACGTGCACCCGTTCGACGACCCGCGCACCATCGCCGGTCAGGGCACGGTGGGCTTGGAGATCGCCGAGCAGCACGACGGCCCGATCGACACGGTGGTCGTCCCGGTCGGCGGCGGCGGGCTGATCGCGGGCATCGTGCTGTGGCTCAAGGAGCACTTCCCGGAGATCCGGGTGGTCGGCGCCGAACCGGCTGGAGCGGCGAGCATGCGCGCGGCGCTGGAGCACGGCGGCCCGCTCAAGCTGCCGGAGGTCGACACCTTCGTCGACGGCGCTGCGGTCGGCCGGGTCGGGGACCTCGGCTACGACGTCGCCGGTGGGCTCGTCGACGAGATCGTGGCGGTGCCCGAGGGCGCGGTGTGCACCGAGATGATCGAGCTGTACCAGACCGAGGGCATCATCGCCGAGCCCGCCGGGGCGCTGGCCAGCGCGGCCGCCCGGTTGCTGGAGCGCACCCCGCGCGGTCCGGTGGTATGCGTGGTCTCCGGCGGCAACAACGACCTGAGCCGGTACGGCGAGATCGTGGAGCGCTCGCTGCTGCACGAGGGCTTGCGGCACTACTTCCTGGTGACCTTCCCGCAGGAGCCCGGTGCGCTGCGGCACTTCGTCGACGACGTGCTCGTCGACGGCGAGGACATCGTGGCCTTCGAGTACGTCAAGAAGAACAACCGGGAGACCGGTCCGGCCCTGGTGGGCATCGAGCTCGACAACGCCGACGACTTCGACGACCTGCTCCGGCGGATGAAGGAGTCCCCGCTGCAGATCGAGCAGGTCTCGCCGGGTTCGCCGCTGTTCTCGTTCCTGGTCTGAGCGCGGAGATCGCGCCCGGGCTCCCCGGAGCTCTTCGCTCGTCGCCGCTGCTCAGTGCAGGCGCCGGTGGCAGATCTCGGCGAGGTCGCCGTGCGAGGTGGCCTCCAGCAGCCGGACCCTGGCCGAGGGCCCGGCGAAGTGCAGTTCTGCGATGGTGTTGTCGAAGAACGGGCCGTCGGTCTTGCGCCAGCGCAGCGGCAGCGGCGCCGCCCCGGCGCGTTCGGCCCGGCTCCGCAGCCGGCGCGCCAGCGCGTCCGACCAGGCCAGCCGCAGCGGCGCGCGCATCCAGCGGGGTGCGCGGTTGTGCAGCGGTGAGCAGGTCAGCTGGGTGACGCGGGAGCGCAGCGGGCGCGGGTAGTGGGCCTCGGCGAGGTAGCTGTGGTGGACATCCCCGGACAGCACGTTGATCGTGGCGGGTGCGTGCATGCTCGCCGCGGTGTCGCCGAGCAGTTCGGCCAGCCGGTCGAAGGAGTCGCGGAAGGCGGCCCAGTGCTCGAGGTCGGCGCCTTGGCGGACCTGCTCGGCGAGCCGGGAGCCGCGGTGGCAGGCCCGCTCGTTCCAGGTCTGCGCGTGGTGCACCGCGGGTGGCAGCAGCCAGGGCAGCGAGCAACCGATGACCAGGTGCCTGCGGTCGACTTCGGCGAGCGCGCGCAGCCAGGCGAAGTCGGTCTTGGACAGCATGGCCCGGTCGGCGGTCTCCAGGATCCGGCCGCAGCGGGTGTCGAGCACGATCAGCCTGGCGGGTCCGAGGTCGCGGGCGTAGCTGAACCGCACTCCCTTGGTGCCGTGCTCCTCGCGGTCGGCCGCGGCGGCCATCTCGCGCAGCACCGGCAGCGCGTCGCCGTGCCTGCCGACCCGGGTGGCTTCGAGGTAGACCTCGTCGCGTTCGAGCTCGTCGGGGCTGAGGTTGCCGATGTGCTGGTAGATCCAGTAGGAGATGAGCCCGCCGAGCAGGCGCTCGCGCCACCACGGATGGGCCGACATCTGCTCGCGCCAGGCGCGGGAGGTGTTCCAGTCGTCGCGCACGTCGTGGTCGTCGAAGATCATCATGCTCGGCACGGTGGACAGCAGCCACCGCACCTGGGGATCCGACCAGGCGTAGCGGTAGAGGATCGTGTACTCCTCGAAGTTCGCGATCTCGTGGCCGGGCGGCCGGTGCAGGCTGCGTCGGGCGGCGAGCTCGCGGCGCACCGAGGGCGTGGTCTGATCGGCGTAGACCTGGTCGCCGAGCAGCAGCAGCACGTCCGGGTGGTCGGGCTCGGGGGCGCTGGCGAGCTGCGCGGCGCAGGCGGTCAGCGCGTCGGGGCCCTCGCGGTCGCGGCCGTCGCCGGCGGTGCGGTCGAAGTGGCAGGAGCCGAACATCGCGGTGAGCCGCTCGGGGTCGTCGACCGGGCGGATGATGCTGGGCGCCGCGCCGTCGCGGGGCCACACCCGCTCGCCGTCGAGGTGCACCTCGTAGGGCGTGGGGCCGTCGAGCCCGCGCACGGTGACCAGCGCGTAGTGGTGGCCGGCCACGCAGAAGGTGGGCGCGACCGAGTCGAGCACGCGCACCGCGCAGGGCCGGTCCGTTTCGACCCACACGGTCGCGGTGTCGTCGTCGATGTAGCGCAGCAGCGGGCCAAGCACCAACTCGGTCACCCGCCCTGGATACACCACGTCGGAGGTGGAGGAAACTCGGCGCGGCGGAGAGGAGGGCGGGCCCGGCCGGCAGCACCGGCCGGGCCCGCCCGGGCGTCGCGCGCTGCGAGTCGGGGGTGGCTTCAGCGCGCGGCGGTTCGGCCGGGGATCACTTCTCGGCGCCGACGTTGACGTCGATGCAGGAGTAGAACGCGTTGGCGGTGTCGGCGACGTTCCAGACGGCCAGGACCTTCTGCGGTCCGCTGTAGCCGGAGAGGTCGACGTCGTGCGAGAGCTGCTTCGGGGGCTGCTCGCCGCCCTGGTCGAAGGAGGCGACGAGCTTGTCGCCGATGTAGTACTCCCAGGTGGAGGTCGCGTGCGCGGCGGTCAGCGTCCAGTTGAAGGTGGCCCGGGTGCCGACCGGGGTGGCCTTCCAGCCCTTGGAGTCGTCGTCGAGCTCGGCGAACTGCTCGTTGCCGCCGCTGCAGCTCTTGAGGCCCTTGGGTCCCTCGACGCTCTGCGGTTCCCACTTGATCGGGCCGCAGGGCACGGTGTCGTTGGCGCACTGGGCCTGGCGCGACGGCGGGGCGTCGACGTAGCCGTGCGCGCTGGCGGTGCCGGCCGGGATGGCGACGAGGAAGGGGGCGATGGCTGCGCCGACGGCGGCCGCGGTCAGCTTGCGGTTGGGCATGTCAACTCCTTGGTGTGGGGGTGCGAGCCGGGTGGATCGATCCGGTGGAGCGGCGCGGGTGGATGCGAAAACCCGGCTGCGGTGGGGAGTTCCGTGCGATTTAGTGGTCTGGACCATAGAGCGGGCCCGGTGGGCGGTCAAGGCGCGAAGCCGTCCCGGCGGCCGGAGTTGATCGATTTCAGCGCGCTGACCTGATGTTTTGCCCGGATTCGCCGGGGAGCTGGAGTTTTTCCCAGCTGGCTTCGCGGTTTTCCCGAACGGCATTGGTGCGCGCGGTGATTCGTCCGCCCGGGGCAGCGGGCTGCGCCGGTGCGCTCACCTGCCGCGCTTGAGGAGCGAACGCGCGGCCGTCCAGCCGGATTCGCCGCCCAGGCCGGCTCCCGGGTGGGTGGCCGCGCCGATGTGCCACAGCCCGCTGATCGGCGTGCGGTGGTTGCCCGCGGACGGCAGCGGGCGCCACAGGTAGCTCTGGTCCAGCTCGGCGGAGCCGCCGTAGGGGTCGCCGCCGATGGCGTTGGGGTTGTGCTCGGCCAGCTGCGGGGGCGCGATCACGTCGATCGCGCGGATCAGGTCGTCGAGGCCCGGTGCGTGCTCCTGCAGGTGGCGCAGGGCCCGGTGCGCGTGGGCCTCGGCGAGCTCGCGGGTCCAGCCCCGCGAGGTGTCGAGCTCGCCGGCCGCGTCGCCGGTGGGGGAGAACGGGACCTCCTGCAGTTGCAGCCACAGCGAGGCCGCGCCGGCGGGGACCCGGGTGTCGTCGAGGAGGTGCTGGCGGCCCACCACGACCGTGGGTCTCCGGGGGAGCAGCCCGGCGTCGGCCTCGGCGCAGGCGATGCCGGTGCTGCCCGAGCCGTCGCTGAGGTGCACGATCGGGACCTCGGCCAGTCGCGGGTCGCGCCAGCTCGGCGGAGCCGACAGCGCCACGTGCACCTGCATCGCGGCGCGGCCGGGCCGGAACTGCGCGGCCTGGTGCCGGAGGCGGGGTTTCACGGCCGACGGCGGCAGCAGCTCGCCGTAGAGCGCGCCGGGCGAGACCGAGGCGAGCACCGCGCGGCGGGCCCTGTGCACCTGGCCGCCGGCGATCACGCCGACGGCGCGGTCGTGGTCGACCAGCACCCGCTCGACCTCGGTGCGCGTGCGCACCCGCACGTCCAGGGATTCGAGCAGCCCGGCGAAGGCGGCCAGGAAGTTGGCCTGCCCGCCTTCGACCACCGGCAGGCCCGCGGAGTGCATGGTCGCGGCCAGCAGCGCCATCATCAGCCCGCCGGAGGCGTGGTCGGGGGACAGGCCCGCGTGCAGCAGCCACGGCGCGAAGAGCCGGTCGACCTCCTGGCCGCGGAACTCGCGGCGGGCGAACCCGCGTCCGCTGCTGGCCAGCTGGCGCAGCCAGCCCTCGGCACCGCGCAGCCCGCCGGTGTTGAGCAGCTTGGCGCCGTGGCGCAGCAGCGCCCAGGAGCGCGGTTCGCTGGCCAGTAATCCGCCGAGGGCGTCGATGTCGGCACCGACGCGCTGCAGCGTGGCCAGGTAGGCGGTGCGATCGGCCGGGTGCTCGAACTCCTCGGCGGTGCGCTGCGGATCGCGGTGGGCGCGGGCGATGCGCCCGTCGCCGCCGACGCTGGCGCACAGCCAACCCTCGGAGTTGCGGTAGACCAGCCCGTGCTCGTGCAGCTGCTCGCCGAGCGCTGCGTAGGCGGGGCCGGAGACGAAGAGCGGGTGCCAGGAGGCGTAGGTGTCGTGGACGTAACCCGGCAGCGTGCGCTGCCCGGAGGCGATGAACCCGCCGATCTCGGGGTTGCGCTCGCAGATCAGGACCGACCACCCGGCGCGGGCCAGCTCCGCGGCCGCGACCAGGCCGTTGATGCCGGCACCGACCACGATCGCATCGAATTCGCCACTCATCGAGCAGGCCCTTCCGGTGCGGTCGACTGCGAACGATCATCGACTATAGGTCGAACGAGCGGCACATCCCGGTCTGCAACGATCAAGGAGAGGTTCGCGGGGACGGGATCGTCTTGGGGAAGCCCGACCGCCGGAACAGCCCGCACAACCCCGCTGCCGTGACCGAGGCCAGCGCGGCGAGCAGCAGCGCCACCTCAGCGCCCCAGTGCGCGAGCACCAGGTACCCGAGCCCGACGCCGACCACCCCGCTGGCGGCCTTGGCGCTGTAGATCAACCCGTGCACCTCGGCGCTCCTCCGGTGCCCGAAGAGCTCCCGCGCCAGCGCGGCCAGGATCGGGTGGAAGGCACCGCCACCCGCGCCGGCGACGGTCGCGCTCAGCAGCAGCCACGCGGGGGAGTTCGGCAGCGCGACCAGCAGCAGGACCTGACCGGTCGCCTGCACCGCCAGCACCCCGCGCAGCACCCGCCGCGGGCCGGCTCGGCGGGCCAGCGGGATCGCCACCGCGCGGCCGGCGCCGTTGGTGGCCACGAACAGCGCTGCGGCGCCCGGTCCGGCCAGCAGCGCGAGGAAGGCGGCGTTGAACAGCGAGACGGTGGCCGCGCAGAACAGGCAGGCCGCCATCGCGGGCAGCGCCGGGGCGCGCAGCGCTTCGGAGGCCGAGAACTCGTGGGCCGCGGGCGGATTGGCGCGCGCCCAGTTCCGGTGGTCGACGTGCGCCGGCCACCAGTCGCGCGGCGGGTCGGCCACCAGCAGGCCGCAGGCGGTGACCGCGAGCAGCAGCGGCGGTGCGAACAGCGCGATGTGGGCCGCATCGATCGGTGCGGCCAGGGCGAGCGCGAACGGCGCCGAGCCGTAGGCGAAGGCGCCGGTGACCACGCCGACTCGGGCCGCGGGGTTCTCCGGGAACCACTTCTGCGCGGTGGAGGTGCACACCGCGTAGACCAGCCCGGCGCCGGTGCCGCCGAGGACCGAGTGGCCCAGCAGCAGGGCGAGCGGTCCCTCGGCGTGGCCGAGGCTGACGATCCCGGCCGCGCACAGCAGGCCGCCGGTGATCAGCACGGCGCGCGGGTCGAGCCTGCCGCGCTGGCGCAGGTGGGCGACCGGGAATCCGGCCCCGGCCTGGAAGACCGCCCAGCACGCCAGGGTCCAGCACAGCGAGGCCAGGTCGTGGCCGGCGGCGGTGAGCACCGGGATGGCCGCGCCGAAGGCGTACTGGGCGGTGCCCACCAGCAGCATCGGCAGCCAGCACGCCCACAGCAGCACCGCGCGGGAGCGGCCGGTGAGCTCGCGGGGCTGCTCGCCGACGCGGTAGCGGCGGCCGTGGTGATCGCGGACCTCCAGCTTCGGCGTGTGCAGCCCGATCATCGTCCAGCCGCGGTCCGGTCCGCTGCGCGTCATCGGGCATCACCTGCCGAGGTGTCTCTGCTCACAAGGGCTTCGTCGAACGGACAGGATCACGGAATACTGTATGCACGGAGTTGGGAAGGAGGTGACGACGAAGATGCGGATTCTCAGCGCCATCCGACGCCGTTTAGAACGCCTGCCGCGCGGCTGCGCGGCGGACGGGCGCGTCCTGGGACTGGCCACGTCCGCCGCGGGCGAAGCCGCTCGGCGACGGCTTCGCGACGGTGGCGAGCGCGCGGCCGGGCCGGAGCGCGACGAGCGGCCACTCGTCGACGCCCGCGGCTGAGGCCGGGTGGTGGTGCCCGGTGCGCTCATCTGCGGGCACCACCACGAACCAGCCGTTCCTGCACCCACACGAACCCGATCGCGAACCCGACGCCGATCAGCGCCTGGTAGGCCAGGAACGCCCACGGCTGCGGCGGCAGCGCGAAGGTGTCGCCCAGGACCAAGCGGGTCCCGACCTCCTGCACCAGCCGGACCAGCGGGAAGGCGATCGCCCAGTACAGCGCCATCGGTGCGAAGTGCCCGCTGCTGAGCACGCCCCGCCAGCGCAGCAGCGCGCAGCCCGCGCCGGCCACCGCCAGCGGGAGCGCCAGCAGCGCTCCCGCCGTCACCGCCCACGACGGCGGGGCGCCGCCGACGAGCATGAACACGCCGGCGAACACCCCCGCCACCGCGCCGATGAGCACGCCCGGCGCCAGGATCCGCGCCGCGTCCACGGGTTGCGTCGTCGCGGTCATCTCAGCTCACGACCACTCCGTACTCGACGAGGCTGTAGAACAGCATTCCGAGGTAGAAGAACGCGCCGAACCCGATGATCAGGTTCGACCACCACTTCGGGCGGATCGGCCTGGGCAGCATCCGGTTGTTGACCAGCAGCAGCACCACGCAGTAGGCGCCCATGGCGAAGGTCGACAGGAACGCCAGGGTGTCCAGGATGGAGCTGGGGCCGTCGGCCGGGCCGAACAGCAGGATCAGGATGCCGAAGATGATCACGCCCCACAGGAACGCCGCGTAGAGCTGCGAGATCTTGAAGCGGCGGGCGCCCTTGACGAAGTGGTAGGTCATGTCGGCCTGACCGCGCGAGAACGAGTCGAACAGGCCGAGCGTGGCGTTGAGCCCGATCAGCGCGATGAACCCGAGGAACACCGTGCCCAGCACCGGCGAGCCGGCCGCCGAGAACGAATCGGCCATCGCGTTGAGCGCGGCATCCCGCTCGCCGCTCTCGATGAGCGCGGCCACGTTGGGGTTCTGCCGCGCCGCGGACTGGGCCAGCACGGTGAACGAGACCGTCACCAGCATCGTGATGCCCCAGAACAGCAGCAGGGCGTCGAAGGTGACCCAGCGCCGCCAGCCCTTCCACTTGGCCATCTCGTCGGGATCGTCGGTGTCGAACATGAACCCGCGCGAGGGCATGGTCTCTTCCTCGTCGGCGTGCCGCAGGCCGCGGATGCGCGGGATGTGCGCGCCCATGCCCGCGCCCCGGTCGCGCAGGTGCAGCGTGTACCACATCTGCTGCATGCCGGAGGGGCCCGCGAAGGCGATCGCCCCGACCACGACCGGGAACCACTGGGCGCTGAGCGCCTCGTCCGGGAAGTAGCCGAAGTGCAGCATGCCGGTGAGCGTGCTGGTGAGGTCCTGCAGATCGCCGACCATCGCGGCGACCACCGCGGTGCCGACCACCAGCAGGCCGATCAGGATCGACAGCACGTTCTCCAGCAGGTTGTAGATCACCTTGGCCATGGTGAACAGCACGCCGACCAGCACCAGCCCGATGCAGCCGGACACCACCCACGGTATGCCGGTGATCTCCTCCAGCGCCGCGGCGCCCGCCGAGAGGTGACCCGGCCAGATGTAGACCAGTATCGCGGTGACGAAGAAGAACCACATCACCGGTTTGGCCACGCGCGCCGCGCCGGAGAAGATGCTCTCCCCGGTGGCCATCGCGTACCGGGCCATCTCCAGCATGACCACGGCCTGCAAGGTCACGCCGACCAGGAACAGCCAGCGGATCTCCGGGCCGAAGATGAGCACCAGGCGAGGCCACATGTAGGACTCGCCCATGCCCACGCCGAGGGCCACCAGGAACACCGTCGGACCCAGCAGGTGGATCGACGGCGGCGCCTCGGGGAGCTTGCGGATGGGCATGGGTTCGAGGCCACCGGCCTTCCACACCCGCCCGTCCTCCTCGGCCGCTAACTCGGGTTCGGGATCTCTTCCGGGAGCCTTGTCGCCATCCACATCGGACCTCCTTGTCCACTCTGGATTTCACGCCCCGCTGCGAGCTGTTCGGCGATCGCGGTGCTCGTCGGAGCCCGCGGCGGTGCGAGCTGCGCATCCGCGCACCTCGGAACCGCAGCTGCGCCGCCGTTCCCGAACAGTTCCAGCGGGACGTCCTGCCGGCGCGGACCCCCGGAGGGCGCGTGGTCTGAGGCCACCCGTCCACCGCGAACCGCGCGTGAACCGCGAGCTCGTCGCGACCAACGACGAAACCGGGCGGCGCCCGCGGACGCCGCCCGGTGCCCGGTCAGCCGAGCAGCCCGGCCGAGCGCGCCCACTGGTACTTCGCGCCCAGCACGGCCACCGGCTTCTCGGTGGTGTAGGGGAAGGCCACGATCCCGTGGTCGAACAGGTAGTCCGCCGCCTTCTCCACCTCGGTGTCACCGGCCAGCGACACCACGATCGGCTTGTCGACGCCCTCGGCGCGGGCCTCCTCGGCGACCCGCGAGCACAGCTCGGCGAAGACCATCGGCGGGGTGACGATCGTGTGCCAGTAGCCCAGGATCAGCGAGTGGATCCGCGGATCGCGCAACCCCAACCGGATGGTCTCCTCGTAGGTGCTCGGCGGTTCCCCGCCGGTGATGTCCACCGGGTTGCCCGCCGCGCCGAACGGCGGGATGTACTCGCGGAACGCCGCGTCGAGGTCCGGCGGGATGTCCATCAGGTTCAGCCCCGCCGACACGCAGGCGTCGGAGAGCAGCACGCCCGAACCGCCGGCCCCGGTGATGATCACGACGTTCTCGCCCTTCGGCGTGGGCAGCACCGGGACGCCCCTGGCGTACTCCAGCATCTCGTTGAGGCCGGGGGCCCGGATCACGCCGGACTGGCGCAGGATGTCGTCGTAGACCTTGTCGTTGCCGGCCAGCGCGCCGGTGTGCGAGCTGGCCGCCCGCGCACCCAGGTCGGTGCGCCCGGCCTTGAGCACCACCACCGGCTTCTTCTTGGTGACCCGCTGGGCGGCGCCGACGAACGCGCGACCGTCCTTGAGGTCCTCCAGGTGCATCGCCACGCAGCGGGTGTTGTCGTCCTGCTCGAAGAACGTCAGCAGGTCGTCCTCGTCCACATCGGACTTGTTGCCCAGCCCCACGATCGCCGACACGCCCATCTTGGTGGTGCGGGAGAAGCCCAGGATGGCCATCCCGATGCCGCCGCTCTGCGAGGTCAGCGCCACCCCGCCGCGCACGTCGTAGGGCGTGCAGAACGTCGCGCAGAGGTTCTGCGGGGTGTAGTAGTAGCCGTAGATGTTCGGGCCGAGCAGCCGGATCCCGTGCTTCCTGGCCACCGCCACGACCTCCTCCTGGAGGTCGGCGTTGCCGGTCTCGGCGAACCCGGAGGGGATGAGCACCGCGGCGCCGATGCCCTTGCGCCCGCACTCCTCCAGGGCACCGGCGACGAACTTCGCCGGCACGGTGAACACCGCGACGTCGATGTCGTCGTCGACGTCGGTGACGCTCTTGTGGGCCTTGCGGCCCAGCACCTCGTCGGCCTTCGGGTTGATCGGGTGGATAGCGCCCGCGTACCCGCCGTTGACCAGGTTCTTCATCACCGAGTTGCCGATCTTGCCGTCCTCGTTGGACGCACCGATCACCGCCACCGACCGCGGCGTCATCAGCCGCTGCATCGACTCCAGGATCTCCTCCGGCGAGTGCTGCGGCGGACCGGGCGCCGCGTCGTCGGCGAGCACGATGCGCACGTCGGCCGCGGTGGCCCCCGAGCCGGTCGCGAACACCGGGTTGAGGTCGAGCTCGCCGATCTCCGGGAAGTCGGTGACCAGGTCCGAGGTCCGCCGCAGCACCTCGGCCAGCGCCTGCGCGTCCACCGGCTCGGCTCCGCGCGCCCCGCGCAGCACGTCGGCGGCGGCGATGTCGTCGAGCATCCCGCGCGCCTGGGCGGCGTCCAGCGGCGCCATCCGGAAGGTGACGTCCTGGAGCACCTCCACCAGCACGCCGCCGAGCCCGAAGGCCACCACCTTGCCGAACGTCGGGTCGGTGGTGGCCCCGACGATGACCTCCTGGCCGCTGACCATCTGCTGCACCTGGACCCCCGAGATCGCGGGGTTCTCCACGTGGGCGTGGGCGTTGGCCAGGATCTGCTCGTAGCCGCTCCGCACGTCCTCGGCTCCCGAGACGTCCACCAGCACGCAGCCGGCGTCGGTCTTGTGCAGGATGTCCGGCGAGACGATCTTGAGCGCCACCGGACCGCCGATCTCGGCGGCCAGCGAGACCGCCTCCTCGGCGCTGGTGGCAAGGCCCTCCCCGGCGGTGGGGATGCCGTAGGCGTCGCACAGCTTCTTGGCCTCGGGGGCGGTCAGCGCCGTCCGCCCCTCGGAGCGCACCGCGTCGAGGACCTCTCGCACGCGGGGACCGTCGTATGCCATCTGCTCAGATCACTCCGTTCGCCTTGAGCTCTGCCAGTTCGGTCTCGTCGATGCCCAGCCGCTCGGCGAACACCTCGGCGGTGTGCTGGCCCAGCAGCGGGGAACTCTCGACCCGCACGGGGGAGTCGGACAGCTTGATCGGGCAGCCGACGGTCTTGAACTCGCCGCGCTCGGGGTGATCGACGCTGACGATCATGTCGTTGTCGGCCAGCGAGGAGTCCTCGATGATCTCCTTGGTCGACAGGATCGGCCCGCACGGCACGTTGTGCTCGTTGAGCCGGGCCAGCACCGACCACTTGTCGTGGCCCAGCGTCCACTCCTCGATCATGCTGAACATCTTGTCCAGCTTGGACAGCCGAGCCTCCGGGGTCGCCCAGTCCGGGTCGTCGATGAGCTCGGGCCTGCCGATCAGCCGAGCGATCGGAGCCCAGCCCTGGGGCTGCACGATCACGTAGATGTAGTCGTTGGGCCCGCCCGGCGCGCAGCGCACCGCCCAACCCGGCTGGCCGCCGCCCGAGGCGTTGCCCGAGCGCGGCACCTCGTCGCCGAACTCGGAGTTGGGGTACTCGCGCAGCGGGCCGCCGGCCAGCCGCTGCTGATCGCGCAGCTTGACCCGGCACAGGTTGAGCACCGCGTGCTGCATGGCCACCGACACCCGCTGGCCGCGCCCGGTGTTGCCGCGCTGCAGCAGGGCGGCCAGGATGCCGGCCACGGTGTGGATGCCGGTGCCCGAGTCGCCGATCTGCGCCCCGGTGGCCAGCGGCGGTCCGTCGTCGAAACCGGTGGTCGACATCGACCCGCCCATCGCCTGGGCGACCACCTCGTAGGCCTTGTAGTGGGTGTAGGGGCCGTCGCCGAAGCCCTTGATCGAGGCGTAGATCAGCCGCGGGTTGATCTCCTGGAGCTTGTCCCAGGTGAAGCCCATCCGGTCGACCGTGCCGGGGCCGAAGTTCTCCACCAGCACGTCGGAGTCGGCCACCAGCCTGGTGAAGATCTCCTTGCCCTCGTCGGACTTCATGTTCAGCGTGATGCTGCGCTTGTTGCAGTTGAGCATCGTGAAGTACAGGCTGTCGGCGTCGTCGACGTCGCGCAGCTGCTTGCGGGTGATGTCGCCGGTCGGCGCTTCGAGCTTGATCACGTCGGCGCCGAGCCAGGCCAGGATCTGCGTGGCCGAAGGTCCTGATTGGACATGGGTCATGTCCAGGACCCGAACCCCTTCCAGAGCACTCATCTTCGCCGCCCCTCACTTGTACATGGTCTGGTTCATCGTTCCCGGGGCGTAGACCTCGGGATCGACCCAGACGTTGATCAGACTCGGCTTGCCGGACTCCCGCGCGCGCCGCAGCGCCGGCGCGATCTCGGCGGGGTCGCGGACCTCCTCGCCGTAACCGCCCAGCATCTGGGCGAACTTGCTGTACTCGACGTCGCCGAGGGTGTTGCCCACCCGGCCGCGGTCCTCGCCGTACTTGGCGATCTGGCCGTAGCGGATCTGGTTCATCGAGGAGTTGTTGCCGACGATGCCGACGAAGGGCAGGCCGAAGCGCACCATCGTCTCGAAGTCCCAGCCGGTCAGGCTCAGCGCGCCGTCGCCGAACAGGCACACCACCTCCTTGTTCGGCATCGCGTGCTTGGCCGCCATCGCGAAGGGCACGCCCACGCCCAGCGTTCCCAGCGGGCCCGGGTCCATCCAGTGCCCGGGGGACTTGGGCTGGATGACCTGACCGGAGAAGGTGACGATGTCGCCGCCGTCGCCGATGTAGATCGAGTCCTCGGTGAGGAACTCGTTGATCTCGTGCACCAGCCGGTAGGGGTCGATCGGCGAGGACTCGGAGAGCTGGCGGGGCAGCCGCTTCTGGTAGGCCGCGGTCTCGACCTCGCGCAGCTCCTGCACCCAGCCCTTGCGGCTCCCGGCGCCGTTGTCGGCGCGTCCGCTGGCGGCCTGGGCCACCGCGGTCAGCACCGCGTCGGCGTCGCCGACGATGCCCAGGTCGACGTCGCGGTTGCGGCCCACCGTGCGGTAGTCCAGGTCGATCTGCACCACCGTCGCCTCCGGCGAGAGGCGCTTGCCGTAGCCCATCCGGAAGTCGAACGGGGTGCCCAGGATGATGATCAGATCGGAGTTCTGGAACGCGTAGCGCCGGGCGAGCTGGAAGTGCAGCGGGTCCGCGGGCGGAAGCGTGCCCCTCCCGGCACCGTTGCAGAACGCGGGCACGTTCAGCTCGCGGACCAGCTTCACCGCCGAGTCGGTGGCTCGGCAGGTCCAGGTCTGGCTCCCCAGCAGGATGCACGGCTTCTCGGCCTTGACCAGCAGGTCGGCCAGCTTCTCGACGGCGTCCGGGTCGCCGGCCTGGCGGGTGGAGGCGCGGTAGCCGCCCGCGGCGGGGACGCGCGCGGACTCCACGGGCACGCTGGCGTCCAGGACGTCGCGCGGGATCTCCAGGAACGATGGTCCGGGGGAGCCGTGGTGCGCCTCGCGGAAGGCCATCGAGACCATGTCGGCGACCCGCTCGGTGTGCGGCACGGTCGCGGCGAACTTGGTGATCGGGTTCATCATGTCCACGTGCGGCAGGTCCTGCAGCGAACCCATCTTGTGCTGCGAGAGCGCGCCCTGGCCGCCGATGAGCAGCATCGGGCTCTCGGCCCGGAAGGCGTTGGCCACCCCGGTGACCGCGTCGGTGGTGCCGGGGCCCGCGGTGACCACCGCGCAGCCGGGCTTCCCGGTGATGCGCGAGTAGCCGTCGGCGGCGTGCGCGGCGACCTGCTCGTGGCGCACGTCGATGACGTCGATCCCCTCGTCCACGCAGCCGTCGTAGATGTCGATGATGTGCCCGCCGCAGAGGGTGAAGATGGTGTCCACGCCCTCGGCGCGCAGCGCCTTGGCGACCAGATGACCGCCGGAGACCTGCTCGGGTTCGTTCTCGGGTGACGTCTGGGCCATAAGCGCTCTCATCCCCTTTGACAGCCGTACCTGCGCCTCGACGTGCCTACGGTCGTCTCCATACTGCATACCGTATGAGGCGCTTTCAGGGATACCGCAGTTGCGAGCGGGTGTCCATAGGCCCGAACGGCCTATTCGCCAGGCGAAAGACGCTCCACTGTGGATGGAAAGGGCTCCTAGCTCCGCGATGGCGGGGGCTTTCGCCGCACCCATCGGGTGATGCCGGGTGCGCGACGTCTTGCCGGCAGTGGCACCATACTGTATACACGAGGCACCGACACCTTCGCTTGGCCGCAAGACCAGAGCGGAGCCAGAAGTGAGAGTTGCTGTTGTCGGCGCCGGTGCCATCGGCGCGTACGTAGGGGCCTGCCTGCACCGGGCCGGTGCGGAGGTCGGCATGATCGCCAGAGGGGAGAACTTGGCCGCGCTGCGCGCCGACGGGGTGCGCGTGCTCAGCCCGCGCGGGGACTTCCAGGTCCACCCGCTAGCCACCGACGATCCCGAGGAGATCGGCCCGGTCGACCACGTGCTGCTCGGTCTCAAGGCGTACTCCTACGCCACCTGCGGGCCGCTGATCGATCCGCTGCTCAAGGAGGACACCTCGATCATCGCCGCGCAGAACGGCATCCCGTGGTGGTACTTCCACGGGCTGACCGGCCCGCACGAGGGGCGCCGGGTGGAGACGGTCGACCCGGGCGGAGCGGTCAGCCGCGTGCTGCCCCCGCGGCGCGCCATCGGCTGCGTGGTCTACGCCGCCACCGAGCTGGAAGCACCCGGCGTGGTGCGGCACCTGGAGGGGACCCGGTTCTCCATCGGCGAACCCGACGGCAGCGATTCGGCGCGCTGCCGGGAGTTCAGCGAGGCCATGATCGCCGGCGGGCTCAAGTGCCCGGTCGAACCCGACGTCCGGCGGGACATCTGGATCAAGCTCATGGGCAACATCGCCTTCAACCCGATCAGCGCACTCACCGGTGCCACGCTGGCCGGGATGTGCCGCCACGACGGGGTGCGCGGGCTGGTCTCCACGATGATGGCCGAGACCCTGGAGATCGCCGGTGCGCTGGGCTGCCACCCGGACATCGCCATCGAGCGGCGCATCGCCGGCGCCGAGCGGACCGGCGAGCACAAGACCTCCACGCTCCAGGACCTGGAGAAGGGCAAACCGCTCGAACTCGCCGCGATGCTCACCGCCGTCGTGGAACTGGCCGATCTCGCCGAGGTCGCGGCGCCGACGCTGCGCACCATCGGCGCGCTCGGCGACCTGCTCGAACAGCGCACCGCCGCGCCCGCGCCCGTACCCGCCGGGGCGGGTTGAGGCGACCGGGCGGGCCCGCCGCGCACCCGAGCGGCGGGCCCGGTCCGCACCACCGCTCCAGGAGGGGACATGACTCGGTTCAACCACCGCGACGCCCTCGGCGGGGTCCTGCGCACGGCCGTGCGAGCGCGCGAAACCGACGACCTCGGCCGCTTCCCCCGGGAGGCGGTGCGGGCCGCCGGACGCGCCGGCCTGCTCGGCCTGACCCTGCCGACCGGCCTCGGCGGTGGTGGCGGCGGGCTGGTCGAGGCGGTGGAGGTCGTCACCTGCCTGGCCCGCGAGTGCGCCTCCAGCGCCGCCGTGCTGGCCGGGCACTACGCGGCGACCGCCGTGCTGGTCGGGCGCGCTCCCGGGGAGCTGCTGCGCCAGATCGCCTCCGGGGAGCACCTCAGCGCGCTGGCGCTGGCCGAATCCGGACCCCGCCCGCTGGTTCCCGCCGCGGGTGCGCGAGCGCACGGGGGAGTGGTCGACCTCGCCGCTCGCAAGACCTGGGTCAGCGCAGCGGGCGAGGCCGACAGCTACGTGTGGTCGAGCTTGCCGGTCGGGCAGCGGGGCGGGACGACCCTGTGGCTGGTTCCGGCCCAGGCTCCCGGGGTGTGCGTGCCCGCGGAGATCGACGGCGTGGGACTGCGCGGCAGCGCCGCGGCCGCGGTCACCGCCGACCCCGTTCGGGTGCCCGAATCCGCGGTGCTCGGCGGCGACGGCGCGGGTACCGAGATCGTGCTGGGAACCGCCCTTCCCTGGCACTGCGCCCTGCAGGGCGGCTTGGCGCTGGGGATCATGGAGGCCGTGCTGCAGCGGTCGGTGGAATGCGTCACCGGCCCGCAGCCCTCCTGGGCCCGCTGGCAGGGCCCGCCCGCGCAGCAGCCGGAGGTGCGCGCAGATCTGGCGCGGATGCGCGCCGAGGTCGACGCCGCGCGGCTGCTGCTCGCCGACGCCGTCGGCGACAGCTGGCACGGCGGCGCCGACCTGCAGCGGGTCCTGCAGGCGCGCGCGATCACGGGCGAGCGCGCGGTGGCCGTCGCCGAGCTGGGGATGAAGGTGTGCGGCCAGTTCGCCTTCCGGAAGGAGTTCGGGCTGGAGCGCAGGTTCCGGGATGCCCACACCTCCGCGCACGGGCAGATCTCGGTGGACGAGGCGCTCGACCTGCAGGGCAGGGTGATCTGCGGGCTGGCCGTGCTGGGGTAGTCGATCGGGCCACGTGCGCCCGATCGGCACCGATGCGGTTCGGGGCACGGCCTTTCGAGGTCGCCCGATCGCCTCGCGTCCCGATCGGCCCGGCCGCCAGCGAGCCGTGCGCGGAGAGCGGTGCTTTCGACCGTCCGGCGCACCCTCGTTGCCGGACTCGCCCGGACGAGCGCTGTGACGACGCCGATCGGTTGAGCGCGTTCGCGTTCGACGCTTCGGCCCCCGCTGAACTGCTGAGCTCGGCCGCTCGGGGCACACTGGGGTGCGGCTGGGAGGGAGTGGTTCGCGTGCAATGTCGCGAATGTGTCGCGTGCAGCGGGAAAACGGTTGCGCTGGTGGGAAGGGGACGCCCTGGCGAGAACTCGTCACCGGGGTGCTGCGCCCGGTCGCGGTCGGCGACGGTGTGCGTTCAGCCGTCCCATGAGTAGCGGACCGAGGTGCCTGTGAGCGGAACGGAATCGGGCTGTCTGAGCCCGGGCGGGACCGGTGCGCGACCCGCCGCGTCGCCGCGGCGCGCGACCCGGATCCTCGACAACGCCGAAATGTCCGATGTGGAGCTGCTGCTCGACGGCGCCTTCGGACCGCTGCGGGGCTTCCTCGGTGCCGAGGACGCCACCGCGGTGCGCACGCGCGGGTGCCTGGCCGACGGCGCGCCGTGGCCCGAGCCGGTCACCCTGCCGGTCTGCGCCGAGACCGCGGCCGCTGAGGAGATCGAACTGCGCGACGGGGAAGACGCCCCGGTCGCGGTGCTGCGCAACGAGGCGCCGTGGAGCGAGAACGGCTGCCACTACGCGGCCGGGCCGGTGCGCGCCACCGGGGAACCGGCGGGTGCGCTGCGGCGGTTGCGCCCGTCCGCCGCCGAGGTTCGCCGGCGGGTCGGCGGCGGCCCGGTGCTCGCGGTGCTGCCCGCCGAACCGCTGCACCACCGCGAACTCGCCCAGATCCGCGAGCTCGCGCGCACCCGCGGCGCGCACGTGCTCGTGCTGGTCCGGATGACCGGGCCGCGTCCCGAACTGCTCGTGCAGGCGGTGCTGGCCGCCGGTCCGCACCTGCCGGAGAGCAGCACGATCCTTCCGGTGCCGCTGGCGCGCCGCAGCGACCCCGCGCGCGACGCGCTGCTGGCCGCCCACGTGGCCGCCGCCTACGGCGCCACCCACCTGATCACCGACGAGACCCCGAGACCCGGCCCCGTGGCGCCGGTCGAACCACCTCCCGTCGTCCGCGACGCCGAGGACCGCTGGCGCCCGGCCGCCGAGGTCCCGCCGCCGCGCCGCCGTCCCGGGCTCGGCGGCGAGCAGGTGCGCGAGCTGCTCGACCGCGGCGACCCGCTGCCCGCCTGGTTCACCACCCCGGCCATCGCCGAGCAGCAGCGCAGGCTGCACCCGCCGCTGCGCGAGCGCGGCTTCACCGTGCTGTTCACCGGCCTGTCCGGCGCGGGCAAGTCCACCCTGGCCCGCGCCCTGCGCGACGAGCTCAGCAGGCACGACCACCGGGCCGTGACGCTGCTCGACGGCGACGTGGTGCGGCGCACGCTGTGCGCCGGGCTCGGGTTCTCCGCCGAGGACCGGAGCCGCAACGTCCAGCGCATCGGTTACGTGGCCGCCGAGGTCACCCGGCACGGCGGCACCGCGATCTGCGCACCCATCGCGCCCTACCGCCACGACCGCGACGCGGTGCGCCGCATGGTGCGCGAGGTCGGGGGTTTCGTGCTGGTCTACGTGGCCACGCCGCTGAGCGAGTGCGAGCGCCGCGACCGGAAGGGCCTCTACCGCGCGGCCCGGACCGGGAGGCTGCCGGAGTTCACCGGGATCTCCGCGTCCTACGAGGTCCCCGAGGACGCCGACCTGGTGCTGGACACCTCGGTGCTGGACCGGGACGCGGCGGTCGCCGGGGTGGTCGCGCTGCTGCGGGAACGAGGGTGGGTGCGGCCGTGGACTTCGGAGTAGCCGGGACCGGCCTGCTCACCGGGCTGCTGGTGGGCGTGACCGGGATGGGTGGCGGAGCGCTGACCATGCCGATCCTGACCCTGGTGTTCGGGGTGCCGCCGCTGGCCGCGGTGTCCTCGGACCTGGTCGCCGGTGCGGTGATGAAGCCCGTCGGTGCTGCGGTGCACCTGCGGCGCGGCACCGTGCAGCCCAAGCTGGTCGGCTGGCTGTGCCTGGGTTCGCTGCCCGCCGCGGTGGTCGGATCCTTGCTGGCCGGGTCCCTGGGGGCCGGCGCCGAGTCGACGCTCGAGGAGATCACCGGCGGCGCGGTGCTGCTGGCCGCGGTGCTGCTGTTCGCGCGGATGCTGCTGGCCCGCCGCCGCGGTTCGGCGCCCGGACGCGCGGTGGTGCGGCCCGTTCTCACGGTGCTGCTGGGCGCGGTGGCCGGGCTCGTGGTGGGCACGACCTCGGTAGGCTCGGGCTCGATCATCATCGTGTGCCTGCTGCTGCTCAACCGGGAGCTCACCTCGGCGCGGCTGGTGGGCACCGATCTGGTGCAGGCCGTGCCGCTGGTGCTCGTCGCCGCGCTCGGCCACCTGCTCGCCGGGGAGGTCCACTTCGGACTCGTCGGCGCCCTGCTGGTCGGGTCCGTGCCCGGAGTGCTGATCGGTGCGCTGATCTCGGCGCGCGTGCCGGACCGCCCGGTGCGGGTGCTGCTGGGCGGCATGCTGGTCACCAGCGGCCTGATGATGCTCGGCGCCCCGGTCGCGGCCGGTGCCGCGGCGGGCGCGTTGGTGGTGCTGGTGGCCGCGCTGGCCCCGGTGCTGAGCAGGACCCGCCGCTCGCGGCGGGATTCGACCGCCGATCCGACCGGACAGGAGGTACCGGGGTGAACGACCACGAGCTGGCCGCGCGGCTGGCCCAGCTGGCCGGCGAGCGGCTGGTGGAGCTGCGCGAGCGGGCCGGACCCGAGCTGGATCCGAAATCCCTCGGCGACGCCGCCGACCAGGCGGCCCACGAGCTGCTCGTCGGCGAGCTCGCGCGGCACCGCCCGCAGGACCCGGTGCTCTCCGAGCACGGCGTCGCCGGCCCCGCGCGCGAGCCCGGCGGGCGGGTGTGGATCGTCGACCCGCTCGACGGGACCCGCGAGTACTCCGAAGCCGGCCGCACCGACTGGGCGGTGCACGTGGCGCTGGCCCAGGAGCACCGGATCGTCGCCGCCGCGGTCGCCCTGCCCGCGCGCGGCGAGGTGCTCGGCACCGGCGAGCCCCCCGCGCGGCCGTCCCCGCACGCGGGCGCGGCGCGCATCGCGGTCAGCCGGAGCAGGCCGCCCGAGTTCGTCGCCGACGTCGCCGCGGCGCTCGACGCCCAACTGGTCCCGATGGGCTCGGCCGGGGCGAAGATCACCGCGGTGGTGCTCGGCGAGGTGGACGCTTACCTGCACGCGGGCGGCCAGTACGAGTGGGACAGCGCCGCGCCCGTGGGCGTGGCGAACGCCGCCGGGTTGCACACCGGCCGGCTCGACGGCGGCGAGCTTTCCTACGACCAGCCCGACCCCTGGCTGCCCGACCTGCTGGTGTGCCGCCCGGAGCTGACGGACCGGCTGCGCGCCGCGCTGCCCGCCGAGGGCGGTCGCCGATGAGCGCCGCCGTCGAGTGCCGAAGCACCGCACCACCTCCGCGCGCCCGCCACCGACGCGGCGGCCCCGGTCACGCCGGACCGCTGAGCAGTGCGAACCACGAGGACAGGAGCAGGAATGGTCAAGATCATCGGAGCCGGGTTCGGCCGCACCGGAACCGCCTCGCTCAAGGCGGCCCTGGAGCACCTCGGGTACGGGCCCTGCTACCACATGTTCGAGGTCATCGCGCAGCCCGAGCGCGCCCGCGACTGGTGGCGGGCGCTCGACGGCGAGGTCTCCGACTGGGAGACCGTGCTCGGCGGCTACCAGTCCACCGTGGACTGGCCGGGGTGCGCGTTCTGGCGCGAGCTGGTGGACTTCTACCCGGACGCCAAGGTGCTGCTCACCGTGCGCGACCCCGACAAGTGGTACGACAGCGTGCACAGCACGATCTACCAGTTCGTGCAGGAAGAACCCGGTGACGACGCCTTCGGCAGGCTGCTGCGCCCGACCATCGACCGGATGATCTGGAACGGCGCCTTCGACGGCCGCTTCGACGACCGCGCGCACGCCATCGAGGTGTTCGAGAAGCACAACGCCGCCGTGCGCGCGGTGGTCCCCGCCGATCGGCTGCTGACCTACCGGATCGGCGAGGGCTGGCAGCGGCTGTGCGAGTTCCTCGACGTGCCCGTGCCGGACTGCGAGTTCCCGCACGTCAACGACTCCGGCTCGATCCGCGAACTGGTCCAGCAGGTCCGGGAAACCGGAGTGGTCCCCTCGCCCTTCAGCTCCTGACGACACCGACGCCGAGCCCCGAGGAGCGTGCACCGTGCTCGACCCCCGACCGAACGTCCTGCGGCGCCGCAGCCTGCTCAAGGCGCTGGCCGCCGCGCCGCTGCTGCCCGCCGCCGGAGCCGGTGCCGCGCAAGCCGCGCCGGCCCGCGCCGCCGGGATGGGCCTGATCAGCCGCCCCGACCTGCACCCCCCGCTGATCGAGATCGTCACCCCGGCCGCGGGCACCGAACCCGGCCTCGTGCTGCTCACGCCCGCCCCGGCCAACGTGCTCGACGCCCGCGCGGCCGCACCGCGCGCCGAGGTGCAGGCCGGTGCGCTGATCATGGACGACTCCGGCCAGCCGGTCTGGTTCGCCCCGCCCGCCGAGGGCGTCGTCAGCGACCTCAAAGTCCAGGAGTACCGGGGAAGACCGGTGCTCACCCACTGGGAGGGCGAGCTGCACGTCCCGCCGGGGTTCGGAACGGGCCAGTACGCGATCCTCGACGAGACCTACAGCCGCATCGCCACCGTGCGGGCCGCCAACGACATGCTCGGCGACATGCACGACATGGTGATCACCTCGCGCGGCACCGCGCTGATCCTGATCTACGCCGAGGTCCGCGCAGACACCGCGCCCGTCGGCGGGCAACCGAACTCCAAGGTGCTCGAAGGCGTGGTGCAGGAGATCGACATCGCCTCCGGGGCGCTGCTGTTCGAGTGGCGCAGCCTGCAGCACGTCGGCCTGGAGGAGTCGTTCTACGCGGTACCCACCGACCCGGAGGTCTGGCACGACTACATCCACCTCAACTCGGTGGCCGAGGACGGCGACGGCCTGCTCATCTCGGCGCGCTGCACGCACGCGGTCTACCGGCTCGACCGCGCCACCGGCGAGGTCACCTGGCGGCTCGGCGGCAACCGCGGTGACTTCGCGCTCGGCCAGGACGCGGCGTTCGCCTGGCAGCACGACGCGCGCCGCCTGCCCGACGGCACGCTGAGCCTGTTCGACAACGCCGAGGCCGATCCCGGCCGCGGGCGCTCGCGCGCCCTGGTGCTGGCGCTCGACGAGAGCGCGATGACCGCCGAGGTGGTGCGCAGCGACGAGAGCCCGGAGGGCCTGCTGGCGCCCAACCAGGGCAACACCCAGGTGCTGGCCAACGGGCACCTGTTCGTCGGCTGGGGCGGGGCGCCCTACTTCAGCGAGTACGGCGCGGGCGGGGAGGTGCTGTTCCACGGGCGGTTCACCGAGCCGATCACCTCGTACCGGTCGTTCCGCGCGCCGTGGATCGGCCGCCCGCTCGACCAGCCCGCGGTGGCCGGGAAACCGGGGGAGGGGATCACCAGCGTCTACGCCTGCTGGAACGGCGCCACCGAGGTCGTCACCTGGCGGGTGCTGGCGGGTGCCGACGAGCAGAACCTCGTCCCGGTGCTCGATGCGCCGAGGGCGGCGTTCGAAACCCGCGTCGACGTCGAAGGGGCGCACGCCTTCGTGGCGGTGGAGGCGCTGGACTCCGGTGGAGCGGTGCTGGGCGCCTCACCGCCGGTTCCGGTCGGCTGACCGCCTGCCGGCTCCGGCGACGCCGGCGCCGACGCGGCGAGTCCCCCAAACTCGCCGCGTCGGCGCCCGGCCACGCGTTGCTCGGCCGGACAGGGCCGAGCGCCGGTGCCCCAGGCAGGCGAGGTCATCCTCCCCGGAGCGCCTTTCTCGGTCCTTTCACGTCGTGGCGGCGGAGCGGTCTCGCAGGTGGGTCACTCCTGCGGGGGCTCTTCGCCGCTCTTCTCCAGGTAGCTGTGCCGGGTCTGCTCGGTGTGCTCGCGCATGAGCCGCTGGGCGCGATCGGCATCGCCTTCGCGGATGGCCTCGATGAGCGCGGCGTGCTCGTCCCAGGCCTGCTTGCCGCGGGTCTTGGCGACCGGCGTGTGGTACCAGCGCACTCGGCGGTTGATCTGCGCGGCGAGCTCCTTGAGCACCTTGTTGCCGGAGAGCTCGGTGATCTGCGCGTGCAGCTGCGCGTTGGCCGCCACCACGGCCTCGATGTCGTCGTCGGCCAGCGATCGCACGCCGGACTCGTAGATCCGCTCTACCTCCGCGAGACCCTCCTCGGTGGCGTGCAGCGCGGCCAGCCGGGCCGATTCGGCCTCCAGCAGCGTGCGCACGCCGAGGAGCTGGTCGGCCTCCTCCGGGGTGGGGCTGTGCACGAACGCGCCGTAACCGGGCCGCAGGTCGACCCACTCGTCCTTCTGCAGCCACTGCAGCGCCTCGCGGACCGGCTGCCGGGAGACGCCCAGCGCCTCGGCGAGCTCCTTCTCCACCAGGTGCTGCCCGGGCTCGAGCTCGCCGGTGATGATCAGTTCGAGGATGGCCTCGTAGACCGTCTCGCGCAGCGGGACTGGGCGCGCGACCTGGCGCGCGGCGACGCCCTCCGACGACAGTTTCGAGGTCAGCGACATGCGGTGACTCCTCCTGGCCCTACAACCTTGGCTTTAGCATACAGTATGCGAACCTGTTCGGGCTGGGCTCGCGCGCGATGCCGCCACCGGGTCCAGTGTGGACCACCGGCCCGCGCAGCGGGCGCTGGGCTGATCGGATGGATCGTCCCACGAGCGGTGGACATCGCGGCGATCAGCGGTCTACAACCACGTTGCCGGCCCGAAACCCAGGGCCAGCGGGGACCAACGAACGCTCCCCGAGCCGGAGGCGCTGATGAGCGTGCCCGCATTATCGCAGTTCGCGGTGGATCTCCTCGTGGCCTGGGGCGCCGCGCTGGCCATCACCACCGACCTGGTGATCGTCCTGACCGCGCTGACCCGCCGGGCCGCCGACGCCCGGCGCCCCGTCCTGCTGGCGATGATCGCCACCATCGCCTCCCGCCTGCTGGTGACCTTCACCGGGGCTCCCGGGCTGCCGGTGGTTTCCGCGTGCTTCGGCGTGCTGGCCCTGGTCGCCGGGTGGTGGCTGTTCGGCGAGCGCGGGCCCGCACCGCCCCGGGTGCTCGATCTCGCCGCGGTGCTCACCGGCGTCGTGCTCGGCGCCTTCGCGATCTCGGCCACCGGCGGGGCGCCCGCGCCGGTGCTGGGCGCGTGCCTGCTCGCCCTCGTCGGGGTGCCCTGGTCGGTGCGCCGGGCTCGCCGGTGGGCCGATCGCGTCCCCGATCTGGTCGTCGGCTGCGCGGTGGTCGTGGTCTTCCTCGGCGTGCGCTCGCTGCTGGCCGGGATCTCCGGGCGCGCCCCGGCGCAGGACGCCTCGGTGCTGGCGCTGTCGCTGGGGATGACCGCGCTGGTGGTGCTGCTGTGCGCGATCACGACCGCCCGGGCGCGGCGTTGACGGGCGACATCCGCACCCGCAGGATGATCGAACCGGAGATCGGGCGCGGAAGGATGAAGAGCGCGTGACCGAACGAACTCAGCTCCAGCGCGAGGCGACCGGCTTCTTCCACGGCCGGGGCCTCGCCGAACTCGGCGCGGCACTGCGGGCGGGCCGGACCAGCGCGGTCGAGCTGGCCGAGGCCGCGCTGGAATCCGTCGACCGGTTGGACGGCGAGCTCAACGCCTTCGTCAGCGTCGACCGCGACGGCGCGCTGCGCGCCGCTCGCGCAGCCGACGCCGACCTCGCCGGTGGACGCGATCGCGGTCCGCTGCACGGCATCCCGGTCGGCGTCAAGGACATCATCGACGTCGCCGGCGCGGTCACCACGATGGGTTCGGCGCACTTCGCCGCGCACGTGTCCACATCGGACGCCGAGTGCGTGCGCAGGCTGCGCGACGGGGGAGCGGTACCGCTGGGCAAGACCACCACCCACGAGTTCGCGTTCGGGCCCACCGGCGACAGCGCGCACAACGGGCCCGCGCACAACCCGCACCGGCTCGATCGGATGACCGGTGGCTCCAGCGCGGGCAGCGGAGCGGCGGTCGCCGCGGGCCTGGTGCCGGTCGCGCTGGGCACCGACACCGGCGGTTCGGTGCGCATCCCCGCCGCGCTGTGCGGGATCACCGGGTTCAAGCCGGCCTACGGGGCGATCCCCACCGGTGGGGTGTTCCCGCTGTCGACGTCGCTGGACCACGTCGGGGTGCTCACCGCCGACCCGGCCGACGCCCGCCTGGCCTACCGCGTGCTCGCCGGGCTGCGCCCCGAGCCCGACCGGGAGCACGGTGCCCACGCCCGGATCGGCTGGATCCCGCCGGATCTGCTGCACCCCACCGACCCGCAGGTCACCAGCACCGTCCGCGAAGCCCTCGCCGGCGAGGACCTGCGGGAGCTGCGTCCCCGCGAGATCACCGCCGTGCAGCGCGGATTCACCGCCGTTCAGTTCAGCGAGGCCTACGCGGTGCACGCCGAGCGCGTCGCCGAGGCCCCGCAGCACTACACCGACGACGTGCTCGCCCAGCTGCGCCGGGCTGCCGAAACCGCGGGCTGGGAGTACGTGCGCGGCCTGGCCGACCGGGAGACCTGGCGGGCGGTGGTGGCCGAGCTGCTCGACGAGGTGGAGATCCTCGCCCTGCCCACCACGTGCGTGCCCGCTCCGGCGATCGGGCAGCGGGAGGTCGAGATCGGCGGTGCCCGGAAGCCGGTGCGCCTGGCGCTGATCGGCCTGACGAGGCCGTTCAACCTGGCCGGTGCGCCCGCGGTGAGCGTGCCCGCCGGCACCGTCGGCGGGCTGCCCGTCGGGCTGCAGCTGGTCGGCAGGCCCGGTCACGAGGACCGGCTGCTGGCCGTGGCCGGCAGGCTCGGTGCTTAGGAGCTGCTCGAGAGCGCGGCGGAGCCGGCGAGGATGCGCGGACTCCGCGGAGCCGCTCGGGTCCGGCCGCCCGCACCGCCCAGCGGAGCAGGGTGCCTCGCCGGCTGGCGCTGCCGGTCGGCTCCGGCTACCAAGGACGGGTGAGCCCGGACGCCGGCGCAGCGCTGCGCGAGATCGCCTTCCTGCTGGAGCGGCAGAACGCGCCCACCTACCGGGTGCGCGCGTTCCGGCGCGCTGCGGGCATCGCCCAGCAGCGCGAGGACCTCGACCGCCGGGCCGCCGACGGCACGCTCACCGACATCGAGGGGATCGGTCGCACCACGGCCGGCGTCATCTCGCAGTCCGTCCGAGGTGTGCTGCCCGACTACCTGGCCAAGCTCCGCGCCGAGGTGCGAGCCCCGGAGCGGGGTGGTGCGCTGCGCGAGCGGCTGCGCGGTGACTGCCACGCCCACTCCGACTGGTCCGACGGCGGCAGCACCATCGCCGAGATGGCCGAGGCCGCCCGCTGGCTCGGCCACGACTGGCTCGCGCTCACCGACCACTCACCCCGGCTCAGAGTGGCCCGCGGGCTGTCGGCGCAACGCCTCCGCGAACAGCTCGACGTCGTCGCCGAGCTCAACGGGCGGCTGGCGCCCTTCCGAGTCCTGACCGGCATCGAGGTCGACGTCCTCGCCGACGGCGGTCTCGACCAGGACCCGGAACTGCTGGCCGAGCTCGACGTCGTGGTCGCCAGCGCGCACTCCGAGCTGCGGATGGAGGCACCGCGGATGACCCGCAGGCTGATCGCGGCGGTGAGCTCCGGGCAGGTCACCGTCCTCGGGCACTGCACCGGCAGGCTGATCGGCGAGCGCAAGCGCGCCCAGTCCACCTTCGACGCCCGCGCGGTCTTCACCGCCTGCCGCGAGCACGACGTGGCCGTGGAGATCAACTCGCGTCCCGACCGGCTCGACCCGCCGCGCGAGCTCCTGCGCCTGGCCCGCGACCTCGGCTGCCGCTTCGCCATCGACTCCGACGCCCACGCGCCCGGTCAGCTCGACTGGCTCGCCAACGGCTGCGCCCGCGCCGAGGAGTGCGGCATCGACCCCGAACGCGTGATCAACACCCGCGCGGCCGCGGAACTGCTCGCGCGCTGAGGACGACCGCCCCGGGTTCGCTGCGACCAGGTGATGCGGCTGGTCCGGTCGAGTTCGGGGAGCTTGCGCGGCGCTCAGCGCGAGTGCCACCGTGAAAGCGAGCCCCCGGCGCGACGAAGCGGCGCGCGGTGCCGGACCGGCTTTCGAGGTCAGCAGGGCGCACGTCGAGAGCGAGGCAGGTATGCCGGCCAGCGAATCGCGCGTTCCCGCCCAGGGCGGGCCGCAGGCACCGGAGCGCTTCCACGGCGAGGTCGTGCGGATCATCGTGGCCTACCCGCACCAACCCGTGTTCCCGCTGTTCGTGGAGCTGCGGGAAATGCGGGACAAGGCGCTCAAGGCGCTCGAACGGCGCAAGCCCGCCGAGCGCTCGCGGGAGCTGCTGCGCACCACCGGGCTGATCTGCGCGGCCATGGCCAACGCCGCGTTCGACCAGGGTCGGCTCTCGGCCGCCGAAGGTCAGGTGCGCACCGCGCACCGCTGCGCGGAGCTCGCCGAGGACCAGGCGCTGCGCTGCTGGATCCGGGGCACCGAAGCGCTGATCGCCTACTGGGACGAGCGGCACCGGGACGCCGTCGAGCTGGCCGCCGACGGTCGCCGCTTCGTTCCCGAGATCGGCACCGCGATGGTGCGGCTGGCGGCTGTCGAAGCCCGCGCGCACGCCCACCTCGGCGATGCCATCGCGGCCGAGCAGGCGCTGGCCCGCACCGCCCTGGCCCGCAGCGAGGTCGGCGGACCCGACCAGCCCGGCGGGCTCATGGAGTTCCCGCTGCCCAAGCAGCAGGCCTACGCCGCCACCACCGAGCTCTGGCTGGGCGGGCAGCACCGGCTGGCCCGCGCCGAGCGGGCGGTCACCGAAGCCATCGAGGGATACCTGCAGGACCCGCCCGAGCGCACCCGCGTCGGGGAGCTGTGCCTCGCCCGGCTGGACCTGGCGGCGGTGCGCATCGCGGCCGACGACCTCGACGGGGCCGGCGAGCAGATCGGCGCGGTGCTCACCGCCGCCGCGAGCCGGCGCACCGAGGCGGTCGTGCGCAGGCTGCGCCAGCTGGTCCGCGCGCTGCACCGCACCCGCCACCAGTCCGCGCCCCAGGCCATCGAGCTGCGCGAGAGGATCGGTGCGTTCTGCGCTGCCCGGGGAGTTTCACCGCTGGTCAACATCCCTGCGTGAACCTTCAAGCACTGCTAGGGTCGACGGGTGACCGACAGCGATCCCCGATGGCTCGACGACCGGGAGCAGCACGCGTGGCGCAAGTTCGCCGCGCTGATGACCGTGGTGCCCGCACAGCTCGACGCCCAGCTGCAGCGCGACGCCGGGCTGACCATGTTCGGCTACTGGGTGCTGTCGATGCTCTCCGAAGCGCCCGGGCACGAGCTGCGGATGAGCCACCTGGCCCACCAGTCCAACGCCTCCCCGTCCCGGGTGTCCCACGTGGTCGCCCGGCTGGAGAAGCAGGGCTTCGTGCGGCGACGCCGGGCCGAGGACGACGCGCGCGGCAACATCGCCGAGCTCACCGAAGCCGGGCTGGCCAAGGTGGTCGCCTCCGCCCCGGGGCACGTCGAGCAGGTGCGAAAGCTGCTGCTCGACGGCCTCGACACGGGACAGATAGACGCCCTCGACGCGCTGTGCGCGGCCATGCTCGCCCAGGTCGACCCGGAGGGGACCCTCTCGGTCACCCCGCCGCAGTCGTAGCCGGCGCACCGCGGGGCAGCCCTCAGGCCGCCTCGTCGGTCTGCGGGGCGAACTGGGTCCGGTAGAGCTCGGCGTAGTGGCCTCCTCGGGCCAGCAGCTCGGAGTGCGTGCCGGTCTCGGCGATCGTGCCCTCGTCGATGACCAGGATCCGGTCGGCCTCGCGGATGGTGGCCAGCCGATGCGCGATCACCAGTGCGGTGCGCCCGGACAGCGCCGTGGCCAGCGCCCGCTGCACCGCCGCCTCCGACTCCGAGTCCAGGTGCGCGGTCGCCTCGTCGAGCACCACGATCGGCGGTGCCTTGAGCAGCAGCCGCGCGATCGCCAACCGCTGCTTCTCGCCGCCCGACAACCGGTGCCCGCGATCGCCGACCACCGTGTCGAGCCCGTCGGGCAGGGTCTCGACCAGGTGCGCGAGCTGCGCGGTCCGCAGGGCCTCCAGGAGCTCCTGCTCGCTGGCGTCCGGGCGGGCGAAGGCCAGGTTCGCCCGGATCGAGTCGTGGAACAGGTGCGCCTCCTGGGTGACCACGCCGACGGTGCCGTAGAGGGAGGACAGCGAAGCGTCCCGCACGTCGACCCCACCGATGCGCACGGCACCGGAATCCACGTCGTAGAGCCGCCCGGCCAGGTTGGTGATCGTGGTCTTGCCCGCACCCGAATGCCCCACCAGCGCGATCGTCTGGCCCGGCTCCGCCCGGAAGGTCACGTCGTGCAGCACGTGGTTGGCCGGCGAGTTGTCCTGCCGCGCGACCGATTCCAGCGAGGCCAGCGAGACCTCGTGGGAAGCCGGGTAGCGGAACGACACGTGGTCGAACTCGATGTCCGCGTCCCCCTCGGGCAGCGCGCGGGCCCCGTGCTTCTCGGTGATCATCGGTTCGAGGTCGAGTACCTCGAAGACCCGGTCGAAGCTCACCAGCGCGGTCATCACGTCCACGTGCACGTTCGACAGCGAGGTCAGCGGCCCGTACAGCCGGTTCAGCAGCGTCGCCAGCGCCACCAGGGTGCCCAGCTGGAAGGCCCCGGACAGCACCAACCCGCCGCCGAGGCCGTAGACGACCGCGGTGGCCAGCGCCGCGAGCAGCGTCAGCGCCACCATGAACACCCGGCTGTACATCGCCGAGATCACGCCCATGTCGCGGACCCTCTCGGCGCGCTGCGAGAACCGGTCGTACTCCTCGTCGGCGCGGCCGTAGAGCTTGGCCAGCATCGCCCCGGCGACCCCGAAGCGCTCGGTCATCAGCGAGCTCATCTCGGCGTCGAGCTTCATCTGCTCGCGGGTGATGCGCTGCAGCCGCCTGCCCACCCAGCGCACCGGGAGCAGGAACAGCGGGAGCAGCAGCAGCGCGATGAGGGTGATCTGCCAGGACAGGGTGAACATGGTGGCCAGCACCAGCACCAGGCTCAGCACGTTGGACACCACCGAGGACAGCGTGCTGGTCAGCGCCCGCTGCGCCCCGATGACGTCGTTGTTCAGCCTGCTCACCAGTGCGCCGGTCTGGGCGCGCACGAAGAACGCCACCGGCATCCGCTGCACGTGGTCGAACACCTCGCGCCGCAGGTCGTAGATCAGGCCCTCGCCGAGGCGGGCGGAGTACCAGCGCTGCGCCAGGCTCATGGCCGCTTCGAGCACCGCGACCGCGGCCACCGCCAGCGACAGCCACACCACCACCGACATGTTCCGCGGCACGATGCCGTTGTCGATGATCGCCTTGAACAGCAGCGGCGTCACCACGCCGAGCACCGCGGTCAGCGCCACCAGCACCAGGAACGGCACGATGTCGCTCAGGTAGGGGCGGGCGTAGCCGGCGATGCGGCGGAGCAGGCCGGCGGAGAGGCGTTGCCGGGTGACCGAATCGTCGCGGGCGAAGGAGCGCATCGTCGCCCAGGTCGCGTTCATCCTGAATGTCCTCGCGGTCGTGGTGGTGAAGTTCGGGACCACAACATCCTCGGACTTCGTGCTAGGTCGAAGTCAATGGGATCCGCCGAACGCGGATTCTGCTCACACTGCGTGGCGATTCCCGCGGGCAACGATTCGGCCACGAGCGCGACGATCTGCCGGGCGGGGATGAATGATGACGCGTTGCGTCACGCCGCGTGCTGTTCCGGTGGATCTGGTGGCGGAGATGAGCGGTGCACACCCCGCGGGCGGACGGCTGCCCTCGCGCTTGGCCGACCGCTTCTTCCTGGCCGCGCACACCGGCGACGACCGGCTCGCGCCGGGGATCCTCGACGAGCGGCTGGCGATGGGGTGCGCCGCGGCGCTGCTCGGCGAGCTGGTCCTCGACGACGAGATCGCGCTCGCCCCCGTCGTGCGCCCCAGCGGTCCGGGCAGGTGTCCGGACTTCCTGGCCTGGACGATCCTCCGCGAGGTGCGCCACGGGGCCGAACGCGACCTGCGCGGCTGGTTCGAGCTCCTCGGCAACGACGCCGGCCATAAGGTGCGCGCCCGGCTGGTGCTGGTCGACGCGCTGCGCGAGGTCCGCCCGAGCGGCGGGCGGCGCGGCGGTCCGCTCACCGCGTGGCGGACGGTGAACAACCAGGTCGGGAGCACCGCCGAGGTGCTGGAGCGGCTGTTCACCGACGACGACAACGCGGCCCGCAACGGGATGATCAGCCCCTCGCAGCGCCTCGCCGACATCGTGCTGGCGCTGCTGGTCCGCGAAACCGGGGTGCTGCGCCAGATCGAGCTCTCCAAGCGCGCCGCGGGCCAGGGCGAGGCGCGCATGGAGGCGTGGCGGAGCAGGTTCCCGCCGGCGCTGCGCGCCCTGGTCGACGAGTTGAGCGACCTGTGCGCACGCTCGTCGATCAGGGCGCCGTGGTGAGCCGGGCGCGCCCGGGCGGGCGGGTGCTCAGGTCTCGGCGCCCACGTAGCGGAACTCCCAGGTGCCGTCCCCGGTCCGGCTGGCTCGTTCGTAGATGAGCTGCGGCGGCACGGCCTCCGGGTTGGGCACCCGCGCGGGCAACGAGATGCGCGGGACCGGTTTCCCCGATGCATCGGCGGACACGGTGACCTCGTGACCGTCCTGCGGTCCGCCACGGAGCCGGACTCGGATGTCTGGCACGGCGACCCCTTCCTTCGACCGAACGCCTCTGGACAACGACACCGCTGAGACCGAGGCCGCCGAGGCGCGGTTCCCGCAGTCACTTGATCGTGTGGCCGCGTCACCCGCGGCGCCGCGGCCGGACGAGACGAGAACCTAGCACGCACCGCGATTTCCGGCGGAGGCGGTGACGGTCCTAGATCATCTGGCTGATGTTCGGGTCGATGCCCAGCAGTTCTCGGGCCCACACCTCGGCGTTGGCGCTCGGATGAGCGATCGCGTGCCTGCTGGCGGTCTGGATGTCGCGCAACAGCGATTCGAGCGGGTCGGACTCGGCCACCGCTCCCGCGCCGACCGCGGACACCAGCTCGTCGACCGCCTCCCGGCACTGCCGCACCGCGTGCGCGGCGTTCCTGCGCAACCGCGCGCGCTCCAGCGCTTCGGGATGCGTGCCGGCGCGCGCGTGGCCCTCGAGCGAGGCGGCGTTGTCCCGCGCGATCAACCTCGAGACGTCGATCTTCGTCGCCGCCTCGGCGACCGCCAGCTGGAAGGCCGTCGAGTCGCGCTGCGCCCGGTAGCTGGTGAACGGGACGCCGCGTTCCCCGGAGCGCGAGACCACGTGCTCCAGCGCCTGCTCGGCCATCGCCACCATCGGGGCGATCAGGAAGGTGATCAGCGTCGGCACCAGCGCCACGCGGTAGCGCGGGGAGTCGTTGCGCACCCGCGGGAACTCGCCGCGCAGCGCGGGGGAGCGCCGCAGCACGCGGTGCTCGGGGACGAACAGGTCCTCGCCGGAGAGCAGGTTGCTGCCGGTGGCGCGCATGCCGAGGGTGAACCACGTGTCGTGCACGGTCAGCTCGTTCATCGGCACCAGCGCGAACGCCGCGTCGTCGGGCAGCGTCACGCCGAGCATCGCCCACTGCGAGTGCAGGCACCCCGACGCCGGGGCCCACCGGCCGCTGACCCGCCAGCCGCCGTCGACCGGCACCGCCTCGGCCTTCGGGGTGAGCACCTGGCAGATCCGCGTTGCCGGGTCGTCGCCGAAGACGTCCTCCTGCGCGGCGTCCGGGAACAGCCCGACCAGCCAGTCGCCGCTGCCCAGGATCAGCGCCAGCCAGCCCGCCGAGGGATCCCCGCGGCAGACCTCGGCGGTGGCCGCCATCATCGTCTCCAGGCCGTGCTCCGAGCCGCCGAAGCGGCGCGGCACCCAGGCCCGGAACACGCCGGCCTCGTCCATCGCGCGCACCGCCGCATCGGTGAGGGCCCGCCGCTGCTCACCGTCGGCGCGCTCGGCGGCGAGGGTCGGGCGGATCTCCTCGGCGGCGGAGATGAACTCGGCATCGGGCTCGGCTTCCGCCACCATGACGCGGTTCCTCCTCGATCACTGGTCCGGGTGACCAGTGTGCACGACGGCGCGCCCGGAACGCGCCGGGACCACCTAGTCCTCCGGAACGACCAGGACGTGCAGCTTGCGAGGGCCGTGCACGCCCTCGACCCGGTTGAGCTCGATGTCGCTGGTCGCCGAGGGGCCGCTGATGAACGTCATCGGCCGCGCCGGGTCCAGCCGGGACAGCGCGGCGGGCACGTCGTCGACGACCTGCCGCTCGGCGACCACGCACACGTGCACGTCGGGCACCAGCGTGGCCGCGCGGCGCCCCTGCCCCGGACCGTGGTCGAGCACGATGGTGCCGGTCGTGGCGATGCCCACCGCAGCCGTGGTGATCACCGCGTCCACCTGGTCCAACGCCGCGGTGTCCGCATCCGCGCCGACCAGCTGGAAGTCGTCGCCGAGCGCCGAGGACCACACCTGTGGTGCGCCGTCGGGGGTCAGCAGCCGGGTCGCGCCGGCCCCGCGGGCGGCGGCCGCGATGGCCGCGGGCAGCCCCTCGCCGGACGTGCGCTCGACGGTCGCCCGGTAGTCGGCGACCCGCTCGCAGAACAGGCCGACCGGATCCTCGACGGGTCGGGTCGTGCGGTAGTCCCGGCGCACCTCCTGCGGCGAACCGCGGTGAGCGCCGCTTAGCGCTCGCCGAACCCGGCCCAGGACGGCCTCGCGCGCGTCGGTCATCGGTCGCCTCCTCGAGTGCGCTGCCACCAGGCGCGGAACGACTCCTCGGCGGGAGCCGGGGCGTCGCGCGCGTCGGTCCACTTCGCCAGCGGGCCGGGAAGCCGCCCGATCGTCGACCTGCGGCCCATGAGCTTCCGGCTCCACGACGCCATCTTCTGCACCGCGGTCAGCCGCTTGGCATCGCCCAGCACCCACGAGGCGGCGCCCATGAGCGCGTCCAGCGGGGTCTTGCGCTCGTGCTCCTCGACCACGCGGGTGCGCAGGTGCACCAGCAGGTCCGGGATGTCGATGGCCACCGGGCAGACGTCGTAGCACGCTCCGCACAGCGAGGACGCGTACGGCAGGGACTTGTCCACGTCGGACTCCGTGCCGCGCAGCTGCGGGTTGAGCACCGCGCCGATCGGCCCGGGGTAGACCGAACCGTAGGTGTGACCTCCCGTGCGCTCGTAGACCGGGCACACGTTGAGGCAGGCCGAGCACCGGATGCAGCGCAGCGCCTGCCGCCCGACCTCGTCGGCGAGCGCGTTGGTGCGGCCGTTGTCCAGCAGCACCACGTGGAACTCCTGCGGGCCGTCGCCCGGCGACACGCCCGACCACGTCGAGGTGTAGGGGTTCATCCGCTCGCCCGTGCTCGAACGGGGCAGCAGCTGCAGGAAAACCTCCAGGTCCTGCCAGCTGGGCACCAGCTTCTCGATGCCCACCACGCTGATCAGCGTCTCCGGCAGGGTCAGGCACATCCGGCCGTTGCCCTCGGACTCGACCACGACGAGGGTGCCGCTGTCGGCCACCGCGAAGTTCGCCCCGGACACCGCGACCTTGGCCCGCAGGAACTTCTCCCGCAGGTGCAGCCGGGCCGCCTCGGCCAGCCGCGCGGGGTCGTCGGTGAGGTCCTCGGGCGCGGCGACACCGACCTTGCCCATCTCGCGGCGGAAGATCTCCCGGATCTCCGCGCGGTTTCGGTGGATGGCAGGCACCAGGATGTGGCTCGGCGCGTCCTCGCCGAGCTGCACGATCAGCTCGGCCAGGTCGGTCTCCCAGGCGTCGATGCCGGCCTCGGCCAGCGCTTCGTTGAGCTCGATCTCCTGGGTGGCCATCGACTTGACCTTGACGACCTCCCGCTCGCCGGTCGCGCGCACCAGATCGGTGACGATCCGGTTGGCCTCGTCGGCGTCGCGCGCCCAGTGCACGGTGCCGCCGGCCTCGGTCACCGCGGCCTCGAAGCGCTCCAGGTAGGTGTCCAGGTTGGACAGCGTGTGCGACTTGATCGCCGCGCCCGCCTCGCGCAGCTGCGCCCAGTCGTCGAGCTCCCCGACCACCTCGGCGCGCTTGCCGCGGATCGTCGAGGTCGCGCTGGCCAGGTTGTGCCGCAGCTGGGAGTCCGCCAGCTTCTCCTTGGCGGCGCTCGGGAAATCGGGCATGCCCAGATGCGTGGCGGTCACCGCTCGGCTCCTTCCGCGCTCGCGAGGATCTCGGCCAGGTGCAGCACCCGGACCCCGGAGCGCTGCCGCGAGAGCAGGCCGCCGATGTGCATCAGGCACGAGCTGTCGCCCGCGCACAGCACCTCGGCACCGGTCTCGCGCACGTGGCGGGCCTTGTCGGCGCCCATCGCCACCGACACGTCGGAGTTCTTCAGCGCGAACGTCCCGCCGAAGCCGCAGCACTGCTCGGCGGCCGGCAGCTCGACCAGGTCCAGCGAGCGCACCGCGCGCAGCAGCCGCAGCGGCCGGTCGCCGACCCGCAGCAACCGGGCGGAGTGGCAGGTCGGGTGGTAGGTCACCCGGTGCGGGAAGTACGCGCCCACGTCCTCGACGCCCAGCTGGTCGACGAGGAACTCGGAGAGCTCGTGGACCTTCGGGGCGGTGCGCTCGACGGCGCGGGTCAGCCGCTCGTCACCGGCGGCGACCTGCGCGTGCTGGTGCCGCACCGAGGCCACGCACGAACCCGAGGGGGCGACCACCGCGTCGTAGTCGGCGAAGGCGTCCACGAAGGTGCGCACCGACGACCTCGCCTCGCGGCGGTAGCCGGTGTTGGTGTGCATCTGGCCGCAGCAGGTCTGGCCGAGCGGGAACTCCACCTGGCAGCCGAGCCGCTCCAGGACCTGCACCGTCGCCTTGGGCGCGTCCGGGAACATCGTGTCACCGAGGCAGGTCGCGAACAGCGCAACCCTCATGAGCGCATCACCGGTCCTTTCCATCCCGGTCAGCACGATCCTCGCGCGATCCGCCGCGCACGCCACTGGAGACTGGAGGACCATTCTATGGTCTGACCACAGGTGGGCTATACCCTAGGCAGCGCCGACCGCGCGTGTAAAGGGGATCCCATTGGGCGAGTTCGACCCGGACGAGGACACCACCTCCTGGCGCCCCGTCGCGCGCACGCGCACCTACGAGCTGGTCATCGACCGCGTCGAGGAGCAGATCCTGGCCGGTGCGCTCAAGGTCGGCGACCGGTTGCCCGCCGAGCGGGACCTGGCCAAGATGCTCGGAGTCAGCCGCGCCGCGGTGCGCGAGGCCTTCCGCGCGCTGGAGGCCCAGGGCGTCCTGCGGATGGGCGTCGGGACCGGGCCCGACTCGGGCACGACCGTCGCCGCGCTGCCCAGCCCGGCCCTGACCCGCCTGCTGCGGCTGCACGTCGCGCTGGCGAACTTCCCGACCAGCGACGTGGTCCGGGCGCGCATCATGCTCGAACGGGAGAGCGCCCGCCGCGCCGCGCAGCTCGCCCGGCCCGACGACCTGCAGCGGTTGGCCGAGCTGCTCGACGAGATGGACGACCCGGACTGCGACCGGCAGCGGTTCAACGACCTCGACACCGAGTTCCACGTGCGGATCGCCGAGGCGGGCGGCAACCGCCTGGTCGCGGACATGACCATCGCGATTCGCGAGTCGATGCGCAGGCCCCTGCTGGCCGCGTTCGACCAGCTCGGCGACGAGTGGTTCGAGATCGCCGAAGGCCTCCGGGCCGATCACCGCCGGATCTACCAGGCGCTGCTCGACGGCGACGCGGACGCCGCCGAATCCCGCACCGAGGCCCACATCAGGTCGTTCTACCGCCACGGTTGGGCCGACGACCTCTGACGCGCGGGCTCCGCCGCCGCGTCACCGCACCACGGCGCGCGACTGCGGCGAGACCGCCAGGTCCGCCGCGATGCGGCGAGCGGTCTCCAGCAGCGGCGGGAGCAGGACCTCGCGGGCCTGCTCCGGGCTGGTGCGGCTGGCGTGCGACGAGATGTTCGCCGCGGCCACCACCCGGTCGTAGCGATCCTTGATCGGCACGGAGATCGACCGCAGCCCGGCCTCCAGCTCCTGGTCCACCAGCGCCCAGCCCTGCTGGCGAACGCGCGCCAGCTCCTCGCGCAGCTCCGCGGGATCGGTGATGGTGCGCGGGCCCAGCGGGGCCAGCTCCACCTCGTCGAGCTGCGCGCGCAGCTTGTCCTCCGGCAGGTCGGCCAGCAGCACGCGCCCCATCGAGGTGGCGTAGGCCGGGAAGCGGGTACCGATGTTGATCGACACCGTCATGATCCGCGAGGTGGGCACGCGGGCGACGTAGACGATGTCGCCGCCGTCGAGCACCGAGACCGAAGCCGACTCGTGCACCTCGGAGACCAGGTGCTCCAGGTGGGGCTGGGCGATCTCCGGCAGCGACACGCTGGACAGGTAGGCGAATCCCAGCTCCAGCACCCGCGGCGTCAGCGCGAACACCCGGCCGTCGCTCCACACGTAGCCCAGCTGGACCAGGGTGTGCAGGAACCGCCGGGCCGCCGCGCGCGAGAGGTTCGTGGAGCGGGCGACTTCGGACAGCGTCATCTCCGGGCTCGACTCGTCGAACGCGCGGATGACCGCCAGCCCGCGCGCCAGCGACTGCACGTAGCCGGCGCCGGTGTCGGATTCGGGCTCCACGTGATCCCCCTCTGATCGGTTCAGTCGTGCTCCTCCTCGATGATGGTATTGGCGATCCCGAACGCCGTGTTCGCCTTCGGCACGCCCGCGTACACCGCCACGTGCATCAGCACCTCGCGGATGGCCTCCGGGGGAACGCCGTTGCGGCGGGCGGCGCGAACGTGCATCGCGAACTCGTCCTCGCAGCCGGTGGCGGCCAGCAGCGCCAGCGTCAGCATGCTGCGGGTCTGCCGGTCGATCCCGTCCCCGGCCCACACCTCGCCCCACGCGTAGCGGGTGATGAACTCCTGGAACCCCGCGGTGAAGGGCGTCTTCCGCTCGTTGGCCCGGTCGACGTGCGCACCGCCCAGGACTTCCCGGCGAACCCGCATCCCCTCCTCGTAGCTCACCGCGCACCGCCCGAGAAGTGCTCGACCAGCAGCCGGTTGACCGCCTCGGGCTGCTCGGCGTTGGCCAGGTGCGCGGCCTCGGCGATCACCTCGACCTTGGCGTCCGGAACCGCCGCGGCGATCTGCTCGGCGTGCGCCGGGGGAGTGGCCGAGTCCTGCGCGCCCGCGATCACCAGCGTCGGCGCCGCGATGCGCGGGAGGTCGTCGAGGATGTCCATGCTCGCGATCGCCTCGCAGCAGCCCGCGTAGCTCTCGTCGTCGGTGGCGGCCAGCATCGCCCGGTACTTCTCCCGCACCTGCGGATCGCCGGCCAGCGCCGGGGTGAACCAGCGCGGCAAGGTCGCCTCGAACATCGACTCGG
Organism: Saccharopolyspora griseoalba; assembly: GCF_042665275.1. NCBI lineage: Bacteria > Bacillati > Actinomycetota > Actinomycetes > Pseudonocardiales > Pseudonocardiaceae > Saccharopolyspora > Saccharopolyspora griseoalba. The sequence continues at coordinate 763,131 of NZ_JBHTCJ010000001.1, read as the reverse complement.
TGCCGTTGGACCGCACCTGCGCGGCGCGCTCCCGCCACGCCTCGGGCGGGGTGAGGTCGGCCGAGGTGCAGATCGGCACGAGCGCGGTGATGCGCTCCGGCGCGTTCTCGGCCAGCCACATGCCGGTCATCCCACCCAGCGACACGCCCGCGAAGCGGGCCTCCGCGATGCCGAGGTCGTCGAGCAGTTCGAGCACGTCGCCACCGAGATCGGCCAGGCCGTAGGGCCCCGGGGCCGACGGGGTCGCGCCGTGCCCGCGCTGGTCGTAGCGCAGCACCCGGAAGCGCTCGGCGAGCGCCGGGAGCTGGGCGTCCCACAGGGTTCGGTCGTTGCCCAGCGAGTTGGACAGCACCACCACCGGCGCGTCGTTCGGCCCGGTGAGCTCGTAGTCGACCTTCAACAGTCCTCCCGTTCAGCGTGCGCGGCCAGGGCCCGGTCCACGAAGTCCCCGGCCGCGCCCAGGTAGTCGGCCGGATCGGTGGCCTGGTGCACCTCGGCCTCGGACAGCACCGACCGCACCTGCGGTTCGGCGAGCAGTTCGGTGCGCAGCGCGGTGCCCTCGCGCACCGCCTTGCGGCACAGCTCGGCGACCAGCTGCTGGGCCGCGTCGCGGCCCATGGCCGCCATCAGCTTGCCCGCGGCGTTCTCGGCCAGCACCAGGCCGCCGGTGAGCTCGAGGTTGGCGGTCATCCGATCGGTGCGGACGCGGAGGTCCGCCAGCATCGCCCGCGCCCGCGCGCTCGCGCTCGCGGCCAGCCGCAGCAGTTCGCCCAGCGGTTCCCACTCCGACTGCCAGGCGCCCGCGGCCCGCTCGTAGGCCTGCGGCATCGCGGAGAGCAGCGTGCTCACCAGCCCCGGCACCCGGTCGGTCCCCGCGGTGATCAAGACCGAGGACACCGGGTTCTGCTTGTGCGGCATCGCCGAGGAGCCGCCGGGTGCGGCCTCGGCGAGCTCACCCACCTCGGTCTGGGCGTGCAGCTGGACGTCCAGCGCGATCTTGCTCAGCGCCCCGGACGCGGCGCCCAGCGCACCGCCGAGCTCGGCGATGCGGGTGCGGTCGGTGTGCCAGGGCAGCACCGGTTCGGCCAGGTCCAGCCGCGCGGCCAGAGCGGCCAGCACGCGCGGACCTTCGGCGCCCAGCGAGGCGAGCGTTCCCGCCGCGCCGCCGAACTGCACCGCCAGCCGTCGTTCCCGCACGCGGCGCAGCGCGGCGATCGCCTCGTCCAGCGCGGTCAACCAGCCCGCGCATCGCAGGCCGAACGTGCTCGGCAGGGCCTGCTGCAGCAACGAGCGAGCGATCAGCGGGGTCTCCCGGTGCTCGCGGGCCAGCCTCGCGCAGTGCTCGGCCGCCTCCCGCAGATCCGCCAGCACCGCGTCCAGCACGTCCCGGGCGATCAGCATCGCCGCGGTGTCCACGACGTCCTGGCTGGTGGCTCCGCGGTGCACGTGCGGCCTGCTGTCGGGGGCCACCAGCGAACCCAGGTCGGCCACCAGCGCGATCACCGGCGTCGCCGAACTCGCCGCGCGCTGCTCGATCGACTCGGCGTCGAACAGCTCGGCCCGGCAGTTCGCCGCGATGTCCTCGGCCGCCCGCCGGGGGATCACCCCGGCGTCGGCCTCGGCTCCGGCCAACGCCGCTTCGAAGTCCAGCATCGACCGCAGCCAGCCCTCCCGCGACGTGCGCGCGGTGGCCAGCGAGGTGCTGAACATCGCTCCGAACACCCGACCTCCTAGCGAACGGCGCGCGATCTCGACGACCAGCGCGCTCTCCCCTCGATCAGACCGCGAAGAAGACCGTTTCGCCAGCACCCTGCAGGCGGATGTCGAAGCGCAGGCCCTGCGCGTCGGGGACGGCCAGCAGCGTCGAGCGGCGCTCGGCGGGAACCCGGGTGAGCACCGGATCGGTCTCGTTGGCCGGCTCGTCGGGGAAGTACACGCGGGTGACGGCGCGGTTGAGCATGCCGCGCGCCAGGACCGTGACGTCGATGTGCGGTGCCTCGGTCTCCCCGGTCGGGGTCGGCAGCGGGCCCGGCTTGACCGTGCGGAACCAGAAGCGGCCCTCGGCGTCGGTGGGGCAGCGGCCGAATCCCTGCCAGCCCGAGGACTGCTCGCGCGGGTCGTGCGGGTGGTCGAAGCGGCCCTGCTCGTCGGCCTGCCAGATCTCGAGGATGCCGTCGGGGACCGGATCGCCGTTGCCGTCGGTGAGCCTGCCGCGCAGCAGGAACGATCCCTCGCGGTCCTCGGGCACGACCTGCGCGCCGTCGGACCACAGCATGCCGCCGGGCAGCGCGAAGAACGGGCCGACCGTCTGCGACGGCGTGGTGGCGGGAGCGCCCATCAGTCGTCGTCCTCCTCTTCGTCCTCGAACACGGTCGCCTGCGGACCGCGCAGCACGATGTCCCACTTGTAGCTCAGCGCCCACTCCGGGACCGTGCTGTCCAGGTCGAAGGAGCAGATCATGCGCTCGCGGGCCTTCTCGTCGCGCACCGAGTTGAAGATCGGGTCCTGGTAGAACAGCGGATCGCCGGGGAAGTACATCTGGGTGATCAGCCGCTGGGTGAAGGCCTGCCCGAACAGCGAGAAGTGGATGTGCGCCGGTCGCCAGGCGTTGTCGTGGTTCTTCCACGGGTAGGCGCCCGGCTTGATCGTGATGAACCGGTAGTTGCCCTCCGAGTCGGTCATGCACCGGCCGGTTCCGGAGAAGTTCGGGTCCAGCGGCGCCGGGTGCCGGTCGCCCTGGTGCAGGTAGCGCCCCGCGGCGTTGGCCTGCCAGACCTCCACCAGCGTGTTGGGCACCGGCTTGCCGTTGGAGTCGAGCACCTTGCCGCTGACGATGATTCGCTCGCCCTGCGGCTCGTCGTCGTGCTGCACCGTGAGGTCGTGATCGGTGTCGCCGCAGCGGTCCTGGCCGAGCAGCGGGCCGGTGATCTCGGTGAGGTGGTGCGGCAGGTACTGCAGCGGCTGCTTGGGGTGCCGCAGCGCCGAGGACCGGTACTCGGGGGAGTCCAGCGGCGGGTGGGACGCCTCGTCCCGCGCGTAGTCGGGCAGCACCAGCCCGGAGCGCGTGTCGTCGATGGTCATCGCAGAGCTCCTTGTACGCCGTTGTCGGGGAATCCGCTCGGAACGCTCACACCGCTGCCTTGAGCTCGCGCAGCACGCGCAGCTCGGTGTCGGTGGGCGGCTGCTGCTGGGCGAGCTCGTCGGCAACCGCGAGCTCCCAGCCGGCCGCCTGCCTGGCCTGTTCGACGGTGGCCCCCGGGCTCAGCGCGGTCAACGTCAGCTCGCAGGTCTCCGGGTCGGGGCGCAGCACGCCCAGGTCGGTGATCACCTTGACCGGTCCGCGACCGCGCAGCCCGAGCTCCTCGCGGTCTCCCTTGCCGCGGCCGTAGCCGACCGAGGTCACGAAGTCGAGCTCGTCGACGAAGCTGCGCGGGCTCATCCGCATCACGATCAGCACCTCCCGGCACGACGCCGCGATCTCGGGCGCGCCACCGGCGCCGGGCAGCCGCACCTTCGGGTTGCGGTAGTCGCCGCCGATCACGGTGGTGTTGATGTTTCCGAACCGGTCCACCTGCGCGCCACCGAGGAACCCGATGTCGATGCGCCCCGGCTGCAACCAGTAGTTGAAGATCTCGGGCACGCTGATCACCGAATCGGCGGTGTCGGCCAGCACCCCGTCGCCGATCGACAGGGGCAGCCGGTCCGGCTTGGCGCCCAGCGTGCCGGACTCGTAGATCAGCACCAGCTCGGGCGCGTGCGTGCGGCGCGCGAGGTTGGCGGCCGTGCTGGGCAGACCGATGCCCACGAAGCACTTGGCGCCGTCCTCCAGCGACCGCGCGGCCGCGACGGTCATCATCTCGTCGGCGGTGAAGTCCTGACTCATCGGGCGCTCCCCTCGACCGCGTGAACCTCGTCCTGCAACCACTTCTCGAACGCCTCGCGCTCCCGCGAGATCGGATCCCAGCGCTGGTAGTAGTCGTTGTCCCGCTCGTAGTAGCCCTGGGCGTAGGACGGGTGCGCCCCGCGCGGAACCTCGGCCACCGCGGTGACCGCCCACTGCGGCAGCACCACGCCGCCGGGCACCGGGGGCAGCTCGTCCACGACCTCCTCGACGGTGACCAGCGAGCGGGAGGAGGCCAGCACGGTCTCCTTCTGCACGCCGGTGATGCCCCACATCTGCACGTTGCCCGCCCGGTCGGCGCGCTGCGCGTGGATGATGCCCACGTCCGGGTTCACCGCGGGCACCGCGGTGAGGCGCTGCCCGGTGAACGGGCAGTCGATCGGCTTGATGTTGTCGGTCTGGCCGGGCAGGTCGGTGCCGGTGTAGCCGCGCAGCACCGCGAACGGCAGGCCGGCGGCGCCGGCCGCGTAGCGGTTGGCCATGCCGGCGTGGCTGTGCTCCTCGATCTCCAGCGGCACCGGCCAGGAGTTCTGGATCGCGTCGCGGAACCGGTGCAGCGAGCCCACTCCCGGGTTGCCGCCCCAGGAGAAGACGAGCTTGCGCGCGCAGCCCGCGCCGATCATCTGGTCGTAGACGATGTCCGGCGTCATGCGCACCAGGGTGAGGTCCTTGCGCCGCTGCCGGATGATCTCGTGGCCGGCCGCGACCGGGATCAGGTGCGTGAAGCCCTCCAGGGCCACGGTGTCGCCGTCGTGCACCAGCTCGGCCACGGCTTCGTGGAGACGCATGATCCGTGCCAACCAGACCACTCCCGGGTGTTCGTATAGAGAACAACTGTGCTGTATGCGAACACACTAGGGCAGCGCTCGACCCGGGTCAAGACCGAAGAGCGGGGTATGCGCTGGTGGAGCGGGTTTCGCGGGCGCCTCAGAGGTCGCCGACGGGGAGGTCGTCGCTGGGCGGCAAGCCGTCCGAGGGCACGCCGAGCACCTCCACAGCGGCCTCGGCCGCGGCGGTCGCCTGCAGGTAGCCGGTCTCGCCCCAGGCCAGCAGATCGCCCGCCTTGCCGGGGTGCACCAGCAGCCTGCGGTAGGTGCGCCCGCTGTCGGGATCCGGCGCGGCCGGGTGCGCGCGCCGGATCACCGCGGCCATCCGGACCTGGGCGTACGGCGAGATCCCGTCGTCGACGCACTGGTAGCCCAGGTAGTGCGGCTCGTGGATGTCGACGGTGACCTCCTCCATCGACTCCCGGCGCAGGATGTCGGCGTAGGACACCTCGCCCGGCTCCGGGCGTCCGCCCGGCAGGGTGTGCTTCGCGCCGTCCACGCGGATGAGCAGCCGGCCGTCCGGGGCGAACAGGAACCCGTAAACCTGCCGCACCGCCAGTCCCGCCGGAACGGCGTCGGTGTGCCAGGAGAACTTGGGCATCGGAGCGGGTCCCTTCGTGCTGCGGCCAGAAACGATCACTTTACCCCAGTCTTGCCTCGCGATCCGCCTTCGCCGCGCTGATTTCCGGCGGGCCCCGCATCCCAATTCGGACAACCCGGATGGATTCAGACGTGTGAGTTGGTTCACTTGCCGTGTTCGCCTTGGTACACCGGATCGGCCGTAACCGCCCCTAGGAGGCAACGTGGCCATCCAGGAGAACGAAACACCACGCGACGGGGCCGTCGCGCACGAGCTGCCCAGCAGGTTCCTTCCCGCCGCCAAGTACCGCGACCTGCCCGAACCCCGCGGGTTCAAGCAGATCTTCGGCGCCAGCATCATCCTCACCGCGACCGCGATCGGTTCCGGCGAGTTCGTGCTCTGGCCCTACATCACCAGCCAGGTCGGCCTGGTGCTGATGTGGGCGGCGGCACTCGGGTTCTTCATGCAGTACATCCTCAACATGGAGATCGAGCGGTACACGCTGGCCACCGGCGAGACCGCGGTCACCGGCTTCACCCGCATCTGGCCGCCGCTGGGCATCGCCATCACCGTCATAGCCGTCATCCCGAACATGTGGCCGGGGTGGGCCACCGGCGCGGCCAACATCGTCACCTACGTCGCGGGCGGCGGATCACCCGTGCCGATCGCGATCGTGGCCATGGTCGCCATCGGCAGCGCGCTGACGTTGTCCAAGGTCGTCTACAAGACCGTGGAGCGCATCGAGATGGTGCTCGTCGGCGGGATCTCGGTGTTCCTGGTCGTGGCCCTGTTCGTGGCCACCGGGCTCTCCGACTGGGCCGCCTTCGGCGCGAGCTTCGCGCACACCGGTCAACTGCCGCCGATGTCGGAGGTCGGCGGGGTGGCCGCGCTGCTGGGCGCGATCGCCTTCGCCGGTGCCGGCGGCGGCAACAACCTGGTGCAGAGCAACTGGGCGCGCGACAAGCAGATGGGCATGGGCGCGCACATGCCGCGGGTGACCTCGCCGTTCACCGGTCAGGACGAGGCCGCCGCGGGCACCGGGCACATGTTCCTCGACAGCGAGGAGAACCGGCGCCGCTGGAAGGGCTGGTGGAAGGTCGCCAACATCGAGCAGTTCGGCACCTTCTTCGTGCTCGGCCTGGCCACGCTGGTGATCATGTCGGTGGTCGCCTACGCCACCGTCTTCGGCATGGAGCTCCCCGACGACGACTTCGACTTCATCCGCGCCGAGGGCGAGGTCTTCGGCGAGCGCTTCGGCACGGCCTTCCAGATGGCCTTCTGGTGCGCGGGCGCGACCGCCCTGTTCTCCACCCAGCTGGGCATCATGGACTGGGTCAGCCGGCTGGCCGCGGACTCGGTGAAGGTCACCTTCTTCCGCACCAGCACGAAGGTCACCGAGAGCCGCATCTACTTCGCGGTGATCTGGCTGATGATCATCGCCGGTTCGTTCATCCTGCTCTCCGGGGCCGAGGAGCCGCTGGCGCTGATCCTGATCTCCTCGTCGGCGGGCGGCGTGGTGATGTTCCTGTACTCGATGCTGCTCATCGTCACCAACCGCAAGTTCCTGCCCAAGTCCATCCGGCTCGGCGGCTGGCGCATGGTGATGATGGCGGTGGCCGTGCTGTTCTACGGCTACTTCTCCATCGCCCTGCTCGTCGACCAGTTCTGAGCGCGGCTCAACGCGTCAGCACCACCCAGATCTGGCCGGGCGCCGCGGGCAGCGGCGCGCCGGCCAGATCGGTGTAGCGGGTCGCATCGGTGGGGGAGGGGCGCTCCCAGCGGCCTTCGAAGCTCCGCCCTTCGCGGAGCATCAGGATCCGCCCGCTGCCGACGGTCTCGACCACGGGGGAGGGGTTGCCCGCGGCGTCGCGGACCACCGAGTCGTGGACGTTCACGTGCTGGACGATCACCGTGGAGGCGCCGATGCGACCGGTGTTGATCGCCGCGTACGGGTCGCCGTCCATCGAGACGTTCCACAGCCGGCTCTGGTGGTTGTAGAAGAACCCGATGCGCGCCGAGGGATACCGGACCTCGTAGTTCTCCGCGGGCTGGCCGCCGTCGGGCAGCTCCCCGACCAGCGGGCGGTTGGCGCCCGGCCAGGGCTCGCCGGTGGGCAGCTGGGCGGGGTCGACGAACAGGTTGTGCGGGGTGGGCCGGGCGGGTTCGCGCGAGTAGGCCTGCGGAACCGCCTGGTCCGATCCGTCGATCAGCGGCGCCTGGTCGATCACCGGCCGGATCTCCGGGGCCACCCCGGAGTAGGCCAGCACCGGTTTGCCGAACTGCGGGAGGATCTGCGCGTCGGTCTCCCGCGCGCTGCGCACCGGCCCGATCACCGGTGGCTTGTTCTCCCCGAAGATCGCCAGCAGTCTGCTGAACCCGCCCTCGACCGGCTCGGCGAAGACCATCTCGGCCGCGGCAAGGCCCACCGGGGGTCGTCCCTCGGCCACGTTGTCGATCTTGACCGCCAGCACCGGCGGACCGTCCGGTGCACCGTGCGCCCCGCCTCCGGGGGCGGGCGCTCCGCTGGGCGGTGGCGCGGGCGCCTCGTCGCCGCGCGGTGCGGGGGAGAACAGCCCGCAGCCGCTCACCCCGAGCACCGCGAGCACCATGAGCGCTGCGCACAGCGCGCGTAATCGGCGCATCGCGGACAACCCCCTCCCGCGCGTTGACACTACGCACCCCGGCCGGATCCGCACGTCGATCGAGGTGGTGGCCTCCGAGCGGCGGTACCGGACATCGGGCGCGTCTGGTGGTGTCGGCGGCGTCGAGACGACGGCCGACGACCGAGCGGGGAGGTGAGCGCCCGATGGGGATCGAAGCATGGCGCTGGGGCTTCGGCGGCTGGGGCTTCTGAATCGGGACCCCGGGTCCGCCTCCCGGCGGCGGGCGGTGGGCACCGGCGCGCCACCGCGCCCGGCCCGCTCCCCGGCTCGATAGCCTGTGCGGGGGCACGACTCGGGGTGGAGGTTCCGATGCGCGAGATGCCGGTGGCCGTGGTGACCGGGGCGGGGTCCGGCGTGGGGCGGGTGGTCGCGCAGGCGCTGCTCGGCGCCGACTACCGGGTGGCGCTGGCGGGACGTCGCGCCGCACCGCTGAGCGAGACCGCCGGGGAGCACCCCAACGCCCGGGCGGTGCCCACCGACGTGACCGACGAGCCCTCGGTGACCGCGCTGTTCGACCAGGTCCGCGACCAGTGGGGACGGGTCGACCTGCTGATCAACAACGCCGGCACGTTCGGTCCCGCGGGTGATGTCGGCGAGCTCTCGCCAGCCGACTGGAGCGCCGTGGTGCAGGCCAACCTCACCGGCTCGTACCTGTGCGCGCACCACGCCTTCAACGCGATGAAGGAGCAGGACCCGCGCGGCGGCCGGATCATCAACAACGGCTCCATCTCGGCGCACGCCCCGCGCCCGCGCAGCGTCGCCTACACCGCCACCAAGCACGCCATCACGGGGTTGACCAAGTCGATCTCGCTGGACGGGCGGGCCCACGACATCGCCTGCGGGCAGATCGACATCGGCAACGCCGCCACCGACATGACCGCGGGCATCGCCACCGGCGCCGCCCAGGCCGACGGGACCACCCGACCTGAGCCCACCTTCGACCCGAAGCACGTCGCCGACGCGGTGCTCTACATGGCCGGGCTGCCGCTGGCGGCCAACGTCCAGTTCCTGACCATCACCGCGACCGCGATGCCCTTCATCGGCCGCGGCTGAGCGGCTCGCCGGACCCCTACCGCACGCGGATCACCGGTGCACCGGCACCGGCCGGGACGACGTGCCCGATCACCGGAGCTCCCGGGACCTCGCCGACGACCAGCAGGCCCCCGGAGGTCTGCGCGTCGGCCAGCAGCAGTCGCTCCGACTCGTCGAGACCGCCGGGATCGAGGTGCGGGGCGACCCAGTCGAGGTTGCGGCGGGTGCCGCCGCTGACGAACCCGGCCCGCGCGGCGTCCCGCGCCCCGTCGAGGTAGGGCACGGCCGCCGCGTCGACCTCCGCCGCGGTGCCCGAGGCGCGCATCATCTTGAACAGGTGGCCCAGCAGGCCGAAGCCGGTCACGTCGGTCGCGCACACCGCCCCGGCGGCCAGCGCGGCCCGCGCCGCGTCCCGGTTGAGCTCGGTCATGGCCGCCACCGCCTGCTCGAACCGCGCGCCGGTGCGCTTGTGCCGGGCGTTGAGCACCCCGATGCCCAGCGGTTTGGTCAGCGACAGCGGAAGCCCCGGGCGCGCGGAGTCGTTGCGCAACAACCGCCCCGGGTCCACCACACCGGTGACGGCCAGGCCGTACTTGGGCTCGGGATCGTCCACGCTGTGCCCGCCACCGAGGTGGCAACCGGCCTCGGCGGCGATCTGCGCGCCACCGCGCAGCACCTCGGCCGCCAGCTCGAAGGGCAGCACCTCGCGGGGCCAGCCGAGCAGGTTCACCGCCACTACCGGCGTCCCGCCCATCGCGTAGACATCCGAGAGGGCGTTGGCCGCGGCGATCCGGCCCCAGTCGAACGGGTCGTCGACCACCGGGGTGAAGAAGTCGGTCGTGGCGATCAGCCCGGTGCCCTCGGCGGTCGACACCACCGCCGCGTCGTCCCCGGTGTCCAGGCCCACCAGCAGCTGCGCCGGCGGGTCGGCGGGCTTCGGGCGCAGCTCGGCGAGCACGCCCTCCAGCTCGCCGGGCGGGATCTTGCAGGCGCACCCGCCGCCGTGCGCGTACTGGGTCAGGCGAGGTGTTTCCAGCGCGGTCATCGGCCGTCCCGTGGTTGGTGTCGGGCGTCCCGGGAAGCTCTCCCGCCGCCGAGGCTCCCGATCTCCCGCGCGCACCGCAAGCCGGGCGTCCGTGCGGGCATCCCCGATGTCCGCATCGGACGGGAACGAGCGGAGACGGACGGGAATCGAACCCGCCGCGCCGAGCTGCTCGGCGCCATCGGCTTTGAAGGCCGTGGGGGCCACCAGGCACCCTGACGTCTCCACCGCCGAGGGTAGCGGCGGAGATCAGTCCGAGCAGGTCTCGGGCAGGCCGTACCGGGTGAAGTCGACGTCGAAGAACGCCACCACGCGCCGCACCATCGCCCCGTCGAGTTCGAGCACGTTGAGCTGGAAGGCGCGGAACACCCCGTCATCGCCGCGCAGGTACATGCCGAAGGCCGGTTGACCGTTGGCACGGGTCGGCAGCAGCCGCAAGCCACCCTCGCCCGCCGGGCACTGGCGCACCCGGAGCTGCGCGATGTGCTCGCCACCGACGACCCACAAGCGGAAAGGAGGCATTTCCCAGCTCGCCTCGGCGGTGAACAGCTCGACGATCGCCGGGACGTCCTTGGACTCGAACGCGGTCACGTAGCGTTCGAGCAGCCGCTGCTGGTCGGCGGTCAGCTGCGGCGGCCGGTCGTCCTGGGACGGCGCCGCGTCGGCCAGCTGGGCGCGGGCCCGCTGCAGCACGCTGTTGACCGCGGCGGTGCTGATCCCGATCGCCTCGGCGACCTCGGCGGCGCGCCACTTGAGCACGTCGCGCAGCAGCAGCACCGCGCGCTGCCGCGCGGGCAGGTGCTGCAGCGCGGCGATGAAGGCCAGCCGGGTGCTCTCGCGCTGACCGACGATCGCGGCCGGGTCGCCGGAGTCCGGAAGCATCGCGTCGGGGAAGGGCTCCAACCACGGCACCTCGTCGGAGGCCGCGACCTTCTCGTCGGGCACGTCGTCGGCGGGTGCGCCCAGCCCGCTGGGCAGGGGCCGGCGCTTGCGGTTCTCCAGTGCCGTCAGGCAGGTGGTAGTGGCGATCTTGTGCAGCCAGGTGCGCAGCGAGCTGCGGCCCTCGAACTTCGCGTAGGCGCGCCAAGCGCGCAGGTAGGTCTCCTGCACCAGGTCCTCGGCCTCGTGCAGGGACCCGAGCATGCGGTAGCAGTGCGCGAGCAGCTCGCGCCGGTAGGGATCGGCCAGCGCGGTGAACTCATCGGAGGTCGACGGGGCGGTCGGTGTGGCCATGGGTGCGGCTCCCTCGGCTCGGACGGTCTTGACCCGATGCCGATGACGGTAGCCCAGCGCGCCGACATATCGGACGAATTCGAGTCAGCACCGACCCTCGCGCCAGTAGCCCATGAACGCCACCGCCTGCTTGGGGATGCCGTGCTCGTTGACCATCATCCGGCGCAGCCGCTTGATCACCGAGGCCTCACCGGCCAGCCAGCCGTAGACCGAACCGGACGAGCGCTCCGGGATCTCCCAGAGCACGTCGTTGTCCAGGTCGATGTCCTCGAACTCGGCGGTGGACCGGCGCGGGCGGTCGGGCAGCTCCCGCAGCACCTCGGCCACGCCTTCCTCCAGCAGCTTGCCGTGCGGCGTGGCGCCGCAGCGCGCGAACCAGCGGACTTCGACGCCGTCCGGAACCGACCACTCCTGGCGGTCGCCTGCCTCGGGGACCTCCAGGCAGGCGACGCCGCGCGCGTCGGCGGGCAGCGATTCCAGGATCGCCCCGACCGCGGGCACGGCGGTCTCGTCGCCGGCGAGCACGAGCCTCTCGGCGCACTCGGGCGGAGACCACTCGCAGCCCGAGCGGCAGTTGCCGGTGCCCGCGTCCGGGCCGATCACGCCGATGCGGTCGCCGGGCTGGGCGTTGGCGGCCCAGCCCGAGGCCGGTCCGCTGCGGCCGTGGTCGACGCCGTGCAGCACGAAGTCCACGTCGAGCTCGCGGGTCTCCGGCCGGAACGCGCGGACCGTGTAGGTGCGCAGGTCGGGTCGGGTCGCCTCGGGCAGCTGCTGCCAGCGCTGGTACCAGTCCGGCGCGTCGGGGAAGTCGTCGAGGGTGCGACCGGGCTTGGGCAGCACGACCTTGATCCGCTGGTCGTCGCCGCCGTTGCCGAAGCCGCGCAGGCAGTCGGCGGTCAGCGTGATCCGCGCGAAGCTGGGGGAGAGCCGTCGCACCCGCGTCACGGTGACGGGGAACAGCCGGAAAACGGGACGCGCCGCGCTCGGCCGCGTCCGCTGCCGGGCGATCTGCCCGGTTCGTGCCACTGCCATTCAGTACCTCCCGAGTTGCTGCTAGGTTAGCCTAGCCTTAGATCTTTGGGGAGGTAGGCTTGCGTCACACTTTTAGGGCCACTGCGGCCACCGCTGTCTCGTTGGTCGCGGTCAGCGCGCTGACCGCCTGCGGGCCGGCCGCGCCGGCGGGCGAGACCGGTTCCGGTTGGTCCTTCACCGACGATCGGGGGATCACGGTAACCCGACCGGAGCAACCCCGGCGGATCGTCGCGCAGGTGTCGGCCGCGGCGGCGCTCGAGGACTTCGGCGTCGACGTCGCCGGCACCTTCGGCCCGCTGGTTCGCGACGACGGCACCGTCGAGCCCGAGGCGGCGGGCCTCGATCCGGCGAAGGTCACCGACGTCACCGGTCCGGGCTACGGCGAGGTCAACCTCGAACGCCTGGCCTCGGTGCACCCCGACCTGGTGGTCAGCGGGAAGTACGCGGAGTACCCCGGGCTCTGGCACCTCGTCGAGGAGCAGGAGCGCAAGGTCACCGAGTTCGCCCCTACCGTCGGCGTGCAGCAGTCCGGCCTGTCGCTGCCCGAGGCCATCGGCGAGTACGAGCGGCTGGCGCGGGCGCTGGGCGGCGACGTCGACTCCGAGCGGGTCCGCGCCGACGAGCGCGCCTTCCACGCCGCCGCCGACCGGCTGCGCGGCATCGGTGAGCGGATGCGCGCCGAGGGCAGGTCGATCCTGGGCATCGGCGGCACCAAGCAGGAGTTCTTCGTGGTGGTCCCGCAGCGCAACCCCGACCTGGACTACTACGCGCGCGAGCTGGGGCTGCCGATCATCGCGCCGGAGAACCCCGACGAGGCCACCGGCGGCTACTTCGAGCGGCTGTCCTGGGAGAAGGCCGACGCCTACCGCGGGGACGTCCTGCTGTGGGACGCGCGCGAGGCCTCGATGCGCCCGGAGCAGATGAAGCGCAATCCGGTCTTCGCCGCGACCCCGGCCGCCGCGGCGAACAAGTTCGTCGAGTGGGATGCCGTGGCGCCGCTGAGCTACGCCAGCTACGCGCGGATCATGAACGAGCTCGCCGACCAGCTGGAGGCCCAGCTGGCCTGAGGACGAGCTGCGACCGGGACCGCTCGCGCGGTCGGTTCGTGAGGCGCTGCGGGGCGGGCGCGCTCAGCGCGCGCCGAGATCGCCGAGGGATTCGCGCACGGCTTCGGCGAAACCGGCCGGATCGTCGGCCCGCATCAGGTGACCGACGTCGGGCACCTCCCGATAGCTCGCCTCGGGCAGGCCGTCCAGCAGGATCTCCGAGGCCTTGCGCGGGCAGAACACGTCCTTGCCGCCGCCGACGACCACCGTTGGGCAGGTGACCTTCGACAGCAGCGGCGTCAGCGGCTCCTCGCGGAGCCCGGCCATCGCCAGCGCCGCGTTGGCGTAACCGGCTCCGTCGCCGATGCACTCGACTCGGTAGTCGCCCAGCGCCGCGGCGTCCGCGCGGGTGAGCATCTCCGCGGTGTCCGCGCGCAACGTCGCCCTGGCCGCTTCGAGGTCGCCGTCGCGGACCTGCTGCGCGCGTTCCCGGAAGAAGTCCGCGGCCGCCCGGCCCACCACCGACGAGGTGGCGATGGCCATCGCTCCGGTCACCAGCTCGGGCCGCCGCGCGGCCGCCGCGAGCACGACCGTGCCGCCCAGCGAGAACCCCGCGCAGACCGCGGGACCGGAGACCTCGGACAGGAACGCGATGAGGTCGTCGCGAAGCTGCGCGAGGTCGCCGCTGGCCCGTCCGACCGGGGTCCCGCCGTGCCCGCGCAGGTCGAGCGCGTAGGTCCGGCACCCGGTGAGCTCGTCCTGCTGCGCCTGCCAGGTGCGGTGGTCCTCGGCCAGGCCGTGCACGAACACCACCGCGGGCCCGGACCCCTCCGCCCGGTACTGCACGCGGACATCACCCAGCTCAGCGGTAGGCACGATTCGAACTCCCAGCCTCGACGATGGTGCGCTCGATTCTGCTGCGCCGGATCCCGGTGGTCCAGCACCTCGCGCTCCTCGCGCGCTGTCACGGTCCGCGGTCGCGACCCCCCGTCGGGGCGAAGACCTCCAGGGCCTCGGCACCGGTGACCCTGGCGTGCAGGAAGTGGTCGGCCCACTCGCGATGCGCGCGAACGAGGAGCTCCGGACGACCTCGTCGACGGCTCGCGCCGCGTCGAAACCGGTCGAGCGCAGCTGCACGCCCGGCCCCAGGAGCGCCCAGCGCGCCCCGGCCCGGCCGCAGGGCATCCCGACGCTGCCGGGGTTGATGACGAGTCGGCCGTGCGCGAGGCGGACGAAGGGCACGTGGGTGTGCCCGCAGACCACCGCGCGGACCTCCTGGCCGAGGCCGTCGAGGTCCTCCCGCCAGCGTTGCGGGCGGGAGTCCACCAGCACGATCTCCTCGTCGTCGCGGGGGCGTGGCGTGGCAGAACAGCACCTCGCCCAGGTCGGCCACCGGGAGGCGGACCGAGGACGGCAGGCTCGCGACGAGCTCGACGCGCTCGTCGCGCAGCTGACCGGCGGCCCAGTCGGCGATCGGGTCCGGGACCGAATCGCGCTGGCCCCGGCGCTTTTCGACGAGCTCGCGGTCGGCGTTGCCGCTGACCCGCACGAGGTGGTCGCCGATCCCGGCCAGCAGGTCGAGCACCGCAGCGGGTTGCGGACCGGCGGCGATGTCACCGGTGAGCACGATGCGCTCGGCGCTGCGCACGTCGGGTTCGGCCAGCACCACCTCCAAGGCGGGCAGGACTCCGCGGATGTCGGAGAGCACGGCTACGTCGCCTGTCACGGCCACCAGCATGCTGCGGTCGCCGCGGGCGGGCTTTGCGGTTCGCCCGCGGCGAATCCCGGTGCGCACCGGGGGAGTCGCCGCGGGCGTCGCGCCGGCTCAGGCGCCGAGGCCTCGCACCTCGGCGAGGATCTCCAGCGAGCGCAGCCAAGCCGTGCGGTCGGTGGCCGAGGACACGACCATGAGCTCGTCGGCCCGGGCGCGCTGGGCGAAGTCCCGCAGGTACGCGTCGACCTCGGAGGCGGTGCCGACCGCCGAGTACTTGGTCATGTTGTTGACCTGCGCGCCCGCGGGGGACTCCAGCAGCGCGTCGATCTGCTCGGTGGTGAGGTCGCGGCCCTGGGCGAGGATGCGGCCGGCCCGGTAGCGCTTGGCCTCCAGCGCCTGCTGCTGGGCGTACTCGGTGGTGTCCGCGGCGATCACGTTCACCCCGGCGATCACGTGGGGCTCGGCGAGCTGCTCGGAGGGTTGGAACTCCTTGCGGTAGGTCGCCACCGCCGCTTCCAGCGCGTCCGGCGCGAAGTGCGAGGCGAACGCGTAGGGCAGGCCGAGCAGCGCGGCGAGCTGCGCGCCGAACATCGACGACCCCAGGACGTACAGCGGGACGTTCGTGCCGTGGCCGGGCGTGGCGTTGACGCCCGTGATGCGCGTCTGGCCGGTCAGGTAGCCCTGCAGCTCCAGCACGTCCTGCGGGAAGGCGTCGGCCGAGGTGGGATCGCGCCGCAGCGCGCGCATGGTGCGCTGGTCGCTGCCCGGCGCGCGGCCCAGGCCCAGGTCGATGCGGCCGGGGAAGAGCGTCTCCAGGGTGCCGAACTGCTCGGCGATGGTCAGCGGGGAGTGGTTGGGCAGCATGATGCCGCCGGCGCCCAACCGGATCTTGCTGGTGTGCGCGGCGACGTGCCCGATGAGCACGCTGGTCGCCGACGAGGCGATGGTGGGCATGTTGTGGTGCTCGGCGTACCAGATCCGCCGGTAGCCCCACTGCTCGGCGTGCTGGGCGAGCTTGATGCTGTGCGCGAAGCTCTCCGCGGCGGTCTCTCCGTCGCCGATGTGGGCCAGATCCAGCACGGAGAGAGCGACAGACACGACAGACACAGCCTTTCGGACAAACCAGCAACCCGCGGGGCACCGCGCCCCGCCCAGTCGGGATCAACACGCGGCCCGCGCGGCGAATTCCTGCCGGGGGAGTGACGTGGGCCGCGGTTCGGCCGGGAGCGCGGGGTCGTGGGAATCGCCCGACCGCCGCGATCGGACTCAGTCGGCGAGCACCTGCTCGCGCAGGATGTCGGCGTGCCCGCAGTGGTGGGCCAGCTCCCGGAGGACTTGCAGGTACACCCAGCGGAGCGTTCGCGGTCCCGCTCGGTGACCGGTCACCACGGCCCCCAGCGGCAGCCCGGCGACGGCCGCCCTGGCCGCGGCGCAGGCGTCCCGGTGGGCTGCCGCGACCGAGGCGATGGTGTCGTCGGCGGAGAGCCGGAACGACTCGTCCGGGCCCGGCACCAGGCCGAGCTGCTGGCGGGGCGCGCCCCCGACGCACTCCTCGAACCAGATCCGCTGCATCCACGTGACGTGCTTGAGCAGCCCGAGCAGCGTCGTCGCCGAGGGGACCAGCCGACGCCGCGCCTGCTCCTCGGTGAGGCCGTCGAGGGTCCGCTCGACGGCACCCCGGTACTCCTCGATGAACGCGTCGAGCTGGGCGCGTTCGTCATCCAGCGGGACGTCGAACGATCCCATCGGAGCCTCCCATCCGGATGTGCGGCAGACCTCCGCGGTCGCCAGGGGTCGGCGCGCCGCTAGGGCTTGGGCGCGGGACCGGTGCTGCCGCGCACCACCAGCTCGGTGGCCAGTTCGACCCGGTTGGTCTCGAACCGGCCGGTCTCGGAGTGCCGCAGCACCATCCGCGCCGCCTCGGCGGCCATCGTGGCGACCGGCTGGTTGACCGTGGTCAGGGTCGGCGAGATCCACTGCGCCATCGGCAGGTCGTCGAAGCCGACGACGCTGATGTCGTCCGGGATGCGCAGGCCGCGCTGCTCGGCGGCGCGGTAGGCGCCCAGCGCCTCCAGGTCGTTGGCCGCGAAGATCGCCGTGGGCGGCTCGGGCAGGTCCAGCAGCTCGAGCGCGGCCGCCTCCCCGCGAGCGTAGGTGAAATCGCCGTCGGCGAGCAGGTCGTCGTCGACCGGGACGCCTGCGGCCATCAGCGCCGACCGGTAGCCGTCCAGCCGAGCGGTGCTGCACTGCAGCTGCGGTGGGCCGCCGATGAAGCCGATGCGCTGGTGGCCCTGGTCGAGCAGGTGCTCGACCGCGGTGCGCGCACCGCTCCAGTTGGTCGCGCCCACCGAGGCGACCCGCGGCTCCGGCTGCCCGAGCGAATCGATGATGATCACCGGCACGCCCAGCCCGTGCAGCTGCTCGGCGTGCCGCGGGCCCAGCTCGGTGACCGCCAGGATGATGCCGTCCGAGCGGCGCGAGGTGAGGTTGTCCAGCCAGGCCCGCTCGGTCTTGCGGCCGTCGTGCACCGCCGAGACGACCATGCCGACGCCCGCGTCGTGGGTCACGCTCTCCACGCCGCGCACTATTTCCATCGCCCACTCGTTGTCGAGGGTGTGGAAGACCAGGTCGATCAGTCCCGCGCGTCCCGTGCCGTGGCTGGCGCGCCGCGAGTAGTTGTACCGGGAGATGAGCTTCTCCACCCGCTCCCGGGTGTGGGCGGCGACCTCCGGTCGTCCGTTGAGGACCTTGGACACGGTCGGTACCGAGACACCAGCTTCCCGAGCGATGTCGCTGATGGTCACCCGGTTCTTCTTCGCCTCGGTCACCTTGCCTCCCGTCGCTCCGCCGACGTCACCGTACCTGAAAGTTTCGGCCCGCCGCCCGCACCCGGTGCCGATCAGGCTGCGCGATGCGGACCGGGGTGGTCAGCACCCGGTCCGCGCCCACCGGCCGGGTCTCCCCGACGAGCTCGAACCCGCCGGAGAGAGCCGGCTTCGCGCTGTCGCCGCCCACGTGCACCTCGATGTGACCGGCGTCGACGATGCGCCGCCCGCGCGCCCCGGTGTAGGCCGCGCGGTCGGCGTGCAGCGCGAAGGTGACCCGCCGGGAGGCGCCCGCGGGCACCGCGACCCGGCAGAAGCCGGCCAGCACCCGCACCGGGCGGGCCACCTCGGCGACCGGGTCGGACAGGTAGAGCTGCACGACCTCCTCGCCGTCGCGGTCACCCGTGTTGGTCACCGTCGCCGAGATCTCCACCTCGCCGTCGGTGGGCACCTGCTCGGCGGAGACGCGCAGCTCCGAGTACGCGTAGGTGGTGTAGGAGAGCCCGTGCCCGAACGGGTAGAGCGCGGTCGGATCCAACGAGCTGACCTCGCTGCGGGCGCCAAGCGGTGCTGTCAGGTAGGTGCCCGGGTTGCCCCCGGCCAGCGCCGGGACGGACACCGGCAGCTTGCCCGACGGGTTGACCGCCCCGGTGAGCACGTCGGCCAGCGCGGCCGCACCCGCCTCACCGGGGAAGAACGCCTGCACCACCGCAGCGCAGCGCTCGGCGATGCCGCCCAGCGCGTAGGGCCTGCCGCTGCAGACCACCAGCACCACCGGTTTCCCGGTGGCCAGCAGCTCCTCGACCAGAGCCCGCTGGTCCCCGGGCAGGTCGAGGTCGGTGGCGTCGCAGCCCTCGCCGGAGGTGCCCCGGCCGAACAGCCCGGCGCGATCGCCGACCACGGCCACCACCACGTCCGCGGCCTCGGCCGCCGATCGCGCGCCCGGCAGATCGGCTGGTCCTTCGGGCAGCTCGCAGCCCTTCAGGTAGGTCAGTTCGCGCGCCTCCTTCGCCAGTTCGTCGCGGAAGGTCGGCAGCTCGATGCCGCTGGGCCAGTCCGGGTAGGACACCCCGATGTGCGCCGGGAAGGAGTAGCAGCCCAGCAGCGCGAACGGGTCGTCGGCCAGGGGGCCGACCAGAGCGATGCTCCCCGGTTCGGCCAGCGGCAGCGTGCCGTCGTTGCGCACCAGCACCAGGGACTTGCGGGCCAGTTCGCCGGCCAGCTGCCGATTGCGCTCGGGGTCCAGGGAATCGGGTGCCTCGGCGACCTCCGGGCTCCAGTCGGCGTCGAGCAGACCCAGCTCGCACTTCTGCCGCAGCACCCGGTGCAGCGCGCGGTCCACGTAGGACTCCTCGATCGCCCCCTCGCGAACCCGCCGGGCGAGCGGTTCGACGTAGCAACGCGCGTTGGGCAGCTCCACGTCCACGCCCGCGCGCAGCGCCTTCTCGCCGGCGTGCCCGGCGTCGGTGGCCACGTTGTGCAGCTTGTGCAGGAACGACACGCCGAAGTAGTCGGCGACCACCACGCCGTCGAAGCCCAGCTCCTCGCGCAGCAGGTCGGTCAGCAGTCCCTCGTCGGCGGCCGAGGGCAGGCCGTCGACGTCGGTGTAGGAGTGCATCACCGAGCGCGCACCGCCCAGCCGCAGGGCCATCTCGAACGGCGGCAGGACGACGTCGGCGAACTCGCGCGGGCCCATGCTCACCGGGGCCAGGTTGCGGCCCGCGCGGGAGGCGGAGTAGCCGGCGAAGTGCTTGAGCGTGGCCACGATCCCGGCGGATTCGAGCCCCGCGACGTAGGCCGAGGCGAGCTCGCCGATCAGGTAGGGATCCTCGCCGATGGTCTCCTCGACGCGTCCCCAGCGCAGGTCGCGCACCACGTCGAGCACCGGGGCGAGCCCCTGGTGCACGCCCACCGAGCGCAGGTCGGCGCCGATGCGCGCGGCCATCTCGCCGACCAACCCGGGGTCGAACGCCGCGCCCCAGGCGAGCGGTACCGGGTAGGCGGTCGCGCCCCAGGCGGTGAACCCGGCCAGGCACTCCTCGTGCGCCATCGCCGGGATGCCGAAGCGGCTGGAACCGGTGATCTCGCGCTGCAGGCGGGCCAGCGCCTCGGCGCCCTTCTTCGGCTCGATCGGCGCGCTGCCGAACACCCGGGTCAGCTGCCCGAGGCCGTTGGTGATCATCTCCTCCCACGGCGGGGTGTCGTCGGCGAAGTCCTCCTGGTGCGGGGCGACGCGCTCCTCGGCGCCGGAGACGTAGATCCACATCCCGACGAGCTGGTTGAGCTTCTCCTCCAACGTCATTCGCGAGACCAGGTCGGTGACCCGCTGGTCAACCGGCAGCGAGCGATCGCGGAAGGGCGGGTTCTGCTCGGTCGGGCGCGACTGCGGCATGTGCGGTGACTCCCGTCGTGATGGGTGGTACTCGATCCGGAGCATAGTTTCAGAAAATTTCAGGAACAACCTCGGGTAGCTGGCTCGTGTCGATCGTCAGGTTGCCACGCTGAGCCGGTGAAAGCCGCGCCTGACGGCCAGGGGATTCCCATAGCGACGCCGATGAAAGTTTTTGAAAACGAGTCTTGTCCGGTTCTCGTCGGCTGCGGTACCGTCTCGCCGTCCAAACGGCCGGTGATCCCGGTCTTGGAACTCCGGAGAGTCCGCAACGGTGCGAAGACGTAGGAGTGACGATGCGTGGAAGGCTGCGCCGCCTGTGCGCGATCGGGGCGGCCCTGGCGGTGTCGGTGGCGGCCAGCGGGTGCGCCGCGCTGTTGCCGCCCAGCGAGGGCAGCGGTGGAGCGCTGACCTCCTGGGCGATCAGCGGTGGTGGTGAGGAAGAGCTGATGCCCACCGAGGCCGAGGCGTTCGAGCAGCGCACCGGTCAGCCGATGAGGACCCAGTTCTTCCAGAACGACCCCTACAAGAACAAGCTCTGGGTCTCGATGGGGTCCGGGAGCCCGCCGGACACCTTCTTCGGCTGGGGCGGGGGAGCGCTGGAGGCCTTCATCGACGCGGGCAAGGTCGTCGACCTCGGCCCGGAGATGCGGAAGCACCCGGAATGGCGCGACAAGTTCCTGCCCAGCGTGATGAGCCCGGTTCAGCTGCAGGGCGGGACCCACGGAGTTCCCATCGGCGGGATCCAGCCCGTGATGATGTTCTACAACAAGGACGTCTTCGAGCAGGTCGGCGCGCAACCACCCAAGACCTGGGGCGAGCTGATCGACCTCATCCCGAAGTTCAAGGAAGCCGGGATCCTGCCCATCTCGCTCGGCGGAGCCGACTCCTGGACCTACCTGATGTGGGAGGAGGCCATCGTCGACCGGGTCGCCGGCGCGCAGGCCTTCCAGGACGTGGTCGACGGCAAGCCCGGCGCCTGGATGAATCCCGACATCATCAAGGCCAACCAGATGCTGCAGGACCTGGTGGACATGGGTGCCTTCGGCAACTCCTTCTCCTCCACCAGCGCCGAGCTCGGCACCCAGCGCGCGCTCCTCAGCAGCGGCAAGGCGGCCATGATGCTCCACCTCGGCTCGGCCTACTCCGAGCTGCTCGGTGACGACGAGCAGTGGGTGCGCGAAGGCAACCTCGGCTGGTCGGCGTTCCCCGCGGTCCGGGGCGGCAAGGGCGACCCGAACAACCTCGTCGGCAACCCCACCACGTTCATGTCGGTCACCAAGGGCCCGCAGCAGGAGCAGACCATCGACTACCTGCGCGAGGAGCTCTCCAGCGATCGGTTCGTGCAGGGGCGGCTCGAGCGCGGCGACGTCCCGCCGGTGCACGGCATCGAGGACGAGCTGCAGAAGTCCGAGGACCGCGAGTTCCTCACCGACGTCTACGAGCTGACCGAGAAGGCTCCCCACTTCCAGCAGTCCTGGGACCAGGCGCTGGCTCCTCGCCCGGCCCAGGAAGTCCTGGTCAACCTGCAGAAGCTCTTCCTCAAGCAGATCACGCCCGTTGAGTTCTCCCAGGCGATGGAGGAGGTTTCGCGATGACCGCGACCGAGGCGCTTCGCCCGGCAGCGCACACTCCCGCCGGGACACCTCGCCGAGCACCGCGGAGGCACTGGACCGAACCGTCGACCTGGTTCGCCGCACCCGCGCTGATCTTCTTCGCGGCGTTCGTGGTCGTGCCGATCGTCGTCGTGCTCGTGCTGTCGATGACCGAGTGGAACGGCATCTCCGCGCCCGCGTTCAACAACGGCGGCAACTGGACGGAGATGCTCACCGATTCCGGCATGTGGCACTCGATCTGGGTGTCGCTGGTCGTGATGGTGCTGTGCTGGGCCGTGCAGACCCCGATCAGCATCCTGCTCGGCGTCTACGTCGCCGGGCAGCAGCGCAGCCGCGCCGTGCTGGCCTCGCTGTTCTTCCTCCCGCTGGTGCTGTCCTCGACCGGCATCGGCATCGTGTGGCGCAACCTGCTCGACCCGGACTTCGGCGTGCTCGCCGCGCTCGGCCTGCCCGACGTCAACCTGCTCGGCGACACCGATCGCGCGCTCTACGTGCTGATCTTCGTGGTGAGCTGGCAGTTCATCCCGTTCCACACGCTGCTCTACCAAGCCGGCGTGCGGCAGATCCCCAAGCAGCTCTACGAGGCCGCCGAGATCGACGGGGCGAGCCCGCTGCAGAAGTTCTTCACCATCACCCTGCCGCAGCTGCGCAACACGATCATCACCTCCAGCACCTTGATGCTGGTCGGGTCGCTGACCTACTTCGACCTGTTCTACGTGCTGGCCGAGGGCGGTCCGGGCGACGCCACCCGCATCCTGCCGGTGAACATGTACGTGATCGGTTTCCAGCAGTACGAGCTCGGCTACGCCAGCGCGGTCGCGCTGATCCTGGTCGCGGTGGGCACCGCGCTCTCGGTGGGGTTGACCAAGTACTCCGGCTTCGCCCGGATGCGCAGTGAGCAGGAGGGCGCGTGATGCGGAGTTTCCGGGGCGTGCTGCCCAATCTCGGTGCGATCGTGTGGACCCTGGTCGTGGCCATCCCGCTGTACTACGTGGTCGTCACCAGCCTGCGCACCGCCGACGACGTGACCGGGGCGAACCCGCTGTCGCTGCCGTCGTCGCCGACGCTGGGCAACTACGCCGACGTGTTCGGCAACGGGTTCGCGACGTACCTGTTCAACAGCGTGCTGGCCACCGGTCTGACCGTGGTCGTGGTGCTGATCGTGGCGCTGATGGCCGCCTACGTGGTGGTGCGCGGAAGGCGGCGCCGGCACCGCCGGCTGTTCCAGCTGTTCCTGGCCGGGCTGGCGATCCCGCTGCAGGCCACGATCATCCCGGTGTACGTGATCCTGGTGCAGATGGGCCTCTACGACAGCCTGCTGGCCATCGTGCTGCCCTCGATCGCCTTCGCGATGCCGCTGTCGGTGCTCATCCTGAGCAACTTCCTGCGCGACATCCCCGAGGAGCTCTACGAGTCGATGTGCCTGGACGGAGCCGGGCAGTTCCGGGTGCTGCTGAACCTGGTGCTGCCGCTGTCCCGGCCCGCGCTGCTCGCCGTCGGGATCTACCAGGCGCTGCAGGTGTGGAACGGGCTGCTCTTCCCGCTGATCCTCACCCAGCGGGAGGAGGCCTCGATGCTCCCGCTGATGCTGTGGAACTTCCAGGGCCAGTACACCACCAACGTGCCCGCGATCATGGCCGCGGTGGTGCTCTCGGCGCTGCCGGTGCTGGTGCTCTACATCCTCGGCAGGAGGCTGCTTGTCGCGGGGCTCACCGCCGGTGCCGGCAAGTGATCGGAAGTGTTGACCGGCGATCGTTCGGGACTATAACTTTTTCGACAAGAGGGCATTTCCGAGAGGTTTCCCGACCACGTTGCCCGACTGCGCGGTGAGCGGTCGCCACCGCCGCGGACCTGGCCGGCGCTCGTCCCGATCGGACGGGCGCCGGTCGCCGCGGTGCTGCCGGGCGCTTGGCGGCGTCGCGCGGGTGCGCGTCGCGGGTCGTCGACCCGTCCTGGGAGTGCGCCGCGGCGCACGCGAAGAGGAAGGCTGAGATGCTCGGATCGCGCAAGCTGCGTGCCGCGGTGATCGGCACCGGAGGCATCGCCCAGCAGAGCCACGTCCCCGCGCTGAAGTCCGCCGCCGACGAGGTCGAGGTGGTCGCCGCGGTCGACGTCGACGCCGACCGGCTGGCGCGCTTCCAGGCGACCAACCTCATCGAGACCGGCTACCGCGACGTCGCCGAGATGCTCACCAGCGAGAAACCAGACCTGGTGCACGTGTGCACCCCGCCGGCCGCGCACGTCGCACCCGTCGAGCAGTGCCTGCGCGCGGGCGCGTGGGTGCTCGTCGAGAAGCCGGCCTGCCTGTCGCTGGCCGAGTTCGACCGCATCGCCGCCGCCGAGACCGAGGGCGGTGCCTACGCCAGCATCGTCTGCCAGCACCGCTTCGGCTCCGCCGGGCGGCACGCCGCCGAGCTGCTGTCCTCCGGGGAGCTGGGCAGGCCGCTGGTGGCCGACTGCCGGACGACCTGGTACCGCGGGCACGACTACTACGAGGTGCCCTGGCGGGGGAAGTGGCGCACCGAGGGCGGCGGGCCCACCATGGGGCACGGGATCCACCAGATGGACCTGCTGCTGGCGCTGCTGGGCGACTGGGCGGAGATCCGGGCCATGGCCGCGCGGCTGGACCGCGACGTGGAGACCGAGGACGTCTCGGTGGCCAGCGTGCGCTTCGAGAGCGGCGCGGTCGCCAGCATCGTCAACAGCGTGCTCAGCCCGCGCCAGGAGAGCTACATCCGCATCGACTGCACCGACGCCACCGTCGAGCTCACCCACCTCTACGGGTACGGCAACGAGGACTGGCGCTACACCCCCGCCGAGCACGTCACCGATCCCGCGCGCATCGGCCGGTGGCGCACGCCGCCGGGCCAGGAGCGCAGCTCGCACGCCGCGCAGCTGGAACGCGTGCTCGACGCGATGCGGGACGGGCGCCGACCGCCCGCCAGCGGTGCCGATGCGCGGCGGACCATGGAGCTGGTCACCGGCCTGTACCGCTCGGCGCTGACCGGCACGTCGGTGCGCCGCGCCGACCTCACCGCCGAGGACCCCTTCTACCACGACCTGCACGGGGAGGTGCCCGATTGGGCGCCGACGCGCGAGGGGGCCGAGGCATGACCGAGCCGATGTCGGTGGTGCACGAGCTGGACTCCGCGCTGAGCGTGCGGGCAGGCGGCGTCGAGCTGCTGCGCTACGTCTACCGCGACGACACGGCGGCGCGCGAGTGCCCCGCACCGCACTTCCACCCGCTGCGCGCCCTCAGCGGTGAGGTCGTCACCGGGCACCGGCCGCACGACCACCGCTGGCACAAGGGCCTGGCGATGACCGCCTCGCACCTGTCCGGGCAGAACTTCTGGGGCGGTGGGACGTTCACCGAGGGAGCGCCCGGCTCGGGCTACGTCGACCTGCCCAACGTCGGTGCGCTGCGGCACCGCGAGTTCCGGTCCCTGCAGACCGGCGAGCGCCCCGGGTTCACCGAGCGCGTGGACTGGGTCACCGCCGACGGCGAGCGCTGGATCGACGAGACCCGCAGCGTGCGGGTGGAACTCGTGCGCGGGGAGGCCAGCGGTTGGCTGCTGGACTTCGCCACCGAGCTGACCAACGTCCGCGGCGAACCGCTGGAGTTCGGCAGCCCCACGGTCTTCGGCCGGGAGCTCGCCGGGTACTGCGGGTTCTTCTGGCGCGGGCCGCGCTCGTTCACCGGGGGAGCCGTCGTCTCGCCCGGTGGGGACTCGGCGCAGGCGATGATGGGAACCGCCGCGCCGTGGCTGGCCTTCGTCGGAAAGCACGACGGGACCGACGAGATCTCCACCATGCTGTTCGACGACCACCCGGACAACCCGGTGCCCGAGCGGCGGTGGTTCGTGCGCAGCGAACCGTTCCCGGTGGTCAACCCGTCGCTGGCGTTCTACGACCCGTTGGAGCTGGCCGACGGCGACGCGCTGCCGCTGCGCTACCGGCTCGTGGTGCTCGACGGCGCGCTGGACCGCGCGCAGCTGGAATCCGTGCTGGAGCGAAACCCGTGGGAGTCGCCGTGAGCTACCCGTTCCCGCTTCCCGGCGCCGTCGGGATTTCCCACCTGCAGGCCTACGACTGGCCGGCGGCCGACGAGGTCTGCGGCGGCAGCCCGCACGTGCACCTGGTGTGCACCGAGGCGTACGTGGTCACCGGCGGCCGGGGAGCTGTGCAGACGCTGACCGCCGACGGTTACCGGGAAACCCCGCTGGAAGCCGGTTCGATCGCCTGGTTCGGTCCCGGCGCGGTGCACCGCATGATCGACCAGGACGCGCTGCGGGTCACGGTCATCATGCAGAACAGCGGCCTGCCCGAGGCGGGTGATGCGGTGTTCACCTTCCCACCGGGGTTCCTCGCCGACCCGGAGACCTACGCCGAGGCGGCGACGCTGCCGGCCAAGGAGGGGCCGGAGGCCGAACGCGCCGCCCGACGGCGCCGCGATCTTGCCGTGGCCGGCTACCTCGAACTGCGCGAAGCGCTCCAGGACGGCGACAGCCGCCCGCTGCGCGAGTTCCAACGATCCGCGGCTCGCCTGGTGGCCCCGAAGCTCGACGACTGGCTCCCGCGCTGGCGGGACGGTGCCCTCGCCGCGGCCGAGCGCACCGGCGAGCAGATCCAGGCCCTGGCCGAGGGCGACTCCAGCCACCTCACCGCGGCGAAGGTCCAGGTCGCCACCCCGACCCGCCAGGCGGGCCTCGGCATGTGCGGCCACCGCCAGGAGTACGAACTCCCCGGAGCCACCCTCCCGCACGACCCCTGATCCCAGCAGTTCGGCCGACAACCGCACGCCAGGGTGCGTGCGGTTGTCGGCCGAACTGCTGTTGGCGGAGGGCGTCAGCCGAGCTCGGGTAGCAGCGATCGGAGCGTTCGCAGCCGGGCGTCGACCCGCGCGGACGGAGTCGAGGCGGCGAACGCCTGCGCGCGTTCGGCGGCGTCGCGCGCGGCGTCCAGATCACCGGCACGTGCGTGCGCTTCGACCAGCCAGGACAGGTAGAGAGCCGACTCGCGCGCATGCTCGCTCGGGTACTGCGACACCGCGTTGGTCAGCAGCGGCTCGGCCCGGGCGGGCCTGCCGAGCTCGATCAGGCACCGCCCGGCCATCACGTCGATCTCGTTGCGGTCGAGCCAGTAGACCCATTCCGGTTCGGCTCCCGGGTCTTCGCGACGGTCGTAGGCGTCGTCGACGGAGTACAACGCCCGCCGAGCGGCGTCGGCGTCCGCGGCCCGGGCAGCAGCCCACGCCACGCGTTCGAGCAGCAGCGCCCGAACGACCGGAGTCGCTTCGGGCGCGCCGGTGACGGCCGTGCGGGAGAGCAGCAGCGCGTCGCGCGGGTCGCCGACGTTGGCCACCTGGTAGCTCAGGCTCGACAGCAACTGCCTGCCCAGCACGCGATCTCCCGCGCCCTGCGCAGCGCGCGCACACCGTCGAGGTAGGGCCGTCGAGCCTCCGCGCACCGTCCGGCGTCGCTGGCGATCCAACCCGCGAGCTGCGCGAGTTCACCAACGACGATGCCCAACCGGCGGCCGAGCTCGTCCGGGAAGCGAGCTTCGTGGAGGAGGCGGCTGGCGTCGTCGAGCTCTCGCGTGACAGCTGGCAGCAGGTTCAGGTGGCCGACCACGTCATCGAGATGTCGCAGCTCGATGACCCGCTGCTCGATCTCGCGGACCAGCGACTCACCGATCAACCGTCCGGAGCCGAGATGCGTCCCGACGGGCGAATCGCCGACCAACCACTCGTGGGCGATGCGCACCGGGTCAGCTGGAGCGCGGCGCACCGCCACCCCGAGGACTTGCTCATAAGCCTCGGTGACCTCGGTGGCCTCCGGCCGCTTCCCGGTCTCGACCATGCTCAGGTACGACTTCGAGAGGTGCGTGCGTTGCGCCATGCGCGTGAGGCTCAATCCGGCCGCCTCCCTGGCGGCCCGCAGAGATTCGCCCGCGATCATCGCACCAGCCCCCGCTGTGAGCACGAGTGAACAGCCCAACCCTGCTGATCGCGCTACGTGCTTTCGAAATTGCCAACAGCGGTCCGCGCCGGAGACCGCGCGTTGGAGGAACTGAAGCGGAACAGGGGAGTGACGATGTCGATGGCACGTGCAGGGGCCCGCCACGCGTTCGGCGGAGCGCCGTTGGAGGTCGCCTCGTGGGCCACCTCGGCGTGCGGTGGGGACTTCGGCTTGGCGATGCCCAGCGAGATGGACTGGATCCTCGCACCGACGTGCCCTGCCTGCCACGAGTTCCTCAAAGAACCCCACGACGTGGCCGAGCGCTCTTAGCGACCGCTCGAACCTCCGCGAGGGGTTTCGAGCACCGGAACGCGTGGCGCGGGCGGGCCTTCGCGCGAAGGCCCGCCCGCGCCACGCGGCGGAGGGCGTCAGCTGTCGAGTTGCAGGACTGCTGCGCCGTACGGGGGGAGGGTCACCGTCGTGGCGGGCTCGCCGGTGAGGGTGGTGAGCTTCGCCGCGGTGGTGGGGGTGACCTCGACTTCGGCGTCGTGCTGGCTGACCAGCCAGGCGAAGCGGCGGCCGTCGGCGTGCACCAGGGTGTCGGCGAAGACCTCCGGGTCGTCGACGGTGATCTCGCGCTGCACGCCCGCGATCTCGGCGAGGGCGGTGTAGATCCGGTGGCTGTCGTCCGGGTTGACCCGGGCGGTGTTGGCCGCGAACAGCTCGATCGGATAGGTGCACAGCACCGCCTCGCCCGTTCCGGTGGCGCGGCGCAGCAGAGCGGGGTTGCCGTGCGCGTCGGTGGCGACCACGGTCGCGCCGTCGGGCACCACCGGCAGGAACGCCCGGCTGTGCTCGTTGCCCGCGACGCGGAACC
This sequence comes from Saccharopolyspora griseoalba, assembly GCF_042665275.1. Taxonomy (NCBI): domain Bacteria; kingdom Bacillati; phylum Actinomycetota; class Actinomycetes; order Pseudonocardiales; family Pseudonocardiaceae; genus Saccharopolyspora; species Saccharopolyspora griseoalba. Next base: position 734,397 of record NZ_JBHTCJ010000001.1, on the reverse strand, counting down.
GCAGCACCTCGCCCGCGGCGATCCCGCCGAAGTCGGCGGTGAAGGTGAACTCCACCTCCGCGTCGGTGACCTCGTCGACCACGCCGTAGGTGATCTGCTTGCGCACCCCGAAGGTCTCGTCGAGGTAGGGGATCCACGGTTGGCGGTGGTGCCCGACCTCGCCGGCGGTGTAGGACAGGTACAGCACCGCGCCGGACTCGACCCGGCGGCGCAGCGCCTGCCACGTCGGTCCCTGGATCTGCTTGACGCAGGGCAGCAGGTACAGGTCGACGTCCTCGTCGATGCCGTCGCGCTCGCGGGTGAACCCGACCGGCAGGTCGGCCTCGCGGGCGGCGACGTAGGCCTGCTGCAGCGCGTTGAAGATCAGCGGCCGGTCGTCGTCCTGGGCGAAGGGGTAGCCCCGCTCCAGGTACTCGGTGACCACCAGCGCCGCGCGCGCGTCGGTGCGCTCGCAGCGGGCGAAGTCGACCTGCTGCAGCACCTCGTCGAACGCCGCGAGCTCCAGCAGCGGCGGCTTCGGCGCACCGGTGCAGTCGGTGATCCCGAAGTGCATCTCGAACGGGTGGTGCGAGTAGGGGCCCTGGGCGATCTGGTGGTCGTAGTCGGTGTTGTTCCAGGCGATCCAGCCGGTCGCCCCGGCCAGCAGCGAGTTGTGCAGCTGCTGGCGGTAGTAGTGCCCGGCGTTCTCCGGCGAGACCTGGTCGCTGGACAGGCCGAACTCCTCGAGCACCACCGGCTTGCGCGCCACCGCCGACAGCTCGCAGATGAACGCCGACTTGAGGTGCTGGCGGACGGGGTCGCCGTCGATGCGGTACACGTGCGGACCGACGAAGTCGACCACCGCACCGGTGTCGCGCACCGAGAACCCGTTGTCCTCCCCGGTGACCTCGATGCCCCACGCGCCGTCGCCCAGCGAGACCGGCTGGGTGCCGCCGCCGGCGCGCACCGCCTGCACCATCAGCCGGGCCCAGGCGTTGACCTGCTCGGTCGGCGCCTTCGGCTCGTGCCGCAGCCGGCCGTAGATCGGCATCTCGTTGCTGACCAGCCAGCCCGCCACCGCCGGGTGGGCGGCGAAGCGCTCGGTCATCTCCCGGACGAACCACGCCTGCTCGGACACCATCCACACGTCGGCGTAGAGGTCCCGGCCCTCCCGCCAGACCGGGTCCCAGTTGTCGCCGGACATGTGCCCGACGATGAAGGTCGGGATCGAGGTCATGCCGACCTCGACGTGCGCGTCCAGGAAGTCGCGGTAGTGCTCGACCTTCGACTCGTCGACCGTTCCGGGAGCGGGCGCGAAGTCCGGCCAGAAGAAGAACGACCGGGTCTCCCGGAGGCCGTGGTCGTGGAGCACCCGGAGCTCCTCGCGCACCACTTCCGGGGAGTAGTTGCGCCACATCAGCGGACCGCCGGTGCGCGACCAGAAGTTGGCGCCCAGCCAGATCCGGGGCTCGCCGGCCACCGTCACCTTGGCGGAGTTGCGTCGCATGAGAACCCTTTCGCTCAGTTGAGCTCGTCGGTACCGCTTACTTCACCGCGCCCGCGGTCAGGCCCTGGGCGAGGTAGCGCTGCAGCAGCAGGAATCCGATGACCACCGGGATGCTGACCGTCAGCGAGGCGGCCATCACCTCGTTCCAGGCCACCGATGTCTGGGTGGAGTACTCGCGCAGTCCCACCGCCAGGGTGCGCGAATCGGAGTCCGTCATGATCGAGGCGAACAGCGTCTCCCCCCACGCGGTTATGAACGCGTAGATGAACACCGCCGCGATGCCCGGCCGAGCCGCCGGCAGCACGACCCGCCACAGCGCCGTGACCGGATGCGCTCCGTCGATGAGCGCGGCCTCGTCGAGGTCGCGCGGAATGGTGTCGAAGTAGCCGACCAGCATCCAGATCGCGAACGGCAGCGAGAAGGTCAGGTAGGTGATCACCAGGCCGAGCTTGCTGCCGTAGAGCACCAGCCCGGTGGCCTGGCCGAGGCTGGCGTAGAGCAGGTACAGCGGGAGCAGGAACAGGATGCCCGGGAACATCTGGGTGGACAGCACGGTGATGCGGAAGGCGTTGCGGCCGCGGAAGTCGTAGCGGCTGATCGCGTAGGCCGCCAGGATCGCCAGCAGCACCGAGACCAGTGCCGCGCCCACCGACACGATGACGCTGTTGAGGAAGTAGTCGGCCAGTTCGATGGTCGACCACATGTCCACGAACGGCTCGAAGGTCACCTCGGACGGGATCCACTCGAAGGTGTTGGTGACGTCGCCCAGCGGTTTCATCGCCGAGGTGACCATCACGTACAGCGGCACGACCACGAACAGGACGAGGAAGGCCAGTCCCACGACCCGCAGCACGCGGAACCACGTCGGCTCAGGCATCCTTCATCCTCCGAGACGTGAAGGCCAGGTATCCGGCGGTGACCAGGAGCAGGAACAGCAGCAGCAGCGTCGACATCGCCGAGCCGAGCCCGAAGTTCCAGGTGATGAACGAGTTGTTGTAGATGTGGATGGACAGCAGGTTCGCCGAGTTCGGCACCGACTGGTCGAACAGCAGGTACGGGACGTTGAAGTCGTTGAACGTCCACAGGAACAGCACCAGCACCAGCACCTGGTTGACCGGTCGCAGCATCGGCAGCGTGATCGCGCGGAACTGCTGCCACATCCCCGCGCCGTCGACGGTGGCCGACTCGTAGACGTCGTTGGGGATCGACTGCAGCCCGGCCATGAGGACCAGGAAGGCGAACGGCCACAGCCGCCACACCTGGGTGAGCACGATGGACAGGAACGCGTTGTCGCCGAGCAACCAGAACGTCTGGCCGTCGGTGACGCCCAGCCCGCCGAGGGTGGTGTTCACCAGGCCGTCACCCTGGTCGAGCATGAACTTCCAGACCATCGCCGTGGTGTAGATCGGCAGCGCGTAGGGCACCAGGAACAGCGCCCGGAGCACCGCGCGCCCCCGGAAGCTCTTGTTCAGCAGCACCGCGGCGAACACGCCCAGCGTCCAGGAAGCGCCGACGGTCACCGCGGTGAACGCGGCGGTCACCGCGAAGGACTTCAGCAGCGCGGTGCCCACGGCGGTGTCGAAGTTCAGCGCGAAGGCGAAGTTGTCCAGCCCGGCGAACGGCGCGTCGAGCCAGTCCCGCAGGAAGAACTGGGTCAGCCGCAGCAGGCTCATGTAGAGCCCGCCGAGCATCGGGATCAGGTGCACCAGCAGCTCGAAGATCAGCGCGGGCAGCACCAGCAGGTACGGCAGCTTGCTTCGGCTCGGTGTCCACTTGCGACGGCCGGTGGCGTTCTTGGGCCCGCTCGGCGCCGGTGGGGCAGCGGTCGTGGTGGTCATCCGCCGGTACCTCGCATCTTCTGCTCGGCGTCGGTCAGCGCCGCTCGGATGTCGGCCTCGGTGACCTCGCGCCCGGTGGCGATCCGGGCGAACAGGTCGCGCATCGCCGCGCCCACGGTGGTCTCGAAGTGGGCCTCGGTGGGGATCATCGGAGCCGGCTCCGAGTAGTTGGTCAGCACGTCGGTGAACACCTCGTTCTTCGGCGTGTGGAAGGCCGGTGAGTCGTAGGCGTCCTCGACGACCGGCAGCGTGCCGTACTGCTCGTTGAGCTCGGCCTGCACCCGCTTGCTGGTCAGGAACTCCACCAGCCGCATCGCCTTCTCGCGCTTCGGGCTGTCCTCGAACACCGCGATGTTCGAGCCGGCCACGTGCGTGGCGACCGGTTCCCCGCCCGGCGGCAGGGGGCTGGGCGCCGGCAGCCGGAACACGCCCCACTGGTCGTCGGACATGCCGTTCTCCCGCAGGGTCGGGATGACGCTGTTCTGCGCGATGAGCATCGCCGCGCGCCCGTTGGTGAACTCGGCCGCGGCCTCCGAGGATTCCCCGACCTCGGCGTTGCTGGGGCTGGCCACCTGGTGCTCGGCCATCAGGTCGAGGTAGCGCTTGACCGCGGTGACCGCCTCGGGGGAGGCGAAGTTCGGGCCCTGCCTGCCGATGAGGTGGGTCCCCTCCCAGCGGGAGAACATGAACGCGAAGTGCGAGTTCTCGGTGTAGCTCGCCCCCGGCAGGGTCAGCCCCCACCGGCCTCGCTCGGGTTCGGTGAGCTCGCGGGCGACCTGGATGAACTCCTGCCAGGTCTTCGGCGGCCGCACACCGGCTTCGGCGAACAGCGCCTTGTTGTAGAAGACGCCGTAGCTCAGGCCGTACAGCGGGAGCGAGGTGGGAACCTTCCCGGGCATCCCGGTGGAGGACATGCTCGACTCGAGGAAGCGGTCGCGTCCGCCGAACCGCCGCATGGTCTCGTCGTCGAAGGGCACGAACGCCCCGGTGGCCTGCAGCGAGGCCGCCCAGGTGTTGCCCAGGTTGACCACGTCCGGGCCGACTCCGGAGGTCGCCGCTCCCAGGATCCGGTTGAGCAGGTCGGACCAGCCGATGACCTCCACGTTCACCTCGATGCCCGTCTCGCGGGTGAACTGCTCCAGCTGGGGTTTCAGGATCTGCATGTCCTGCTCGGGGCTCTTGCCCTGGTTGCTGGCCCAGTAGGTGATGGTGTTCGGGTCTTCGGCGGATGTGCCGCAACCCGTGAGCATTCCGGCGAGCAGAGCGGCGATCGCGGTCATCGCCGCGAGCGAGCGTTTGATCACGAGAACGACTCCTCGGCCTCTTCCGAGCCCGTCGTTGGACTCGCCGGTGAAAGCTAGGGACTTAACCGGTTCATCAGAAGAGCTGGCCGAGGTTGCGTTGCCGATTCGTTACCGGCGGCGCAGGTCCGATCGCGCTCGGTGCAGAAGGTCAGCCGGGAGCTCGCGCGGTGCTGCCGCGCGCGATGAGCTCGCGAGGCAGGAAGCGCTCGTCGTCGGCGACGCCGGTCTCGATCAGCTCCAGCAGCATCAGCGCGGCGGTCGAGGAGGCCGAGACGATGTCGTGCGAGAACGCGGTGAGCGCGGGCCGCACCACCCGGCAGAGCATCGAGTCGTCCCAGGCGATCACCGAGAGGTCCTGGGGCACTCGCACTCCCAGCTCGTCGGCGCGGGAAACGGCGGCCACGGCCATCACGTCGTTGTCGTAGACGATCGCGGTGGGCGGATCGTCGAGGGCCAGCAGCCGCGCGGTGGCCGCAACGCCCTCGTCCTCGGTGTAGTCCCCGTTGTCCTGCACCAGCGAGACGCCGGGCGCTTCGTCGGCGGCCCGGCGCAGCTCGCGGTCGCGGCGATGGGTGTGCCGCAGCTGCGGCGGTCCCTGCACGTGCCCGATCCGCCGGTGCCCGAGCTCGACGAGGTGGGTGAGCGCGGTGTCGGCGATGTCGTGCTCGTCGACCCAGAGCACCGGAACTCCGGCGATGGGGCGCTCGGTGCCGAAGAAGACCGCCGGGATGCGCAGCTCGCGCAGCAGGTCCGGCCGCGGGTCGTCGACCCGCAGGTCGGTCAGCAGCACGCCGTCCACGCGCCGCTCGGCCCACCACAGCCGGTAGGTCTCCAGCTCGGTCTCGGCATCGCTGGCCAGCGCGAGCTGCAGCGAGATCCCGTGCGCGGACAGGGTCTGCTCCAGCCCGGCCACCAGCTGCATGAAGAACGGCTCGGTGCGCAGCACCTCGGGGGAGCGGGCGAGGACCACGCCGACGGTGGCCGCTCGGTCCCGGGAGAGCGCCCGGGCGGCGCTGCTGGCCCGCCAGCCCATCTCGGCGGCGATCTCCAGGACGCGGTCCCGGGTCTCCTGGGAGACCCCGGGCCGCCCGTTGAGCGCGTAGGACACCGCGGCCTTCGACACGCCGACTTCGGCGGCGATGTCGTTGATCGTAGGTCGCTTCATCTCCGGTCCGGTCCTTCCGTCCTACGCAGCCGCTTCGTCGAGCTGCCGGGCCAGCAGCACCGCTCCGTCGAGTTCGGCGTCCGGCAGTGAGCTCATCACGATTTCGCACCCGGAGTTCTGCGGCAAGCAGGAGCGGGGCAGTTCCGCGCGCAGCGGATCCAGCAGCAGTCCTCCCGCGTCCTGCACCGCTCCGCCGATCACCACGAGCTCCGGGTTGAGGACGTTGAGCAGGTACGAAACTCCGCGGGCGAGCCCGTGACCGGCCCGGGTGAGCGCGTCGCGGGCCGGCCGGTCGCCCTGGCGCGCGGCGTCGATGATCAGCCGGACGTGGCTGCCCGCGCGCAGCGAGCTGGTCTCCCCGCGCTCGAGCGCCTCGTCCACGGCGCGGGTGATCGCCGGGGCGCTCGCCACGGTCTCCAGGCAGCCGCTGTTGCCGCAGGCGCAGATCAGGCCGTCGTCCTCGACCCGGCAGTGGCCGACCTCGCCGGCGATGCCGGTGCTCCCGGCGAACAGCTGGGAGTCGAGCACGACACCGGAGCCGACACCGGTTCCGATGGTCAGCCGCGCGAAGGAGCTGACCTCGGAGGCCACGCCGGCGTGCTGCTCGGCGAGCGCGCCCGCGTGCGCCTCGTTGTAGACGGTGGTGGGGGCGCCGAGCAGCTGCTCGACCTGGGCGCGCAGCACGACGTCGCGCCAGCCGAGGTTCGGTGCCAGCAGGCAGGTGCCGGTGCGGTGGTCGACCAGTCCCGGCACCGCGACGCCGACCGAGGCCAACCGGTCCAGGGAGATCTCGGCCCGCGCGCCCGCGCGGGCGACCAGTGCGCGCACCGCGCGCACGCCGCCCTCGGGGTCGCCCACCGAGCTCGCCGCGGCGGCTCGGGCGAGCGGACGCCCCAGCGCGTCGGCGATGGCCACCACGGTGCGCTGCACGCCGAAGTAGATGCCGAGGTAGGCCCGGCAGCGGCTGTTGTAGCGCAGCAGGCTCGGCCGACGTCCGCCGGTCGCGCCGACCGAGCCCACTCCGGCCGGGCTGAGCAGCCCTTCGGTCAGCAGCTCGTCGGTGATCGCCGAGGCCGAGGGCTTGGTCAGGCCGGTCTGCCTGGCGACGTCGGCGCGCGACCGCTCCGCGCCATCGCGGAAGAGGTCGAGCACGAGCCGACGATTGAGCTGGCGCACCTTGTGCGGGCCGTTCGGGGACACGCGAGAAGTATGCCGTTGCGGGTTCGTGTCCATGCTCGTCGCCGTCTCCCTTGACGGGTGGTTGGTATGTAACCTTTACTAACCGCGCTGCGCCGAGCGGCGCAAGAATCGACGCACTGCAACGGAGCAAGGCATGTCAGAAAGTGCCAATGCCGCTACCCTTGGCAACGGCAAAACCGCCGGTACAGGACGCTTGAAAGCGGTTCACTTCGCGTCCGTCGCGGCATTGGGCGGTTTCCTCTTCGGTTACGACACGGCCGTCATCAACGGCGCCGTCACCGCTATTCGCGAGCACTTCCAGATTGATTCAGTAGCCACCGGAATCACCGTCGCGATCGCCCTGCTGGGGTCGGCCGCCGGCGCGTGGTGGGCGGGCTCGCTGGCCGACAAGTTCGGGCGCCTGTTCGCGATGCGGCTGGCCGCCGTGCTGTTCCTGGTGAGCGCGATCGGCTCGGCCGTGCCGTTCACCGCGTGGGACATGAGCTGGTGGCGCCTGGTCGGCGGGGTCGCGGTCGGCATGGCCTCGGTGATCGCCCCGGCCTACATCGCCGAGATCGCTCCGGCCGCGCACCGCGGTCGCCTCGGCACCTTGCAGCAGCTCGCGATCGTGCTCGGCATCGCTCTCTCGCAGGTCGCCAACTGGGCGATCGCCGCGGCCGCCGGCGGAGCCGGTTCGGCGCTGGGGCCGCTGGACGCCTGGCAGTGGATGCTGATGGCCGAGGCCGCGCCGGCGATCCTGTTCGGGATCCTCACCTTCACCATCCCCGAATCGCCGCGGCACCTGGTCGCCAACGGCAGGAGCGAGGACGCCCGCTCCATCCTGCGCTCCATCGAGCCGCAGGACACCGAGCAGCGGCTGGCCGAGATCCAGGAGTCGCTGGACCGCGAGCACAAGCCGCGCCTGGCCGACCTGCGCAGCAAGACCGCGGTCCTGCTGCCGATCGTGTGGATCGGAATCGTGCTGTCGATGCTGCAGCAGCTGGTCGGCATCAACGTGATCTTCTACTACTCCTCGGCGCTGTGGCAGTCGGTGGGCATCAACGAGGACAGCTCGCTGCTGCTGAGCCTGTCCACGCAGGTGTTCAACATCGCCGGCACGCTGGTGGCCCTGGCGCTGCTGGACCGCGTCGGCAGGCGCCCGCTGCTGCTGACCGGTTCGGCCGGCATGACGGTCACGCTCGGACTGGCCGCCTTCGCCTTCAGCCACGCCGGCGTCGTCAACGGCGAGCCCGCCATGCCCGACCCCTACGGCATGATCGCGCTGGTCTCCGCGCACGCCTTCGTGTTCTTCTTCGCGATCTCCTGGGGCCCGGTCGTGTGGGTGCTGCTGGGCGAGATGTTCCCCAACCGCATCCGCGCCGCGGCGCTGGCCGTGGCCGCTGCCGCCCAGTGGCTGACCAACTGGCTGGTGACCGTCAGCTTCCCGACCCTGTCGGAGCTGAGCCTCTCCGGTGCCTACATCGGCTACACGGTCTTCGCGGCCCTGTCGATCTACTTCGTGTGGAAGTGGATCCCGGAGACCAAGGGGCGCACCCTCGAGGAGATGAGCTGACGCCAGGTCGGTTCGGCCAGCTCAGCCGGGGGCGGTGCGACATTCCGCACCGCCCCCGGATTTTCGCGCGCGGGTGCGCCGGTGCTCGAAATCCGCGCCCAGCCCGAGGACTCGCGGGACAGCTCGCTACGATCGGCCGCAGATCCACGCCCCGTCACCACGACCACGGAGCACGCGTGTCCGATCCGACCTCCCGGCGAACGCCGACCAGCTTCCCCTCCGCGCGCGACCTGCGCCCGCGCGCGGAGCTGCCTCCGGCGCAGGGCTTTCCGTGGTTCGACGCGACCGTGCCGCTGATCGTCGACGGCGAGGTGCTGGCGGAGCAGCGGATCCCGAGCCAGCGCCACCGCCCCTAGCGGCTGCCCGCCGAGGTGCGGGACCGGGTAGCGCCGCTCGGCCGAGCGGCTCGCGGACCTTGGCAGCGCCGTGTTCGGGCTGCTAGCACGTCCGGAGCAGCTACGGCGACGAAAGGCGGCGCAGGCGTGAGCACAACGGAATACGAGGGTCTTTCCGCGGTCGTGACCGGTGGTGGCTCCGGGATCGGGCTGGCGGCGGCGACCGCGCTGGCCGAGCGCGGCGCGCGGGTCGCCTGCCTCGACCTCGACCCGAGCGGCGTGCCCCCCGGATTGCTGGGAGTGCGCTGCGACGTCACCGACGACGACTCGGTGCGCGCGGCCGTGAGCGAGGCCGTCGAGCGGTACGGCGGCCTCGACGTGCTGGTCAACAACGCCGGCATCGGGGCGCAAGGCACCGTGGAGACCAACTCCTACGAGGAGTGGCACCGGGTGTTCGACGTCAACGTGGTCGGCATCGTGCGCACCACCAGGGCAGCGCTGCCGCACCTGCGCGAGTCGCGGTCCGCGGCGATCGTCAACACCTGCTCGATCGCGGCGACCGCCGGGCTGCCGGACCGCGCGGTCTACAGCGCGAGCAAGGGAGCCGTCCTGTCGCTGACCCAGGCCATGGCCGCCGACCACATCGCCGAGGGGATCCGGGTCAACTGCGTCAACCCCGGCACCGCCGACACGCCGTGGATCCGGCGGCTGCTGAGCAGCGCCGAGGATCCCGAGCACGAGCTGGCCGCGCTCAACGCCCGCCAACCCTCCGGCAGGTTGGTCAGCGCCGAGGAGGTCGCCGGGGCGATCGCCTACCTCGCCGGCCCGGTCTCCGGTGCGACGACCGGGACCTCGCTGGCCGTCGACGGCGGGATGCAGGGCCTGCGGCTGCGGAAGTAGCGCTCACCGGTGCGAGTGCCCTCCCCGCACTCGCGCCAGCGTTGGGCGCGCTCGGGGTGTCAGAACGTGATCACCAGGCGACCGCGCACACCACCGGACTCGAAGCGGCGGTGCGCGTCGGCGACCTTCTCGGCGGGGTAGGTGTCGGCGACGCGGAGCGTGAGCGTCCCGCGCTCGGCCTGCTCGCGCAGCCGGTCCAGCTCGGCCCGCTCCTCGGCGTAGCGGGCGACGAACACCGGCAGGTAGCGCAGGCCGCGCCCGGGTTCGGCGGAAAACCCGCGCACCGTGGCGATTCCGCCGCCGTCGCCGACCGCAGGCTCGATATCGGCGTCGAGCAGCGCGGCGTCCACGGCGCCGTGCGCGCCCTCGGGCTCGACCTCGCGGACCCGCTGCGCGAAGCCCTCGCCGCGGGCGACGATCACGTCGGCGCCCAGCGACTCGACCAGCTCGCGGTCCTCGTCGGCCGCATCGGCGATGACCCGCAGCCCGTCGGCCTTGGCCAGCTGGATGACGTAACCGCCCAGCGCCCCCGCCGCACCGGTCACCACCAGGGTCCGGCCGGGCTCCAGTCCCAGCTCGTCGAGCGCCAGGCGCGCGGTCAGCCCGTTCATCGGCAGCGTCGAAGCCGCCACGAGATCGGCACCGGCGGGCGCCCGCACCACCGACTCGGCGGGCAGCACCAGGTGCTCGGAGTAGGCGCCGTGAGCGCCGCGCGGCACGACGACGGCCATCACCGCGTCGCCCACCCGCAGATCGGTCGCGGTGCCCGCACCGATCTCGTCGATCACCCCCGCCGCGTCCATGCCCGGCACGTAGGGCGGCTCATGCCCCTCCCGGCGCTCCTTGAACCAGCCGGCGCGCAAGGCCGCGTCGGTCGGGTTGACCGCGGCCGCCTCGACCCGCAGCCGAACCTCGCCGGGCCCGGCGTGCGGCTCGGGCGCCTCGTGGACCCGCAGGGCTTCCGGACCGCCGAACTCGCTGACACCAACAACTCGCATGCCGATCACAACCCGCGGCGCGGGGCGGGCATTCCCGCACCGCGCGGCCCGGCGGCCGTGCGCTCGGGCACACCGCCTCCACTGTGGAGCACCGCCTGCGGTCGGTGGCATAGGGTTGCGGCATGCGCGAGTTCCAGCAGATCGACGTGTTCACCACCGAGCCCTACCTGGGCAACCCGGTAGCGGTGGTGCTCGACGCCGAAGGCCTCTCCGATGCCGAGATGCAGCGCTTCGCGGCCTGGACGAACCTCTCCGAGACGACCTTCGTGCTCCCGCCCACCCGGCCCGGCGCCGACTACCGGGTCCGGATCTTCACGCCCGGTGAGGAGCTGCCCTTCGCCGGGCATCCCACGCTGGGCACCTGCCACGCCTGGTTGCGCGGGCAGGACCGCGACGAGGTCGTGCAGGAGTGCGGTGCTGGTCTGGTCACCATCCGGCGGCAGGAGAGCGGGCTGGCCTTCGCCGCGCCGCCGCTGATCCGCTCCGGGGCGGTCGACGAGCAGCTGCGAGCGGAGGTCGCCGAAGCGCTCGGCATCAGCAGCGCCGAGATCGTCGAGGCGCAGTGGTCCGACAACGGGCCCGGCTGGGTGGGCGTGCTGCTCGCCGACGCCGATGCGGTGCTCGCGCTGCGGCCCGCGTACTCCGCGGACATCAAGATCGGCGTGGCGGGTCCGCACCGAGCAGGGGGTCCGGCCGACTTCGAGGTGCGCGCCTTCGCGCCGCTGGGCGGCGGCAGCTGCACCGAGGACCCGGTGACCGGGAGCTTCAACGCCTCGCTGGCGCAGTGGCTGCTCAGCAGCGGTCGCGCGCGGGCGCCCTACACGGCGCGGCAGGGCACCGCGCTCGGGCGCGACGGCCGGGTGCGCATCAGCGCCGACGACGACGGGACCGTCTGGGTCGGCGGCGGCACCGTCGGCTGCATCACCGGGCGGGTGGCCGGCTGAACCCGCTCCCGGTCGGGCCACCGACGTCCCGGCGGGTGAGCCCGCGCAGCGGGGCGTGCAGCTTGAGCAGCATCTCCTCGTGCTCCTCGACCGGATCGGAGTCGAGCACGATCGCCCCGCCCGCGCCCGCGCTGAGCCGGCCGCGCTGGGCCACCGCGGTGCGGATGACGATGTTGAGATCGGCCGCGCCGCCGAGCCCGAAGTAGCCCAGCGCACCGGAGTAGACCCCGCGCGGCCGGTCCTCCAGCTCGTCGATGATCTCCATGGTGCGCAGCTTCGGCGCGCCGGTCATCGAACCGCCCGGGAAGCAGGCGCGCGTCAGCTCGACCGCGTCGGTGCCCTCCGGCAACCGGCCGCGCACGGTCGAGACCAGCTGGTGCACCGTCGCGTAGCTCTCCACCGCCAGGAAAGAGGGCACGTGCACGCTGCCCATCCGGCAGACCCGGCCGAAGTCGTTGCGCAGCAGGTCGACGATCATCAAATTCTCGGCGCGGGTCTTGTCCGAGGATGCTAGCTCCTTGCGGACCACGTCGTCGATGGCCGGATCGCCCCGCCGCGGCGCGGTGCCCTTGATCGGGCGCGATTCGCAGACGCCGTCCCGCCCGACCCGCAGGAACCGCTCGGGGGAGGAGCACAGCACCTGCACGTCGCCCAACGCCAGGTAGGCCGCGTACGGAGCGGGGTTGTGCCTGCGCTGCCGCCGGTAGAGCGCCCGGGGATCACCGGTGAAGTCGAGGTCCACCTCGTTGGTCAGGCAGATCTCGTAGCTCTCGCCCGCGCGCAGCTGCTCCAGGCACGCCTCGACGTCGTCCAGGTAGCGATCGCGAGGCACCCGGAGCAGGTCGGAGAAGTCCAGCTCGTCGCCGCGATCGGGAACGACGGGGGAGGCCTGCCCGGCGAGCTCCTCGCGCGCGTCGGCAATCCACCGCTCGGCGTCGTCCTCGCCGTCGCGGCACAGCGCCACCAGCCAGGTCTCGCCGAGCTCGTGGTCGATGGCCACGAGCCGCGTCGCGGCGATCCACACCGCGTCCGGAGCGGGGGATACGCGGGTGTTCGGCGAGCCGCAGTCGGCCTTGAGCTCGTAACCGAAGTAGCCGACGTAACCGCCGTCGAGGTCGAACGGCAGCTCGTCGGTCGGCACCGCCCGCTCGGTCAGCCGGTCGCGCAGCGCGCCGAAGATGTCACCGGGCAGCTCGCCGCGGGGCTGCCCGGTCGCGTCGAGGACTTCCACCGCGGGCGACCCCACGCGGTAGCGCAGCACCTCGCCGTGCCGACCGCCGGGGAACCCGAGGAAGGAGAACCGGGACACGCCCGGCATCACCCGGCTGCTGTCCAGCCAGAACGAGTAGGGCCGCGGGGCGCACAGCGCCTCGTGCACGTGCTCGGGGTCCGCGGCGAACGGCACCCGCGCACACCTGAGCAGCCAGTCGCCCGCTGCCATAACCCTGCAACTCCTGCCGCCGAGAACCCGTCGCCCCAGGGTACCGGGCCGCTGCCCGGGATAGGGGTGGCGTCCGCCCGGCGCGAGACGCGTTGACACCCGGTGTCGGGGCGATCACAGTCGATCGCGGTGCCGGCCACCGAGCGTTCGGGGTGATGCTTCCGTGAGCAGTGGCAACGCCGACGACTCCGGACCGCTGTCCGGGGTGTTGATCGCCGACTTCTCCCGGATCCTCGCCGGGCCCTACGCGACCATGCTGCTGGCCGACCTGGGGGCCGAGGTCATCAAGGTGGAAGGCCCCGGCGGCGACGACACGCGCTCCTGGACCCCGCCCGATCGCGACGGGGTGTCCACCTACTACCTGGCGATCAACCGCAACAAGCGCTCCATCGTCCTGGACCTCACCGACGACGATCTCGCCGCCGCGCAGGAGCTGGCCCGCCGCGCCGACGTGCTCGTCGAGAACTTCAAGCCAGGTGGACTGGCCCGCTTCGGGCTCGACCACGGCACGACCAGCGCCACCAACCCCGGCTGATCTACGCCTCGATCAGCGGGTTCGGCACCGCGCAGGGCAAATCCCTGGCGGCCCTCGCGGCACGAGCTGCCACCACCGGAGCTCGACGAGCACGGCGACGAGATCCGGAGGTGGCTGCGCGGGTAGCCCGGTCCTGCCGCACCGCGGGACCGGTCCTGATGGGACGTGAGCATCCACCGGCCAGATCCGTCGAGGTGACGACCTCGGCGGGAAGCGCAGACGAGATGACGAGGAGAAGTGCGGCGCGAGCGAACAACCGCGTTACCCCACTTCGATCGGTACCTCGGACCCGACCACGATCACCCTGCTCGGCGAGAACCTCGCCGAAGATCTGATGGGCGAGGTCTCCTTCGGCGAACTCGCCTTCCGGCTGATCACCCGGCGCAGGCCCGAACCGGGGCAGCTCAAGGTGTTCGAGGCCGTGCTCGTGGCGCTGGCCGACCACGGCTTCACCCCGACCGCGATCGCCTCCCGGTTGACCCTGCACTCGGCCCCGGAGTCGGTGCAGGGCGCGATGGCGGCAGGGCTGCTCGGCGGCGGTTCGCGCTTCCTCGGCGTGACCGAGGACACCGCGACGTTCCTCGCCGCGGTGCTGGCCGAATCCGCTGAACCGGCCGACGAACGGGGTTGGGACGAGCTGGCCCGCACGGCCGTCCGGCGCCGCCGCGAGGCGGGCGAACTCGTTCCGGGGCTGGGGCACCCGGTGCACGAGCAGCAGGACCCGCGCACCCCGGTGCTGATCCGGCTGGCCCGCGAGTCCGGGACCTACGGCTCGCACCTGGCGCTGTTCGAGGCGATCGGCCGCGTGGCACCGGGGGCGCTGGGGCGCCGGCTGCCGCTCAACGGCGCCGGGGTGTGCGGAGCTGCGCTGGCCGACCTCGGGCTGCCCGCCGAGATCCTCCGCGGTTGCGCCCTGCTCGCCCGAGCCGCGGGACTGCTCGGGCACATCGCCGAGGAGATGCGCCAACCCATCGCGGGCGAGGTCTACCGCGCCGTCGACCGCAACGCGGAGTACGTCGACCCGGACGCGTGAGGCTGCGCGATCGCCCCGGTCCTCGACCCGTCGCAGGTCGGTCCCGGCTGGCCGGGTCGATGCGGGCAACGCGTTCGAGACCTCGCGCGACGAGCTCGTCAGCGCTGGGGCGAAGAGGGCGTCGGGAGGCGCTGCGCGGGGTCCAGAGCGCGGGAGATCGAACGCGACGCCTGGGTCAGCAGCGCGGTGAGCTCGCGCGGGCGGGCGTCTTCGGCCGCGACCACCACGCTGAGCGCGGCGATCACCTCGCCGCGCGGGTTGTGCACCGGCACCGCGACCACCACGTCCGGCAGCGTGATCTGCCCGCGCGCCACCGCGACCCCGGTCCGCCGGACCTGGTCGAGCTTGCCCCGCAGCGCGGTCGGGTCCACCACGGTCAGCGGGGTGAAGCGCTCCAGCGGGGAGTTGAGCACCTGCTCCTGCAGCTCCGGCTCGGCGAAGGCCAGCAGCACCAGGCCCGTACCGGTGACGTGCATCGGCCAGCGATCCCCGACTCGGCTGCTCACCGGGTTGCGCGCCCGCGCGCGGATCGCCTCGACGTAGACGACCTCGATCCCGTCGCGCACCCCCAGGTGCACGTTGCCGCCGGTGATCTGGTGCAGGTCCTGGGCGTGCGGGAAGGCCGCCTCGCGCAGTTCCAGGCCGCGCGGAGCCAGCGCCGATAGCTCCAGAAGACGCAGTCCCACCGAGTATCGGCCTTCGTCGTCGCGTTCGAGCGCGCCCCACCCCAGCAGTTCGCGCACCAGCCGGTGCGCGGTCGGCAGGGTCAGCCCGGCGCGGCGCGAGATCTCGCTCAGCGACAGGGCGCGGTGCTGCGGGCCGAAGGCGTCGAGCACGGCAAGGACCTTCCCGGCCGCCGTGGGCGGCCGTCGATCGCCCGCATCGCCCGTCGTGGGTTCCAATTCCGGTACTACCGTCATCGCGCCGACCCCTTTGTCAACGTCGCTGGGACCGCGTGGGCGACCGGCCGGTTCCCGGGTTCAGCTGCGGCCGCCCACGGCTTTCACCAGTCTTGCCACCCGCGCACTGCCGGTACAAGGGACCGAAACCGCTTTCGGGATCCGCTGCCGCTGCGTCGTGCGACCTCCGCGGCAAATGACGTACCCGCGTTGCACCGAAGAGCGGTTTGCGCACCGAGGTCTCCAACGATGGGCGGGTCGCGCCCGAACTTCCCTTCCGCCGCGCGGAAGCGGCCCGGCGGGCGGAGATCCGCGCTCCGTAGCGTGGGAACCCGCCACCGGCCCCGGGCGCCGCTACCGCGGCCGGTGGCCCAGTGCTGCCGACGCGCGCTTCCCTCGGAGTCCCCGGGGTCGGCCGTTGCGGCCGCGCGCCTCGCGGAGCGGGATACCGCGAGGTGCGGCGAGGCCGCGTCGGGCAGCGCGCGGACGGCTGGTCCAGCCGGTGCGAGGTGGAGCGCCAACGGCTTTCGCGCAGCCCGCGAACTCGCGCGGAGGGCGGTGTGCGGCGCGCCCGTCAGCGGCGGCATACGCTGGCGTAATGAAGTTGGATCTGAGCGGACGCACAGCGCTGGTCACCGGATCGACGCAGGGGATCGGGCTGGCCATCGCAGCAGGCCTGGCCCGCGCGGGCGCGCGCGTGGCCATCAACGGTCGCACTGCCGATCGCGTCGAAGCCGCCATCGACCGGGTGCGCGAGGAGGTGCCGGGCGCCGACGCGACCGCCGCGCCCGGCGATGTCACCGACGAGGCCGGAGCCGATCAGCTGGTGCGCGAACTGCCCGAAGTGGACGTTCTGGTCAACAACCTCGGCATCTTCGGCCCGCAGCCGGCCATGGAGATCACCGATGCCGACTGGCGGCGCTACTTCGAGGTCAACGTCCTGTCCGCGGTCCGCCTCACCCGCGCCTACCTCCCGGGCATGATCAGCCGCGGCTGGGGCCGGGTGCAGTACATCGCCAGCGACTCGGCGGTGGTGATCCCGGCGGAGATGATCCACTACGGCATGTCCAAGACCGCGCTGCTGGCGGTCTCGCGCGGATTCGCCAAGGAAGCCGCGGGAACCGGCGTGACGGTGAACTCGGTGATCGCCGGGCCCACCCACACCGGCGGCGTGGAGCAGTTCGTCACCGAGATGGTCGGCGAGGAACTGCCGTGGGACGAGGCGCAGCGCGAGTTCATGCGCGAGCACCGGCCCCAGTCGCTGCTCCAGCGCCTGATCGAGCCCGAGGAGATCGCCAACATGGTGGTCTACCTTGCCTCGCCGCTGGCCTCGGCCACGACCGGTGCCGCAGCCCGCGTCGACGGCGGCTACGTCGACTCGATCCTGCCCTGATCCGCGTCGGCCAGCGCCCGGGAGATCGCCCGGGCGCTGGTGCGCACCAGCGGGCTCAAGGCGTGCGGAGAAGCGCTGCCGTACCGCACCACCAGGGACAACGCAGCGCACACCTGTCCGCGCACGTCGTGGATAGGCGCGCCCACCGACAGCGCGTCGGTGGTCACCTGCCGGTCGCTGATCGAGAACCCGCTGGTGCGCACGTGCGCGAGCATCCGCCGCAGTTCCTCCGGGTCGGTCACGGTGCGCGCGGTGAACTGCGGGATGTGCCCGACCAGCACCTCCTGCTGCACTTCGTCGGGCGCGTGCGCGAGCAGCACCAGGCCGACGCCGGTGGCGGTCATCGCGAACCGCCCGCCGACCCGGGTGTGCACCGGAACCGCGGCGGTTCCCGCGATGCGCTCCACGTAGACGACCTCGGTGCCCTCGCGCACCGCCAGCTGCACGTTCTCGCGGGTCACCTGCGAGAGGTCCTCCATCGAGGGCAGCGCCCGCTCCCGCAGGCCGAGCCCGCGCGGGGCCAGCGACCCGAGCTCCCAGATGCGCAGACCGATCCGGTAGGCACCGTCGGCACCGCGCTCCAGCGCGCCCCACGCCACGAGCTCGCGCAGCATCCGGTGCGCGGTGGGGGCGGGTAGACCGGTGTGCCGCGCGAGCTCGGTGAGCGTCAGCGCGCGACGTTGCGGCCCGAAGGCGTCCAGCAGGTGCAGAGCCCGGCGCAGCACCGGACCCGTCGACCCGTTCTGCCCGCCGTGCCGTGTCATGGGCCCCCGAGGATCCGCGCCGTGTAGTCGTTGGCGAACTTCCCGTCCGGGTCGAAACGCCGCACGAGCTTTGCGAAGTCGTCCAACCGGGGGTAGATCCGGCGTAGTTCGGAGGGCTCGGTGGTGAACACCTTGCCCCAGTGCGGGCGAGCGTCGAAGGGCCGCAGCGCGGCTTCGATCTCGGGCAGCAGGGCCTCGACCGCCTCCTGGTCGGGCGCCCAGGTGAAGTGCAGCGCCACCGAATCGGCGCCCTGCGTCGGGCCGAGCCACAGGTCGTCCGCGGCGATGGTGCGGATCTCGTTGGTCAGCAGCAGCCCCGCCATCCGCTCGCCCAGCGGGCGCAGCGCGGCCAGGGCCTGCGGCGCGTGCTCGGCGGCCACGAAGTACTCCGACTGCAGCTCATCGCCGTTGCTCGGGGTGAAATCCGGTCGGAAGTGCGGTAGGCGCTGGTGCCACGGCCCCGGCACGCCCAGCT
This sequence comes from Saccharopolyspora griseoalba, assembly GCF_042665275.1. Classification (NCBI taxonomy): domain Bacteria; kingdom Bacillati; phylum Actinomycetota; class Actinomycetes; order Pseudonocardiales; family Pseudonocardiaceae; genus Saccharopolyspora; species Saccharopolyspora griseoalba. Next base: position 716,135 of record NZ_JBHTCJ010000001.1, on the reverse strand, counting down.
GTTCGGTGAGGTTGTCGATGGGCTGCCCGGCGAGCATGTGCGTGGGCACCTCGGCCGGGGTGGCTCCGAAGAAATCGGTGGTCACCGGATCGCCGACGCGCGACTTGGCCCAGATCTGCACGTTGTCGCGCCAGTCGGTGAACACGCTGAGGCTGTAGGCCGAGCGCGCGATCGCCGGGTAGTTGGCCAGCAGCCCGTCGAGGTCCAGGCCGAGGTGGACGGTGGTGGCCACCTCGAAGGTCGGCTGGACCCGCAGGCCGATGCGGGTGACCACGCCCAGCGCCCCGAGGTGCACCACGGCGCCGTCGAAGTCCGGGTCCTGCGGGGACAGCCGGACCAGCTCGCCGTCGGCGCGCACGATCTCCAGGCCGACGACCGCGGCGCTCAGCGAGGCGTTGCCGACCCCGGACCCGTGCGTGCCGGTGGCCGTCGCGCCGACCACCGTGATGTGCGGCAGCGAGGCCGTGTTGTGCAGCGCGCGGCCGTGCTCGGCCAGCTGGTCGGCGAGGTCGCCGCAGCGCATCCCGCCGCCCACCCAGACCACGTCGTCCTCGATGACCACGTCGGCGGGCAGCTCGGCCAGGCTGACGTGGTCGGAGGTGGTGTCGGCGATGTCGTTGAAGCAGTGCCGGGAACCGAGCGCCTTGACCCGCGCGGCTCCGGCGACGATCTCCTGCACCTCCGCGACCGAGCGCGGACTGTGCAGCCGCTGCGCGCGGTAGGTGAGGTTCTTCGCCCAATTCGTACCACTGTTGACCACGCAGCAACCGTAGCCCGTCGAACGGGGCACCCGGCCGCTGCCGCGGCTCCCCTCGGCGGGAACCTTCCGCGCAGGACCGGCGATGCCCCGCGCAGAGGTTCCCGCCGAGGGGAGCGGCTCAGGCGTCGGTGTTGGTCGCCAGCTTGCCGACCACCTCGGCGACCTGCTCGACGACCTCGGCGTCCTCCGCCGGGTGCAGCTCGGCGAAGCGGGTCATCGAACCGGGGATGCTGAGCTTGACGTCCTCGACGATGCTGGCTCCGGCCACGCCGGCGGACTTGCGGGCCTCGTCCTGGGCCCACACGCCCCCGTACTGGCCGAAGGCGGTGCCGATGACCGCGGTGGGCTTGCCGCTGAGCGCGCCCGCGCCGAACGGCCGGGACAGCCAGTCGATCGCGTTGTTGAGCACCGCGGACATGGTGCCGTTGTACTCCGGGGAGAGCAGCAGCAGCGCGTCGGCCTGCTCGGCGGCGGTGCGCAGCGCGGTCGCAGCCGCGGGGGCAGAGCCGTCGGTGTCGATGTCCTCGTTGTAGAAGGGCACGTCGCCGAGGCCCTCGAAGATCTCGACTTCGACACCGGCGGGTGCGTGCTTGGCCGCGGCCTCGGCCAGCTGGCGGTTGTGCGAGCCGGCGCGGAGGCTGCCGACGAGGGCGAGGATCTTGACGGTCATCTCGATGACTCCTGGTGCGGGCTTGATGGCGGCTATTCGGACCGTGGTCCGGATCGTTTTCTACCAGGCAACCGGACCGCGGTCCAGATCGGCGTGGTGCGCGTTACCCTGGTGTCATGAGCGGTGGCATCCGGGGGGCAGGCGGTGACGAGTCGAGCGGCCCGGTTCAGCTGGAGCTCACCGAGGTCGACCAGGCCCGCGCACCGCGCGCGGACGCGGTCCGCAACCGGGCGAAGCTGCTGGAAGCGGCCTCGAAGCTCGTGGCCGAATGCGGAGCGGGAAACCTGACCATGGATGCGGTGGCCGCGGCCGCGCAGGTCGGCAAGGGGACCGTGTTCCGCCGCTTCGGCGATCGGAACGGCCTGCTGGTGGCGTTGCTCGACCACGAGGAGAGGCAGTTGCAGGAGGCCTTCCTGTTCGGCCCGCCACCGCTGGGGCCGGGAGCGCCGGCAGTCGAGCGGCTGCTGGCCTTCGGCCCGGCGGTGCTGCGCCACGAGACGGCCCGCTTCGACCTCTACCTGGCCGCGGAGGGACCGGCGGAGCGCCGCTTCCTGGTGGGCGCGCACCGGTTGCGCAGCCAGCACGTGGTCGTGCTGCTGCGCGCGGCCGGGGTCGACCTCGACGCCGAGCTGACCGCCGAATGCCTGCTGGCCCGGCTGGACACCCCGCTGGTTCACCACCTGACTCGGCAGCGCGGCATGCCCCTGCGGCGCCTGGAGGACGGGTGGCGCGAGGAGGTGCGGCGCCTGTTGCTCCCCATGCTGTGACGGTCGGAACCGCCCGACCGCTGGCACCCGGCCGGGAAGGCGCGGTGCACCGGGAAAAGGACGTTTGGCGCGTTCGCCTGCGATGCGGTCGATCATGCGCGGGGGCGATGGACGAGCGATCCGCCCGGTGCACGAGGGCTCCAACTGCCCTGGTCGCCGACGGCGCCCGGCGCTTGGCGATTAGCCGCAAGGCAGATCGCGTCGCACGTCGCACTTCGATAGGTTGTCGACGTGTCTGGGCAACGCACGCGCCGGATCGGCGCGGTAGCGGTGGTCTTGCTGCTGATGCTCTGGTCGCTGCTGCTGGTCTGGCATGACGAACCGACCGGTGGCGCGTTCATCGGCGGCTACCTGGTGGCAGGCGTGGCCGCGTTGTGGCTGCCGATGCCGGGCAGCCTGGTGCTCACCGCGCCGTACCTGGTCGCGCTGTACTTCGCGCAGACCGCCGGCTCGCAGCGCTCGCCGGGATCGGTGCTGCTGATCGAGGTCGGCGCGCTCGCCTGCTTCCTGATCGGCGTCTACGTGCGCGGAGGTCGAGCGGAGGGCCAACCGGCGGTGCACGCCGAGCACGCGCCGCCCGAACCGGGCGAAGCCGACGAGTCCGACGGGGCCCCGGCGAGTCCGGACCAGCTTCCGGTGATCGCCGCCGAGTTCGAGCGCGACACCGCGATCCCGTGCACCGTCGCGGTTTCCGGAGCCGGCGAGCTCAGCGCTGAAGCCGGTCGGACCGTCCACCGCGTGGTGCAACGCGCCCTCGTCGAGGTGCGCTCGCACGCGCGGCCGCAGCGCGTGCGCATCGGGCTGGAGCACCGCCCCGCCGGAACGCGCTTGATCGTGCGCGACCACGGCCACCTCCCCGGGCGCCCCGACGAGGAGGCGCTCCGAGAGCTGCGGGACGACACCGAACGCCTGGGCGGAACTCTGGCCGCCACGTCCACCGACGACGGCACCAGGGTCGAGCTGTGGCTGCCGCGCTGACCCGGGAGCGATCCCGCGCGGCGGAAGTCTCGGCCGAGAAGTATGTCCGAACGGCCAATGTGCGTCCCGCGCGCGCTCCGTAACGTCGGTGGTGTCGGTTCGGCAGCACGGTTTCGGAGCAGGAGGCGGCGTCATGTGGACGCGAATTCGCTGGGGGCGGTCGGGATTCGATCGGGGACCGGTGATCAGCCCGGTGCGCTTCTCGCCGTCGCCAGGTGCACTGGGGTTGTTCGTGAATGCTCGACGTTGCTCGAAGCGAGCTCCGCCGTTCGACGCCTTCGCGGATGAATGACGGATGCAGGTTCGCTCGCGCCGCGGGTCGGCGCCGGTTCGCGGACGCGCGCCGTTACGGCTGCTTGACAACTCCAGAGCGGAGATGGCGCGCGCGACGAGCGAGGCGCCTCGCCATCGGCACGGGCGCCAACCCGGGTCGGTGGCGAGGCCTCGTCCGCGGGCGCTCACCGGTCATCGGCCGCGCACCTGCAGGGACTCCAGGAGGCGGGAGGTCGTCCGCTCGATCTCGTCAACTGCCTGTTCGAAGGCCTCCGCGTTGTGCGCCGCCGGTGCTCGGAACCCGGAGATCTTGCGAACGTACTGCAGCGCGGCCGCGTGGACGTCGTCCTCCGTGACCTGCTCGGCATAAGGTGGGCGAAGGGTCTTGATGCTCCGGCACATGCTCGCATTGTCCGCCTGCCGAGCGTCGCTCACCAGCGGTAGCGTGGTCGTGCCCAACCGATGCGGGAGGAACGCCATGGGCGCGACGTCGTTGCCGATCTGCGTGACGTGCGGGACCCAGTACGGGCAGACGCGCGCGGATTGCCCGATCTGCCTGGACGAGCGGCAGTACGTGCCGCTGGAGGGGCAGAGCTGGACCGACCTGGAATCCATCCGCCTCGGGCACAACCCGGTGCTGCGGGAGGAAGGTGCTCTGCTGGGGGTGGGCTGCGAACCCAAGCTCGGCATCGGGCAGCGCGCGCTGCTGATACCCACCGAGGCCGGCAACGTGCTGTGGGACTGCACCGCGTTCCTCAACGACGAGATCGTCGAGGCGATCAACGAGCGAGGCGGCCTGGCCGGGATCGCGATCAGCCATCCGCACTACTACACGACCATGGTGGAGTGGGCGCATGCCTTCGACGTGCCCGTGCACCTCCACGCCGACGACCGGCAGTGGGTGGGCCGTCCCGACTCCTCGATCGAGTTCTGGGAGGGCGCGACCAAGGAGCTGGCACCCGGGCTGACGCTGATCAACCTCGGCGTGCACTTCGCCGGTGGCACGGTGCTGCACGACGCGACGGGAGAGGGCGCGCTCTACAGCGGCGACATCGTGCAGGTCATCCCGGATCGCACGCACGTGGCGTTCATGTACAGCTACCCGAACCTGATCCCGGAACGCCCGAGCGTCGTTCGCCGGGCGGCCGAGATGCTGGAGCCCTACCAGTTCGACGCGCTCTACGGGGCGTGGTGGGGCACGGTGATTCCCACCGGAGCTCACGAGATCGTCCAGCGCTCGGCGCGGCGGTACCTGCGTTTCGCGCTGGAGGAGTGAGAACGCCGGCGGGCACCGGACAGGTCGACCGGTGCCCGCCGTGCGCTGGACGAACTACCGCGCGTCCTGGACGACCGACAGGTCGCGGTCGACGGTCTCCGGCGCCATTCGCGAAGCGGCGAAGCTGACCGCCATGATCACCATCATGTAGATGGCGACCGGGATCCAGGAACCGCCGAAGGCGGCCATCAGGCCCGCGCAGATCAGCGGGGCGATACCGCCGCCGACGACTGCGGAGAACTCGCGGCTCAGCGCCACGCCGGCGTAGCGGTAGCGGCTGCCGAACAGCTCCGGGAAGTAGCTCATCTGCACGCCCACCGAGCCGTGGCAGGCCAGGATGAATCCCACGATGATCGCCACCGTGATCGCCACCGGCGAACCGGTGTTGAGCGCCACGAACGTCGGCACCGGCAGGAGCACGAGCGCGCCCATGATGGTCGAGTAGACGCGCTTGCGCCCGATCAGATCGGACAGCGCGCCGAATCCGAACGCCGCCGCGCCGCCGCAGAGCGCGCCCACGAACAGCACCTTCGGCACGAAGGCCTCGTCGACGCCGACGGTGGAAACCAGGTAGGACGCCATGAACACCTGGTAGGTGTAGGACTGGGCGTTGGATCCGACGTTCATGAAGAACGCGAGCAGGAACGGGCGCCTTCCGTGCTTGAAGGTCTCGGCGACCGGTGCGCTGGCCTCGTTGGAGTGCTCCTTGAGCTCCTGGAACACCGGGCTCTCGTTGAGCTTGCGCCGGATGATCAGCGCGGCGATGGTCACCAGCAGGCTGGACCCGAACACCAGACGCCAGCCCCAGCTCATCAGCGCGTCGTGCGGCAGCATCTGGGCGAGGATCCAAGCGATGGCACCGAGCGCGGTGCCCAGCGCGGCTCCGGTCATGACCAGCGAGGCCATCCTGCCCCGGGTGCGCCGATGAGCGGTCTCGGTGAGCAGTGTGGCTCCGCCGGCTTGTTCGGCGCCTGCGCCCACGCCCTGGAAGAACCGGCAGATCACCAGCAGGATCGGCGCCAGCAGCCCGACCTGCCCGAACGTGGGCAGCAATCCGATCGCCAAGGTCGAGCCGCCCATCAAGAGCAGGGTCGCGACCAGTACCCACTTGCGGCCGAGGCGATCGCCGAACCGCGAGAAGAACAGTCCGCCCAGGGGACGCGCGGCGAATCCCACCGCGTAGGCGCTGAAGCTGGCCAGCACACCGGCCACGGGGGAGATGTTCGGGAAGAAGAGGTTGCTGAAGATCAGTGCTGACGCCGTGCCGTAGATCACGAAGTCGTACTGCTCCAGCGTGGTGCCGATCAGGCCGGCCCAGGCCGCCCGCCGTACCGCCTTCGGGTCGGGTTCTGCGGGTGCGCTGGTCGTGTCCACCGTTGAACTTCGTTGTTCGGTCATCGTCCACGCAATCTTTTCCGGGCAGCGGGTTGGTCTACCCCGCCTGCTGTGCCTCCGCGCTGGCCGCGGCCGTTCCGTGGGTGGCGATCAGGTCGACGAACTCGGCGACCCGCCGCCGGAAGTCGGTGTGCTCGGCGAGCTCCTCGCCGAGCAGGCCGTCGCGCAGCGCTGCGGCGACGAATTCCTCGGCGTTGGTGGACGTGGCGGCGGCTCGAAGTCGTTCGCGGGCCGGATCGACCATGGCCGCGGCGTGCGGGCCTGCTTCGAACCCCTCGGGCGGTGCCATGCAGCAGAGGTAGGCCGCAACGGTCAAGGCGAGGTGGTGCGGCATCCTCCCGTTGCGCAGGTGGTGCAGTGCGGGGTCCGGCACGCGCTGAGCCAGCTTCGTCGACCCGTCGGAGCCGACCTGCCTGGTGCGGTGTCCCAGTGCTCCATTCGCCCAGCGGGTGAACAGCTGTGCCGCGTAGTTCTCGACGTCCACGCCGGCCGGGGCGGTGAAGGTCGGCAGGTAGTCGTCGAAGATCGCGCGGCGGGCGGCGTCAGCGATGTGCCGCATGTTGGTGGATTCTGCGATGAGGTCGCACCCCGACAGCGCGCCCAGGTAGGCGAGCATCGAGTGAGTCCCGTTGAGCAGTCGCAGCTTCAGCAGCTCGTAGGGAGCGACGTCGGTGGTGAAGGTGGCGCCGCCGTGTTCCCACGCCGGCCGCCCCGCGGCGAAGCGGTCTTCCAGCACCCACATGCTGAACGGCTCCGCGGGGACCGGCACCTCGTCGCGCAGCCCGAGCAGCTCTGCCACGGCTCGCCGGTAGCTGTCGGTGGTCGCGGGCACGATCCGGTCCACCATGGAATTCGGGAAGCTCACCCGCCGGTCCAGGTAATCGAGCAGCTCCGCGCGCTCGGTCTCGGGCAACTGCGCGGCGAACTCGCGCACCAGCCTACCGGTCAGGTCACCGTTGCCCATCAGGTTGTCACAGCTGAGAATCGAGATGGGCTCGGCGTGCGTGGCCGCGCGCCGTTGCATCGCGCGAGCCAGCCTGCCGACCGCTGTGGTGGGCGCGTCCCTGCGCAGATCGGCCTGGACGTCGGGGTGGTCGAGGTCGAGCCCTCCGTGCCGGGGTGAGTAGGTGTAGCCCTTCTCGGTGATGGTCAGGGTGACGATGCGGGTCTGCCGTGCCGCCAGCGCTTCGGCCACCGCCGCCGGCTGTGCAGTGGCCACCAGTACGTCGGCGTGCACCGCAGGAACCTCGACCCGCGTCTTCTCCGGGGAGATCTGCACGACGCCGTAGCGCATGTCCTGCTCCCGCATGGCCTCGGCGACCGCGGCCGAGGAGTTCGCCACGCCGAGGATCGACCACGGGCCGTCGGCGTGCGCGAGCGCCCGCGCGGTGTGCACGGCCTGATGCGCTCGGTGGAAGTTGCCGAGTCCCATGTGGACGATCCCGGGCGTGCCGAGCTCGCGCTGGTGGTGCCGCGCGGAGAGCGGAGTCGTGCTGGCGGAAAGACGTTTCATCAGCGGCCAATCGTGCGGTGGTGGGACGGGATCAGCGCGGAGCGGGCGCGGTCGAGTCGCGCACCACCAGCTGCGCGGGGAGCAGCTGGGTGCGGGGCGCCGTCCGGTGGCCGGAGAGGATCTCGCCGAGAAGCTCCATGCTGAGGGCGCCTGCCTTTGCCCACGGGATGGAGATGCTGGTCAACGAGGGGTTGGAGACCTCGGTCAGCGCCACGTCGTCGATACCGATGACGCTCAGGCCGGTGGGGACCTCCACGCCCAGTGCTCGGGCGCCCTTGATCACACCGAAGGACACCAGGTCGTTGTGCGTGATCACGGCCGTCGCACCCGTGGCGAGCACGCTCGCGGCCACCGCGGTGCCCGCCGAGACGGTCTCGGCGCGCCAGTTGAGGACCTCGAGGTCCAGTCCGGCCTCCGCGCTCAACGAGCGGATCAACTCGATGCGCCGGGGTGTGGACCAGGATTGCGGCGAGCCCGGGACGAACGCGAGCTTCGAGTGCCCGAGCGCGGCCAGGTAGTCCACCGCCTGGCGCAGCCCCTCGGCCGCATCGCCGAGCACGCAGTCGACTCCCTCGACCTCCTGGTTGACCAGCACCACCGGCGTCGTGCCGCACAGCTCGGCGATCTCGTCCGGGGGCAAGCGCGAGGAGCAGAGCACGATCGCGGCGACCTCGTTGCGCAGGTGCGCGATCGCCTCTCGTTCGCGCTCGGGATCGCGGTCGGTGTCGTGCAGGACCAGCGTCTGCTTGCGCCGCCGGCCTTCGCCCTGCGCCGCCTTGACCAGGGTTCCGTAGACCGGGTTGGCGATGTCGGGAACGACCATCGCAACCGTCGACCCACCGGCCTGCGCGTCGGACTGCTTCGCGGCGGACTGGTAGCCGAGCTCCTGCGCGGCGGAGAGGACCTTGCGCAAGGTTTCCGGACCGAGCCGCTGCGGATCGCTGAACGCGCGCGAGGCCGTGGACAGCGCGACGTCGGCCTGCTTGGCCACATCGGTCAAGGTCGGCGCCATCGTTCCTCCGCGTACGTGTTCTCACCCGGCCGTGTGGCCGGGCCGTCAAATACTCGCCAAACTTGCGCAAGCTTGTCAACGGATTTGCCGTACCTTGCCGATCGGAGGTCGGGCCGCTGGGCTCGGCGATCAGCGGGCGAGCAGGTTCGCGAGGGTGCGCGTGAGGCGAACCCCGGTGCTGGACGCCGTTCGTCGTCCCTGGTCCGTCGAGGTGGAGCCGAAGTGCGGAACCACCCGCGCGGGGACAGTTCGGCCGGGTGCGGGTCCCGGGCTCGGCGCTAAGCGCTCGAGTCGAGCATGTCTGTCAGCCGCAGCCGGTAGAGCCTCGTGGGGCGACCGCGCCGAGTGGCGTGCGCGCTCCCCTCGGAAGTGACGAGGTCCGCGGCTTGGAGCTTGCGGATGAGCCTGCGCCCGCTGGGATCGGTGATGCCGAGGAGCGCGGCGAGATCGCTGGGCGCGAGCGCCCGCCCGCGCACCTCCCGCTCGAGCGCCACGAGACGGGACAGCGTCGTGGCGCTCAGGCCGGCCTCGGCGGCGAGGCGCTCCAGGGCCGCGCCGTGGTCGCGGTAGGAATACCGCGTTCGGTGGCCACCGCCGATCGGGCCGATGATGGTTCCGCTGTCCTGGACCAGGAAGCCGCAAGGCTGTTCCTCGGCCGCGGCGCGCACGAGGGCTCGCTCGGCCAGCGAGGCGCCTGCGCGCACCGAGGTGCCGATGCCGAAGCCCGCTGCCGCGCGGACGCCGAGCTCGCGCTGGGCGTCCTGCAACGCGGGTACCGCTCGCCAGGCCTGGGTGGCCCGCTCCAGCAGGGCTTGGTGCGCGAAGACGATCAGCCCGCGCCGGCCGTGGTTCTCGACCCACGCGCCCGACAGCGCCGGGTCGCGCAGCAGGATCTCCCGCAGGCCCGCACGGCTCCTCGCGGAGTCGTCCCCATCGCGCACCTGGAAGAGCCCGACCGCGGTGCGCAGTCCCTCCGCGTGCCAGACGTCCACCTGCGACAGGAGCTCGCGCAGCGCGGCGCGGATCGCGCCCGCGGTCGGTTCGAGCGCGATGACGGCCGCGTCGGCGCCGAGCTCCTCGTCGACCTCGGGTCGTGCGGTGAAAGTCACGGCGCCACCGCGCAGCGCCTCGCGGTGGCGCGCCACGAGCTCGGAGACCGGGCCATCAGCTGCGGTGGCCGTCAGGTCGAGCGCACGGGCGATCTCGTCGACCTCGGCCTGGGTGAAGCCGTCCACGCTCGCGGTGTGATGCTGCGGGAACAGCGCGCGCATTCGGGCGAACGCCAGGGCCAGGTCCGCTGTGGTGGGTCGGAGGGTGCCGACCGGAAGCCAGTCCGGGAGGAGTTCGCGCGCGGTATCGGTCGCCTGCGCGTCCAGCAGCAATCCCGCTGGTTCGGCAGCGAGGAGTTCCCGCAAGCTGTCCGGGACCTGTGGCGGTTCGCGGTAGGTGGCCCAGCGCAGCGCGACGTCGGCAGGGGAGCGGGCGGACTCGCGGAGTCGCTCCTGGTGCTGCGAGTGCACCAGGACTCCGATCATCGTGCTCATGTCCGCCACCCGAATGCGGTTTCCCGACCGAACGATCCCAGGATCGCGCGGACTCCGGTACCGGTCAACGCGCGTGCGGTACGGCGGACGACGAGCCGGAACGCCGGATCCTCTGTGGACGTCGGTGGTCTCGCTCGCACGGGCCCGCGCGCGTCGGGCCGGCGTTCACCGCCGGAACCGGTGCCACCACCGAGGCTTCGGCCTCGGCGGCTCGCCGACCTCGGGAACGGGTGCGGGAGCACGGCGCGGGCGGTCGGCGCGCCAGCGCTCGACGAGGCCTTCGACATCCACCGGCGCGATCGCGATCTGCGGACCGATGGGGGCGCGCAGGTGCTCGGCGATTCGACGGTTGAGCTCGTGCGCGGCGTCGCGGACCGCCTGCTCGGTGGTCAGCTCGGCGACGGTGTCCGGCAGCCGTTCGATCTCCTTGCGCAACCGAAGCGGCGGCGGGAGCAGCGCATCACCGGAGATCCCCTCGCGGTGGATGTAGTCCTTGATCCACCAGTTCTCGTCGACGGTCTCTCCCGCGCCCGGGAGCGGTTCGCCCGCGCCGGGGAGGTTGTCGAAGTCGCCGCGTTCCTGGGCGGTCCGGATCTGCCGGTCCACCCACGATTCGAACGTGACGCCAGGCGGCTTGCGTTCGCTCATGCACCGATTCTGCGGCAAAACCGGCGAACTTGGCCACCCTGCGTGAGGTCGGCTGGTCAGGCGGCGCGCGTGAGGATTCCGTTGAGGAGTGCGGCCTGACCGGCGTGCTGCAGGTCGTCGGCGGCCACGCTGACCAGGCGGACTCCTAGGGTGACCGGCGGTGACCAGCTCGCGTCGATCACCTCGTCGAGGTCCTCGTCGGCGAGGTCCTTGATGAACGCCAGCGTTTGCTCGTGCACGGCGTCGTAGTAGTCGGTCAGCAGCTCCTCGGAGGCGCGCACGAGGGCGACCTGCTCGGGCGCGTGCCCGTAGCCGGTGTCCTCGTCGTCGAGGTCGAGTCCGAACCGATCCGCCCAGCCCTGCGCCTGCCACACTTGCTCGGTCTCCGCGGCATCGGCGACGTGATCGTCCTGGACGCGGGTGAGGTGCCAGACCAACCACGCGATCGAGTTCGTCTCCGGGGTCACCTGGTGAGCCAGCTGATCTTCGTCCAGCCCGGCCACGGCCTCGTGGACCGCGCCTCGAACCCGGCTGAACGCGTCGGCCAGAACATCGGCACTGGTCATACCGTCACCTCGGAACGGTTCGTGGACGCTTCGGGCATCGCCGGAAGAACGGCAACGCGGCTGATGAGTCTAGGAGACCGGACGCGGGTCCGCCGCTCCACCGACGTTCGCGCGGGGTCAGCGACGCGGTGGGAGCGGGATCCGCTGGAGGTCCTCGGCCACCACGACCGTGCCGCCGAAGATCGCCGCGGCCTCGTCGTGGAACGCGCGCGAATCCGGGTAGCGCTGCGAGAAGTGCGTGAGCACCAGGCACCGCACGCCGCACTCCGCGGCGACCCTGGCGGCCTGCGCCGCGGTGAGGTGCCGGTACTGCTCGGCCAGCTTCGCGTCGACGTCGAGGAAGGTCGACTCGATGACCAGCATGTCGGCGCCGCGTGCGAGTTCGAAGACGCCTTCGCACAACCGGGTGTCCATGACGAAGGCGAAGCGCTGACCCGGCCGGAGCTCGCTGACCTCGTCCAGCCGAACCGTGCGGTCGCCGACGCGCAGCGAACCCTCGCGCTGCAACTGGCCGACGTCCGGTCCGCGCACGCCCAGCCTCGCCAGCTCGTCGGGAAGCATGCGCCTGCGCTCGGGTTCCTCGACCCGGTACCCGAACGCGGGGATGCGGTGCTCGAGAGCGACCGCGCGCAGCACGCCGAACCGGCCCTCGCCGAGCTGGCCACCGCGCACGATCGGGTGCTCGCGCAGATCCACGACCTCGTCGAAAGCGGAGGCGTAGCGGAGGTGCCGGAAGTGCTCGGCACCGGCGGCCGGGTAGTGCGCGTGGACCGGGTAGGGAACCCGGTCCAGGGACAGCCGCTGCACCACGCCGGGGACCCCGAGGCAGTGGTCGCCGTGGAAGTGGGTCAGGCACAGGTGGTGGACGTCGTGCGCGCTGACCCCGGCGTGGGTCATCTGCCGCTGGGTGCCTTCGCCCGGATCGAACAGGAACCCGGTTCCGTCCCAGCGCAGCAGGTAGCCGTTGTGGCTGCGCCTGCGCGTCGGCACCTGGCTGGCCGTGCCGAGCACGACGAGTTCCCGGGAGGACACGGGTACCCCCTAAGCGTCCGCGTGCTGTCGGTCCGGCCCGGCGAGACGTGCCTCGGTCCGCATGGGACGGGACCGCGTGCGGGACCGATGTCGAGCCGCGCCGGACCCGCCGCGGGCGGCGGGACGGCTCACTTGGCTTGGAAGAGCGCCTCGAAGAACTTCGTCAGCGCGTTGATCACCGTCGTGACCCCGGTTACGACGTATTCGACCGCGGTGCGCACGCCGGTGGCCGCCGCGACCGGGTCGCGCACCAGCAGCGAGCCACCGACGATCACCAGCAGCACCACAACCACGATCACGGCCTTGCGGTCCATGTGCAGTAAGCCTCCGTCGTCCGGTCGACGTCGGAGAGGACCCTACCTTGACCGCGTCGCGCCGCTGCCACACGATCGGGTCGGCGCGTCGCGGGAGCGCACCGGAAGCGATGACCGCAGCGCACCGGCACCGGTCGTGATGGGTGCGGTGCGCGCCGCGATCACGCGTTCTTGATCGCCGACACGTCCAGCTCCACGGTGATCTTGTCGCTCACCAGCCAACCGCCGGTCTCCAGGGCGGCGTTCCAGGACAGGCCCCAGTCCTTGCGGTTGATCGTCGTCGATCCCTCGAACCCGGCGCGCAAGTTGCCGAACGGATCGCGGGCGAGCCCGGTGAACTCCAGGTCGAACTCCACCGGCCTGGTGGTCCCGCGAATGGTTAGGTCCCCGGTGACGGTGTAGTTGTTCGACCCCTTGTCCTGCACCGATCGGCTGGCGAAGGTGATTTCCGGGTGGTTCTCGACGTCGAAGAAGTCGCCGGTGCGCAAGTGCGCGTCGCGGTCTTCCTGCTGGGTGTTGATGCTGGCCGCCTTGATCCGGACGGTGCCCGAGGATCGCTCGGGGTTGGGCGCGTCGACGTGGATCTGGCCCTCGACGTCGGTGAACTGGCCGCGAACCTTGGTGACCATCGCGTGCCGGGCAACGAATCCGAGCCTGGAGTGGGCGGCGTCGATGGTGTAGTCGCCGGCGATCTGTCCGAGATCGGTCGCTTCGGTCATGGTGGTTTCTCTCCCTGAGCGATTGGGAAGGTCCGTACCCCGACTATGCCGTAGAACCTTCAACGATGTGCACCGGAGGGGCGCGGCCTCGGATGTCGGGTGGTGGCGGGGCGCCGGTGTTGCGAAGGTGATCGCGTGCACGACGGGAACCCTCATCGGCCGACCAGCTCCGGCCCGCGCGCGGTGCGGCGGTGGCGACGCCGGTTGGCCGACGAACGCGAAGAGGCCGCGGTCTACCGGGAGCTCGCAGCCCGCCGGGGAGGCGAGGAGCACGAGATCTTGCTCGGGCTGGCCGAGGCCGAGGAACGACACGCGCGCTACTGGGAGGAGCTGCTCGGCGACGACGTCGGCAGGCGACGTCGCGGCCAGGTGCGGATGCGCGTGCTGGTCGCCCTGGCCCGACGGTTCGGCTCGGTCTTCGTGCTCGCGCTGGCCCAGCGCGCGGAAAGCCGCTCGCCCTATCACTACGACCAGGACGTTCCCGCTTCGATGGCAGCCGACGAGCGCATCCACGAGGAGGTCGTCCGCGCCCTCGCCGCCCGAGGACGAGCGCAGGTGTCCGGATCGTTCAGGGCGGCGGTCTTCGGCGCCAACGACGGGCTGGTCAGCAACCTCGCGCTGGTGCTCGGGGTGATCGGTGGCAACGTGCCCACCTCGACGGTGCTGCTGACCGGGCTGTCCGGGCTGCTGGCCGGTGCCTTGTCCATGGGGGCGGGCGAATTCATCTCGGTGCGGTCGCAGCGCGAGCTGCTCGCCGCTGCGACGCCGAACCCGCAGGCCCGCGCTGTCGTTCCCTACCTGGACGTGGACGCCAACGAGCTCGCGCTGGTCTATCGCGCTCGCGGCATGACCGAGCAGGAGGCGCGGCGCCGTGCCGACGCGCTGTTGCAGGACCCGAAGCCCTCGGCTCCCGCTCCTCGCTCCGAGGACGAGCACGAGGTGGTCGGGACGGGCCTCAAGGCGGCGGTCGCGAGCTTCGCGTTCTTCGCCTCCGGTGCGCTGGTCCCGGTGCTGCCGTTCGCCGTCGGACTCTCCGGTGGTCCGGCCGTGCTGGTCGCCGTGGTGCTCGTCGGCATCGCCCTGCTGCTCACCGGCGCGGCAGTGGGGGTGCTCTCCGGGGCGGGGCCGCTGCCCCGCGCCCTCCGGCAACTGGCCATCGGGGCGGGAGCAGCGGCCTTCACCTACGTGCTCGGGGTCCTGTTCGGGGCGGTCGCCGCCTGACTACTGGTCCAAGCGAGCCATGCCCGAGGGGTGGTAGCGCTCGCCCGCGGCCGCGCCCGGCGGGAACCGGTCGGAGAGCTCGGCGATCAGCGCCGGGTCGAGCTCGACGGTGGAGGCGCGGATGTTTTCCCGAACCCGCTCGATCCGCCGACTCCCCGGAATGGGCACGACGTCCTCGCCCTGGGCCAGCAGCCAGGCGAGGGCCAGCTGAGCCGGCGTGAGGTCCAGCCGCTCGGCGTGCTCGCGCAGCGGTCGGGTGAGCTCGATGTTGCGCCGGAGGCTCTCGGCCTCGAACCGCGGGTAGCGCTGGGCGCGCTCCTCGAGGTTCTCCACATCGGAGACGTCGCTGAACGCCCCCGTGAGAACGCCGCGGCCGAGCGGCGAGTAGGCCACCAGGCTCACGCCCAACTCCCGAAGGGCGGGCAGCAGCGACGCTTCGGGATCGCGGGTGAACAGCGAGTACTCCTGCTGCACGGCGGTGACCGGATGCACCGCGTGGGCCCGCCGCAGCGTCTCGGCGCCGACCTCGGAGAGTCCGATGTGCCCGATCTTCCCCGCGGTCACCAGCTCGGCCATCGCGCCGACCGTTTCCTCGATCGGCGTGCTGCGATCCAGGCGGTGCAGGTAGTACAGGTCGATGCTGTCGATGCCCAGCCGGGACAAGCTCGCGTCCACGGCTCGCCGGACGTACTCGGGACGGCCCCCACCGGTGTCCTTGTCCGCGCCGAACTTGGTGGCCAGCACCACGTCATCGCGCCGCTTGGCCAGGAGCCCGCTGATCAGCTCCTCGTTGTGACCCTGGCCGTAAACATCGGCGGTGTCCAGGAAGTTCACCCCGGCGTCGAGCATCTGCTCCAGCATCCTGGACGACTCGGCGTCGTCAGCGGCGCCGTAAACCCCGGAGAGCCCCATCGCGCCGTACCCGATGGCGCTGACCAGCGGGCCGTTGCGGCCCAGGCGGCGGAGGGGCGGCGTGGAGGTATCAGCAGGCACGAGTCGACTCCGATCGCGTAGGACGGACGTTCGGTCACCAGGATACGCCGAACGTCGAGGTCGCCAACCGGACACAGTGGACTATTCGAGGTGGAAGCGCGCGCGCTGATCGGCCGGGACGAGGTCGACGTAGTCCGGGTGCTTGGCGATCCAGCTGCGCACGTACGGGCAGAACGGCAGCACCGCCAACCCGCGGGAGGAGACGTCGTCGAGCGCGGACCGCACGAGCGCGCCCGCCAGCCCTCGGCCGGAGTAGGACTCGTCTATCTCGGTGTGGGTGAAAGCGATCTTCTCCGGCGAGAGCTTGTACTCGGCGAAGCCGGCCGTGCTGCCGTCGACGCGGATCTCGAAGCGGCTCTCGTCGGCGTTGTCGACGACCTCGGGTTCTGCGCTCACGTTGCCGACCTCCCCTGGACGATGAGTTGTGCCGTGCGCGATTGTGCACGCTCAACACCGATGCGAGAGGCTGTGGGCGTGAGCAACGTTGAACGGGAGCCGGCCGAGCTCCGCTGCGGAGGCGTGGCCGCCGCCGACCCCGAGCCGGAGCTGCTTCGCCCGCGCACCGTCCCGCTGGGCGGCCCGCGCGCGCTGATGGTCGGCCGCACCTTGCCCAACCGCGATCGGCGCATGGTCGGGGCCTGGTGCTTCGCCGACTTCTACGGTCCGGCCGACATCGCCGGTCAAGCGGGCATGCAGGTGCCTCCGCACCCGCACACCGGTCTGCAGACGGTCAGCTGGCTGCTCGAGGGCGAGGTGCTGCACCGGGACAGCCTCGGCAACGCGCAGCTCATCCGGCCTGGTGAGCTCAACCTGATGACCGCGGGGAACGGGATCTCGCACTCCGAGGAATCGCCGAGCGACCACTCGCCGATCCTGCACGGCGCCCAGCTGTGGGTCGCGCTGCCCGCCGAGAGGCGCGCGATCGACCCGCACTTCGAGCACCACGGCGATCTGCCCGAGGTGCCCACACCGGAAGGGCACGTGACGGTGATCATGGGTGAGCTGCTCGGGGCTAGCTCGCCGGCGCGCACCTACACGCCGCTGATCGGCGCGGAGATCACCGTGAATCCGGGAGCTGAGCTGCGGGTGCCGGTCCGGCGGGACTTCGAGCACGCGGTGCTCGCGCTGTCCGACGGGCTAGTCGTGAACGGCCACGAGGTTGCCACCGGCGAAATGCTCTACGCGGGCCTGGGATGCGCGGAGATCGCCGTCGGTCCGGGGCGGGCGCTGCTGCTCGGCGGGGTGCCGTTCGAGGAGCAGATCGTGATGTGGTGGAACTTCGTCGGGCGCAGCCACGACGAGGTCGCCGAGGCGCGCGCGACCTGGGAACGCAGCCGGGTAGACGAGGACGATGCGGCTCGCTTCGGGATCGTGCGCGGCTACGACGGCCCACCGCTGGCGGCACCTGAGCTGCCCAACGTCGCGTTGCGCGCCCGCGGGCGCACGCGGCGCGATTGAGCCCGCTTCCGCTCCGGAGGGAGGCGGAGGAGGGCGTTCCGGTAGACGTATGGTCGGACCAGAGCACCGTTTTCGTAGGGAGCATTTCGATGAGCAAGGGCTTGGAAATTCGCCTCGCGTCCCGGCCGAAGGGCTGGCCGACGATGGACAACTTCGACATCGCCGAGGTCGAGGCACCTCAGCCCGGGGAAGGCGAGCTGCTCGTCCGCAACCTGGTGATGAGCGTCGACCCCTACATGCGCGGCCGGATGAACGAGGGCAAGTCCTACGTCCCGCCGTTCCAGGTCGGTGCGCCGCTCGAGGGCGGCGCGGTCGGTGAGGTGGTCGAGAGCAACGCCGAGGGCTTCGCTCCCGGTGACCACGTGCTGCACAACCTCGGCTGGCGCGACTACGCGGTGGTCTCCGGCAAGCACGCCACCAAGGTCGATGCTTCGGCGGCTCCGCTGGGCGCCTACCTCTACGTGCTGGGAATGCCTGGCATGACCGCCTACGTCGGCCTGGCCGACGTCGCCGCGCAGCAGGAGGGCGACGTGGTGTTCATCTCCGGCGCTGCCGGAGCGGTCGGGTCGCTGGCGGGGCAGATCGCCAAGCTGCGCGGGGCCAAGAAGGTCATCGGCAGCGCGGGTTCGGCGGAGAAGGTTCGCTACCTGCTCGACGAGGTCGGGTTCGACGAGGCGTTCAACTACCACGACGGCCCGGTCGTCGAGCAGCTCAAGGCGGCTGCGCCCGAGGGCATCGACGTCTACTTCGACAACGTCGGCGGCGAGCACCTGGAAGCCGCGATCTCGGTGATGAACGACTTCGGCAGGCTCGCCGAGTGCGGCATGATCTCGCAGTACAACGCGGAAACGCCGCAGCCGGGTCCGCGCAACATGGCGATGATCGTGCAGAAGCGGCTCAAGATCGAGGGCTTCATCGTGATGGATCGCGCGCACCTCAAGGACCAGTTCTTCAACGAGGTCGGGGCTTGGCTGCGCGACGGCAAGATCACCTATCGGGAGACCGTGGTGGAGGGCCTGCGCAACGCGCCGGACGCCTTCCTCGGCCTGATGCGCGGTGACAACACCGGCAAGATGCTGGTCAAGATCGTCTGACGAGACGGCGAGCTACTGGGCGGGGTGGTCGCGCAGCCATTCCGCCCAGGTCGTCGTTCCGCGCCGCTGGTCGGGGCAGGTCCACTCGCCCGCGATGCGGCGGAAGCGCTTCGGCGCCGGGAACTCGAAGACGCGCTTGCCGCCGCCGCGCACCGCGCGCCAGGTGTCCAGGGCTTCGCGCAGCGTGAGCACTTCGGGCCCGCCGAAGTCCGCGCGTCGGCCGGACGGCCCTGCGGTGATGCAGTCGACCAGGTCGGCCGCGAAGTCGCGCTGGTCGACCGGCTGCACCGGCAGCCCGCCGGGCAACGCGATCACCGGCATCCGGGAAGCTCGCCCGAGCATCCGGTCCAACAACCAGTGGAACTGAGTTGCCCGCGCGATCGACCAGGGCACGTCGGCGACGCTGACCAGCTCTTCGGCGGTGTGCTTGAGCCGGAGGTAGGGCATTGCCGGGCGGTCCACGCCCACGATCGAGACGTAGAGCAGGTGGCCCACCCCGGCGGCCGCCGCGGCGTTGAGCAAGTGCTCGGTCCCGTCGACGTCGACATCGGGTGGGCTGCGTCGGAAATCGACCGGGTGCGGGAAGCCGCGCTGCGCGGCGGGGGACCAGGTCGCCGCGTGGACGACCGTGTTCGCGCCGGTGACGAGCTCCTCGATCCCCGCACCGGTGGCGAGGTCGCCTGCGACCCACTCGAGCTCGGGGTCGGTTCCGGGTCGGCGGGTCAGGACCCGCACCTGGTGCGTGGGCTTGAGCAGGCGCACCAGCTCGCGCCCCAGGTGACCGGTGCCGCCGGTGATCGCGACCGTTTCCATCACGGGCACCCCCTTCGCCCGATCACGATCCCACTGGGCGGCCCGGGTCGCTAGCCCAGCAGGCCGAGCACCGGGTCGGTGAGGCCGTGCACGACCCCGTCAACGCCCTTGAGGAGCCGCGGCTGGGGTTCTTCGGTGGTGGAGGGCTCGGTGGGCTCGCTGGTCGGCTCGGAGCTCTCGGTCGGCTCGGAGGTTTCCGCGGGCTCGGAGGTCTCGGTCGGCTGAGGCGTCTCGGGCGGCTGGGACGTGGGTGTCGGCTCGGAAGTCGGCGTCGAGGTCTCGGACGGGGCCGGCTCGACGCTCACCGGTTCCGAGCTGCGCTCGGTCGGTTCGGCCTGCGCGGCCGGTTCGTCCGAGGTGGTTTCCGGACCGGCGTTCGCCGGCTGGGTCGGGGCGGGAGGCGCCAGTCGGGGCGCGGCCGGTGGGGCGGGCAGTGCGCCGGCGCCCGCATCATCGGCGGAGCGGCTGATCGGCGGCAGGTAGTCGCGGCGCGGTTCGACGTGGGTCCGCTCGTTGTCGGCGAGGTTCGAGCTGCCGACCTCCTCGGATCGGAGCTGGCCGTAGTGAGCGCTGGTCGCGGCGACCACCGCGAGTGCGGCCGCGACGGAGTAGCCGAGGACGGGGGCGGCATAACGCCACTTGTTGCCGCGCCGGTGACGGCCCTGCACACGCGGTAACGACGACGAGCCCACTGGTTCTCACCCCACTGTTGGAATGGTCCGTTCTCGGTATCAGCCTCACCCGAACGAGTGAGACGGTCCGAGACGATACGGCACCGGATCAGCGGATGGCCATCATGTCGCGCGGGTGCGCCCGAGGTCACCTGTGACGACACCGACGCAGGGCGTTCGGAGCGATAGGTTCCGGCTCAACTTGATCGAGAGGTGTGAAGTGAAGCTGCTCGAGGATGCCTTCGACGCCCTGCCGCAGGATCATCAGGAGGCCGTGCTGGTCGGCCGCCTGCACGATCCGGACGAGGAGGGCCCCGCGGTGGTCGCAGTGCGCGGCGATCAGCTGGTGGATCTCACCGACACGGCGCCGACCCTGACAGATCTGCTCGAACACCCGGAACCGGCCGGGCTGGCCCGCACGGCCGCGGCCCGCAAGTCCTGGTCACTGGCCGAGGTGCTGACCGAGACCCTCGCGGGTGGTGCGGGACCGCGGCTGCTCGCCCCGGCCGATCTCCAGGTGCTCAAGGCCGCGGGCGTGACGTTCGTGAAGAGCATGCTGGAGCGGGTCATCGAGGAGCGCGCCGGTGGGGACAGCGCTCGTGCCGCCGAGGCCCGCGCGCAGGTCGAAGCCGCGATCGGCGGCGCCCTCGCGACGGTCCGTCCCGGCTCGGCGGAGGCCGCGGCGGTCAAGGAGGTGCTGCTCCGCGATGGGTTGTGGTCGCAGTACCTCGAGGTCGGTCTCGGCCCGGATCCGGAGGTCTTCACCAAGGCTCCGGTGCTGTCGGCCGTCGGCGCCGGAGCCGAGGTCGGCATCGCCGAGGGGTCCGAGTGGAACAACCCCGAGCCCGAGGTCGCCCTGGCGGTGCGCAGCGACGGGAGCATCGTCGGCGCCACGCTGGGCAACGACGTCAACCTCCGCGACGTGGAGGGCCGCAGCGCTCTGCTGCTGCCCAAGGCCAAGGACAACAACGCCTCGGCCGCGCTCGGCCCGTTCCTGCGGCTGTTCGACGACTCGTTCGGCCTCGACGACGTGCGCGAGATGGACGTGCGCCTGGAGGTCGCGGGGGTCGACGGTTTCCGGCTCGACGGGTTGAGCTCGATGCGCGAGATCAGCCGCGACCCGGTCGAGCTCTCCGCGGCCGCGCTGGGCCCGCACCACCAGTACCCCGACGGGTTGATCCTCTACACCGGAACCCTGTTCGCGCCGACCGAGGACCGGGGAGCCGAGGGCAAGGGATTCACCCACCACGTCGGCGATGTGGTTCGGATCTCCTCCCCGAGGCTCGGCACGCTGGCCAATCGGGTGGCCCGCAGCGAGAACTGCCCGCCGTGGAACTTCGGGGTGCGCGCGCTGCTGGCCAACTTGACCAGGCGCGGTCTGCTGCACCCCTGACGGCTGGCGCCTGAACGCGGTCCACCCGGGTGGCCCCACGCCCCTCGAATGGGGCCACCCGGGGCGGCTCAGCGCTGATCCGGGAAGCTCGCGCTGCGTCGGATCTGCGCGAAGATGTCCTTGATCCCCCGCTTGGTGGTCATCGACCCGGCGTCGTCGAGTTCATCGGTGAACATCACGTACCCCAGGACCAGGACCAGCAGCAGCGCCACGACTACGACGAACATGTTCCGCACCCCTCTACGTCTTGCTTCTCGAGCTGTTGCTCGTGCTCGTTGTCCGTGAGACGTGCATCCCCGGTTCGCGTGACACGAGTTCACCCGAATGTGATGCGGGTCACCGACGGCAGCGGTGTCAGGGGTCGGCGGGAGGTGGCGAAATAGGATCTGCGCCGTCGGCCGAATGGACGGCTCCGCACCCGCCCGATGAGGACTAGCCTGGAGAAATGGCGACTGACCCGCCCGCGCCGCTGCATCGGCCCAATCCGGCGCAATGGGTTTGGTACGCCTTCGGCGGGAAGCTGCCGGACCGGTGCGCCGAGTGGGTGCTGCACGACGTCACCTGCCCGACCTGGGTGCTGCGGCACCTCGGGCGCGCCCTGGTGCAGCTCGCCCCGTTCTGCGCGGTCATGATGCTGCTCCCGGGCCCGATGTGGATCCGGTTGAGCTCGATCGGTCTGGGCTTGGCGGTCGGGTTGTTCTACTCGATCTGCTACATGGGCGAAACCGGCGAGCACCGCGCCATCAAGCACGGCTTCCCGCCCGGGGTCGCGCGCGACACGCGCGCGCTGCGGCGGGACGTGAAGCGCGCGGGCAAGTACGGCGTGGGCTACCGCCCCTGGTGGGAGTGACCGCCGGTCCCGGCCGCGACGCCGGTCACAACCCACCCGGTTTGTAGAGTTCCGCAGGCATTTCGGCGGGACCCGCGTGGCGGGCGGAACAGGAAGGCTCACCATGCGGCGAGGAGTGGGCGGCAAGCTCGGCATCGGCTGGGAGCTGCACGGCGACGGGGGCACGCCCCGGCCGGGGGAAGCCGTCGCCCCGCACGAGCGGCTCTCCTGGCCGCGCACCGTGGGCCTCGGCGTCCAGCACGTGGTGGCGATGTTCGGCGCGACCTTCGTCTTCCCGGTCCTGATGGGGTTGGACCCGAACCTGGCGATCATGGTCTCGGGCGCGGCGACGATCTTGTTCCTGCTGATCGTGCAGGGCAAGGTGCCCAGCTATCTCGGCAGCAGCGCTTCGTTCGTGGGAGCGGTGACGGTGATCCGCGCCGGCGGCGGGGACAGCTCGGCGGTCACCGGGGCGATTCTGGTCTGCGCCCTGGTGCTGGGCGCCGTCGGCCTGATCGTGCACTTCGTCGGGTCGCAGGTCGTGCACCGCGCGCTGCCGCCCGCGGCCTCCGGCGCGGTCGTGATGCTGATCGGCTTCAACCTCGCGCCGGTGGTCGCCGAGACCTACTGGCCGCAGGACCAGTGGACCGCGCTGATCACCATGGTCGTGGTGCTGGTGGCCAGCGTGCTGCTGCGCGGTTTCTGGGGCCGCATCGCGGTCTTCCTTGGCCTGGTCGCGGGGTACGCGCTCTCCTGGCTGTCTGATCTGGCCTTCGGTCCGATCACCGCGCCCAACTCCGACGGGGACGTGACCACGCACCTGCGCCTGGACCTGTCCGGCGTTGCAGACGCGCCGTGGTTCGGGTTGCCCCAGCTGCACGGCCCTTCGTTCGACGTGGCCGCGATCGTGGTCGTTCTCCCCGCGGTGATCGCCCTGATCGCGGAGAACACCGGGCACGTCAAGGCGGTGGAGCAGATGACCGGGGCGAACCTGGACGACCGGCTGGGTCGGGCGATCTTCGCCGACGGCTTCGCGAGCGCGCTGTCCAGCGCGGTCGGCGGTCCGCCCACCACCACCTACGCGGAGAACATCGGCGTCATGGCCGCCACGAGGGTCTACTCGACGGCGGCCTACTGGGTCGCGGCGATCGTGGCCGTCGGCTTCGGCTTGTGCCCGAAGTTCGGTGCGGTCATCGCGGCTACCCCGGGTGGGGTTCTCGGTGGGATCACCGTCGTGCTCTACGGGATGATCGGCCTGCTCGGGGCCAAGATCTGGGTGGAGAACCGGGTGGACTTCGCCGACCCGGTCAACCTGCTGCCGCTGGCCGCCGGGCTGGTCGCCGGCATCGGCGGGGTTTCGCTGCAGATCACGCCGCAGTTCGAGCTCAGCGGGATCGCGCTGGGCACGCTGGTGACGCTGTTCGGCTACCACCTGCTGCGCGCGGCCAGGGGCAGGCAGTCGCGCGGCTGAACGGGGTTGGGAGATCGCGCGCCGCGCGGTGGCGGTGCTAACGCGCGGCGCGCGCGATTCGCGGGTTCGCGCCGCACGGCGCGAAACGGCTCGGCCGCGGGTTCACTCCTCCGGTTCGGGGTGCCGGAAGATGACCTCTTCCGCGCGCACCGCTCGCCCGGGCAGCTCGGAGGTCGACCCGGCGCGCAGGCCGTCGAGGAGCAGACCGATGTAGCGGCCCGGCATCATGTCGCGCACCGGGTCGGGCAGCACCTGCACGCCCTGCAGCAGCATCGCGATGATGACGCCGAGATCACCGGTGCTGACGTCGGAGCGCATGGTGCCGTCGGCCTGCGCGCGCTTGATCAACCCGTCCAGGGTTCGCATGAACTCGTTGTGCGCGGTGTCGAAGGTCGGATCCGCCGCCAGGATCTCGCGGGCCCTGGGGGACAGCACCGTCAACCGCGCGACCGTGCGCAGATCGGTGGCGCGGTCCAGCAGCTCGGTGATCGTCTGCCAGGCGTCGGATTGGTGTTCTGTGATCTCGCGGATGTCGGCGATGAGCCGTTCGAAGGATTCCACGGCGACCTCGCGGATGAGCGAGTCGCGGTCCGGGAAGCGCCGGTAGAGGGTGCCCACGCCCACGCCGGCCTCACGCGCGATTTCCTCCATCGGCACCTCGGTCCCGCGTTCGGTGAACACCGTGCGCGCGGTGTTGATGATCCGGTCGCGGTTCCGGCGGGCGTCGGCACGCAGCCGCGGTGTCGGGTCGGTCGTCATGTTCCTCGCTTCGGTCCAGTCGGGTTGCGCGGATTGTCGCATGCGCAACCTCCGCTGAGCCGGACGGAGATCGTCCACGCAGTCGTCAACGAAAGTAGGTGTTCCCGTCCGCCTGTCGCTCGGGTGGGGGAGCGTAGCCGGGGTGTTGATCGACGGCCACGCCCTGGTGGTGGATGGCCCGATTTGTCCTGCATGTCGTGCCGGGTACGTCGACTGGTCGGCCAACGGAGTGCGACGCAAATTACTCCGGGCCGGCTTCGAGTTGGCCTGAACCTGGCCCTAGAATTGTTGGGGAAAGGGTGCTCTCCCAAACCTACTTCCGTTCGACCCGCCGGAGGCGGGTGTTCAAGCGTGCGCGCGTTCGGAAGTCGGGGCGGCAAGCGAAAGGAGGCAAGAAGTGGCAACGGTGTGGGTGGCCCTGGTGGCCGAGGCGGCGGTGCTGGCGACCGCGGCGGGCGCGCTGACCAGCTGGATCCGTCGGAGCGAGACGACCAGCCGGGACCGAGTCGTCGAGCCCGCCGGCGCTGCCGAGCTCGCCTGACGCAAGCGCGCGCACGGGCTTGTCCCCGTTCGGGTGCAAGCCCGTGAAGCCTTTCGCGAATCGTTCGCGCGACGGCTTTCGTTACACCCCTTTTTGTTTCTTCTCATTGATTCCGCGCATCCACGAGGTGGACGCGCGGTGAATGCGCGATCCGGACCGGATCTCGGTTTCGACGCTCCGCGCGAGTGGCCTGTCGCACTGCTGTGCGCCGGCCGCGCCTAGCCCGATAGGCTGGCGGTCACGACGACCGGCATCACCGATCGGGAAGGCATACGTGAGCACACCTGACGCGCCCCGAGGCAACCAGTCGAGTTCCGCCCTGCCCGGCGCGGGCGTGCTGCCGAGGGGCGGGAACGGCTCGCTGCTGTCGACCTACCGGATCTTCCTGGAGCGGGCGGCGCGCAACCCGGGAGCGGTGGGCGCGGTCGCTCCCAGTTCGCCTGCGCTGGCCCGGGAGATCGCCGCGGTGGTGCCGCGCACCGGCAGCCCCACGGTCGTGGAGCTGGGTCCGGGCACCGGAGCGCTCAGCACCGCGATCGCCGATCGGCTGCCCGCGGGCGGCAGGCACCTCGCCATCGAGCTCGATGACGGCATGGTCGAGCACCTGCGGGGCGAGCTTCCGTGGCTGGACGTGATCCAGGGCGATGCCTCGCAGCTCGGCGCGCTGCTGGCCGATGCTGGCGTGCACCAGGTCGACGCCGTGGTGAGCGGGTTGCCCTGGTCGATCTTCCCGGGCAAGTTGCAGCACGAGATCCTGCGCGAGGTCGGCGGGGTGCTCCGCCCGGGCGGCGCGTTCACCACCTTCGCCTACGCCCACGCGCTGGGCATGGCCGGTGCGCGCCAATTCCGCCGCCGCTTGGACGTGTGCTTCGACGAGGTCGTCACCTCGCGCACGGTTTGGCGCAACGTCCCGCCGGCCCGGATCTACGTCTGCCGCCGCCCGAACCTGTCCTGAGCGGTACGGCGCTCCTCGGCATCCGGTGAGCGCGAAGCCCTCGGCGCCGATCTCCGTCCGGCCTGCTGAGCTGTCTGCTTCGCGGAGCCGGTCGGCACCGCGAATCCACCGGTCGCAGGGCTAGGCGGGGCCGTGCTCGCCGAGCGGGGGCTGCCGGTCCGCCTGGCGCGGTCGGCCGGTCGGCCCGGCTCCTCGTCGAGGCGGGGAATCCCGCGCGGCTGCAGCACCGCGCGATCGTCGCCGATCCCGTCGCGGGTCCGGTCGGGTTGCGCGGGGGAGTGCTCGCTCCTCAACCTCCGTCGCGCCCCACCCGGTCAGCCGCGCTGTGCGGCTCCGGGTCCCTCCTCGCACCTCCGGTCGGTCGACGGCGACGAAGAGCCGGGCCGGTGCGCTTGTGGCGCACCGGCCCGGCTCGTCAGGACCTACCGGATCGGTAGGAGATCAGGAACGGACCATGTTCCGCAGCACGTACTGCAGGATGCCGCCGTTGCGGTAGTAGTCCGCCTCGCCGGGGGTGTCGATGCGAACGGTCGCGTCGAACTCCACCGTCGAGCCGTCGTCCTTGGTCGCGGTGACCTTGACGGTCCGCGGGGTCTCGCCGTCGTTGAGCTCGGCGATGCCCGAGATGTCGTAGGTCTCGGTGCCGTCCAGGCCCAGCGACTGCGCCGAGGAGCCCTCCGGGAACTGCAGCGGGACGACGCCCATGCCGATCAGGTTCGAGCGGTGGATGCGCTCGAAGGACTCGGCGATGACGGCCTGGACGCCCAGCAGGCGGGTGCCCTTGGCGGCCCAGTCGCGCGACGAACCGGAGCCGTACTCCTTGCCGCCCAGCACGACCAGCGGGATGTCGTTGGCGGCGTAGTTCTGCGCGGCGTCGTAGATGAACGCCTGCGGAGCGCCTTCCTGGGTGAAGTCCCGGGTGTAGCCGCCCTGCACGTCGTCCAGCAGCAGGTTGCGCAGCCGGATGTTGGCGAACGTGCCGCGGATCATCACCTCGTGGTTGCCGCGACGGGAACCGTAGGAGTTGAAGTCCTTGCGGTCGATGCCGTGCTCGGACAGGTAGCGACCGGCGGGGGAGTCCGGCTTGATCGCACCGGCCGGCGAGATGTGGTCGGTGGTGACCGAGTCGCCCAGCAGCGCCAGCACGCGAGCGCCGGAGACGTCGCTGACCGGAGCCGGCTCCATGCCCATGCCGTCGAAGTACGGGGGCTTGCGCACGTAGGTGCTGTTCGGGTCCCACACGAAGGTCTCGCCCTCCGGGGTGGGCAGCTCCTGCCAGCGCTGGTCGCCCTTGAACACGTCCTCGTAGGAGGAGGTGAACATCTCGTTGGTGATCGCCGAGTCCATGACCTGCTGGACCTCCTGCGGCGACGGCCAGATGTCGCGCAGGTACACCGGGTTGCCGTCGTTGTCGGTGCCCAGCGCGTCGTTGTCGAAGTCGAAGTCCATCGAACCCGCGAGCGCGTAGGCGATGACCAGCGGCGGCGAGGCCAGGTAGTTCATCTTGACGTCGGGGTTGATCCGGCCCTCGAAGTTCCGGTTGCCCGACAGCACCGAGGTGACGGTGAGGTCTTCCTTCTGCACCGCGGCGGAGATCTCCTCCGGCAGCGGGCCGGAGTTGCCGATGCAGGTGGTGCAGCCGTAACCGACCAGGTGGAAGCCCAGCTTCTCCAGGTACGGCCACAGGCCGGCCTTCTCGTAGTAGTCGGTGACGACCTGCGAGCCCGGGGCCATCGAGGTCTTGACCCACGGCTTGCGAGTCAAGCCCTTGTCCACGGCGTTGCGGGCCAGCAGCGCCGCGCCCAGCATCACCGAGGGGTTCGAGGTGTTGGTGCAGGAGGTGATCGAGGCGATCGCCACCGCACCGTGGTCGAGGGTGAACTCGCCCAGCTCGTCCGAGGAGACCTTGGTGGGCTTGGAGACCCGACCGTTGGAGCCGCTGGCCGCCGAGTGGGTGACCGACGGGGCGTCGCTGGCCGGGAAGGACTCCGCACCGGCCTCGTCGAGAGCCGCGTCGTCGGCGGCGGAGGCGTAGTCCGGCAGCGCCTTGCGGAAGGCGCTCTTGGCGTCCGACAGGGCGATGCGGTCCTGCGGGCGCTTAGGTCCGGCGATCGAGGGGACCACGGTGGACAGGTCCAGCTCGAGGTACTCGGAGTACTCCGGCTCGTGCTCGGGGTCGTGCCACAGGCCCTGCTCCTTGGCGTAGGCCTCGACCAGCGCGACCTGCTCGGCGGAACGACCGGTGAGCTTGAGGTAGCGGACGGTCTCCTCGTCGATCGGGAAGATCGCCGCGGTGGAGCCGAACTCCGGGCTCATGTTGCCGATGGTGGCGCGGTTGGCCAGCGGCACCGAGGCGACGCCCGAGCCGTAGAACTCGACGAACTTGCCCACCACGCCGTGCTTGCGCAGCATCTCGGTGATGGTCAGCACCACGTCGGTGGCGGTGGCGCCAGGCGGGATCTCGCCGGTGAGCTTGAAGCCGACGACCTTCGGGATGAGCATCGAAACCGGCTGGCCGAGCATCGCGGCCTCGGCCTCGATGCCGCCCACGCCCCAGCCCAGCACGCCCAGGCCGTTGACCATCGTGGTGTGCGAGTCGGTGCCCACGCAGGTGTCGGGGTAGGCCTGGCCGTTGCGGCTCATGATCGAGCGGGCCAGGTGCTCGATGTTGACCTGGTGCACGATGCCGGTGCCGGGCGGGACGACCTTGAACTCGTCGAAGGCGCCTTGGCCCCAGCGCAGGAACTGGTAGCGCTCCTTATTGCGGCCGTACTCGAACTCGACGTTGCGCTCGAAGGCGTCCGGCTTGCCGAACACGTCGATGATCACCGAGTGGTCGATGACCATCTCGGCCGGGGCCAGCGGGTTGACCTTGGAGGTGTCGCCGCCGAGCTCGGCGACCGCCTCGCGCATGGTGGCGAGGTCGACGACGCAGGGCACGCCGGTGAAGTCCTGCATGATCACCCGCGCCGGGGTGAACTGGATCTCGGTGGCGGGCTCGGCCTTGGCGTCCCAGTCGGCCAGCGCGCGCACGTGCTCGGCGGTGATGTTGGCACCGTCTTCGGTGCGCAGGAGGTTTTCCAGCAGGATCTTGAGGCTGTAGGGCAGCCGCTTGGCGCCGTCCACGGCGCTGAGCCGGAACACCTCGTAGGAGGCGTCGCCGACGTTCAGCTGGCCGCGGGCGCCGAAGCTGTCCTTGCTCGCAGGTGCAGTCACGTTCAACTCCATCTCGCGACGGGCGCAAGTTCGGGAACGATTGCGAGTCTCGCGCACGTCAGCTGAGCGTGCGCGGGGTGCTCGCGCTTCTTCACCTCTAACAGTACGTGCGTCCTGTATAGGGGCTCAACAAAGGGTGACCTGAACTGCCGATCGCATGTACCACCGCGTGAAAAACGGCTGGATTTCCAGGTTGCGCTCGCCGACAACCGGGCAAGTCGGGCGGGTTCTGGGACGACGGTACCGGAATTGTCCCGGTCGTGTTTCGATTGGGCGCGTGCGCACTTCGGCCGATCCCGCAATCCCGTCCTCGCTCCGCAGCGCCCGATCGGTCGGCGTGGCCGTGGCGATCGCCTCCGCCGTGTTCTTCGGCGGTTCCGGGCCGTTCGCCAAGCCGCTGATCACCGCGGGGCTCAGTCCGCTGCAGGTCGCCTGGCTGCGACTGGCCGGCGGCGCGGTGCTGATGCTGCCCCTGCTGGTGCGGCATCTGGGGGTCCCGCGCCGGTCTCCGGGCGTGCTCGTCGGGTACGGCTTGTTCGCGGTGGCGGGCGTGCAGGTGTGCTACTTCGCCGCCATCGCGACCGTGCCGGTGGGCGTCGCGCTGCTGATCGAGTTCCTCGGCCCGGTGATCGTGCTGGGATGGATCCGGTTCGCGCGCCGCAAGCCGGTGAGCCGATCGGCCACCACGGGCGTGGTGCTGGCCGTGGTCGGCCTGGTCTTCGTCGTCGAGCTGTGGTCCGGGTTGAGCTTCAACCCGATCGGTCTGCTCTTCGGCCTCGGCGCGGCGTGCTGCCAGGCCACCTACTTCCTGGTGGCCGACAGCGCCGACCACGTCGACCCGCTGGCCCTGGCCGGTTACGGCCTGCTGGTGGGCACCTTCGCGGTCGCGCTGATCGCGCGGCCCTGGGAGATCGACTGGACGCTGCTGGCCGGCGACGTCGTGATGGCCGGGCACCAGGTCCCGGCGCTGCTGGCCGTGGGCTGGATCGTCGCGTTCAGCACCGTGCTGGCCTACCTGACCGGAATCATCGCGGTGCGCAGGCTCTCCCCGCAGGTCGCCGGAGGTGTCGCCTTCCTGGAGCCGGTGGTGGCCGCCGTGCTGGCCTGGGCGCTGCTGTCCGAGGAGCTCGGGCCGATGCAGCTGGTCGGTGGTGCGCTGATCCTCGTCGGGGCCTACATCGCCCAGCGCGCGGCGCCCAACGCGGAACCCGATCTGGGCCCGCTGCAAGCCGCTGATGAAGGCGGGCGATGAGCTGGTCGGCCAGCCGCCGATGCGCAGTCGAGGTGGGGGAGCGTTCCGGAGCGGCTCTGCGGACTGCACCGGGCCGGAGCCGCCGCTGCGGTGCGGCGACCCGGTGCCCGGTCGGCCGCGGCTCGGAGGGCGCGCTGCGGTGAGCGCTTGCGGACGGGTGGTTCAGGCGGTCCGGATCGCCGACCTGACCAGGTGGACGACCAGGTTCTCGATCAGGGCGATCGCCACGCCGGTGAGGATGGTCGTCAGGAACTGAGGCATCGGTGCGGGTCCTCATCGGTTGGAGGTGCGTTACGCCCCGACTGTGGGCGCGGCGGGTTAGCCTCCGCCGGAAGCGAGTTTGCGGCCGGGTTAACCCGGCTCGAACTCTGCTGGTCGTGGCTCGAGATGCGGTCCCGCGGGCCACATCTGCCACACGCGCACCGCCAGCGCCACCGCTGCCGAGGCGCCGAGCGCGATGCCCCACTGGTGCGGCAGCAGCGGCGAGTTGCCGAACACGTGACTGACGCCCGGCACCTGGACCAGCGCCAGCAGCACCAGCATCGAGCCGCCGGTGGCGAGCAGCACCAGCGGGGTGCGGCCGCGCGTCGCCAGCGTCTGCGCCAGCTGCGCGGTGACCAGCGCGACCAGCCCGGCGGTGCGCGCCTGGCCCGCCGTGGCCAGCGGCCTGGTCAACATCCAGGCCAGTCCCGCCGCGCCTGCCGTGGCCACCGCTCGGCCGGTCACCTCCCGGGCCAGGGCCGAACCGAGGGAGGCCTCGGGGCCTTCGGCGAGCAGCTTCTCCGGGGTCTGGTCGGCGGGTGGTCGAATCGCGATGGCGATCGTGGGCAGCACGTCGGTGAGCATGTTGACCACGAGCAGCTGGCGGGCGTTGAGCGCGGCCGACGGGCTGAGCAGGCCGGTTCCCAGCGTGTAGCCGATCTCGCCGAGGTTCCCGCCCAGCAGCACCGCCAGGGCTTCCCGCACCGAGGTCCACATGCCGCGCCCCTCGACGATGCCATCGGTGAGCGTTTCGACGCGGTCGTCGGCCACCACCAGGTCGGCGGCCTCGCGCGCGGCCGGTGTGGCCTTGGAGCCGAAGGCGATGCCGACGTGGGCCAGGTTGATCGCGGGCACGTCGTTGGCGCCGTCGCCGGTCATCGCCACCACGCGCCCGGCATCGCGCAGGCAGCGCACGATCCGCGCCTTCTGCGCCGGGCTCACCCGCGCGAACACCGACACCTTGGGCGCTTCGCCGGCGAGCTGCGCGTCGTCGAGCTCGTCGAGCTGGGCGCCGGTGAGCACGCGCTTGTTGCCGAGCATGCCGAGCTCGGCGGCGATCGCTTCGGCCGTGCTGGGGTGATCCCCGGTGATCATGATCACGTCGACGCCGGCGAGTTCGAGCTGCTCGACCGCGGCCGCGGCCGCCGGGTGCACCGGATCGGCGAGCCCGAGCAGGCCGACGAGTTCCAGGTCGTCCACGTCGGCCTCGCCGAGCGCGAAGTCCGGGCCGACACGGCGTTCGGCGACGGCGAGCAGCCGGTAGCCGGCCAGCGCGAGCCGTTCCACCTCGGCTTCGACGTCGGCGCGGGCGTCGTCGTCGAACGGCGCGGAGGTGTCGCTGCACCGCCAGCGCGCGCACCGGTCCAGCACCACCTCGGGGGCGCCCTTGACCGACAGCAGCCGATCGGTGTGCACCGCGTGGAATCCGCGGGAGGGCTCGAACGGCAGCTCGGCCAGCACGTCGCCGTCGGCGTGGAGACCGATCGACCGGGCGCCTTCGAGCACCGCCCGGTCGGTGAGGTGCGGCAGCGGGTGGTCGTCCGGAGGTCTCGGCGTGGCGCGGACGGCGGCCCCGACGATCTCCCGGTGCGCGTCCTCGATCTCCTCGATGCGGCGCGAACTCCGCCCGTCGGAGACCTCGCCGAGGGCGATGCGGCCCTGGGTGAGGGTGCCGGTCTTGTCGAAGCACAGGGCATCCACCCGGCCGAGCGCTTCGATGGTCGCCGGGCTGCGCACCAGCACCCCGCGCGCGGACAGCCGCCGAGCGGCGGCGAGCTCGGCCAGCGTGGCCACGAACGGCAGGCCTTCGGGCACCGCGGCCACCGCCAACCCGACCGAGCGGGCCACGGTCTGACCGAGCGGCACGCGGCGCAGCAGGTCCGAGAGGAACAGCAGGCAGCCCGCACCGACCGATACGGGCAGCACTCGTGCGGTGAGCTCGGCCAGCCGGGTCTCCACGCCGGTGGTGGCGTCGGGCTCGTCGGCCTGCTGGGTGGTGCGCCCCAGCTCGGTGTGCGATCCCACCGCCACGACCACGGCCGCCCCGGAACCGCTGGCGACGACCGTGCCCTGGTAGAGCATGCAGGTCCGGTCGGCGACGGCGGCCGCCGTCGTGGGAGCGGGGTCCTTGGCGACCAGCTGCGATTCGCCGGTCAGCCCCGACTCGTCGATCTCCAGGGACTCCACCGACAACAGGCGGCAGTCGGCGGGGACGCCGTCGCCGGCGCGCAGCTCGATGACGTCGCCGGGCACCAGCTGGTCAGCGGGCACCACATCGGTGGTGCCCGCGCGTCGTCGCCGCGTCGGCGTTTGCCCGGCCGAGAGCAGCTCGCCGAGCTCGCGATCGGTGGCCGCGCGCTGCAGGCCGTCGATCAGCGCGCTGGTCAGCAGCACACCGCCGATGAGCGCCGCGTCGAGCACCGAACCGAGGCCCGCCGAGATCACCGCGCCCGCGCCGAGCACCGGCGTGATCGGGGTGATCAGGGCTTCCGCGGTGGCCCCGAGCACGCCCGGCGAGGCGCGGGCCTGCTCGGGTGGGCGGTGGCGGTCGGCCGCCACGGAAGGGGCGAGGCCGTCCTCGTCGGAGTCCAAGGTGGACAGCGCGGCCGCGGCGGGCAGGGCGTGCCACGGGGTGCGTTCGCGCGGCAGGGGTGGCGGGCGTCCGGCGGCCCGCGCCCCGGTCCAGGTCCCGGTCGCGCAGGCCGCCAGGGTGGCGACCTGCACGGGCATCGACGCGCGCGCCGGAGCCGATGCCGCCGGCCCGAACGCGGCGAGCAGCGAGCCCAGCGATGCCCCGGCCACCGACAGCGCGGCTGCGTAACGGCTTGCAGCCCGGGCGTTCTCGGTCGCTCCCAGCAGCAGGTCCAGCACCGCTGCGTTCGGGCAGAGCACGTCCGCGGCCCAACCGGCCGAATCCGCTGTGGACAGTCCGAAGCCGACGTCGGCGGCGGCGAGGCTGGCGGCGCAGCGGTGCGAGATCACGGCGACGACGGCGCCGTCGTCCTGCAGCTGGCGCACCTGTTCGGCCAGGCGGGGCCCGCCGGGCGGCGCGCCGTCGAGCGGCAACCGCCGGTCCAGCCGATGCTCGGATTCGGTCACCAGCACGTTCGGCGCCACCTGGCGCGCGGTTTCCACCAGCGCTTCGGCCAGCGGGTCGAGCTCGGCGACCACGACCACCAGCGCGACCACGCGTTGATCGCGTTCCAGCGCGAGGGCGGTCGCCCCGCGTTCGGCTTCGGCCTCGGCAGCGCGTCGCAGGGCGGCCGGGGCGTCGGATTCGGGCCACGGTGCTACCGCCCACTCCCCGCGCGACCGGGCGCTGGTGGGCTCGTGCGGGTCGACGAGCTCGGACGCGCGGGCGAACAGCGCGACCGAGTCCTCGGTCTCGTCCAGCGGGATGATGTGGTCGACCACCCGCCGACCGGTCAGCAGCGCTGGTGCGTCGAAGACGACGGTGTCGAGCCGATCGAACCGCCGCAGCGCGTCGGGCTCCATCACCAGCCCGCCGCGCCTGGTGACCGAGGCCGTCAGCTGGCTGGCGAACGCCTCGCGTCCGGCGACGGCCGGTTTCGGCACGCTGGCCAGCAGCGCGGCCAGCGCGCGCTGAGGAGCGCGGGAGAGGGCGTAGGTGGTGACGGCCCCGCCGAGCGCGGCCAGCCCGGAGGCGTTGCTGACGCGCTCGACCGGTCCGTCGGGTACGGGCCTCGGGCGCGCGACGTGCTCGACCGGCTGGCTGCGGTGCGGGAGCGCCGGTTCCCACCGGTGCCACGCTTGGTAGCGCGCGATGGTCTCGCGGGAGGTGCAGAACCGCCCGCACAGGTCGACCACCGAGCCCAGCGGGCGAGCCGTCAGTCCTTGCCCGACGGCACCTCCCAGCGACAGCGCGGCGTCCAGCGCGCCGCGCCCCACGAGGCGTTCCAAGCCCTGGCGCATCCAGGGCACGGTGTCGACCAGCGAGATCGCCGCGGGCACCAGCGGTGAAGCGCTCCGGAACGGCAGCAGCGCTCCGACGGCGGAGTAGCCGAGCCCGAGCGCGCTCAGCCCCAGCGCGCCCGCGTCCCGCAGCACCACCTCGGTGTTGGCCGGGTGCCGGTGGCTGCGCGGCGCTACCTCGGCGTCCCCGAGTCCGTAGTCGCTCTCCACCTCGCCGATGACCCGCGCGGGTTCGTCGAGATCGGGGAGGTCCGGGCGGTGCGTGATCACCGCTCTGCCGAGCACCGCGTTGACCTCGGCGCTGTGCACGCCGTCGAGCGCGGCCAGCCGGCGTTCCACCTCGCGCGCGGCGTCCTCGCTGCCCGGCAGGTGCACACCGCGCACCTCCAGGTGACTTCGGCCGCGGCCGCGCCAGGTGCGCAGTCCGGAAGGGTCTTCGGCGGTGGCGCGGGCAGCCTGGAGGACCGGTGCGGTGAACGCGGCGGCTCGGGAGAGCAGCCAGCTCAGCGGCATCGGCACTCCTCGGTGGTCAGCTCAGCTCAGGCCTCGTCGTCGTGCTGCGCGCTGCGTTGCACGACCGCGGTCCCGATGCCGATCGCGGCGGCGACCGGCCACTCGATGACGCTCAGCGCGGCCGCGGCGGTCAGCCCGCCGTAGAACAGCAACTGGTTGCGGGAGGGCAGCTGGTCGCGCACGGCGGCCGCGGTCGATGTGAGGTTCTCCCGCCCGGGGAGTCCCGGGAACGGGATCTGGAGGGTGTGCAGCTGCGCGGTCACGTACGGGACCGGGATCGACGTGCGGGCCGGGCTCTCCGCCTTCGCCTGGGATTCCGGCGCGTTGGCCGACTCCGAGGATCGACGCCGCTTTGTCGTCGATCGACTGCGCGTGCGCTGACCGCCTCCGCTGCTCGTCGTGGGCATGGGTCCCCCTTCCGGAAGCGACAACCCACCTAGGTTACGACGAATGGAGCATTGCCGAAAGGTGAACGTGCGGTGGCCGCCGATCGCGAGCCGATGACGATCTCGGTGCGCAGGCGGTGCTCGCACCACCGGGTGAACCGAGCGGGGCGGCCCGCTTCAGGCGGCGGAGACGTCATCGCGGACCGCGAGCCGGTAGCGGCGCGCGATCAACTCCACCACCGCCGGGTGCGCCCCGAGCGGTTCGGCGACGCCGGCCACCGGCAGCTCGGCCAGGCGCCGGTGGAACAGCCCCGGCGCCAGCAGGTAGGGCGAGATGAAATCACCCGGTCGGCAGACCTCATCGGTGGCCGGGCGAGCCGTGGTGACGTAGCTGGGTCGCAGCCACTGCCCGCAGCGGCGCCCCAGCAACCGCGCCGCGGAGCGCACGTCGCGCAGCGCGCGCTCGTCGGAGGAGCCGGCCGCGGCGAACCGGACCGGATCGCCCGGCCGCCAACCGGCCTCGCGCAACCGGTCCAGGAGCGCGACCGCGATCTCGGCCGACGGTCCCAGCGAGCCGGTGACGGTGACGTCCTCGCGCCCGGTGCGCGCGACCTGCTCGGGCAGGTCGGTGCGCACGTGGTAACCGGCGGCCAGGAAGGCGGGCACCGCGACGAGCGGGCCGTCCACACCGGACAGCGCATCGGCGACGGTGGACCCGATGACGTCGACGTAGCCGACGCGCACCGGTACCCGCAGGCGTTCGGCGGTCGCCTCGGCCAGCCGCTCGATCACCTGCGGCCCCTCGGGCTCCCGGGTGCCGTGGGCGACCAGCAGCAGCGGGCGGTTCAGCTCGGTTCGGCGCATCGCGGGGGTTCCCTCATCGGTTCCAGCGGAAGTCGGTATCCGCGCTTGATCACGGTCTGCACCAGCTGCGGTGCGCCCAGCGCGGACCGCAGCCGGGCCACGGCCTGCTCCACGGCGTGCTCGTCGGCGGAACCGCCCGCGCAGCGCAACGCCTCGGCCAGGTCCCGCCGGGAGACCACCCGGCCCGGTTCGTCGGCCAGCGCGCGCAGCAGCGTGATGCCCTGCGGTGAGATCGGGCGGATCTCGTCGTCGAGGAGCACGGCGTGCCCGCGCACCTGCAGCTCCCGGCCGGCGACCGGCAGCGCGGGGGAGCGCTTGGGCAGCTCCTCGCACAGCGCGCGCACCAGCGCGCCGATGCGGTAGCGCGGCGGGAGCACCGACGGCACGTTCGCGGCGGCCAGCGGAGCCCGGGCGACCGGGCCCACGCAGGCGGCCAGCACCGGGCCGCGCAACGCGGCGAGCACCTCGTCGCGATTCCCGCGCGAACCGGCCATCTCGATGAACCCGGCAGCCGCCGGGGCGCTGGTGAAGGTCACCGCGTCGAGCTGGTGCGCGCGCACCGCGCCGAGCAGGTTCTCCAGCGCGGTGGGGTCGGCGGGCGCGGTCCAGCGGTACACCGGCACCTCGATGACCTCCGCGCCGGCGCAGCGCAGCGCCTCGACGAAGTGCGGGAGCGGTTGACCGTGCAGCTGCACCGCCACGCGCGCCCCGTCCAGCGGGCCGTCGAGCAGGTGGTCGAGCAGCTCCGCCGAGGACTCCGAGCCCGGCGACCACGGCTCGGGCAGCCCCGCCGTTCGGAGGGCTCCGCGCGCCTTCGGCCCTCGCGCCAGCAGGCGCCCGTGCCGCAGCGCCTCGATCAGGTCGGCGCCGATGCCCCAACCGTCGGCCGCCTCCACCCACCCGCGGAAGCCGATGCCGGTGGTGGCCACGACGGCGTCGGGCGGATCGGTGATGCACTCCTCGCTGGCGCGGCGGAGCTCGGCGTCGTCGGACAGCGGGAGCAGCCGCAGCGCCGGGCCGTGGACGACCCGGGCACCGCGGCTCTCGAGCAGCGAGCCGAACTCCTCGGCTCGCCGGGCCGCCGTGACGCCGATGGTGAAGCCGGCGAGTTCCCCGCTCAAGGAAGCGCGACCTCCACGACGTTGTCGCGCTCGCGCACCGGGAAGGTCGGCAGGGACTTCTCCGGGTCGTCGAAGCACGCCCCGGTGCGCAGCGAGAACACCTGCTTGAGCATCGGCGAGGCGACCACGGGTTCGCCCGCGCGGTCACCGACGATGCCGCGGCTGATCACGCTCGCCCCGCAGAACGGGTCGATGTTGCCGACCGCGAAGAGCCGGTCGTCGTGGGTGCGGAACAGCGCCACCGGCTGTTCGCCGACGAGCGCGGGAACGCCGCACTCGGGCACGAGCTGGTCGAGTGCGCAGATCTGCTGCCAGGTCACGAGTGCACCTCCTGGTTCCGGGCGCCGAAGGACGGCATCGGCAGGGCGACGGGGTCCGGCCGGATCTGCCCGCGTTCCTCGATGAATCGGATCGTCGGGTCGGGCGCATCCGGGGCGTTGACGAACGAGACGAACCGCGCGAGCTTGCCGGGGTCGTCGAGCACCGCGGCCCACTCGTCGGAGTAGCTCGCGACGTGGCGCTGCATGGCGGCTTCGAGTTCGGCGGCGATGCCGAGCGAGTCCTCCACGACGACCTCGCGGAGGTGCTCCAAGCCGCCGTCGAGGGACTCGAGCCAGGCCGAGGTGCGCTGCAACCGGTCGGCGGTGCGCACGTAGAACATCAGGAAGCGGTCGATGAGCCGGATGAGCTCCTCGTCGTCGAGGTCGGCCGCGAGCAGGTCGGCGTGCCGCGGGGTGAAACCGCCGTTGCCGCCGACGTAGAGGTTCCAGCCCTTCTCGGTGGCGATCACCCCGAAGTCCTTGCCGCGCGCCTCGGCGCACTCGCGGGCGCACCCGGAGACGGCCGACTTGAGCTTGTGCGGCGAGCGCAGCCCCCGGTAGCGCAGCTCCAGCCGGATGGCCATGGCCACCGAGTCCTGCACCCCGTAGCGGCACCAGTCGTTGCCCACGCAGGACTTCACGGTGCGCAGCGCCTTGCCGTAGGCGTGCCCGGACTCGAACCCGGCCCGCACCAACCGCTCCCAGATCCGCGGCAGCTGCTCGACGCGGGCGCCGAAGAGGTCGATGCGCTGCCCGCCGGTGATCTTGGTGTAGAGACCGAACTCCCTCGCCACCTCGCCGAGCACGATGAGCTTGTCCGGGGTGATCTCGCCGCCGGGCACCCGCGGGACCACCGAGTAGGTCCCGTTGCGCTGCATGTTGGCCAGGAACCGGTCGTTGGTGTCCTGCAGGGCGGCCTGCTCGCCGTCGAGGATGTGCCCGTTGCCGAGGCTGGCCAGGATCGAGGCCACCGCGGGCTTGCAGATGTCGCAGCCCCGCCCGCTGCCGTGCCGGGCGATGAGCTCGGAGAACGAACCGATACCGGTGGCCCGCACGATCTCGAACAGCTCCGCGCGCGACTGGGCGAAGTGCTCGCACAGCGCCTTCGAGACCGCCACCCCGCACTCGTCGAGCAGGGTCTTGAGCATCGGCACGCAGGAACCGCAGCTGGTGCCCGCCCTGGTGCACGCCTTGACCTCGGCGACGTCGGTGAGCTCCTGCTCGGCGATCGCGCCGGTGATCTGCCCCTTGGTGACGTTGTTGCAGGAGCACACGGTGGCCTCGTCGGGCAGCGCGCCGGAATCCACACCCGAACCGGCAGGCAGCAGCAGCTGCTCCGGCGGCGCCGGCAGCTCGCGGTCCACCAGCGGGCGGAGCACCGAGTACGCGCTGGCATCGCCCACCAGCACGCCGCCGAGCAGCACCTTCGCGTCGTCGGAGAGCACCAGCTTGGCGTAGGTGCCGTCGGCGTTGTTGGCGTAGACGACCTCCAGCGCGCCTTCGGTGGTGCCGTGCGCGTCGCCGAAGCTCGCCACGTCCACGCCCAGCAGCTTGAGCTTGGTGGACATGTCCGCGCCCGGGAAGGTGCCCTCGCCCAGCTCCAGCAGCTGCTCGGCGACGCCCTCGGCCATGCTGTAGCCGGGGGCGACCAGTCCGTAGCAGCGGCCGGCCACCGCGGCGCACTCGCCGATCGCCCAGACGCCTTCCGCGCTGGTGCGGCACCGCTCGTCGACGAGGAAACCCCCGCGCTCGCCGGTGTCCAGGCCGCTCGGCGCGGCGAGCTCGTCGCGCGGACGCACTCCGGCGGAGAAGACCACCAGCCCGGTGTCGATGACGGTGCCGTCGGCCAGCTCCACCCCCTCGGCCCGCTCGGTGCCGTGGATCGACTTGGTCGCCGCGCCGCAGCGCACCGTCAGGCCCAGCTCGCCGACCAGAGCGCCGAGGACTTGGCCGCCGCCCTCGTCGACCTGCAGCGGCATCAGCCGCGGGGCCATCTCGACCACGTGCGGTCGCATGCCCAGCAGGCGCAACGCGTTGGCGGCCTCCAGCCCGAGCAGGCCACCGCCGATCACCACGCCGTCACGCCCCTCGGTGGCCGCCTCGCGGATCGCGTCGAGGTCCTCGATCGTGCGGTAGGCGAACACCCCGGCGAGATCGCGGCCGGGAACGGGAGGCACGAACGGCCGCGATCCGGTGGCCAGCACCAGCGCGTCGTAGCCCAGCGACTCGCCGGAGTCGAGCGTGACCGCGCGCTGCCCGGTGTCCACGGCCGCGACCGCGGTGTCGAGCCGGAACCGCACCACCGGGTCGTCGAGGAGGTCCTGGCCGATCAGGCTCAGGTCCTCGGCGCTCTTGCCGTCCAGGTAGGACGACAGCGCGACCCGGTCGTAGGCGGGGCGGGGTTCCTCGCCGACGACGACGATCCGCCAGGTGTCGCGCTCATCGCGATCGCGGAGCGCTTCAACGAGCCGGTGGCCGACCATGCCGTGGCCGACGACGACGAGCGTGCGGGTCATGCCGCGCCCTCCCTTTCAGATTCGATGCGGTCCGCCAACGCGCTGCACACAGCTCCGACGTCGTCGACGCAGCTACCGCAGCCGGTGGTCGCCCTGGTGGACTTGGCCAGCTCGGCGACCGTGCGGGCGCCGCCGTGCCAGGCGGCGGTCAGGGACTTCTTGGTGACGTTGTTGCAGCGGCACACCACGGCGTCCTCGGGAAGTTCCACCGGGGCTCCCGGGACCGCGGCCGGGGTGCCGAGCAGCAGCGCGAGCCGGTCCGAGGGCATCGGCAGGTCGCGGTCGTGCAGCTGACCGACCGCCGCGATCGCCTCCGGGAAGCCGACCAGCACGGCTCCGCTGATCCGGCCCGCGTGCAGCGCGAGCCGCGCGTAGCGACCCCGCGCCGGGTCGGAGAGCGTGACGACCTCGGCATCGGTGCTCACCAGCTGCTCGACCGAGCCGATCGAGGCCAGATCGATGCCGCGCGCCTTGAGCCGGGTGACCGCACGGGTGCAGCGGTACTCGGCGCGGCCGCCGGTGAGCAGGCCGGCCAGGGTCTCGGCCTGCTGCCAGGCGGCCGACACCGATCCGGGCGCGCTTCCGGCGTGCTCGGCGCAGTCGCCGATGGCGTGCACGGCGGGGTCGCTGGTGCGCAGCTGGGCGTCGACCAGCACGCCGCGCTCGACGCGCAACCCGGCGCGCTGCGCGAGAGCGGTCTCCGGGCGCACCCCGGCGCAGGCGAGCACCAACCGGGCCGGGACCTCGGTGCCGTCGTCGAGGACCAGAGCGCCGCTTCGATGGCCGACCGCTCGCACGCCGAGCCGCAGGTCCACGCCGAGCTTGCCCAGCCGGTCGGCCAGCAGGCGCCCGGCAGTTTCGTCGATCTGGCGCTCCATCAGGTGCTGTTGCGGGTGCACCAGGGAGACCCGGTGGCCGCGCGCCAGCAGGCCGCGCGCCGCCTCGACGCCGAGGATCCCGCCGCCGAGCACCGCGATCGGACCGTCGAGCTCCGCCAGCCGCTCGCAGTCCCGCAGCGTGCGCAGCGCGGTGAGCTGTTCATCGGCCAAGCCGGGGAGCCGCGGCAGCACCGGGCGCGCTCCGGTGGCCAGCACCAGGACGTCGTAACCGAACTCGCGCCCGTCGGCGGTGCGCACCCGCCGCTGCGCGCGGTTGAGGTCGGTGACCGGCGAAGCGGTGCGCACCTCGGCGTCGAGCTCGGGCATCGCCAGCGCTTCGGCGGGCAGCGACCCGTCCAGCACCGAGCCCAGCAGCACCCGGTTGTAGGCGGGGCGGTCTTCGGCGCCGAGCACGGTGATGGGGCCCGCGTGCCCGCCCGAGCGCAGCTTCGCCACCAACCGGTGCGCGGCCGGGCCCGCTCCGACCACCACGACGCGACCGGCGGCTCGGTCGAGCGAGACCGCGGGACTCACGGGGCCACCTCCCGGTGCGGTTCGATGCGCACGGCGCTGACCTTGAACTCGGGCATCCGGCTGCTCGGGTCCAGCGCGTCGCCGGTGAGCAGGTTGGCCCGCGATTCCCCGGCGAAGTGGAACGGCAGGAACACGGTGTCGGTGCGCATCGTCGGCACCAGCCGCACCTCGGCCACCGCGCTGCCGCGCGGCGAGGTGATCTTGGCCAGCGCGCCCTCGGCCAGCCCGTTGCGATCGGCGGTGTCCGGGTGGACCTCCACGAACCCCCCCGGGGCCGCCTCGGCGAGCTCGGCGACCCGTCGGGTCTGCGCCCCCGACTGGTACTGCGCGAGCACGCGCCCCGTGGTGGCGGTCAGCGGGAACGCCGGGCCGGTCGCGTCGGCGGCGTCGCGGTGGTCCACCGCGACGAACCGGGCGCGACCGTCGGGGTGGGCGAAGCCGTCCAGGAACAGCCGCGGCGTCCCCGGGTGCTCGGCGTCCGGGCAGGGCCAGTGCAGCGCTTCACCGGCGTCCAGCCGGTCGTAGGAGATGCCGGAGTAGTCCGCCCGGCCGCCGGCCGAGGCCCTGCGCAACTCCTCGAACACCTCGCGCGGCCGGGTGGGGTAGCGGTGCCCGGGCTCGCCCAGCCGGGTCGCGATGCCGTGCACGACCTCGAGGTCGCTGCGCGCGTGCTCGGGCGGCACCTGCAACCGGCGGCGCCGCAGCACGCGGCCCTCCAGGTTGGTCATGGTGCCCTCCTCCTCGGCCCACTGGGTCACCGGCAGCACCACGTCGGCGAGCTCGGCGGTCTCCGAGGGCACGAAGTCGGCCACCACCAGCAGCTCCAGCGAGCGCAGCCGCTCGGTGACGTGCCCGGCGTTGGGTGCTGAGACGACCGGGTTGGACCCGAACACCAGCAGCGCGCGCGGGCCGTCCTCGGTGCCCAGCGAATCCAGCAGTTCGTACGCGCTGAGCCCGGGACCGGGCAGCAGCTCGGGCCGCACGCCCCACACCGCGGCGACGTGCTCGCGGGCGGCCTGGTCGGTGATCGCGCGGTAGCCGGGGAGCTGATCGGCCTTCTGGCCGTGCTCGCGGCCGCCCTGGCCGTTGCCCTGACCGGTCAGGCAGCCGTACCCGGAACCCTCGCGACCGGGCAGGCCCAGCGCCAGCGCGAGGTTGATGAACCCGGAGACCGTGTCCACGCCCTTGGCGTGCTGCTCGGCGCCGCGGCCGGTGAGCACGTAGCAGCGCTCGGCCTCGGCCAGCATCCGCACGGCCCGGCGCTGCGCGGTCACCGGCACCCCGGTGACCCGCTCCACCCGCTCGGGCCACCAGGTCATCGCCCGCTGCCAGGCCTGCTCGCGGCCGGTGGTGCGCTCGCGCACGTAGTCGGCGTCGGTCCACCCGTCGACGACGGCGATGTGCAGCAGTCCCAGCACCAGGGCCAGATCGGTGCCCGGCTGCGGCTGCAGGTGCAGCGCCGCCTGCTCGGCCGTCGCCGTCCGGCGCGGGTCGATGACCACCAGGTCCGGCGCCCGCAGGTGCTGCATCAGCGGCGGCATCGTCTCGGCCGGGTTCGCCCCGGCCAGCAGCACCACATCGGCCCCGGCCAGGTCGGTCACGGGGAAGGGCAACCCGCGGTCCAACCCGAACGCGGCGATCCCCGCCCCCGCGGCCGAGGACATGCAGAACCGGCCGTTGTAGTCGATCCGGCTGGTGCCCAGCGCCAGCCGCGCGAACTTGCCCAGCAGGTAGGCCTTCTCGTTGGTGAGCCCACCGCCGCCGAAGACGCCGACCGCGTCCGGCCCGTGCGCACCGCGCACCCGCCGGATGCCGTCGGCGATCACCTCCAGCGCGGTGTCCCACGAGGCGGGCTGCAGCGCCCCGTCGCGGCGCACCAGGGGACGGCGGATCCGGTCGTCGACCTCCAGCAGGCTCGGCGCGGTCCAGCCCTTCTGGCACAGCCCGCCCCGGTTGACCGGGAAGTCGGTGGGGCGCACCGACACCCCGCGCCGCTCCCGGGTGAGCTGGGTGCCGCACTGCAGCGCGCAGTACGGGCAGTGCGTGGTCACGGTGCGGAGCTCAGGCACGACCGGCCTCCGCGGTGGTCTCCCGCCGCACCGGCCGCGCGCCGGAGGCCGGCTCGGCGAGGGTGCTGCGCAGGTAGATCGCCCAGGTGATGATCACGCAGACCAGGTAGTAGGCGAGGAAGACCCACAGCGCTGCGTCGCCGTTGCCCGCGGCTGCGGAGTAGGAGGAGCGGAAGGCCAGGTTGATGCCGACGCCGCCGAGCGCACCGAGCGCGCCGGCGATGCCGATGACCGCACCGGAGACCCGGCGGGCCCTGGCGAAGGCCGCGGTGGCCGAACCACCGCTGGTGACCTCGTCCTCGGCCTCCTTGGCGAAGACCGCGGGGATCATCTTGTAGGTCGAGCCGTTGCCCACGCCGGTGAGGGTGAACAGCACGATGAACGCGGCGATGTAGAGCGGGAAGGAGCTCTGCGCCGAGGCGATCAGCAGCACGCCGACCCCGGCGGCCATCAGCACGAAGTTCCACAGGGTGATGCGCGCTCCGCCGAGCTTGTCGGCCAACCACCCGCCGACCGGGCGCGAGACCGAGCCCAGCAGCGGCCCCAGGAAGGTCCAGCTCGCCGCCTGCAGCGCGGTGAAGTCGAACTCGGTCTTGAGCACCAGGCCGAAGGCGAAGCTGAAGCCGATGAACGACCCGAAGGTGCCGATGTAGAGCAGCGACAGCCACCAGGTGTGCCCGCTGCCGCACGCCTCCCGCAGCGCGCCGGGCTTGGCCTTGATGGCGTCGACGTTGTCCATGAACAGCGCGGCGCACACCGCTGCCAGCACGATCAGCGGCAGGTAGATCGCCGCGACGTACGACGGGTGCTCGCCGCCGGCGGTGGCGATGACCAGCAGTCCCACCACCTGGATGGTCGCCACGCCGATGTTGCCCCCGCCGGCGTTGAGCCCGAGCGCCCAACCCTGCAGCCGCTGCGGGAAGAAGATCGTGATGTTGGTCATCGACGAGGCGAAGTTGCCCCCGCCCACGCCCGCGAACGCGCCGATGAGCAGGAACACCCACAGCGGTGTGCCGGGCTGCTGCGCGAAGTGGAACGCGCCGAGCGCGGGCACCAGCAGGGCGACCGAGGAGAAGACGGTCCAGTTGCGGCCCCCGAAGCGGGTGACCGCCGCGGCGTAGGGCAGTCGCAGCAGGGCGCCGACCAGGTTCGGGACGAGCACCAG
The DNA here is from genome assembly GCF_042665275.1 of Saccharopolyspora griseoalba. NCBI lineage: Bacteria > Bacillati > Actinomycetota > Actinomycetes > Pseudonocardiales > Pseudonocardiaceae > Saccharopolyspora > Saccharopolyspora griseoalba. The sequence continues at coordinate 671,442 of NZ_JBHTCJ010000001.1, read as the reverse complement.
CAGGAACTTCTCGGAAGCGGTGAAGCCCAGCCCGATGTCCGGGGACATGAACAGCACCAGCACCGACCAGATGCTCCACACCGAGAATCCGATGTGCTCGGAGAGGATCGAGAAGATCAGGTTGCGGCGCGCGATCTGCTTGCCGCCCGCCGCCCAGAGGTCTTCGTCCTCCGGGTCCCAACCCTCGATCCAGCCACCTCCGGTGGCACGGGTAATCGCGGTCAACGCGGCTCCTCTCAACGGTTCCTCCGAAGTTAGGAGCCGGCTGTTTCGCAGCCGGTCGCCTCGCGTTACCGCCAAGCAAAACGGTCATCACATGATCGTTCGCCCCGTCGTCAGGACCCGGCCGGACACCGACCCCGCAGGTGGGGTCCTGCGGTCGTGCCGGCTGCGCGTGGGACCGTGGGCAGGTGACACAACACGCCAGGGGCACCGACGACTCCGCTTCCCGGCAGCGCGCCGTGGAGCTGTTCGGCGCGGCGCGCCGGATCACCGCGCTCACCGGGGCGGGGATCTCGACGGCTTCCGGGATCCCGGACTTCCGCGGGCCCAACGGGCTGTGGACCACGAACCCGCAGGCCGCCCGGCTCAGCGACATCGACAGCTACCTCGGCGACGAGTCGGTGCGCGAGCAGGCCTGGCGCGCCCGCGCCGAGCACCCCGCGTGGCGGGCCGAGCCCAACGCCGCCCACCGGGCGTTCGTCGACCTCGACGCGGCGGGCAGGCTGCGCGGGCTGCTGACCCAGAACATCGACGAGCTGCACCAGCGCGCCGGGATGCCCGCGGACCGGGTCGTCGAGCTGCACGGCACGATGCGCCGCACCATCTGCGTGGACTGCGGGGCGCCCGGCTCGATGGTCGCGGCGCTGGAGCGAGTCGCCGCGGGCGAGGCCGACCCGCCGTGCCCCTCCTGCGGCGGGATCATGAAGTCGGCCGTGGTGTTCTTCGGCGAAGCGCTCGACCCGGAGGTGATCCGCCGGGCGCGCAGCGCGGCGATGGACTGCGATCTCTTCCTGGCCGCGGGCACCTCGCTGTCGGTGCACCCGGCGGCGGGCTTCGCCGAGCTGGCCGTTCGCGCGGGCGCGCGGCTGGTGATCTGCAACGCCGAGCCCACGCCCTACGACGACATCGCGGATGCGGTGCTGCGGGATCCGCTGGCCGAGGTGCTGCCCGAGCTGGTCGCGGCACCGCTGATCGACTCCGGCGAGCGGCTGGACACCTGGGGCGATCCCAGCACGTGGAAGCGCATGTGACACGAGTGGTTGACGTTGCACCTCGTGCTGGCGTGTCGCTTGGTGCGCGCGGTGCAAAAGTGCAAGACTTCTCGCGATTGTGATCTGTTCGGCTTAGCGAGTTCCGCCGAACGGATGCATCTGCGGGAGGTGTCGCGGTGGGACCGAGAACTCGAAGTGGGCGTACTGCAGGCGTGATCGCACTGCTCGGCATCGTCGGCCTGGTCCTGCCCCCTTCCGCGCTGGCCGTTCCCGAGCCGCCGCCCAACCCGAGCGACGCGCAGATCCAGCAGGGGCGCGAGGACGCTCGGCAGGCCGCGGGCGAGGTCGGTGAGCTGGCGAACCGCCTCGCGGAGGCCGACAACCGGCTGGTCGGGCTGCAGGCGCAGGTCGAGCGCAAGATGGAAGAGGCCAACAAGGCCCGCGTGGACCTGCAGCGGGCCGAGGGCGAGCGCGCCAGGGCGCTGGCCGAGGCCGGAGCTGCCCGCGGCGAGGCGAACGCGGCGCGCGACCGCATCGAGCGCCAGCGCCAGCGGCTCGACCAGTTCGCCGCCAGCAGCTACCGGCAGGGCAGCACGCTCGGCTCGGCCACCGCCTACATCGGTTCGAAGAACCCGCGCGAGCTGCTGGAGCGCGCTTCGCTGCTGGACGCGATCAGCGACTCGCAGCTCGACGTCATGGACGACCTGCAGCGCGCCCGGATCGAGAAGGTCAACAAGGACTCGACGGCCCGCGCCGCGCTGCAACGGGCCGAGGCCAAGAAGCAGGCCGCCGACCGGGCCCGCGCGGCCGCCGACGCGGCGCAGCGCACGGCGATCCAGGCCAGGGCCGACCAAGCCGCGCAAGCGAGGCAGTTGGAGGAGCAGCGGGCTTCGGTGCAGGCCGAGCTCGAAGCCGCGCGATCCCGGATCACCGGGCTGCGGGCGCAGCGCGCCGAGTACGAGGAGTGGCAGGAGGCCAAGCAGCAGGCCGAAGCGGAGGCAGAGGCCGCGGCGGCCGCCGCGGCCTCGCAGCAGAGCTCGTCGAGCGCCGACCCGGCGCCGGCCGCGAGCAGCAGCGCGGTGGAAACCGTGGTGCAACGCGCGCTCTCCCAGGTGGGCATGCCCTACGCCTGGGGCGGCGGCAACTCCAGCGGGCCGACCCGCGGCATCCGCGACGGGGGAGTGGCCGACTCCTACGGCGACTACGCCAAGATCGGCTTCGACTGCTCGGGGCTGATGATCTACGCCTTCGCCGGGGTGGGCATCAGCCTGGACCACTACAGCGGCTACCAGGCGCAGGCCGGAACCCGCGTCCCGCTGTCCCAGAAGCAGCGCGGCGACATGCTGTTCTGGGACGACGGCGGGGCGATCCACCACGTCGCGCTGTACCTGGGCAACGGCAAGATGGTCGAGGCGCCCTACTCGGGCTCGCAGGTGCGGGTCACCTCGGTGCGCTACGGCGGCATCACGCCCTACGCGGTGCGGCTTCTCTGATCCGGCCAGCTCGTCCGGCCGCGGGCGCGGCTGCGAGCATGGTGGCGTGGCGGATTTCGCGGCGGTGGTGCTGGCTGGTGGTCGAGCCCGGCGGCTGGGCGGCGTGGACAAGGTCCTGCTGCCGGTGGAGGGGCGTTCCCTGCTGGAACGCACCTTGGACGCGGTCGCCGAGGCCGCGCCCGTGGTGGTCGTCGGACCGCGTCGCGAGATCGGTCGGGACGTGGCGTGGACCCGCGAGGAGCCCGCGGGTGCTGGTCCGCTGGCGGCGTTGCGCGCCGGCCTGGACGCGCTTCCGGCGGGCACCGGCCTGGTGGCGGTCCTGGCCGCCGACCATCCGCACCTGAGCCCGGAGACGCTGCGGCGGTTGCGCGATGCGTTGACCGCCGATCCGGGCGCCGGGGGAGCGGTGCTCGTCGAGGGCCCCGAGCCGCCGCAGTGGTTGCTGGGGGTGTGGCGCGTCGGCTCGCTGCGCGCGGCCATGCCCGCGGAGGTGCGGGACCGCCCGATCCGAGCGCTGCTGGAGCCGCTGGCGCCGGTTCGCGTCCCGGCCGCGCCGGCCGAGGCGGCGGATGTGGACACCCCTCTGGACCTGGAGCGGGCGCGCTCGCGCCGGGTCTGACCGGGGGCATCGGACCTCGATCGCGGGGCCGGATGCCGCGGCGATCTCTTTAAAACATCTATGGCTTCAGTGTTAAATGAAATCGATGCCCGTCCGGTGCCGGGACCGGCAACGGCGAGGACGGCGACGACCGGCTCCGCGCCGCTTCACAGAGGTCATACCGGGGGTTTGGTTGGGTGTGGCACGGGTGCGCCCCCTGTCGTTCCGCGGGGGTGCGGACGTGCCAGGATCTTGATCGGTCGACCACCGGCCGATCGCGACGAGGAGGCGGAAGTGACCGACGCCGGCAACGGTGACAGCGGAGGCGCGCCGCAGGCGGGCGAGCGGGCGAGTACCCCGGCGCGCGATGCGCAGCTGCTGGAGCGCACCGTGTTCGAGGTCAAGCGGGTGATCGTCGGCCAGGACCGGCTCGTGGAGCGGATGCTCACCGGGCTGCTGGCCAAGGGGCACATCCTGCTCGAAGGCGTGCCGGGCGTGGCCAAGACCCTGGCCGTGGAGACCTTCGCCCGGGTGGTCGGCGGCAGCTTCTCCCGCCTGCAGTTCACGCCGGACCTGGTGCCGGCCGACATCCTCGGCACCCGCATCTACCGGCAGGGCAGCGAGCGCTTCGACGTCGAGCTCGGCCCGGTCCTGGCCAACTTCGTGCTCGCCGACGAGATCAACCGGGCGCCCGCCAAGGTGCAGTCCGCGCTGCTGGAGGTCATGGCCGAGCGGCACGTGTCCATCGGCGGTGAGAGCTTCCCGATGCCCTCGCCGTTCCTGGTGCTGGCCACCCAGAACCCGATCGAGAACGAGGGCGTCTACCCGCTGCCCGAGGCCCAGCGCGACCGCTTCCTGTTCAAGCTCCCGGTGGAGTACCCGACCGCGGAGGAGGAGCGCGAGATCGTCTACCGGATGGGCGTGACCCCGCCCGACCCGCACGCGGTGCTCAACCCCGACGAGCTGATCCGGCTGCAGGACGTCGCCTCCGAGGTCTTCGTGCACCACGCCCTGGTCGACTACGTGGTGCGGCTGGTGATCGCGACCCGGCTGCCCAACGACCACGGCCTGTCCGACATCGCCGGCTGGGTCTCCTACGGCGCCTCCCCGCGGGCCAGCCTCGGCATCATCGCCGCCGCCCGCGCGCTCGCGCTCGTGCGCGGCCGCGACTACGTGCTGCCCCAGGACGTGGTGGACGTGGTGCCCGACGTGCTGCGGCACCGCCTGGTGCTGTCCTACGACGCGCTGGCCGACGGGATCCCGGTCGAGCACATCGTCAACCGGGTGCTGCAGACCGTGCCGCTGCCGCAGGTGGCCGCCCGGCCGCAGGGCGGGCAGCAGGCCCCGGCCCCGGTCGGCCCGGGTGGCGCACCCGCCTACGGCCAGCAGCCGATGCCGCCCAACCCGCCGCACCAGTGAGGGGGTGGCCGTGACGGCAGCGCACCCCACACGTGGTGAACGCCCGAGCTGGGCTCCTCCTGCGCTGGACAGCGCGCGCATGGAAGTGGCCTTGCGAACCCTGGAGCTGACCGTGCGCGGCAGGCTCGACGGGCTGCTGCAGGGAAACCACCTCGGCCTGGTGCCGGGCCCGGGCACCGAGCCCGGCGAGGCGCGGATCTACCAGCCCGGCGACGACGTGCGGCGGATGGACTGGGCGGTGACCGCTCGGATGAGCGAGCCGCACATCCGGCAGACAGTGGCCGACCGCGAGCTGGAGACGTGGGCGGCGATGGATCTCTCGGCCAGCCTGGACTTCGGCTCCGGGGCCTGCGACAAGCGCGAGCTCGCGGTCGCGGCCCTGGCCGCCGTGATGTTCCTGACCAGCGGCGGTGGCAACCGGATCGGCGCGGTCGTGGACAACGGCACCGGGCAGCGCCGGTTGCCCGCCCGCGGGGGAGCGGGCCACGGGAGGGCGCTGCTCAAGCAGGTCGCGGAGACCCCGCACGCCCCGGAAGGCACCCGGGGTGACCTGGCCGCGCTGCTGGAGTCGTTGCGACGGCCGCCCCGCAGGCGAGGGCTGGCCGTGGTGATCTCGGACTTCCTGGGGCCCACCGACTGGCAGCGCGCGCTGCGCGGGTTGGGTGCCCGGCACTCGCTGCTGGCCATCGAGGTGGTCGACCCGCGCGACATCGAACTGCCCGACGTGGGAACGGTGCTGCTGTCGGACCCGGAGACGGGCAAGCAGCGGGAGGTGCACACCACGCCGGTGCTGCGCAAGGAATTCGCCGCGGCGGCCGCGGCGCACCGCGAGGAGGTCGCGGGCGTGCTGCGGCGCGCCGGGTGCGCGCACCTGGTGCTGCGCACCGACTCGGACTGGATCGCCGACGTGGTGCGGTTCGTGGTGGCGCGCAAGCGCGGATGGTCCGGAGGAACTGCCTGATGCTGAGCCTGTCGGGATTCACCGCTCCCTGGTGGTTCCTGCTGCTGTTGGTCGTGGCCGCGCTCGTGGCCGGCTACGTGTGGGCAATGCGCCGCCGGTGGCGGGACACGCTGCGGTTCGCCAACCTGCCGGTGCTCGACCGCGTCGCGGCGCGCAGGCAGGGCTGGTGGAAGCACGCGCCTCCTGCGCTGCTGGCCGTGGCGCTGATCCTGCTGACGGTGGCGCTGTCCGGGCCGACCGCCGAGCAGCGGATCCCGCGCAACCGCGCGACGGTGATGCTCACGATCGACGTGTCGCTGTCGATGAAGGCCCGCGACGTCGAGCCGAACCGGCTGGCGGCGGCGAAGGTGGCGGCCAAGGAGTTCGCCGACAAGCTCACCCCGGGCATCAACCTGGGGCTGGTGTCCTTCGCGGGCACCGCCACCGTGCTGGTCATGCCGACCACCGACCGGACCAGCGTGAAGCGGGCGATCGACTCGCTGAAGCTCGCGGAGGCCACCGCCACCGGCGACGGCATCAACGCCTCGATGCAGGCGATCGACTCGTTCGGCAAGATGGTCGGCGGCCCGTCGGGCCCGCCGCCCGCCCGGGTCGTGCTGATGGCCGACGGCGGGCAGACCATTCCGCGCGAGATGGACGCGCCGCGGGGTGCCTACACCAAGGCCCAGGAGGCCAAGAAGGCCGGCATCCCGATCTCGACGATCTCGTTCGGGACCGAGCACGGCAGCATCGAGATCGAGGGCGAGCAGGAGTGGGTCGAGGTCGACGACGAGGCCATGCAGGAGATCGCCAGGCTCTCGGGCGGTGAGTTCCACAAGGCCTCCAGCGCGCAGCAGCTGCGCTCGGTCTACGAGACGCTGGGCGAGCAGATCGGTTACGAGACCAAGCACACAGACGCCAGCAAGCCCTGGCTCGTGCTGGGTACGCTCACGGCGATCATCGCGGCCGGGGTCTCGCTGTTCGCCGGCCGTCGACTGCCCTAGACCTCGACCGACGGGAGCGCCGGTGGCCTCGGCAGCGCGTTTCTTGTGGGAGTTCGCCAAAGCACCGACGACCACGGCCGCGCTGGGGCCGAGCTCGCGGGCGCTGGCCGAGCGGATGGCCGCGCCGATCCCGCTGCGGGGTGATCCGGTGGTGGTCGAGCTGGGGCCGGGCACGGGAGCGTTCACCGAGGTGATCCAGCGGCGCCTGGCCGGGCGCGGCATGCACCTGGCGCTGGAGCTCAACGAGCGCTGGGCGGCGGATCTGGACCGGCGGTTCCCGGGTGTCGAGTCGGTGTGCGCGGATGCCCGGGCGATGCCCAAGCTGCTCGCCGACCGGGGTCTGCGGGCCGACGTGGTGGTCAGCGGGTTGCCGTGGGCGGCGCACGCGCCGGTGGACGGGGTGCCGCTGATGCGGTTGATCGCCGATTCGCTGGGGCCAGACGGGGCGTTCGCGCAGTTCGGCTACACCTGGACCAGCTGGGCGCCGCCCGCGCGGAGGCAGCGGGCGGACATGCGCGCGGAGTTCGAAGAGCTGGTGGTCAGCCGGACGGTGTGGGGCAACTTGCCGCCGGCGGTGGCCTACCTGGCGAGGCGGCCGCGGCGCGCGGACTAGGCGCGGTCCGGCCCCGGTGCGTTACGTTGCGGGGATGCCGGACGCCGTGGTCGCCGGGCTCGACGAGCTCCCGCTGCTGGTCGAGCTGGGTACGGCGCTGCTGTTCTCCAGCCTGATCGGGTTGGAGCGCGAGGTCAGCGCCAAGAGCGCGGGGATGCGCACGCACGCGCTGGTGGGGGTGGGCGCGGCGCTGTTCATGCTGGTGTCGAAGTACGGCTTCGGGGATCTGCTGGCGGTGGACCACATCTCGCTGGATCCCTCGCGGGTGGCCGCGCAGATCGTCTCGGGCATCGGTTTCATCGGCGGCGGGTTGATCTTCGTGCGCCGGGATGCGGTGCGCGGTCTGACCACGGCCGCCTCGGTGTGGGTGGTCGCGGCGGTGGGCATGGCCAGCGGCGGGGGACTGGTGGTGCTGGCCGGGGCCACGACGGCGGTGCACTTCCTGGTGGCGCTGGGCTATCCACCGCTGCTGCACCTGCTGCGCCGGTCGTTGCGGGAGCCGCAGGTGATGCGGATCGGCTACCTGGACGGCCACGGGGTGCTGCGCAGCGTGCTGACGCTGTGCACGAGCAGGGGATGGACGGTGCTGGACCTGCAGGTGGAGCGGGAGGACACCGACGACCAGGGGCAGCGCACGGCGGTGGTGGCGCTGCGGCTGCGCGGCAAGACGCCCGTGTCGTCGCTGGTCGGTGAGATCGGCGCGCTGCCGGGCGTGCTGCACGCGGCGGCGGGCGAGTCCGCGGAGACCGGGTTCTAGCGGCCGAGCAGGGCCGGGCCCTCGGCTCGGAGGGCCCGGCGCCGAGTCACTCCGCGTCGGGAGTCTGGCCCTCGGGGGACTGGGCGTCCTTCTTGACCTCGTCCATGTCCAGGCCGCGGGCCTGGCCGATGAGGTCCTCGAAGACGTTCTCGGGCAGGGCGCCGGGCTGCTGGAAGACCAGGACCTTGTCGCGCACGATCGCCAGGGTCGGGATCGACTGGACCTCGAAGGCGCCGGCGAGCTCGGGCTGGGCGTCGACGTCGATCTTGGCGAAGGTGATGTCGGTGTGGGTCTCCGACCCCTTCTCGAAGACCGGCGCGAACTGCTTGCACGGGCCGCACCAGTCCGCCCAGAAGTCGATGATGACGAAGGCGTCGTCGCCGACGACCTCGTCGAAGTTGTCCTTGGTCAGTTCGACCGTGGCCATTGATGTGTCCCTTCGTGGTGGGCGGTACCCGGGCAACACGCGGCATCGCCCCGCGCATTCCTGCATCCCGTGTCGGGTGCGCCACCGTAGTTGCCGGGGCGCGGGTCCTGCTGACCACGGGTGGGGTGCCGGGCGGCCGATGATCATTGGTAGGGGGCTCGGGCTGTAGGCGCGCCACGACGCTGCGGGCGATTTTCTGTATGGAGGCGATGAGCGGTGATCGGCGGCGAGCCGATAATGTCGCTGCTGAAACGAATCTCGCAGCGTCGAAGAGGAGATCCACAGTGGCACGGTCCGTACTGGTGACCGGCGGTAACCGCGGTATCGGGTTGGCCATCGCGCGGGCCTTCGAGGCCGCGGGGGACAAGGTCGCGGTCACGCACCGCGGATCGGGTGCCCCGGAGGGGCTGTTCGGCGTGCAGTGCGACGTCACCGACCCCGATCAGGTGGCGGCGGCCTTCGACGAGGTGGAGGCCGCGCACGGGCGGGTCGAGGTGCTCGTGGCCAACGCGGGCATCACCGATGACACGCTGCTGCTGCGGATGAGCGAGGAGCAGTTCGGGCGGGTCGTGGACGCCAACCTGGCGGGTTCCTACCGGGTGGCCAAGCGCGCGGCCAGCGGCATGCTGCGCAACCGGTTCGGCCGGATCATCTTCATCTCCTCGGTGGTGGGCCTGTCCGGGAGCCCGGGGCAGGTCAACTACGCGGCGAGCAAGGCGGGCATGGTGGGCATGGCCCGGTCGATCGCCCGCGAGCTGGGCTCGCGCAAGATCACGGCGAACGTGGTGGCGCCGGGCTACGTCACCACCGACATGACCGATGCGCTGCCGGAGGATCGCAAGAAGGAGATCCTCGCGCAGATCCCGGCCGGGCGGTTGGGCGAGACCGCCGACATCGCCAACGCGGTGCGCTTCCTGGCCTCGGACGAGGCCGGTTACATCAACGGCGCGGTCCTGCCGGTCGACGGCGGCATGGGCATGGGGCACTGAGGTTCGTCCGGCGAGGACCTAGCGGCTCCCGGCACAGCGCTGGTGCCGGTCCGCGCGGGCGCAGCGGCGTCCGCGGACAAACGCGTTAGCGGAGGAATATTTCGTGAGCGGATTGCTCGAAGGCAAGCGGATTCTGATCACCGGTGTGATCACGGACGCCTCGATCGCGTTCCACGCCGCCAGGGTGGCCCAGGAGCAGGGTGCCGAGGTCGTGCTGACCGGGTTCGGCCGGTTGAGCTTGGTGGAGCGCATCGCTTCCCGCCTGCCCAAGCCTGCTCCGGTGATCGAACTCGACGTCACCAACGACGAGCACCTGGACAGCCTCGCCGACCGGGTGCGCGAGCACGTCGGCGGGCTCGACGGGGTGCTGCACTCCATCGGCTACGCCCCGCCGTCCTGCCTGGGCGGGGACTTCCTCGAGGCGCCGTGGCAGGACGTCTCCTCGGCGGTGCAGATCTCGGCGTACTCGCTGAAGTCGTTGTCGACCGCCACGCTGCCCCTGCTGTCCGAGGGCGCTTCGATCGTGGGGATGGACTTCGACGCCCGGGTGGCGTGGCCGGCCTACGACTGGATGGGCGTGGCCAAGGCCGCGCTGGAGTCGACCAGCCGGTACCTGGCGCGCGAGCTGGGGCCCAAGGGCGTGCGGGTCAACCTGGTCTCGGCGGGCCCGGTGCGCACGATGGCCGCCAAGTCCATCCCGGGCTTCTCGGAGCTGGAGGCCGGCTGGGGCGATCGCGCGCCGCTGGGCTGGGACGTCAACGATCCCACGCCGGTGGCCAAGTCGATCTGCGCGGTGCTGTCGGACTGGCTGCCCAAGACCACCGGCTCGATGATCATGGTCGACGGGGGCGTGCACTCCCTCGGGATCTGATCGGCCGCAAGAGCCGCAGCGGGGCGCTCCGTCACCGACGGGGCGCCCCGCTGCGCGTCGCGGGCCGGGCGGCGAGCCCGCGTCCGAGCGCGTCCGGGTGCGTCAGCGCCGACGCGGAGCGGCGCCCCGCAGGCGGACACGACGTGGTTCACTTCGGATGCCCCCTGCTTGAGCGTTCGCGATCGCGCGGGGCGATGATGGTCCGGTGAGCTTTGACGCGTTGCTGTTCCTGTCGTTCGGCGGGCCCGAGGGTCCGGAGGATGTGCGGCCGTTCCTGGAGAACGTGACCCGCGGGCGGGGCGTGCCCCCGGAGCGCCTCGACGAGGTTGCCGAGCACTACCTGCACTTCGGCGGGGTCTCGCCGATCAACCGGCTCAACCGGGACATCATGGCCGCGTTGCGGTCCGAACTGGACGCCCAGGGGCGACGGCTGCCGGTGTACTTCGGCAACCGCAACTGGCACCCGATGATCGAGGACACCGTCGGCGAGATGGCCGATGACGGCGTGCGGCGCGCGCTGGTGTTCGCCACGTCGGCGTGGGGCGGTTACTCGGGCTGCAAGCAGTACCACGAGGACATCGCCCGGGCCAGGACCGCGGTGGGGGAGCGGGCGCCCGAGCTGGTCAAGCTGCGGCAGTTCTTCGACCACCCGCTGTTCGTGGAGGCCAACGCCGAGGCGGTGCGCACCGCGCTGGCCGGGCTGCGGGAGAGCGGGCAGCAGCCGCGGCTGGTGTTCACCGCGCACTCGATCCCGGTGCGGGCCGACGAGCAGGAGGGCCCGGACGGGAGGGGGCAGTGGTACTCGCGCCAGGTCGCCGAGGCCGCCCGCCTGGTCGCCGAGGAGCTCGGGATCGAGACCTACGACGTGGTCTGGCAGTCGCGCTCGGGGCCGCCGCAGGTGCCCTGGCTCGAACCCGACGTCGTCGACCACATCGAGGACCTGCACGCCAAGGGCGTCGACTCGGTGGTGGTCAGCCCGATCGGGTTCGTCTCCGATCACCTGGAGGTGATCTGGGACCTGGACAACGAGGCCCAGGAGAAGGCCGCCGAGCTGGGCATGGGATTCGCCCGCGCGGCCACGGCGGGCACCGACCCCCGCTTCGCGCGGATGATCGTGGAGCTCATCGCCGAGCACACCGACGGGACCGTGCCGCGAAAGCTCTCCGAGCTGCCCGCGGCTGGCTCGACGACCAACGGCGAGCCCTGCGCTCCCGGCTGCTGAGCGCTGCGTGCTGATAGTTGGGGCCCGGCCGAATCGATCGGCCGGGCCCCAACTGCTCGACGGTGCGGGGGTGCGCGCGGTCAGGACTGGGCGGCTCGCTCGGCCAGCACGCGCACCATCTCGGCCACGCAGGCCCGGCGGGCGGCGCGCACCGCGTCGAACAGCGGGCGCAGGGCATCGGTTCGCGCGCGGATGGCCGAGGCGGACAGGGCGCCGCCGGGGGAGTCCTCGGTGGCCACCCACAGGATCGCCTCGACCTCGGCGGCGCGCTGCAGGATCCGCAGGGTGCGCTGCGGGACGTCCTCGGGCCAGCTGGCCTCGGGGCGGTCGGCGACGGTTCGGGCGATCTCCTCGCGCACTCCCGGGCGCTGCTTGGCCACGCCCAGGTCGATCAGCGCGGTGGCGGCCTCGCGCATCGCCGAGGACATGCCGTGCTCGGCCTCGTCGATCGGCAGGTGCTCGGCGGGCGGCAGGTCGTGCACCGGGTAGACGGTCCAGCGCAGGATGCCTTCGGCGATCTTCTCGGGGACCAGGCCCAGCTGCGCGTCGGCGAGCACCGCGGCCTCGCCGACGCGCAGGGCGTGCTTGGAGAACTCGCTGGCGCCGCCCAGCCCGCGGACGTCGCCGGGCACCGGCAGCACGAGCTCGCCGCCGGTGGCGCCGGTCTTGCGCAGCGCGCCGAGCAGCAGCGCGGGGCCGGCCGGGGTCGCGTCCGGGCCGGGCAGGTCGAGGCGCTCGGCGGTCTCCTCGTCGGCGGCGCGGATTTCCTGGACTTCGCCCCAGGTCTGCAGGGCGTCTAGCACGTCGTCGGACGCGGCCGCCCCGTGCAGCCAGGCGGACGTCCAGACAACCATCGTGGCGCTTGGCGTTGGCACGTCGGTGAAGGGTAGTGATCCGCGCTCGGCGGTGCTTCCAGGGGTGGTGGCGGTGTGATGTTCGCTGCGCGCGGGAATTCGGCGCACCCGGCCGGCGGTTCGGCGCGCCTGCACCGGTCTGCCGCCCGATCGGATTAACCTGCGTGCTCGTGCGTTCGGTTGATTACGGCGCGGACATCCTTTCGGGGAAGCGGCGCAAGAAGGTTCCCGAGATCGCGGCCGAGCCGGATCTGGTCGTCGAGGACGCCGCCAGCGGGTTCTGCGGCGCGGTCGTGCGGGTGGAGAAGGACAACGTCGTGCTGGAGGACCGGCACGGCAAGCAGCGGCTGTTCCCGATGCGGCCCGCCGCGTTCCTCCACGAGGGCGAGCCCGCGACCCTGGTCGCCCCGCGGCGGTCGGCGGCGCGCGGGCCGAGCCGCTCGGCCTCCGGTTCGGTGAAGGTCGAGGGCTTGCGGGCGCGCACGGCGCGCGGCAGCCGCATCTGGGTCGAGGGGTTGCACGACGCGGAGCTGGTGGAGCGGATCTGGGGCCACGACCTGCGCGTGGAGGGCGTGGTGGTCGAGCCGTTGCACGGCGTGGACGATCTGCCCGGGCTGCTGGCCGAGTTCGCCCCGGGGCCCGGCAGGCGGGTCGGGGTGCTGGTGGACCACCTGGTGGCCGGCAGCAAGGAGTCCCGCCTGGTCGAGGACCTCGACCACGAGCACGTGCTGGTCACCGGGCACCCGTTCGTCGACGTCTGGCAGGCGGTCAAGCCCGCGGCGGTGGGTATCGAGGCCTGGCCGCAGGTGCCGCGCGACGAGGAGTGGAAGCAGGGGGTGTGCGACCGGCTCGGCTGGGGCGACCCGCGCGAGGGCTGGCGGCGCGTGCTGGCCGGCGCGACCGGCTTCCGGGACGTGGAGCCGCCGCTGCTGACCGCGGTGGAGCAGCTCATCGACTTCGTCACGGCCGAGGGCTGACCCACCCGGGTCACACCTCGATCACGCGGGTGTCGAACTCCCGACCGGGTGCGTCGATGTCTGGGACCATGAGGGTATGACTCCCGCGCTGCTGTGGCTGATCGCCGGGGTGCTGCTGATCGGCGCCGAGGTCCTGTCCGGGGACTTCGTGCTGGTCATGCTGGGCGCCGCGGCTCTGGGGGCTGCCGGAAGCGCTGCGCTGGGGGCGCCGCTGGCGCTCGACGTCGCGGTGTTCGCCGTGCTGGCGCTGGGCTTGGTGTTCTTGGCGCGTCCGGCGCTCAAGGCCCGGATGCACGGCGCGCGCGAGCTCAAGACCAATGTGGACGCCCTGGTGGGCAAGCACGCCCTGGTGGAAGCCCAGGTGGACGCGCACAGCGGTCAGGTCCGCATCGACGGCCAGTTGTGGTCGGCGCGGGCGTTGGACGAGACCCAGGTGATCGAGGCAGGCCGCACCGTCACGGTGATGGAGATCGAGGGGGCCACCGCGGTGGTGTGGGCCGAGCCGTGAGGGGATGAGGCGTTGTGGGACTGAGCGAATTGATCGTGCTGGTAGTGATCGTGCTGCTGGTGCTGATCGTGGTGTCCAAGTCGGTGATGGTGGTGCCGCAGGCGCAGGCCGCGGTGGTCGAGCGCCTGGGCAAGTTCCGGTCGGTGGCCCACCCGGGTCTGAACTTCCTGCTGCCGTTCTTCGACCGGCCGCGGGCCAAGATCGACCTGCGCGAGCGCGCGGTGTCCTTCCCGCCGCAGCCGGTGATCACCCAGGACAACCTGACGGTGTCGATCGACACCGTGGTGTACTTCCAGGTCACCGACGCGAAGTCGGCGGTGTACGAGATCGAGAACTACATCGTGGCGGTCGAGCAGCTCACCACCACCACGCTGCGCAACGTGGTGGGTTCGATGAGCCTGGAGGAAACGCTCACCTCGCGCGATTCGATCAACACCCAGCTGCGCGGGGTGCTGGACTCCGAAACGGGCCGGTGGGGCATCCGGGTCGCGCGGGTCGAGCTCAAGGCGATCGACCCGCCGCCGTCCATCCAGGACTCGATGGAGAAGCAGATGCGCGCCGACCGGGAGAAGCGCGCGATGATCCTCAACGCGGAGGGCGAGCGGGAGTCCGCGATCAAGACCGCCGAGGGTCAGAAGCAGGCGGCGATCCTGGCCGCCGAGGGCAACAAGCAGGCGGCGATCCTCAACGCCGAGGCCGATCGGCAGTCGAGCATCCTGCGCTCGCAGGGTGAGCGCGCGAGCAAGTACCTGGAGGCCCAGGGCCAGGCCAAGGCCATCGAGAAGGTCTTCGCGGCGGTCAAGCGCAGCAAGCCCACTCCGGAGCTGCTGGCCTACCAGTACCTGCAGACCTTGCCGGAGATGGCGCAGGGCGACGCGAACAAGGTGTGGATGGTGCCCAGCGACTTCGGCAAGTCGCTGGAGGGCTTCGCGCGGATGCTGGGTGCCCCGGGCGAGGACGGGGTGTTCCGCTACGAGCCCCCGGAGGAGCAGGTTTCGGCTCCGCCGGCCGAGGAGGAAGAGGAGTCGGTGAAGGCCTGGTTCGACACCACCACGCCTCCCGAGGTGGCCGAGGCGGTGCGCGCGGCCGAGGAGGTCGCCCGCAAGGAGGTCCCCAGCGCCTCGAGGCTCGGCAACAACCTCCCCGACACGCCTCCTGCCTGAGGCGGTCGAGCGAAGGCGGGGCGTCCCGGGTTTCCGGGGCGCCCCGCCTGTTCTCGCGGTTCAGCCTGGCGGGACGGGGGTGAAGGGCTCGGCCTCGACCGCGGGGGAGTAGGTGGCGACCGCTCCGACGGCGTTGCCGCGCGGGTCGCGCAGCAGGCGGAAGACCCCGGGGAAGACGCGCACCTGCCCGTCGCGGCAGTGCACCGGCAGGTGCACGGGGTTGCCCTCCAGGTCGGCGTGGTTGGCGTCGAGCGCCCCGTAGAAGCCCTTCCAGTGCGCGTCCTGCAGATCGGCGGGCACGATCACGTCCAGCGTCTTGCCCATCGCCTCGGTCGCGGGGTGGCCGAAGAACTCCTCGGCGCCCGCGTCGAAGCCGATGATGGTGCCCGCGGGGTCGGCGACCACGATCGCCGAGGTCGCGGGTGCGTTCTCGGTCATGGCGAAATCCTGCGGCCGGGCAGTCGATCACGCCGCCCGAGGAGTGCCCCCTGCTCGCTTTTTGGCCCGAACGGGTCAGCCGCTGTCATGTTTGGCGCGTTGAAGCGTTCAGTGTCGACCGAAATTAATGCCTACCGGCACGACTCGCCCAGAACGCGCTGCGTCGCAAGACCGCGTCAGAGGTCGGTGGAGGGGCTCAGGTAGGGCCCGCCCTCCACGCCGAGGGCGCGCACGGTGCCCAGCAGGTGTTCGCGCAGCAGTTGCTTGGCCCGTTCGGCGTCGCCGTCGCGGATGGCTTCGGCGACCCGGGCGTGCTGGTGGCTGATGCGCGGGCGGGCGGCGTGCGTTCGCGCGGTGGCGGTGATGCGCATCTGCCGGTCGCGCAGCGCGTTGTACAGGTCGGCGACCACGGGGTTGCCCGCGGCGGCGACCAGGGTCGCGTGGAAGGCGCGGTCGGCCTCGTGCATCTCGGCGTCGCCGAGCTCGCCGACGTCGCAGGCGGGGTGGGTCAGGAGTTTCTCGCCGATGTCGGTCATGGCCTGGTGGCCGTCGATGGCGAGCTTGTCGATGGCGAAGCCCTCCAGCGCCAGGCGGGCTTCGACCACGTCGCGGGCCTCGGTGGCGCTGACCGGCACGACGAGGGCGCCGCGCTTGGGGTAGAGCTTGAGGAAGCCCTCGGACTGCAGGCGCAGGAAGGCCTCGCGAACGGGCGTGCGCGACATCTGCAGCGCGGCGGCCACATCGCCTTCGCTGAGCAGGTCGCCGTCGGGGAAGGTGCCGTCGAGCAGGCCCGCCTTGACGTGGCGGTAGGCGCGGTCGGCGGCGGGGAGCTCGGGCGTGGGCGTGGTCTCAGGTGTTGCGCTCGACACGCGCACATAGTACTTCCCGGCATCTTGTATCTATGATGGATACAAGAATTCTCCCGATCTGTTCGCGACCGCCCAATGGCGCTGCCGGTCCGCGGGATCAAGTCTTCGTTCTTCGAGGGGGCTCACGTGTCCGCGATGGCAACCGCCGAGGCACCCGTCCAGCCGCCCCGGGCGCGCGGCGGCTCGGTGCGGCTGGCCTGGCTGGTCTGGGGGATCGGTGCGCTGTGCTACTGCGCCGCGCTGTTCCACCGCGCCAGCCTGGGCATCGCCGCGCCCGAGGCGCTGCAGCGCTTCCACGCGGGTCCGGCGGTGCTGGCGGTGTTCTCCGCGCTGCAGCTGGGCGTCTACCTGGCGCTGCAGATTCCCGCCGGGCTGCTGGCCGACCGCCTCGGCCCGCGCAAGGTCGTCACCGGCGGTATGTTCGCGCTGACCGCCGGGTCGCTGGTGTTCGCGCTGAGCACCTCGGTGGCCGGCGGGATCGCCGGGCGGATGCTCATCGGGTTCGGCGACGCCTTCATGTTCACCAACGTGCTGCGGTTGGCCGCGCACTGGTTCCCGCCGCACCGCTACGGCAAGGTGGCCGCGCTGACCGGGCTCGCCGGTGGTCTCGGGCAGGTGGTCTCCACCCTCCCGCTGGGGCTGGCGCTGCACGGCATCGGCTGGATGCCGACCTTCATCGGGGCCGCGGGCCTGACCGGTCTGCTGGCGATCGTGGCGGCGCTGGTCATCCGCGACCGCCCGGCGCAGGCCGCCGAGGATGCCTCCGGCGCGCCGTCGGAGCGCGTGCTGCGCGGCCTGCGGGCGGTGGTCGCCGAGCGCGGCACCAAGCACGCGTTCTGGACGCACTTCGTGCTCATGGCGCAGTTCGTCGCGATCACCACGCTGTGGGGCGGGCCGTGGCTGACCTCGGCGCAGGGGCACGGCGAGTCGGAGACCGGGACGCTGCTGCTGGTCAGCGTGCTCGGGTTCATCGCGGGTTCGTGGTTCGCCGGGCAGTACGTCTCCGGGATCCCGCGTCGGCGCGACGGGTACACGCTGGGGCTTTCGGCCGCGGTCGTGGTGGTGTGGGCGCTGCTGGTGACCTGGCCGGGTGCGCTGCCGATGCCGCTGCTGGTCGTGGCGCTGCTGGTGGTGGGCATCGCCGGTGGCGGGGCGATGCTGGCCTTCGACGCCGCGCGGATGTCCAACGCCGAGCACCGCTCCGGCACGGCCACCGGTGTGGTCAACATGGGCGGGTTCACCGCGGCGGTGCTCATCCAGCTGCTGGTCGGTGGTGTTCTGGAGCTGGTCGCCGGGATGTCGCCGGCGGTGGGTTACCGGTGGGCGTTCCTGCCGGTGCTCGTGCTGCTGGTGGTCGGCGCGCTGTCGCAGTGGTGGCTGGGTCGCCGGTTGCGCTGAGCGCGGGCGCAACGGCGGTGGCCCCGGGAACAGCTCCCGGGGCCACCGCCGTTCGCGCATCAGCTGCGGGGCGTGGTGGTGCGCTGCCAGGGGTGGGCCTGCTCGTAGGCGTGGGCGGCGCGCAGCGCGGTGGCGTCGTCGTGGCGGGCGGCGACGATCTGCAGTCCGATGGGCAGGCCGTCGTCGGTGCGGCCGCAGGGGATGCTCATGGCCGGCTGCTGGGTCATGTTGAACGCGTAGGTGAACGGCGTCCAGCCGGTCCAGCGGGGGCTGGTCGCGTCGGCGGGGACTTCGACGCCTGCTTCGAACGGCGGGATGGGGATGGTGGGGGTCAGCAGCAGGTCGTAGGTCTGGTGGAAGTGGGCCATGCGCTGCCCGAGCTGCATCCGGGTGTTGGTGGCTTCGAGGTAGTCCTGCGCGGAGTAGGTCAGTCCGCGGCGGCAGATCTCGGCGAGGCCGGGGTCCATGTGCTCGCGCTGGGCGTCGGTGAGGTGCTCGGTGGCCTTGGCCGCGCCTGCGAACCACAGCACGTGGAAGTCCTCGACGGGGTCGCTGATGCCGGGATCGGCGATTTCGACGGTGGCGCCGAGTTCTTCGAAGGCGTGGGCGGCGGCGGTCACGGCGCGGCGGACCTGCGGGTCGAGGTGGGTTCCGAAGCCGAGGTCGGTGCTCAGCGCGATGCGCAGTCCGCGGACGTCGCCGGTGAGGTCTCGGCGGAACGGGGTGCTGGGTGCGGGGATGACAGACCAGTCGCGGGGGTCGGGTTGGGCGAGCGCGTCGAGCATGAGCGCGGTGTCGGCCACGGTGGTGGTCATCGGGCCGGCGTGCGAGAGGGTGCCGAAGGGGCTGGCGGGGTAGAGCGGGATGCGGCCGTAGGTGGGTTTGATGGTGGCGGTGCCGCAGAAGGCGGCGGGGATGCGCACCGATCCGCCGCCGTCGGTGCCCAGGGCCAGCGGTCCCATGCCGGCCGCGACCGCGGCGGCGCCTCCGCCCGAGGAACCGCCTGCGGTGCGGAGGGGGTTCCAGGGGTTGCGGGTGACGCCGTCGCGGGGGTTGTCGGTGACGCCCTTCCAGGCGAGTTCGGGGGTGGTGGTCTTGCCGAGCAGCACGGCGCCTGCGTTGCGCAGCAGGGCGGTGGCGGGGGCGTCTTCGCGCCAGGGCTGGTCGGGGGTGATGGTGTGCGAGCCGCGCAGCGTGGGCCAGCCGCTGGTGTAGAAGATGTCCTTGATGGAGGTGGGCACGCCGTCGAGGATTCCGGTGGGTTCGCCTCGGGCCCAGCGGTTCTCGGATTCGCGGGCGGCTTGCAGGGCGCGTTGGCCGTCGACCAGGCAGTAGGCGTTGATCGCCGAGTCGTGGTCGGCGATGCGTTGCAGGGCGGCTTCGGTGGCCTCGACCGGGGACAGCGTGCCGGCGGCGTAGGCCGCGAGGAGTTCGGTGGCGGGCAGTTCCGCGGGTTGGGTGTTGGCCAACGTGGTCTCCTGTCTGGCCGGTGGGGCCGGGTGCTCAGGCGGGGGTGGTGACGTAGCCGCGTTGCTTGTCGACGATGTTGACCAGTTCACCGCCTCGCGCGAAGGCCTGCAGGTTGGTCAGGAACAGGTCGACGAGTTCGTCGGTCCAGCCCGCGGTGTCGCCGGACATGTGCGGTGAGATGAGCACGTCGGGCATCTCCCACAGGGGGGATTCTGGTGGCAGGGGTTCGGCGTCGAAGACGTCGAGGGCGGCTCCGGCGAGGTGTCCGGCGCGCAGGGCTTCGACGAGGTCGGGTTGCACGACCAGTTCGCCGCGGCCGACGTTGATCAGCCGGGTGCGGGGGTGGCAGGCGGCGAGGACTTCGGCGTTGATGAGGCCTTCGGTTTGCGGGGTGCGGGGCGCGGCGAGGACGACGTAGTCGTGCTCGCCGATGTGCTCGGCGAGCCGGTCGGTGCTGCGCACCTGGCCGAAGTCGGGGTCGTCGGTGCGTTCGCGGCGGCCTGCTCCGGTCACGCGCAGGCCTGCGGCGGTGAGCTGGCGGGCGATGGCGCGGCCGATGGGGCCGGTGCCCACGATCAGGGCGCTCTTGCCGTGGATGCGTTCGGTGACGCGGTGCTGCCAGTTCTTGCGGTCCTGCTGGCGCAGGGTGGTGTGCAGGTCCTTGGCGAAGGTGAGCACGAGGCCGAGGACGTATTCGGCCATGGGTTGGTCGAACACGCCGCGGGAGTTGGTCAGGGTCACCGGTGAGTCGCGCAGCTGGTCGAAGATGAGGCGGTCGACGCCTGCGCTGGCGGAGTGGATCCAGGTGAGCTTGTCGGCGTGCGGCCAGGCGGTGGGCAGGGCGTCGGAGCGGAAGGCCCAGACGAACACCGCGTCGGCACCGGGGATCTGCTGGGGCAGTTCGTCGCCGGTGGCGTAGCGCAGCTCGGCGTGCTCGGCGATGCGCGCCATCTCCGGGGGCGGGGTGCCGTCGTGCAGGACGACGACGGTGGGGGTGTTGACCATGCGGACGACCTTAGGTGCTGGGGCCGCCGGTGATCACCTGGCGCGCCGGTTGCGGGAATGTTTGCGCTGATGAGTCCATATCTCGTGGGGCATTGACACGCTAGGAAGCGCCCGTAGGATTGTCAACAATCCTCGGATCTGCTGCTGCCCCCGTTCAGTGCGAAAGGGATCCCCGATGCCCCGATACATGTCGATCACGCTGGAGAAGCGCGGTGTGTCCTGCGTGGCCGAGCTTCTGGAGGCCGACGCGCCGCGCACCTGCGAGGCGGTGTGGAGCGCGCTGCCGCAGGTGGGCGCGGTCCAGCACGCGAAGTACGCGCGCAACGAGGTCTACACGATGGTGCCGCGGTTCGCCGCCGAGGAGCCCGGGCAGGAGAACCCGACGGTGACGCCGATTCCCGGTGATGTCGTGTACTTCTCGTTTCCCGGCGGGATGCTCGACCGGGAGTTCAAGCAGGACAAGGGGATCGAGCAATTGCCGGGCGTGATCGACCTGGCGATCTTCTACGGCCGCAACAACCTGCTGATCAACGGTGATGTCGGGTGGGTTCCGGGCAACGTGTACGCCTCGATCGTGGAGGGGTTGGGGCCGATGGCCGAGGCGTGTCACGACGTGTGGCGTTCGGGCAGCGTCGGGGAGACGTTGCGCTACGACCGGTACGAGGGTTAGTCCGCGGGCGGGTTCGGTCGCGCGGTTGTGGATGGCAGGCGCACGGGGCGGTGTCGGCGATGGGCGGACGTGGCCACCGGCTGGTTGGAAGAAGGTAGGAGATGGCCGCGGAATTTCTGGGTGCCTGGGGTGGCCCGCCGCCGCAGCGGGGGATCGGTGTGATCGCTCCCTACGACCTGGCGCTGGACCGGGAGCTGTGGCGCTGGACGCCGCCGGAGGTCTCGCTGCACGTCACGCGCACGCCGTACGTGCCGGTGCCGGTGACCACCGAGCAGGCCGGGCTGGTCGCCGACGAGGAGATGGTGCGCGGCGTGACCCGGGATCTGCTGGTGCCCGAGCCGGAGGTGGTGGCCTACGCGTGCACGTCGGGCAGCTTCGTGGCGGGTGCAGGTGGGGAGCGGGCGCTGCTGGAGGTGATGCTGGCCGCGGGTGCTCCGGCGGCGGTGACGACTTCGGGTGCGCTGGTGGACGCGCTGTGGGTGCTGGGCGCCGACCGGGTGGCGGTGGCCACCCCGTACGTGGTGGAGATGACCGCGCTGCTGGAGGTGTTCCTGGGCGAGCACGGCATCGACGTGGTCGCCAGCGCCGGGTTGGGCTTGCCGGGGGAGATCTGGAAGGTGCCCTACCGGCGGGTGGTGGAGATGGTGCGGGCGGCCGATCGGCCGGATGCCGAGGCGGTGTTCGTCTCGTGCACGAACCTGCCGACCTACGACATCATCGGTCCGCTGGAGCAGGAGCTGGGCAAGCCGGTGCTGACGGCCAACCAGGTGACGATGTGGGCGGCCTTGCGGCTGATGGGGCTGCGGGCGGCCGCCGACGGGCAGTTCTTGGGTGGTTTGGCCGATGCGTCTGCGGCGTGAGCGGTAAAGATGACATCACGGCCGGGTGGGTTCGCCCGGTTCGTGCGGTAACATTGTCAACAATCGACACCGGGCTCCCGGTGGGAGTGCGGCTTCGACGTCGACGGAATTGGAGCTTTCCGTGGCCCACACGGCTGGAATCCTCTACCCGGGTTACAGCGCCGAAGACGACTACCCCGCCCTGGAGCGGTTGCTCGGCGGCGAGGTGCGGTTGCCGCTGGTGCACACCGAGATGCGCGAGGACGCGCATCGGGTGGATGCGCTGCTGGAGGTCGGCGGCCATCAGGTGCTGGCCGACGGGGTGGCCCGGTTGCCGCGGGTGGATGCGGTGATCTGGGCGTGCACCTCGGGCAGCTTCGTGTTCGGCTACGACGGCGCGCGCGAGCAGGTCGACAAGCTGCGCGCGGTGGCCGGGGTGCCGGCCACGAGCACGTCGTTCGCGTTCCTCAGCGCCGCCGAGCGGTTGGGGCTGGCGCGGGTGGCGGTGGCGGCGACCTATCCGGCCGATGTGGCCGGCCGGTTCGTGGAGTTCCTGGGTGCTGGTGGGCTGGAGGTGCTGCGGTGCGCCAGCCGGGGCATCGTGACCGCCGCGGAGGTCGGCACGCTCACCCGCGAGCAGGTGGGGGAGTTCGCCGCGGCCAACGATCACCCGCAGGCGCAGGCGGTGTTGTTGCCCGACACCGCGTTGCACACCGTCGGGGTGCTCGACGAGCTGGAGGCTCGGCTGGGCAAGCCGGTGTTGACGGCCAACCAGGTCAGTGCCTGGGAGGTGTTGCGGCTGGCCGGGCACGACCGGCCGCGCGATGGGCTCGGAACGCTGTTCCGGGGGTCAACGGGCGGGTGAGTTCCCAGGAGGGGGCCCGCGAATGGGAGATGGTGACAACGTGCTCGGGACCGACGAGCAGAATCAGCAGTCCGGGGATTTAGAGCCGGTTCAGCGCAAGTCGACCGCGGCGATCGTGGCCGATCAGCTGCGCGCGGCGATCATGCACGGTTCGCTTCCCCCGGGGTCGCAGCTGGGGGAGGCCGAGCTGGCCAACCGGTTGGGGGTCAGCCGGGGGCCGTTGCGCGAGGCGATGCAGCGGTTGGTGGCCGAGGGGTTGTTGCGCAGCGAGCCGCATCGGGGTTTGTTCGTGATGACCTTGGACGCCGAGGACGTCGCGGACATCTACCTGGCGCGGTTGGCGGTGGAGCGCGCTGCTTGCGAGCAGATCGTGCGCGAGCACCGGGTGGAGGCCGTTGCGGAGCTGACCGCGGCGCAGAGCCGGATCGTGGCCGCGGCGGGCAAGGGCGACGGGATCGGGTTGGCCGATGCCGATCAGGAGTTCCACGAGACGCTGGTGCGGGTTTCGGGCAGCGCGCGGTTGCAGCGCATGGCGCAGACGTTGCTGGTCGAGAAGCGCATGTGCTTGGCGGCGCTGCAGGACAAGTACCACACCGACGTGCAGGCGCTGGTCGATGAGCACAAGGGCTTGGTGGATGCCATCGAGGCCGGGGACGAGCAGTTGGTGCTGCGCCGGTTGGAGGCGCACATGAACGATGCGCTGGAGCGGCTCAACGGCTCGTTGGCGGGCTGAACCGGGGTCCTGGTGCGCGGGTGAGCCCGCAGCGCGCGGTTCGGGGCGTGCTGCGGGCTCGGTGCGCACCAGGGTGTCGGTTCACAGGCCGCCGATGGCCACGTACTTGGTCTCGAGGAATTCGTCGATGCCGACCTTGCCGCCTTCGCGGCCGAGGCCGGAGGCCTTGACGCCGCCGAAGGGGGCGGCGGGGTTGGACACCAGTCCCTGGTTGAGCCCGACCATGCCGGTTTCGAGGGCTTCGGTGACGCGCAGGCCGCGCTGCAGGTTCTGGGTGTAGAGGTAGGACACCAGGCCGTATTCGGTGTTGTTGGCCGCGGTGATGACTTCGCGCTCGTCGGTGAAGGTGGTGATGGGCGCGACGGGGCCGAAGATCTCCTCGGAGCCCATGCGGGCTTCGGCGGGCACGCCGGTGAGCACGGTGGGGGTGTAGAAGTAGCCGTCGCCGCCTGCTGGTTGTCCGCCGGTGACGACTTCGGCGCCGCGGGCGACGGCGTCGGAGACGAGGTCGGTGACCTTGTTGAGCTGGGCGTCGTCGATGAGCGGGCCGACCTGGACGTCGTCGGTGACGCCGCGTCCGATGGTCAGCTCGGACATGCGCGCGGCGAGCTTGTCGGAGAAGGTCTGGGCGATGTCGGCGTGCACGTAGAGGCGGTTGGCCGCGGTGCAGGCTTCGCCGATGTTGCGCATCTTGGCCTGCATGGCGCCGTCGACGGCGGCGTCGATGTCGGCGTCGTCGAAGACGATGAACGGGGCGTTGCCGCCGAGTTCGAGGGAGACCTTGAGGACCTGTTCGGCGGATTGCTCGATGAGCTTGCGGCCGACGGCGGTGGAGCCGGTGAACGACAGCTTGCGGGCGCGGCGGTCCCGGATCATCGGTTCCATGACGGTGCCGGCGCTGCGTGCGGTGAGGACGTTGAGCACGCCGTCGGGCAGGCCGGCTTCGCGCAGGATGTCGGCCAGGGCCAGCATCGACAGCGGGGTCTGGTGGGCGGGTTTGATCACCGAGGTGCAGCCGGCGGCGATGGCCGGTCCGATCTTGCGGGTGCCCATGGCCATGGGGAAGTTCCACGGGGTGATCAGCAGGGCGGGGCCGACGGGCTGGTGGGTGACCAGGAAGCGGCCGGTGCCTGCCGGTGCGACGGCGTAGTCGCCGCCGATGCGCACGGCCTCTTCGGCGAACCAGCGGAAGAACTCGGCGGCGTAGGTGATCTCGCCGCGGGATTCGGCCAGGGGTTTGCCCATTTCGAGGGTCATCAGCAGGGCGAGGTCTTCGCGGCGGTCGATGAGGATTTCGTAGGCGCGGCGCAGGATCTCGCCGCGTTCGCGCGGCGGGTGGTTGGCCCAGTCGGTCTGGGCCTGGCTGGCGGCGTCCAGGGCGGCCAGGGCGTCGTCGCCGGTGGCGTCGGCGACCTCGCACAGGGCGTGGCCGGTGGCGGGGTCCTCGACGGCGAAGGTCGCCGCGCCGGTGGCGTCGCGCCACTTGCCGCCGATGAGCAGTTGCTTGGGGGCGGCGTCGACGACGGTGTTCTCGCGCGGGTGCGTGGTGGTCATGGCTGGGCGAACTCCCTCGATACGGTCGGTGTTGCCGGGGACGCGCTGGGTGGTGGACAGCGCCGCCCTGTGATGGTTGCATGAGGTCTTAGATTGTCAACAATCCTACAACCGCACGCTTGGAGTGGATCATGACGGAGCTCTCGCCGGCGCTCAAGCAGGCGACACCGGTGCTGGCCGCTCGCGGCGAAGGCGTCTACCTCTTCGACGAGGACGACCGCCGCTTTCTGGACTTCACCGCAGGTATCGGTGTGACCAGCACCGGGCACTGCCACCCGCGCGTGGTCGAAGCCGCCCAACAGCAGGTCGCCACCCTCATCCACGGCCAGTACACGACGGTGATGCACCGGCGACTGCTCGAGCTCACCGAGCGCCTCGGCGAGGTCCTGCCCACCGGCCTGGACCGGCTGTTCTACGTCAACTCCGGTAGTGAAGCCGTTGAGGCCGCCGTGCGCTTGGCGCGACACGCCACCGGCCGCCAGAACGTCATCGCCTTCTCGGGTGGTTTCCACGGTCGCACGATGGGCGCGGCGGCGCTGACCAGCTCGGGCACCAAGGTGCGCGCCGGCATCGGGCCGATGATGCCGGGGGTGGCCTTCGCGCCGTTCCCCGAGACCTACCGGCACGGCACCGGTGAGGACGAGGAGGTGGCCCGCGCGCTGGCGGAGTTCGACCGGCTGCTGGTCACCGAGAGCGCGCCGAAGGACACCGCGGCGATCATCGTCGAGCCGGTGCTGGGCGAGGGCGGCTACGTGCCCTCGCCGGCGTCGTTCCTGGCGGGGCTGCGCCGCCGCGCCGACGAGCACGGGATCCTGCTCATCGTCGACGAGGTGCAGACCGGGGTGGGCCGCACCGGCCGGTTCTGGGGTCACGACCACGCCGGCATCACCCCGGATGTCCTGATCACCGCCAAGGGGTTGGCCAGCGGGTTCCCCCTGTCGGCGATCGCGGCCGGCGAGGAGTTGATGAGCCGGGCGTGGCCGGGCTCGCAGGGCGGCACCTACGGCGGCAACGCGGTGGCCGCCGCCGCGGCGATCGCCACCCTGGACGTGGTGCGCGACGAGGGCCTGGTGCACAACGCCGCCGAGCAGGGTCAGCGGTTGGCCGAGGGGTTGCGCAAGGTCGCCGCCGATCACCCGGTCATCGGTGACGTGCGCGGGCTCGGGCTGATGCTGGGCAACGAGTTCACCACCGCGCAGGGCCAGCCGGATGCGGCCACCGCGGCGCGCGCCCACGCGGCCGCGGCCGAGGAGGGCTTGTTGCTGCTGACCTGCGGGCCGCACGGCAACGTGGTGCGGATGATCCCGCCGCTGGTGGTCACCGCCGAGCAGGTCGACGACGCGGTGGCCCGCTGGCAGACGGCAGTGGCTCGCGCCGTGGCGTCCTAGAACAGGTGTGGTGGTGGGTGTGAGATCGCGCTCGCGCCCACCACCAGCACAAACGCTGGGGGCCGGGTTACCGTTCGATAGCGGGGGCCACCTGCGCGGGGCGTGTCTGCAATGCTGCACGCCAAGCAGCGGCGCGTGCCACGCGTCGTCATCGACCCAACCGACGCAGGTGTGAGCATGAGCGACTGGTCGGCGGGAGGCCCGCCGAGGAGCCGGAGGCCGCAGGGCGGCGGAAGGTACGACTACTACCGCGGGCAGCAGCCCCCGCGGGGGCGTGGCGCGCCCCCGCCGCCTCCGCCCCCGCCGGATCGGGGCGGCAGGCGGCCCGGTTCGGGGCAGCAGCCGCCGCGCCCGCCGCGCCGCCCGGTGCGCAAGAAGAGCTGGGGCAAGCGCATCGGCGTGGCGCTGCTGGTGGTGGTCGCGCTGCTGGCCGGGCTGGTGATCTACTTCGACAGCACGCTGCAACGCACCGCGGCGCTGGACTTCGAGGGGCGCGCGCCCGACACCGCCGGGACCAACTGGCTGCTGGTGGGCTCCGACAGCCGCGAGGGGCTCGACGAGTCCAAGCGCGAGGAGCTGCACGCCGGCGATGCCGGTGGGCGCCGCACCGACACGATGATGCTGGTGCACATCCCCAGCGGTGGCGGCCAGCCCGCGCTGATCAGCCTGCCCCGCGACTCGTACGTGTCCATCCCCGGGCACGGCAAGACCAAGCTCAACGCCGCGTTCTCCTACGGCGGGCCGCAGCTGCTGGCCCAGACCGTCGAGCAGGCCACCGGGGTGCACATCGACCACTACGGCGAGATCGGGTTCGGCGGGTTCGCCGAACTGGTCGATGCCGTGGGCGGGGTCGAGGTCAACCTCGACAAGCCGATGAACGACGACATGGCCAACGTGCACCTGCCCGCCGGGCCCAACGAGCTCGACGGGCCCACCGCGCTGGGCTTCGTGCGGGCCCGCTACTCGCTCGACGGCGGCGACTTCGAGCGCACCCAGAACCAGCGCAAGCTGCTGGGCGCGCTGGTCGACAAGGCCACCAGCCCGGCCACGCTGCTCAACCCCTTCCGGTTGTTCCCGCTGGCCGCCGGTGCGGGCGACACGTTCCTGGTCGACGACGGCGATCACGTCTGGCACCTGTTCTTCCTGGCGCTGGCCATGGGTGACATCTCCAAGGGCCAGGGCGTGACGACCTCGGTGCCCTTCGCCGGGTTCGGCGAGGACTCCAACGGCGGTTCGGTCATCGTCTGGGACAAGCAGCGCGCCTCGCAGATGTTCCAGGCCATCGCCGACGACGAACCCATCCCGCAGGAGCTGCTCGAGCAGTAGCCCGACCGCGGGCGGTGGCCGCGAAGAACGTTGAGGGGGCGTGGCCGAGGATCCTCGGCCACGCCCCCTCAACGTTGTCGGTGCGGTCAGCCCGCGAACTGGCCCAGCTGGGCGAGGTCGCCGTTGAAGACGTCCTGGCCGCCCGGCAGCGGCCCGGTGTCGTTGTGCTGCCAGAAGCTGTGGAAGTTCCAGCCGGCGGGCAGCTCGCCGATCTCGGGGGCGTAGCGGGCCACCCACAGCGGGTTGTTGGCCGCGAAGTCCGGGTTGCCGCCGGTGCAGGTGTTCCACCAGCTGGCGGTGGTGTAGATGGCCGGGAACCGGCCGGTGCGCGCGTGGTAGGTGTTGGAGAAGTCGGCCAGCCAGCCCGACATGGCCGCCGGGTCCAGCCCGTAGCAGGTCTCGCCGTAGGGGTTGTGCTCGATGTCGAGCACACCGGGCAGCGTGCGCCCGTCGGGGGCCCACATCCCGCCGTTGTCGACGAAGAAGTTGGCCTGCTGCGCGCCGCTGGAGCGGTCGGGCAGCGCGAAGTGGTAGGCACCGCGAACCAGGCCCGCGGCCAGGGCACCGTCGTACTGGGAGCGGTAGGAATCGCTGCGGAACCCGCTTCCCTCGGTGGCCTTGACGTAGGCGAACCGCGCTCCGGCCGCGACCGCCGCGGGCCAGTCCACCTCGCCTTGGTGCCCGGAGACATCGGTACCGGCCACCGAGCCCGCGGGGATCTGGGCGGGGATGCGCGATTGGGTGGCCGACTTGCCGGTGCTGTAGCCGGCCCAAGCGCCGTGGGGAGCAGCCGGGTCGAGGCGCGGAGCGCTGCGCTCGGTCTGCTCGGGCTCGGGGGCGGCCGCGGTGGCGGGGGCGGCCGCGGCCAGCACCGCGGCCAGGGCGGCCGCTAACACCGCCGGCATCCTGCGGGTGCGCACCGGTCGGGGCGGGGCGACCGATCGGAACATCGACGTGCCTCCTCGTGGACAGCACGACACCCACCACGGGACGTGTCGTGAGATGCGGAAAAGACGGCGAACCCAGCGGTGGGTCCGGGGTGTGTGACCGGTCGATCTTGTGCGCGCGTGGCTGAGGATAACCCCGGCACCCCGGTCGCGCTCGATAGCGACGCGTGCGCGTTTCGCATTTAGTTCGTCGAATGCGCACATCACGGGCCTGCACCAGGAGTCCATTGTGGTCGGGATCTCCCGATTGGAGTTTGCCGGGCGTGTCGGGTACAGGTGCGGATATGGCACAGCAGCGAACCGGCGGCGGGGGCCGCAACCACCGGCGGGGCAACTCGCCGCGCAACGACCACCAACCCGGCGGCTACCGGGGTGACCTCGACAAGCTGCGCTCGGAGCTGCGGGCGATGCACGGCAGCAGCTACGGGCGCTACAAGTCGCTGACCGGCCGCTGGAGCTTGCCCGGCTGCACCTTGGAGGTGCAGCGCATCCAGGCCGACCCCTACGCCCCGGCCAGCCGCGTGCAGGTCACCGTCGACGCCGGGACCGCGGGTTTCCCGCGCGAGTTGTTCGACGGCCCGGTGCGGGCCCGGGCGCTGGCGGGGTTCCTGGTGCGCGCGGTCGCCCGCGGGTTGCGCGATTCGCGGCTGCGGGTGGACGCCGGGCGCCAGCAGGTGCTCGACCGCAGTTCGTGCCAGGTCACCGGTGGGGCGGTGCGGTTGCGGTTGGGCATCGACATGCCGGGGCGCGGTCGCACCATCGACGGGCGCGCGGCCGAGGCCACCTTGTGCGACGAGCTGCCCGCGGTCGTGGCGCGAGCGCTGCGCTGGGAGTCGGCCGATCAGGACCGGGCGCGCGAGTTCGTCGACGGCGTGGAGGACACCGACGCGCTGCGGGCGATGCTTCCCGAGCTGGGGCTGGTGGCCTTCGTGGCCGACGGGGCGGTGCTGCCGCGGCGCAGCGGTGTCGACGAGCGGCCGCTGGCCGATGCGGTTCGGTTCGCCTCGCCGGAGTCGATGCGGGTGCGGGTGAAGCTGCCCAACCGCGGTGAGATCACCGGCATGGGGGTGCCCGAGGGCATCACGCTGGTGGTCGGTGGCGGGTTCCACGGCAAGTCGACCCTGCTGCGGGCCTTGGAGTTCGGCGTCTACGACCACGTTCCCGGTGATGGGCGCGAGCTGGTGGTCTCGCGCTCGGACACGGTCAAGATCCGCGCCGAGGACGGCAGGCGGGTGCACCGGGTGGATGTCAGCCCGTTCGTCTCGCACCTGCCCACCGGGGCCGACACGGGGGACTTCTCCACCGACAACGCCTCGGGGTCGACCTCGCAGGCCGCGGCGATCGTGGAGTCGGTGGAGGCCGGGGCCGGGGTGTTGCTGGTCGACGAGGACACCTGCGCGACCAACCTGATGATCCGGGATGCGCGCATGCAGGCTCTGGTGGCCTCCGATTCCGAGCCGCTGACGCCGTTCGTGGATCTCATCCGCCCGCTGCACGAGACCCACGGGGTCTCCACGGTGCTGGTCATGGGTGGTTCCGGGGACTACATGGACATCGCCGACCAGGTGCTGATGCTGGATTCCTACCGGGCGCGCGATGTCACCGAGCGGGCCCGCGAGCTCTCGGCGGCCGCGCCGACGGGGCGGCATCACGAGGGGCGGGGCTTCGCGCCGGTGCGTCACCGGGTCATCGATGAGCGCTCGATCCCCACCGGGCGGGTCAAGGTGCGCGCCCGCGGCACCGACGCGCTGAGCCTGGGCGAGTCGACCGTGGAGCTGCGCGGCATCGAGCAGCTGGTCGATCCCGCGCAGGTCACCGGGATCGGGTTGGCTCTGGTGGCCGCGGCCGAACGCGGTGTGATCGACGGGCGGGCGAGCCTGGCCGAGATCCTGGCTGCCTTCGCCGAGGACGTGGCCCGCCGCGGGGTGGATGCGGTCGACGAGCGGTTCGTGGGCGATTTCGCCGTGCCGCGGCCGTTGGACCTGGCCGCCGCGCTCAACCGGCTGCGGGCGCTGCGGGTGACGCGCCTGGGTGGTTGATGCGGGTTTGCCCGGCCCGGCGGGGTGGGCATCACCAGGGGTGGATCGCGGAGGGAGGCGGTGATGCCCCGGATGCGCGCACGCCCGAGCGCGGCGGTGGGCTACACCGATCGCGCGCACGCCGGTCGCGTGCTGGCACGGCACCTCGAGGACCTGGATCTGGTGGATCCGGCGGTGCTGGGGTTGGCCCGCGGCGGGGTGCCGGTGGCCGCCGAGGTCGCCCGCGCGCTGGGCGTGCGGCTGCGGGTGTGCGTGGCGCGCAAGATCGGGGCCCCGGGGCAGCCGGAGCTGGCGCTGGGGGCGGTGACCGCGCACGGCCCGCCGGGCTACGACGAGCGGCTGGTGGCCTCCTTCGGGCTCGGCGAGGAGGAGCTGGAGCGGTTGTGCGAGCGGGAGCGCGCCGAGGCGCTGCGCCGCGAGCAGCGCTACAACCGGGGTGCTCCGCCGCGGTTGTCCGGGCGGGATGCGGTGCTGGTCGACGACGGGCTGGCCACCGGGGCCACGGCGCGCGCGGCGATCGGGATGCTGCGCACCTTCGGGCCGCGCCGGGTGGTGCTGGCGGTGCCGGTGGGTTCGCCGGAGTCGGTGGGCGCGTTGCGCGAGGAGGCCGACGTGGTGGTCTGCGTGGTCCAGCCGGTGGGCTTCTCGGCGGTGGGGCAGTGGTACCGGGACTTCTCGGCCACCTCCGAGGAGGAGATCGCCGAGATCCTGGCCGAGCTGGGCGAGGAGCCCGGTGGTGGGCCCTCCGAGGGCGCCCGAAGCTGAGACGTTATCAGCTTCTGCGAGTTCAGTTGTGATCAAAACTGCTGCGTGCGCATCACCATCACCACCGCGAGCCCGGACGCGCTAACCTCTCGACACCTACTCCTGTGCATTGGTCGAGCCCGGGGGCCGGGCAGGCGCACCGCCCGGCACGGCTCGGTCGCGTCGGGGTGGAGTTGGTAACGGATTCGGGTTGATTGGTTCGCTATGACTACCGCTGGAAATTCCGACAAGACGTCGTCGCAGGCGGGCAGGCACACGCCGCCCCGCCGAACGGGCAAGCGAGGCGAGGACGCCGGCGGCGAGTCGGGGTACTCCGCGGAGGTCGCCCGCCAGGTCGGCGAGGCGACGGTGGCGCTGGGCGAACGACTGCGCGACCCGGGCGTGGCCCACAACGTCGAGGAGATCGAGAAGGTCCTGCGCGGGTTCTCCCTGACCATGCAGGGGATGTCCAACGGGCTGACCGGTGTCACCGAGTGGCTGCGCGCCGCCGGGCACGTGGGTCCGCTGTCCGGGCACGCCAGCGTGATGTCCGAGCGCCTCTCGCACATCGGCAAGGAGCTCTCCCGGCTGGCCGACGCGGTGGACAAGGCCCAGGAGCAGGAAGCCAGCTGAACCGAGCGCGGCACACGCCGTCACCGCGCGTGGCGGCGTGTGCCACAATGATCTTCGCGGGGTGCGCGCCCGAGCCCGAAGCGGGCTTGTGTCGGCCAAGTGGCGCACCGCGCGCATCGTCGACGGTGGCTCCGGACCGCGTTAGCGGCGGCCACCGCGCGGGGTGGTTCTTGCGGCGTCGGTGGAGGTGGCCAGGTGGATCGCGGCAGTGCCGGGGACTCCTCTGCCGCCTTCGACTCGCTGTTCTCCGAGATGTTCACCGGCCAGCAGGCCTCCGGTGCCGACCAGCCCGCGGCGCTGTCGAGCCTGCTGGATCCCCACGCCCGCGAGGTCGTCTCGCAGGCGGTGCGCGCGGCGGTGGGCTGGGGCAGCCCCGAGCTCGACAGCACCCACCTGCTGTGGGCGGTCACCCAGGTGCCTTCCACCGCCGAGCTGCTGGCCTCCTCGGGGGTGCGGGTGCCCGAGCTGGCCGAAGCGGTGCGCGCGGCGGTGCGGGCCTCCCAGGACGCCTTGGCCGAGAGCACCCCGGTGCTGTCCTCGGCCGCGCGGCGCGCCCTGCTGGGTGCCTACCAGCAGGCCCTCGGGGAGGGCGCTGACGTGGTCGCCGCGCGGCACGTGGTGCTGGGGCTGGCCGCCGACGCCGACTCGGTGGCCGGGCGGGCGCTGGCGCGCGCGATCGAACTGGGCGAGGGCGTGCCCGGGCGCTCGGTGCTGTCGCTGACCCCGCGGCTCGACGAGTTCGGGCTCGACCTCACCGAGCTGGCCCGCGCGGGCAAGCTCGACCCCGTGGTGGGCCGCGACGAGGAGATCGAGCAGGCCATCGAGGTGCTGGGGCGGCGGGCCAAGAACAACCCGGTGCTCATCGGCGATCCCGGGGTGGGCAAGACCGCCATCGCCGAAGGGCTGGCCCGCCGGGTCGCCGACGGTGAGGTGCCGTGGTCGCTGGCCGGGGTGCGGGTGCTGTCGCTGGACCTGTCGGGCATGGTCGCCGGCGCGAAGTACCGCGGTGAGTTCGAGCAGCGCTTCCGCGAGGTGCTCGCCGAGATCCGCGCCAACCGCGACGAGGTGCTGGTGTTCATCGACGAGCTGCACGCCATCGTCGGCGCCGGCGCGGGCGAGGGCTCCATGGACGCCGGCACCATGCTCAAACCCGCTCTGGCGCGCGGCGAGGTGCGGTTGCTGGGGGCCACCACCGTCGAGGAGTACCGCAAGCACATCGAGAAGGATCCCGCGCTGGAACGTCGCTTCGCCCCGATCATGGTCGGCGAGCCCTCCATCGCCGACACCGTGGTGGTGCTGCGCGGGTTGCGCGAGCGCTACCAGCAGCATCACCGGGTGCGCATCGACGAAGCGGCGCTGCAGGCCGCCGCCGAGCTCTCCAGCCGCTACATCGCCGATCGGTTCTTGCCCGACAAGGCCGTGGACCTGCTCGACCAGGCCTGCTCGCGGGTGCGGCTGCGCCGCGGCGGGAAGGTGGCCTCCGCGGCGGTGTTCGAACCGACCGTGGTCGCCGATGACGTGGCCGAGGTGGTGGCCTCGCGCACCGGGATCCCGGTGGCCGACGTGGGTGCCGAGGACGTCTCGCGGCTGCTGGGGCTCGAGGAGCAGCTCGCCGCGCGGGTGGTGGGCCAGCCGCGGGCGGTGTCGGTGGTGGCCGAGGCGGTGCGCCGGGCGCGCGTGGGCTTGGCCGACCCGGAGCGCCCGATCGGCAACTTCCTGTTCCTGGGGCCCACCGGGGTGGGCAAGACCGAGCTGGCCCGCGCGCTGGCCGAGACGCTGTTCGGCGACGCGGGGCGGCTGCTGCGGCTGGACATGGGCGAGTTCCAGGAGAAGCACTCGGTGGCGCGGTTGATCGGCGCCCCGCCGGGGTACGTGGGGCACGGCGAGCCGGGGCAGCTCACCGACCGGGTGCGGCGCCAGCCGTATTCGGTGGTGCTGCTCGACGAGGTGGAAAAGGCTCACCCGGACGTGTTCAACGCGCTGCTGCAGGTGCTCGACGCCGGGCGGTTGACCGACTCGCAGGCCAGGCTGGTCGACTTCCGCAACGTCGTGGTCATCATGACCTCCAACATCGGTTCCGAGCGCATCCTCGATGCCGGTCCCGACGGCGGTGAGCAGCCGGTGCTCGACGAGCTGCGCGGGTTCTTCCGGCCGGAGTTCATCAACCGCATCGACGACGTGGTGGTCTTCCGCCCGCTGGGCGCCGAGCAGTTGCGCGGCATCGCGCGGATGCTGCTGGAGCGCACCGAGTCCCAGCTGGCCGGCAAGGGCGTGCGGCTGTCGGTCACCGACGAGGGGCTGGACTGGCTGGTGCGGCGCGGGCACGCCCCGGAGTTCGGGGCGCGGCCGCTGCGGCGGGTGATCTCCCGCGAGCTGGACAACCGGCTGGCCGAGCTGGTGCTGGCCGGTCGGGCCAGCGCCGGCGACGAGGTCACGGTGTCGGTCGCGGGCGAGCAGCTGGAGCTGTCGGTGGCCCAGGTGTGGCGCCCGGTCTCCGGCGGGCGCCACGCGAGCCCCGAGGACTTCCAGCTGCCCTGCGAGCCCGCCGCCGGCTGACCACCCGCGGTTCACACGAAAGAGTTGCTGCTTGTCGCTGCGGCGAGCAGGTCCCTAACGTGGGAAGCGCGCCGTCGGCGCGCAGCCTCGCAGATCAGGACCAGGGAGTGTTTCGTGGTGATCGCAGCCGAGTCCGACGCCCCGGTTGGCGCGTGGCGCCACAGCCACACCCTCGTGCACCCGCGAGGTCCGTCCGAGCCGATGCTCGGCCACGTGCACAACGAGGCCACGTTACGGCTGGCCGTGCAGTGGCCCACCCCGGGTGTGGTGGCCGTGCGCATCGGTGGGGAGGTCGACCTGGCCAGCCTGCCGCGGCTGACCGAGATGATCCGCCAGCGGCTGCGCGCGGCCAGCCTGGACGCCGTGGTGCTCGACTTCAGCGAGGTCACCTACGCCTCCAGCGCCGCGCTGGAGCTGCTGATGACCGCCCGGCGCCGCTGCAAGCAGCGCGGCATCGAGCTCGTGGTGGTGCCCGGTGGCCGGCCCGTGGGGCACCTGCTGGAACTGGCCGGTCTGACCGAGCTGTTCACCCTGCGACCCGATCTGCCCGCCGCGCTCAACCACACCTAGGGTGCCCGCGCGGGCCGACGCGGTGGCAGCATGAGCCCGGTGCACACCTACGTGGCGCTGCTGCGCGCGGTCAACCTCGGGGCGCGCCATCGCTTGCCGATGGCGCGGTTGCGCGAGCTCGCCGAGATCGCCGGGGCGACCCGGGCGCGCACCTACCTGCAGTCGGGCAACGTGGTGTTGGACGCCGAGCAGTCCGATCCGGACGCCGTCGCCGAGGTGCTGCGGGCGGTGCTGGCCGACGACGGGCTGGCCACCGAGGTCGTGGTGCGCCCCGCCGAGGCGATCGTCGAACTGGCCTCAGCCGGTCATCCCCACGACGCCGGGCAGACCACGCCGCAGAACCTGCAGGTCGCCTTCCCCGTGCTGCCGGTCTCGCGGGAGGCGGTGGCCGGCGTGCCGATCGCCGGTGACGAGCAGGTCAGCTGGTGGCGCGGGGAGATCGCGCTGCACTACCCCAGCGGAATGGGACGTTCCAAGCTCACCACCGCGCACCTGGCCAAACACCTGGGCACACCGGTGACCTGCCGCAACTGGCGCACCGTGCGGGCGGTGAGCGAACTGGCCGCCACCTGAACCGAGGGAAAACGGCGCGACACCCCGGCCGGCGGTCGGTTAAGCTCCGCGGCGTCCTGTCACCTGCCTTCGAGGTGGACATTGCTCAGCTGAGGTCGGCGAACACCGCGCGAAACGGCCCGCCCACCGGGCGCGGCCCAGGCCCGCGCACGAGCAGGTGCTCGTGCGCCCGGGCAGGCGCGGAGGCGACCTCAGCTCCCGGCGCGCCACCCCCACCCGGCCGCGGTGGAACGCGCTGGTGCTGACCGCGCGGTGCTCGCACACCCGAGAACCCCGTCGACGAGCGAGCCCGCGAAAGCGAGACAGCCCATGGCAGAGCACGCCTCGGTCACCTGCACCCAGCTCAGCCTCACCTGGCCGGATGGAACACCGCTGCTGACCGACCTGACCGCCAGCTTCCCGCCCGGGCGCACCGGGCTCGTCGGCGCCAACGGCAGCGGCAAGTCCAGCCTGCTGCGCCTGCTGGCCGGCGAGCTCACCCCCACCGCGGGGCGAGTGCTGCTCACCGGCCCGGTGGGCTACCTGCCCCAGCAGATCACGCTGGCCACCGAGCTGCGCGTGGAGCAGGTGCTGGGCATCGCCGACAAGCGCCGCGCCCTGGCGGCCATCGAGGCCGGGGAGGTCACCCAAGCCCTCCTCGACGTCGTCGGAACCGACTGGGACGTCGAGGAGCGAACCCGGGCGGTGCTCGAACAGCTCGGTCTCGGCGAGGTCGCCCCGCAGCGCACCGTCGGTGAGCTCTCCGGCGGGCAAGCGGTGCTGCTGGCCCTGGCCGCGCAGCTGCTGGCCCGCCCCCGGGTGCTGCTGCTCGACGAGCCCACCAACAACCTCGACGTGCACGCCCGCCACCGCCTGCGGCAGGCGCTGAGCTCCTGGCGCCAGGGCACGCTGGTGGTGGTCTCCCACGACCGCGACCTGCTCGAGCACGTCGACCGCATCGCCGAGCTGCGCGAGGGCGCGCTGAACTTCACCACCGGCGGGCTGCGGGCCCACGAGCAGGCGGTGGCCACCCGGCAGCAGGCCGCGCAGCGCGCCCTGCGCGCAGCCGAGTCCGCCGAGCGCAAGCACAGGCGCGAACTGGTCGACGCCGAGATCAAGCTCGCCCGGCGGGCCCGCGCGGGCCGCGCTGCCGCCGACGGGCTGCCCAAGATCGTGGCCGGGGAGAAGAAGCGCGCCGCCCAGCAGTCGGCGGGCAAGCTGCGCGCGGTGGGCCAGGACCGGTTGGACGCCGCGCGCCGGCAGCGCGAGCAGGCCGAGCTGGAGGTGCGTCAGGACGAGCGGATCCGCGCGGACCTGCCCGGCACCGCGGTGCCGGGCAGCCGGGTGGTGGCGCGGTTGCGCGGGGTGGCGCTGCCGCGGGGCAGCCGGGCCGAGATCGATCTGAACCTCCACGGGCCCGAGCGCATCGCGCTGCTGGGCCGCAACGGCAGCGGCAAGACGACGCTGCTGCGGGTGCTGGCCGGTCAGCTGGCGGCGGCTTCGGGCGAGGTGTCGGTTCCGGTGCCGGTGCGGTTGTTGCCGCAGCGCCTCGACGTGCTCGACGAGCGGTTGTCGGTGGCGGGCAACATCGCCGCGCTCGCCCCGGGCATGGGCACCACCGACATCCGCGCCCAGCTGGCGCGGATGCTGTTTGCCGGCGACCGCGCCGAGCAGCCGGTGTCGAGCTTGTCCGGCGGGGAGCGGCTGCGGGCCAGCCTGGCCGCGGTGCTGCTGGCCGAGCCGGCCCCGCAGCTGCTGCTGCTCGACGAGCCCACCAACAACCTCGATCTGGGCAGCGTGGAGGCGTTGACCGGTGCGCTCGCGGGTTTCGGCGGTGCGCTGGTGATCGCCGCGCACGACGTGGCGTTCCTGCGGGCCTGCCAGCCCACCCGGTGGCTGCTGCTGGCCGACGAGCTCACCGAGATCGAGCCGCAGCAGGCCGAGTCGCTGCCCTAGGTCAGCTGCCGGTCCACTCGGCCGGGGTCTTGTCCACGAACGCCCGCACCCCGCGGTGGAAGTCGTGGCTGGAGAACACCGCGCGCACCAGGTCGTCGCCGTCGGGCAGGTTGGCGATGCGCAGCCGCCGCACGGCTTGCTTGCTGGCCCACATCGTCAGCGGCGCGTGTTCGAGCAGCCGGTCGGTGACCGCGGTGATGGTGCTGTCGAGCTCGCCGAGCTGGCAGACCTCGGCGAGGAAGCCGGCGTCGGCGGCCTGCTGGGCATCGAGCATCCGCGCGCGCAGCAGCATGTCCTTGGTCCGCGACGGTCCGAGGTGGAACACCAGCAGCGAGCAGGTGTTCATCGACAGGCAGTTGCCCAGCGTGCGGGCCACCGGAACCCCGAAGCGCGCGGTGCGGGTGGCCACCCGGATGTCGCTGGCGGCAGCCAGGGCGAGGCCCGCGCCCACGCAGTAGCCGGAGATGCCGGCCACGGTGGGCACCCGGCAGGCTTCCAGGCGGTCGACGACCACCTGCATCCTGGCTTCGTAGTCCAGCCCGTCCTGCCCGGTTGCGAACTCGGCGAACTGGGCGATGTCGGTGCCTGCCACGAACGCCTCGTCACCGGCGCCGCGCAGCACCATCGCGCGGATGTCCGCATCGGAGTCGGCCTGGTCGATGGCGGCCAGCAGGCCCTCGTACATCTGCCAGCTCATGGCGTTGCGCTGGGCGGGGCGGTTGAAGGTCACGTGCAGCAGCCCGCCGCGGCGGGTCACCAGCAGGTCATCGGACATGGGTTCGGGTGGTTTCCTTCCGTTGTCGGCCCAGCCTGCCGGCCAGGGCGGGGGAGACGACCAGCAGCGCGGCCAGCACCAGCACGCTCGCCGCGATCGGGCGGGTGGCCACCAGCGCGAGATCGCCGTCGAGCAGGTAGGAGCTCTGCACCAGGGCCTTTTCGAACAGCCCGCCGATGACCACGCCCACCACCAGCGGGGCCAGCGGCAGGTCGAGGCGCTTCATGCCGTACCCGATCACGCCGAAGACCAGCACCAGCCAGACGCTGAAGAAGTTGTTGTCGATGGCGTAGGCGCCCACGAAGCTGGTGAACAGGATCAGCGGGTAGAGGTAGCCGTAGGGCACGCGCAGAAGCTGGGCGAACACCGGCGCCAGCGGCAGGTTGAGCACCAGCAGGATGAGGTTGCCGAGGAAGAACGACACCAGCAGGCCCCACACCAGCTCGGGTTGCTCGTCGAACAGCAGCGGGCCGGGCTGCAGCCCGTAGACGGTGAAGGCGCCCAGCAGCACCGCGGTGGTGGCCCCGCCGGGGATGCCCAGGGTCAGGGTGGGGATGAAGTTGGCGTTGGCCGCGGCGTTGTTGGCCGACTCGGGGGCGGCCACGCCCTGGATGGCGCCGCGCCCGAAGTTCGCCCGGTTGCGCGAGATCCGCCGCTCCAGCCCGTAGGCCAGGAACGACGCCAGGGTCGATCCCGCGCCGGGCAGGGTGCCCAGGGTGAAGCCGATGAGGCTGCCGCGCCCGATCGAGGGAGCCGATTCGGCGACCTCGCGTCGCGAGATCACCAGGTCGCGAAATCCCGCGCGGATCGGCCGCGACGCGCCGACCCGGATCTGGTGCAGCACCTCTCCCACGGCGAACAACCCGATGACCACTTCGACGTAGGGCACGCCGGAGAGCAGGTCGACCGATCCGAAGGTGTAGCGGGACTGGCCGGTGGCCGCGTCCATGCCCACGCAGGCCAGCAGCACCCCCGCGCAGGCCATGGCCGCGGCGCGCAGTTTCGACCCGGTCGAGCACACCACCATGGTCACCAGGGCCAGCACCATGACCGCCAGGTTCTCCGGTGGCCCGAAGCGCAGCGCCACCGCCGCGATCGGCGGGGCCAGCGCGGCCAGCAGCACCAGCGAGACCATCCCGGCCGTGAACGACCCGATCGCCGCGATCGCCAGCGCCGCCCCGGCCCGGCCCCGGCGGGCCATCTGGTAGCCGTCGAGGGTGGTGACCACGGTGGCGGCCTCGCCCGGGGTCGACAGCAGCACCGAGGTGATCGTGCCGCCGTACTGGGCGCCGTAGTAGATGCCGGCCAGCATGATCAGCGCGGTGACCGGCTCGACGGTCAGGGTCAGCGGGATGAGGATGGCCACCCCGGTGGCCGAGCCCATACCGGGCAGCAGCCCGATGATCGTGCCCAGCAGCACCCCGGCGAAGCACCACGCCAGGTTGGTCGGGCTCAGCGCGGTCGACAGGCCCAGGAGCAGGTTGTCCAACACCGCAACTCCCTTCACGAGCCCAGCAGGCCGGTGGGCAGGGGAACTTGCAGCGCCACGGCGAACACCGCGTGGATCGCCGCACCGGCCGCGGCCGACAGCAGCAGCGACTCGGCCAGGCGGCGACCTTCCAGCCACACCGAGATCACCAGCACCAGCGCGGCGAAGGACACCACCATCCCCAGCAGCGGCACGGCCAGCACCGCCGCCGGCAGCAGCACCAGCACCCGCCGCAGGATCCGCGCTCGCTGGGCCCGGCTGCGCCCGAAGTCGTCGACCCCCGCGCCGTCGTCGGCCGCGCCATCGTCGTCGGCGGGCGGGCGGTCGCGCAGCTGCGCGACCAGCAGCGCCGCGGAGAAGCCCGCCAGCGCCAGCCCGCCCACCAGCGGCAGGAAACCCGGCCCGATGCGGCCCTGCTCGGCCAGCACCCCGTACCCGGGTGCGGTCGCGGCGAAGGCCAGCCCGAGCACGGTCAGCACCGCGAAGCACACCACCTGCGCGCGGGCCGGGCTCATCGCGACACCACCTGCTCGATGTCGGTGCGCGCCGCGGCCAGGTAGTCGGCGAAGTCCTCGCCGAAGGCGGGCCGCGGCTGCAGGTACTCCGAGGCGATGTAGTCGCGGTAGGCCGGTGAGCCGGCGAAGCGGCGGGCGGCGTCGATCCAGTAGCGCCGCGCCCGCGGGTTGAGCCCTCCGGGGGCGATGACCCCGCGGAACTGCGCGAAGACCACCGGCACGCCTTGTTCCACCGAGGTGGGCACGTCGGCGAGTTCGGGGTAGGTGTAGCGCTGGTCGGCGAACACGCACAACGCCTTGAGCTCGCCGGCGCGCAGCTGCCCGATGACTTCGCTGGGGTTGAGCGAGGCCAGCTCGACCTGCCCGCCCAGCACCGCGGCCATGGTCTCCCCGCCGCCCTGGTAGGGCACGGTGTCGATGCGCGCCCCGGCCTCGCGGTTGAGCTGGTCGAAGACCACCGCATCGGGCCCCATGGCCCCGGAGATGCCGGCCAGCACGCGTCGCTGGCGCGAGGCCTCGGCGGCTTGCGCGCAGCTGGTGATGGGCGAGTCGGGGCGGGTGACCAACAGCGTGTAGTCGTGGCCGAGCTTCATGATCGGGGTGTAGTCGCGGTGGGAGAAGGGCACCTCGACCGCGGCGGGGATGGCCAGCAGCGAGGTTTCGGTGGCCAGCAGGAAGTTCGGCGAGCCGCGCTTGCCCAGCAGGTAGGAGTAGCCCACCGCGCCCTGCCCGCCTTCGCGGTTGTCCACGTCGACCCGCAGCCCCGGGGTCACCGAGGCCAGCCCGTCGGCCACCGCGCGCCCGGCGATGTCGCTGCCCCCACCGGCGGCGAAGGGCACCACCATCGTCACCGGGCCCACCGGGCGCGGTCCTCCGGTGCCCGCGGCGCTCTCGCCGGCCGATCCGGAGGCGCACCCCGCGGCCAGGGCCACCGCCAGCGCCCCGGCGGCCGCGGCCGTGGCTCGTGATCTGCGCATCGCTCCTCCTCGAGCCCGCGCTGCTAGTCGGTCGGGCCGATGACTCCGTCGTCGGCCAGTCGCGCGATCTCACCGGCGTCCAGCCCGCACTCGGCCAGGACCTGCTCGGTGTGCGCACCCAATCCCGGTCCGGCCGCGGTGCGGCGCGGTGGGGTCTCGGCCAGCCGCATGGGCGAGCCGATCTGGGCCACCGCACCCAGCTGGGGGTGCGGGGCCTGCCAGAAGAACCCGCGCTGGTGCAGGTGCGGGTCGGTGAAGACCTCGTCGGTGGAGCTGATCGGGGCGCACGGCACACCGGCGTCGACCAGCAGCCGCACGATCTCGGCGCTGGGCAGTTCGGCGGTGGTGGCCTCGATGGCGGCGATGAGCTCGGCGCGGTGCTGGTAGCGCTGGTAGGAGGTCTCGTAGCGGGCCTCGGTCAGCAGCTCGGGCATGCCCAGCGCGCGGCAGAAGGCGGGCCAGGTCTTGTCGGTGGTGGCCCCGACGGTCACCCACCCGTCCTTGCTGCGCACCGCCTGGTACGGGGCGCTGTTCTGGTGGGCCGAACCGTGCTTGCGCCCGGGTTGGCCGGTGGCGAAGTAGGTGCCCGCTTCCCAAACGGCCAGCGACACCCCGGCTTCGAACAGCGACACGTCGACGTGCTGGCCTGCGCCGGTGTGCTCGCGGGCGCGCAGGGCGGCCATGGCGCTCATCGCCGCGTAGAGCCCGCAGACCAGGTCGCAGACCGGAACGCCGACCTTGACCGGTGCTTGCTCGGGTTGGCCGGTGATGCTCATCAGCCCGGCGCGGGCCTGGGCCATGATGTCCAGGCCGGGGTGCTCCGACAGCGGCCCGTCCTGGCCCCAGCCCGACACCGAGACGTAGATCAGCCGGGGGTGCCGGTCGAGCACCTGCTGGTGGCCGAAGCCGAGGGTCTCCAGCGCTCCGGGCCGGAGGTTTTGCACCAGCACGTCGGCGCTGCCCAGCAGCCGTTCGAGAACCCGGGCCCCGCGCGGGGTTTTGAGGTCGAGGGCCACCGAGCGCTTGTTGCGGTTGAGCCGCAGGAACGGTGAGGAGTGCTCGTCGAGGAACGGGCCGGTCTGGCGCACCGGGTCTCCGCCCGCGGGGTTTTCCACCTTGATCACGTCGGCGCCGAGGTCGGCCAGCTGCATCGCGGCGAACGGCGCGGCCATGAACGCGCCGATCTCGACCACCCGCACCCCGGCCAGGGGTGCTCGAGGATCCGGGCGGGTCGTCATGAGCGGCTCCAAGCGGGTTCGGGGACCGACGACGGGGGAGTACCGTGATCGGCATCACCTGACTTTTGTCTACAGCAGGCAGTTCGGGGCTGACAAGCTCGCACCCACCAGATTGCCCCGCACAGAGCAACGACCCGCTGACCTACGATCAGCACACCCGCACCCGCGCGCCAGAGGAGACCGCACCGGCCGTGACCGACCAAACCCCGCACGCCCCCGGCATCGTCGCGCCGCCCAGCCTCGTCGAGCTCGCCGCCGACGCGCTGCGCCGCATGATCGTCGGCGGCGAGCTGCTGTGCGGACAGCGCATCGTGGAGAACCGCCTCACCGGCCAGCTGGGCATCTCCCGCCCGCCGCTGCGCGAAGCGCTGCGGGTGCTCGAACGCGAAGGCCTGGTGCGCCAGCTGCCCCGCAGGGGCGCGATCGTGACACCGCTGACGCTGCACGACATCTACGAGATCTGCACCCTGCGCGCCGAGTTCGAGCGCCTGGCCGTCCGGTTGGGCGTCCCGGTGGCCGACCCCGCCCGCCTGCGGCGCTGCCAGGCGGCCCTGGCCCAGATGACCGCCGCGGCCGAGGCCGGCGACCGCCCCGAGTACCTGCAGCGCTCCTTCGAGTTCCACGTCTCGGTGGTGGGGCTGTCCGGGCACCGGCGCCTCGAGGAGTCCTACCGCTCCCTGCAGCTGCAGATGATGCTGGTCATGGCGCTCAACAGGCGGGTGCGCGAGGAGCACGAGAGCCTCACCGGCGACGTGGCCCGGCACGCCCGCCTGCTGGAGATCGTCGAAACCGGCGACCCGGAGGCCGTGCTGGCCGAACTCGCCGCGCACGGCGACCGCAGCTTCCTCGAAGGCATCGAGGACACAGTGGAGGGACACACCGACGAGGCGCTGACCTGGCTGGCAGCCCAGCGCGACCGAAAGGACGACCCAGCGTGACCGCACCGCAGACCGTGACCGTCGACGGCATCAGCCCCGGCATCGACCCCGCGGCGTTCGTGGCCCCCGGCGCCACCCTCATCGGCCGGGTCAGCATCGCCGAACGCGCCAGCATCTGGTACCAGTCGGTGCTGCGCGGCGACCAGGAGGACATCACCATCGGGGCGGCCACCAACATCCAGGACGGCTGCGTGCTGCACGCCGACCCGGGCTTTCCCGCCCACATCCACTCCGAGGTCACCGTCGGGCACCGCGCGGTGCTGCACGGCTGCACCGTGGAGTCCGGCAGCCTCATCGGCATGGGCGCGGTCGTGCTCAACGGCGCGCGCATCGGAGCGGGCTCGCTGGTGGCCGCCGGGGCGGTGGTGCTGGAAGGAACCGAGATCCCGCCGGGCTCGCTGGTGGCCGGCACCCCCGGCAAGATCCGCCGCGAGCTCACCGACGAGGAGAAGGCCGGACTGGCCCTGTCGGTCGAGCAGTACCTCAACCTCGCGGCCAAGCACCGCGACGGCCTGAGCGGCTGAGGACCTGCGGCCGGGCTCGCGCCACGAGCCGACCGCCCGCTCGCCGGTGGACCGGGGGCCGCGCCGATCGAAGGCGACTCCGCGGGGGTTGTCGGGAGCCACCGGTGCCCGAGCGCGATGGCACGGGGCGCACAAGCCGCCCCTGAGCGCTCCGCTGAGCGCTTCCGCCTAGGTCGTGCGGGTGCCCACGGCCACCGTGGCATCCAGCTCGGCGCACGACTCGATCCGCGCGAGCAGGCCCGCGCCGTCGAGCAGCTCGGCGGTGCGGGCCGCCTGATCGGCACCGGTCTCGATCAGCACCGACCCGCCCGGGGTCAACCAGCCGACGGCCTCGGCGATCACCCGGCGCTGCACCCCGAGCCCATCACCGCCCCCGTCGAGCGCGGTGCGCGGCTCGTACTCGCGGGCCTCCGGCGGCATCGTGCCCACCGCCGCGCTGGGCACGTAGGGGGCGTTGGCGGTGATCACCCGCACCCGGCCCCGCAGCTGGCCCGGCAGCCCGTCGAAGAGGTCACCGCCGCGCACCCGCTCGGCACCGAGGTTCCTCCGCGCGCAGGCCACCGCCCGATCGTCGACATCGCAGGCCCACACCTGAGCCCCCGGCACCGCGTGCTGCACCGCGGCGGCCACCGCGCCGCTGCCGCAGCACACGTCCACGGCCACCGCACCATCGCCC
Source organism: Saccharopolyspora griseoalba (assembly GCF_042665275.1). NCBI lineage: Bacteria > Bacillati > Actinomycetota > Actinomycetes > Pseudonocardiales > Pseudonocardiaceae > Saccharopolyspora > Saccharopolyspora griseoalba. The sequence goes on along the minus strand of NZ_JBHTCJ010000001.1, from coordinate 626,709 downwards.
AGCCGCTCGCAGGCCTGCCGGGCCAACAGCTCGGTGCGCCGCCGCGGCACGAACACCCCTGCCACGAGGTGGATCCGCAAACCGCAGAACCGCACCCACCCCAGCACGTGCTCGAGCGGGTTGCCGCGCACCCGCTGGTCGATCAACCGCGCCAACCGGTCGGCATCAGCGCCCGCCTCGGCGCGCAGCAGCTCGGCCTCGTCCTCGGCGAACACGCACCCCGCTCGGCGCAACCGCGCCACCACCTCGTCCACGCCCACACCCTCGCACAGCTGCCGCGGCGGGCGGACCGAGGTCACCGCCGCGGGGAAGGCGGTGGGGCAGGGGAGCGACCCGCGGACGCGCTGCGGGCTGGGGTGGGAACGACAGCGGCCCCGCGACCTCATCGGGTCGCGGGGCCGCTGCTGGTCTCGCGTGCTCAGCCGCGGGTGCGGTCGGGCTGGTGCGAGTCGGGGTGGCGCATCTGGGAGCGAGCCCGCTCCATCTCGCGCGCCATGTCACCCAGCCAGCGAACCAAACCAGCCATCGGGGCCTCCACTACAGAAAACGAAGGGAATTGATGCGATGACGGCGCGCTTGCTCGCTGTCAAGCCCCCGGGTCCCGCAAGACCCCGCTCTCCGGGCGAGTCAAACCGTCTCATTGATTACATCGCCGCAGGTCGCTGCAGTGTTTCCACCGTCGCATAACGAACCCGTAACGACAATGACGGTTGTGTCACCCACCACCGGGTGAAGACCACCTCAGCCCGGATGCGCCCCGACCGCATCCCGCAGCTCACCGGCCACCGACATGTCCGACTGCCGCGCGCAGTGCGCGCAGCAGAAGAACCGCCCGCTGGCCTCCACGCCGTGCCCCAAGATCCGGCACCCGCAGTGCTCGCACTGCGGAGCCAACCGCTGCGCGGCGCACTCGAAGGAATCAAACGTGTGCACCCCACCGCTGACGGTGTGCACCTGAAAGCTCATCCAGTAGTCGTTCCCGCAGACCTCGCAGGTCCCCATGACACCTACACCCCTTCACGCGGCGACGGCCATCGACACGCACGAGCATGCGTGCGCAGCAATACCTCGGCAACCGCGGAGCAGCGCGAAGACCCCGAGACCCCACCACCGGTGTGCCAGCATGATCCACGCCCGCACCACCGCCCCCAGGGGAGCCGCCCCATGCACGACGACCGCCGGATCATCGAACAACGCCTCGACCGCGTCCTGCACCAGCGCCTGCACCCCGCCCAGCACACCGACACCCGCCCCCTCGAGATCGCCGTGTGGCACACCCCGGGCGAACCCGTCGACGTCGCCGAAGCCCTCGCCGCCGACTACCAACCCGCCGAACTCGGCCACCCCTGGGGACCGGCCTGGGGCACCGCCTGGTTCCGCTTCACCGCCGAGATCCCCCCGCACTGGCACGGCCGCACCGTCGAAGCGCGCATCAACCTCGGCTCGCTCGACGAACGCCCCGGCTTCCAGTGCGAAGGCCTCGTCTACACCCCCGAAGGCCAGCCCCGCAAAGGCCTCAACCCGCTCAACACCCACCTCGCCCTGCCCGACACCCCCGGCAAGCACACCTTCTACGTCGAAGCCGCCGCCAACCCCGACATCCTCGGCACCCGCGGCTTCCAACCCACCGACCTGGGCACCGCACCCACCCCCGACGGCCCGCCCCTCTACCGGCTCCGACAAGCCGACCTCAGCATCCGCCACCCCGAGGTCACCGCCCTGTTCCACGACGCCCAGGTCCTCGACCAGCTCATGCGCGAACTGCCCGAGACCTCACCGCGGCGCCACGACATCCTGCGCTGCCTGGAACGCATGCTCGACGCCCTCGACCTGCACGACATCCCCGCCACCGCCACCACCGCGCGCAGCCACCTCGCGGAGGCCCTGGCCAGCCCCGCCCACCCCAGCGCCCACCAGATCTCCGCGGTCGGCCACGCCCACATCGACTCGGCCTGGCTGTGGCCCATCCGCGAAACCATCCGCAAGATCGCCCGCACCACCGCCAACGTCACCACCCTGATGGAGGCCGACCCCCAGTTCCACTTCGCCATGTCGCAGGCCCAGCAGTTCGACTGGCTCAAAACCCACCACCCAGCGCTGTTCGAACGCCTCCGCGGCCACGTGGCCACCGGCCAATTCGTCCCCACCGGCGGCATGTGGGTCGAATCCGACACCAACATGCCCGGCGGCGAAGCGCTGGCCCGCCAGCTGATCACCGGCAAGCGCTTCTTCCTCGACGAACTCGGCATCGAAACCCGCGAGGTCTGGCTGCCCGACTCCTTCGGCTACTCCGCGGCCCTGCCCCAACTGATCACCCACTCCGGCTCCCGCTGGTTCCTCACCCAGAAGCTCTCCTGGAACCAGACCAACCGCTTCCCGCACCACACCTTCCACTGGGAAGGCATCGACGGCACCCGCGTGCTCACCCACTTCCCACCCGCCGACACCTACAACGCCGAAGTCACCGGCGCCGAACTCGCCCGCGCCCAGAACAACTTCCGCGAAGCCGGCCGCGCCCGCCGCTCCCTGCTGGCCTTCGGCCACGGCGACGGCGGCGGAGGCCCCACCCGCGAGATGCTCGAACGCGCCCACCGCACCCGAAACCTCGAAGGCTCACCCCAGGTCCACCTGCACACCCCCGAGGAGTTCTTTACCGCCGCCGAAGCCGACCACCCCCGACCCGCCGTGTGGTCCGGCGAGCTCTACCTCGAAGCCCACCGCGGCACCTACACCTCCCAAACCCGCACCAAACAAGGCAACCGGCGCAGCGAACACCTCCTGCGCGAAGCCGAGCTGTGGGCGGCCACCGCAGCGATCTCAACCGAGCACCCCTACCCGCACGAGCAGCTCGACCGCATCTGGAAACAAGTCCTGCTCAACCAGTTCCACGACATCCTGCCCGGCTCGTCGATCGCCTGGGTCCACCGCGAAGCCGAAGCCACCTACGCCCGCATCGCCACCGAGCTCGACGAGATCATCACCACCGCCCAGCGCGCACTCGCCGGCCACGGCACCACCCCGATCACCTTCAACGCCGCACCCCACGCCCGCCACGGCGTCCCCGCGCTCGGCTCGGCCACCACCGCACCACCCGAGCACACCGCACCCCAACGCCACCCCGACGGCACCACCACCCTCGACAACGGCCACATCCGCGCCACCATCGACACCCGCGGCCTGCTGACCTCGATCCACGACCACCACGCCGACCGCCAAGCCCTCGCCGCACCCGCCAACCTCCTGCAACTGCACCCCGACCACCCCAACGCCTGGGACGCCTGGGACATCGACGGCTTCTACCGCAACACCACCCACGACCTCACCGACACCGACGGCATCGAACTGCACCCCGACGCCGTGCTCGTGCACCGCAGCTTCGGCCGCTCCACCCTCACCCAAACCCTGCGCCTGCCCACCGACGCACCACGCATCGACATCACCACCGACATCGACTGGCACGAGAGCGAAAAACTCCTCAAAGCCGCCTTCCCCCTCGACGTCCACGCCGACCGCAGCGCCGCCGAAACCCAATTCGGCCACGTCATGCGCCCCACCCATACCAACACCTCCTGGGAGGCCGCCCGCTTCGAGATCTGCGCCCACCGCTACCTGCACGTCACCGAACCCGGATACGGCCACGCCCTGATCAACGACTCCACCTACGGCCACGACGTCACCCGCCACACCCGCACCGACGGCGCAACCACCACCACGGTGCGCCCCTCGCTGCTGCGCGCACCCCGATTCCCCGACCCCGACACCGACCACGGCCACCACACCCTGCGCCACAGCCTGCTCATCGGCGCCGACATCCCCGACGCCGTCCGCGAGGGCTACCACCTCAACCTGCCCACCCGCACCACCACCGGCCACCGCAGCACCCCACCCCTGATCACCCTCGACAACCCCCACGTCATCGCCGAGAGCGTCAAGCTCGCCGACGACCGCACCGGCGACCTCGTCGTGCGCCTCTACGAATCCCGCGGCGCACAAGCCCGCACCCACCTGACCACCAGCTTCCCCGCAGCCAGCATCACCCGCACCGACCTGCTCGAACGCCCCACCCACACCCCCGAAGACCCCGGCGGGCAGCAGCACCTGCGCCCCTTCGAGATCCGCACCCTGCGCATCACCCGCGCCTGAACGCACCCTGCCCCCCGCGCAGCGCGGGGGGCAGGGCAGCGGTGCGGCCATCACCCCAACAACGACCGCCACAGCACCCCGTCGACCACCCCCGAGACCGCCACGCCCCGCACGCCCTGGAACTCGCGCACCGCGGCCAGCATCCCCGCCCCGAAGACACCGTCGACGGCCACCGACACCCCGCGCCGACCCAGCAGCACCTGCGCCGCGCGCACCGCATCACCCGAAGCACCCCGCGCCAGCACCGGAGTCACCAGCTCCCAGGCCAGCCCGCCGAACAACCCCGGCTCGGCCACCCGCGAGGCCGAGCACGACGGCCCCACCGCACCCCGGCGCCGCACCACCTCACCAGCAGCCCGCTGCGTGCCCGCACCGAACGCGCCGTCCACCGGCACCGCGAACCCCGCGGCCCGCAACAACCACTGCAACGCCGACACCCGCGCACCGGCCTCACCGGGACGCACCAGCGGCCAGCTCACCGGCTGCACCACCGACACCCCCGCCCGCGCGGCCACCGCCTCGCGCAGCTCCGGCAACCGCGCGTAGAGCACATCACCCGGGCACGCCGTGGCCATGTGATCCCGGTGCCCGTAGATCGCCCCGGCCTCGATGCCGTACTGCGAAACCATGTAGGAGCACAGCTCCACCAGCGAGTCCCACAGCGCCGAGGGGACCTCCGCCTCGGTGTAGGTCCCCTCGTTCTCGATGCCCAGCGCCACCGAGTTCTGCTCACCGGCATGCGCGCCCTTGACGTGCTGGCTGCCCCCGCGCAGCGCCGCCAGCGACTCGTGCCGCCCCTCCATCAGGTACCCGCCGCGCGAGTTGGTGAAGTTCTGACCGGTGTCGACCCAGCCGTTGGAATCCATGTGGAAGGTCTGTACCTGCCTGCATAACTCGAAGGCGTGCGCCTGCGAGGTCTCCACCGCGTTGGAGGTGGCCGTGTGATGCACGATGATCTTGTCCGGCTTCGAGTCCAGCACCTCGATCGAGCCCGCCGCGTCCCGCGCGTCCCATTCGGCCGTCGAGGAGATCGACGGAGCCAGCACCCGCGGCCGCGCCACCGCCGGCACCCCCGCGACCGTCACCGCCGTGGCCGCCAACCCACCGGCCAGCAGCACCCGACGCGCCACGCGCACATCTCCCAGCGTCATCATCAACTCCCGCGATCGTGTCGAAACCGGGCCGCAGCCCTCGGAATCCGACACGCTACGAGCAACGAACCAACCCCGGGCAATTCCTGGCAAAAAACCGCCATTGTTGGTCAGCAGTTCACAAACGATCAAGACGTCCAACCCGCGTCATCCCCCCACCACTCCCGCATCTCCCCACCGACCACACGAACCGGGGACAACCAGGAGTGCCCAACCATGGACCGCTTCGTCCGATTCCTGCGCCGCCAGCTCGACATCGACCTCGAACTGCTCCGGCAAGCCAGGCACGACGAAGAAACCGGGAAGACCGCCCCACCCGCAGCCGCAGCCGTGCTCACCTCGCTGCGCGGCTTCCGCGAATGCGAACTCAAAACCCGCCTGCTGACCACCCACCAGCACTGCGGCACCGGAACCGGCCCCTGCGACACCCTCAAGGAGACCTACCCCGAACAAGACGAACGAGGCTGCCCCACCAAAGCCCTCCTCGGCCTGCCCTACACCGACCGCCCCGGCTACCAGCAACGCTGGCGCCCCTGAACCACCAACACCAGGGGAGCGGTTGACCCGCACCCCGCAGCGGGTACACCCGGGGTGCCGACGCCGCGCACGCCCCACCGAGGTGATCCGCATGGCCAACAACACCAGCCAACCGGTCATGGCCGGCTTCGACGGATCCGAAGCCTCCCGCACCGCGGTCCGCTGGGCCGCGCAGGAAGCCTCCAGCCGAGCCGCACCGCTATCCCTGGTGCACGTCCTGGCACGCCCCTTCGAACACTCCATCCCGATGCGGCTGCCCGACCAGGACCACCTCCTCGACACGCTGCGCAGCACCATCAGCCGAGAACTCGACGCCCTGGAGCAAACCTGCCGGGAGATCGACACCGACCTCGACATCGACAAGCGCATCCCCTTCGGCGACGCCGCCGACGTCCTCAGCGAACTGGCCAGCGACGCCCAGCTCATGGTCCTCGGCGGCCCCCTCGTCGGATCCCGCACCGACCAGCTGGGCATCACCGCCGCCGAAGTCATCGCCCGCCGCGCCAAAGCCCCCATCGCCGTCATCCGCGGCGAACCCGACGCACCCGCCCAAGCACCCGTGGTCGTGGGCATCGACGGCTCCACCGTCAGCGACCACGCCATCGGCTTCGCCTTCGAACACGCCTCCCGCCACAACCGCCCCCTCATCGGCGTGCACGCCTGGAGCGACTCGACGTTCAACCCCTTCCACGCCGGCGACGACGAACGCCGCAACCGATCCCGCGACCACGCCCGAGAACTGCTCACCGAATGGCTCACCGAATGGAGCCAGCACTACCCGGACGTCCAGCTCCAGCACGCAGTCGGCGCCGACCAACCCGCACACGCCCTGCTCGAACACGCCGAAGGCGCAGCCCTGCTGGTCATCGGCAGCCACGGACGCGGCCCGGTGCGCCGAACCCTGCTCGGATCGGTCAGCCACGCCGTGGTCAACCAGGCCAACTGCCCCGTGGCGATCCTGCCCGCCCACACCACCTGACGACCCCGGCCAGCACCACCGCCGCTCAACCGCGCCGCGCCACCTCCGCGCTGAGCACCTCCGACTCGTGACGAGCGCGAACGCGCCCCAACACCGCCGTGGTCACCGCGTGCGCCACCGCCAGCACCAGCAGCAGCACCCCGATCCGGCCCACCAACGTCTCCGGCGCACTGCCCAGATCCATCGGCACCACGGCCAGCAACGCCACCAACCCCAGCGCACCCAGGTGAAACACCACCGTGACCAGCTGATTCATCGGCCCCGCGTTCTCCCCGAGCTCGCGCAAGTAAGCCGTCCCGCTGCGCCGCAACAAGTGACCGTCCACGACCACCAGCAACGCACCGGAGAGCAGGAAAACCAACAACGAAGTCATCGCAGAAACTCCTTTCCCCGCCCGCGGCCCTACCCGAAGATCGACGACCCGCAAACGCCCGTCCACCGAACGCAGCAGACCCACGCCCGAACCCCATTCCCCGACAATTCCGCCCGAACAATCCCCGCGACGAACCCAACGCATTCCACAACAACACCGATCAGTGATCCTGGGCACACCGAGCCCGCCAACACCACCACACCTCACCCCCGGTCGACGCCCTCACCAGGGAAAACACGCGCCGAACCCGCAACCGCGCACCCGTTGGAAAGCAACGCCTATCAACCCATAGGCCACAGCTCTTTGACTTCACCCCAACGGCGACCAAAGCTGACCAACGCTGCGATTCGCCATCCACCGCGACGCACCGACGAACGCGCGAGAACAGGGGACTGGCCACACCATGACCGGAACGCAAGACCCGGCAGACGACCTCTCGGTAACCCCACCGAAGAAATGGGCCACCGGCCTGCCCGCCGTGGCCCACGCGCTGCAGTACTCGCTCACCCAAACCTCACCGCGCCGCACCGCCCTGACCCTGTTCAACCTCAACCAGGGCAACGGCATCGACTGCCCCGGCTGCGCTTGGCCAGACCCCGACCCCAAGCACCGGCCGATGAACGAGTACTGCGAGAACGGTGCCAAGCACGTCAACGACGAGGCCACCTCGCACCGCATCACCCGGGACTTCTTCCGCCAGCACTCCGTGACCGAACTCGACCAGAAGTCCGACCGCTGGCTCAACCAGCAAGGCCGCCTGACCGAACCCATGATCAAGCGCTCCGACTCGGACTTCTACGAGCCGATCAGCTGGGACGACGCCCTCGACCTCATCGCCGGGCAACTGCGCGAGCTCGACTCGCCCGACGAAGCCCTCTTCTACACCTCAGGCCGGCTCAGCAACGAAGCCGCCTTCCTGCTGCAGCTGTTCGCCCGCGCCTACGGCACCAACAACCTGCCCGACTGCAGCAACATGTGCCACGAGTCCAGCGGCTCGGCCATGCAGGAAACCCTCGGCATCGGCAAGGGCAGCGTCAGCCTCGACGACCTGCACCACTCCGACCTGATCTTCGTCATCGGCCAGAACCCCGGCACCAACCACCCCCGGATGCTCTCCGCCCTGGAGAAGACTAAGGCCAACGGCGGCGAAGTCGTCGCGATCAACCCGCTGCCCGAAGCCGGCCTGATGCGGTTCAAAAACCCCCAGAAGATCCGCGGCGTCCTCGGCCGCGGCACCGCCATCGCCGACCAATTCCTGCAAATCCGCCCCGGCGGCGACCTCGCCCTGTTCAAAGCCCTCAACCTGCTGCTGCTCGAAGCCGAAGACGCCGCACCCGGCACCGTGCTCGACCACCAGTTCATCCAGCAGCACACCACCGGCTTCGACGAGTTCGCCCGCCAAGCCCGACAGCTGTCCTGGGACCAGGTCCACGCCGCGACCGGACTCACCCGCGAGGAAATCGAACGAGTCCGCGACCGCGTGCTGGCCAGCAACAGCGTCATCGCCTGCTGGGCCATGGGACTCACCCAGCAGAAGCACGGCGTCGCCACCATCCGCGAAATCGTCAACTTCCTCATGCTCCGCGGCAACATCGGCAAACCCGGCGCAGGCGTGTGCCCCGTGCGCGGACACAGCAACGTCCAGGGCGACCGAACCATGGGCATCTGGGAACGCATGCCGCAAACCTTCCTCGACGCACTGCAACGCGAATTCGACTTCAACCCACCGCGCGAACACGGCTGGGACTCCGTGGACTCCATCCGCGCCATGCTCGACGGCCGCGCGCGCCTCTTCCTCGGCGTGGCGGGCAACTTCGTCCGCGCCACCCCCGACAGCGACATCACCGAGAAGGCGATGCGCCAGTGCAAGCTCACCGCCCACATCTCCACCAAGCTCAACCGCTCCCACACCGTCTGCGGCGAAACCGCCCTCATCCTGCCCACCCTCGGCCGCAGCGACCGCGACGTGCAGAACGGCATCGAGCAGTTCGTCACCGTCGAAGACTCCATGAGCATGGTCCACGCCTCCCGCGGCCGCCTCGAACCAGCCTCCGACCACCTGCTCAGCGAAGTCGCGATCCTCTCCCGCCTCGCCCGCCGCACCCTCGGCGACCAACCCGACATCCCGTGGGAGCAGTTCGAGACCGACTACGACACCATCCGCGACCGGATCTCCCGCGTCGTCCCCGACTTCCAGGACTTCAACCACCGAGTGGCCGACCCCGCCGGATTCGCGCTGCCCAACCCCGTCAACCGCGGCGAATTCCGCACCCCCAGCGGCAAAGCGGTGTTCAGCTCCAACGCCTTCGAAATGCTCGAACCCCCCGAAGGCCACCTGATCCTGCAATCCCTGCGCTCCCACGACCAGTGGAACACCATCCCCTACGCGATGGACGACCGCTACCGCGGCATCCACAACGCCCGCCGCATCGTCCTGGTCAACCCCGACGACCTCCACGACCTCGGCTTCACCGACCGCGACCAGGTCGACCTGGTCAGCATCTGGCACGACGGCGTCGAACGCCGAGCACCCGGCTTCCGCGCCGTCGCCTACCCGACAGCCCGCGGCTCAGCAGCCGCCTACTACCCGGAGACCAACGTGCTGGTCCCGCTCGACAGCGTCGCCGACGTCAGCAACACACCCACCTCGAAGGGCATCATCGTGCGCCTGGAACCGACCACCCAGAACTGACCCCGACACCCCGCCAGGGAGGACCACCATGGGACGTGCCACGGTGCGCCGACCGGTGCTGCGCATCCGCGGCGACAACCACACCCGGCGCCCCGACACCCTCGCCGCCGAAGAACCCATGGAAATCCGCCTCGACGGGCGCCCCCTGACGGTCACCATGCGCACCCCCGGCCACGACTTCGACCTCGCCACCGGATTCCTGGTCGGCGAGGGAGTGCTGCACGCCCCGACCGACCTCAGCACCATCCGCTACTGCGCGGGCACCGCCGAGGACGGCACCAACACCTACAACGTCGTCGACCTCGCACTGGCCCCCGGCATCACCGCACCCGAGGCATCACCCGAGCGCAACTTCTACACCACCTCCTCCTGCGGCGTGTGCGGCAAAGCCAGCCTCGACGCCGTGCGCACCACGACCACCTGGCCGGTGGCCGACGACCCGCTGCACATCGACCCGCAGATCCTGCCCACGCTGCCCGAACAACTGCGCGACGCGCAGCGGATGTTCGACAGCACCGGAGGCCTGCACGCCGCCGCGCTGTTCACCCCCGAAGGCCACCTCATCAGCGCGCGCGAGGACGTGGGACGGCACAACGCCGTGGACAAGGTCATCGGCCAGGCGCTGCGCGACGACCGGCTACCGCTGCGCCAGACCATCCTCATGGTCAGCGGACGGGCCTCCTTCGAACTCGTCCAGAAGGCCATCATGGCCGGCATCCCCGCCCTGGCAGCCGTGTCAGCCCCCTCTTCGCTGGCCGCCGAACTCGCCGCCGACGCCGGCCTCACCCTGATCGGCTTCCTGCGCGGCGACTCCATGAACGTCTACACCGCAGCGCAGCGGCTGAGCCCGCGCGCAGCCGCGTGAGCAGCCCGGCCCGCTCGACCGCGAAGTCCCCACCGCCACCAGCAGCGATCGTGTGGTCGAATGGGCCATGCAGTTTCGCCAGCTCGAGTACTTCGTCGCGCTCGCTCGGGAACGCCACTTCGCACGCGCCGCCAGCGCCTGCCACGTCTCCCAACCCGCGCTGTCCGAAGCCATTCGCAAGCTGGAGCAGGAGCTCGGCGTTCCGCTGGTCCGCCGCGGGCACACCTTCGAGGGCCTGACCTCGGAGGGGGAGCGGCTCGTGCTGTGGGCCAGGCGAATCCTGGCCGAGCACGACAGCCTCAAGCACGAGGTCACCGCGCTGCAAACCGGCCTCGCCGGCCGGCTCCGCCTCGGCGTGATCCCGGCGGCCTCGGGCACCGTGGCCCTGCTGACCGACCCGTTCTGCACCGAGCACCCGCTGGTGACCATCCAGCTGGAAACGAGCCTGCGCTCGGCGGAGATCGTCGAACGCATCCGGCGCTTCGAACTCGACGCGGGCGTGATCTACTCCAGCGACCAGGACCTGGAGGACATCGCGGTCACCCCGCTCTACGAGGAGGAGCACGTCCTGGTCGGCAACGCCGAGCTGCTCGCGGGTTACGCCGAGACGGTCAGCTGGCCCGACGTGCTCGAACTGCCGATGTGCCTGCTGGACGGGGGAATGCGCGGCAGGCAGCTCATCGACGACGCGATGGCCGCGCGCGAGCTGGCGATCACGCCCCGGCTCGAGACGGACTCGTTCGTGTCCCTGCTCGCGCACGTGGGGACCGGCCGGTGGGCGAGCATCGTGCCCCGGGCGTGGATCCAGGTGCTGCGTCCGCCGGAAGGCACGCGCGTGCTGCGCCTGGAACCGTCGATGACGGCCTCGATCGCCCTGGTCACCAGCGCGGCCGAACCCCGCCCGGTGCTCGTGCGAGCGTTCGAGCGGACCGCCGAGAACGCCTGGCCCGGACGGGGCAGCGCCTGAAGCCCGCGAGCCCCGGGCACAGGGGAGAGGTGGCCGCCCGGGAGGGCCGAGGGCATCGAGGGGAGCGGCGAACCGCGGTGGCTGGGCGCCAGCGATGGGCGAGGAGTCTCCGGGCGTTGCGACGGGTCGCGGCCGCGGTGTCCTGGTGCCAGCTCGCGAAGTTGATCTCGGAGGGAGATCATCAAAATGATGGATAATGTACGTTATCCACGAAACTTGGACCTGGGGAAGCGGTCAGGGGCGGCCGGGGGCGAGGGGACTTGACCGATGTCTCGCGCCTCGCCGCCTGACGGACGACCAGCGAGCAACCACGCCGCACACACGCGCTGCGGAACAACTCCGCTGCGCGCGCCGCAGTTCGACAGAAGGCAGCGCGCAACGCCCGCAGCGGGCATCGCCGAGTCGTTGATCAAGATCGCGAACGCCTCGCGTCGCACTGCGTTCCAGGTCCAGATCGACCAACCCCAATCCGTCACAGTGACGTTAACAGCGGTGTGGCCCCGGAGGTGAGCAGCAGGGGCTAGAGGGTCGACTTCGGGAATGAGCGCCCGCACGGCGAACGAGACGGCCCAGCGCGAGACGTCGCCGGCATCGCCGGTCTGCGCGCACCCAGCGGGTGGTCGCGTGCGCGGACCGGACCCGCCAACCGTCACCCGAGCGCCCGCCGACGCCACACCTTCGACCCGTCCGCGCGCAGGCCTCTGCAGCGTGCGCGCGATGCCCGATGCGCCCAGCTGACAACCACTCTCGTGCAGCTGCGCCGAAGTGCGCTGAAATCCGATAATGTACATTATGTTAAGTTAATGGTTTGCGGGCGGAATGAGACGGCCAAGCGGCCATCCCCTCTGCCTCGATCGATCCGCGCACGGCGGTCCGCTGTTGGCCGCAACGATCCGTGCTGGGGTGAACCGAACGCCGATGGCCAGCCGAGCTGTGCGCTGACTTCTGAAGTGGCATGCCGAACCGTTCAGCGCTGCTCGGCGGATCACCTCGCGCCCGAGCGTCCACGCACCAGCGCGGGCGCGAACGACGAAGGCTGTTCGAACCATCGGCTAGGTCGCGTCGAGCGCGTTGAGGAGGCATCGGTACGTCGCGTCCTCCCCCAGGCCTGTCGTGTCGATCCGGACCGCACCGGGACGCCGGGTCAAGTACTCGTCCAGGTGACCCAGGATTCGTTCGATCAAGTCGGAATCGGGGTCCTCCAGCGCGGCTTGGATTCGCACCTCCACTTCGCTGGTGGGGTGCTTGCCCCGCAGGCGTTGCCTGTGCTCGCGGTCGTCGACGACGAGGGCGACCTCGACGAATGCGGCGCCTGCTGCGCGAGATGCTGATTCGAGGGCCGGGTCCGGTTGGCGGTCGTGAACCGTCACCAGTTGCGGGAAGATGACGTCGCATCCGGCGCGCAGGTGGCGCGTGGCCAGCGCCCGCCCGTGGTCTCGCGCCGTTTCCAGCGCAGCGGGGAAGTTCTCCTGCCACCCGCCGATCAGCCCGGTGAGCACGTCCAGATCGAGCACGAGCGTGCCGGGATGGCCGTCGGCGTAGCGGCGGGCGAGCGTCGACTTCCCCACGCGCGAGGGCCCGTTGAGGTGGATCAGTCGTGCCATGGCGCGCCCCCGTTCGCGGTCTCCGACACGCGGACGAGCTCGTGGTCCTCCATCCCGCCTCCGCCCGCGACGGTCACCGAGGTGGCGAAGCTGAGCACGTCCACGAGGTCGGCTCGTGCAACCGCGGCGTCGAAGTCGTCCCGCACGAACAGATCGGCCATTCGCGCATCGTAAGTACCCCGCCGCTACCCCACCCGGCCCGGGCTCAGCCGGGGCCAGGTGGGCTGGGGGTCGGCTAGAGGCGCTTGCCCGCTCGGTGGGCCTCGCGGCACTCGCGGCAGTTGGTGTCACCGATGATCCAGTGTGCCTCGAAGGCGCGGTGTTCGAACTTCTCGCCGCAGAGGGTTTTCGCGTGGCTGTCCCACCACGACACCTTCACCTTGTGCCTGGGTCCCCGGGTGGTGATCTCGACCATGAGCGGTTCCTCCTCGGGCTCAGCTAGGTACCCCGATTGAGGGTTGCAGCCTGATAATGACTGCTCGGCGTGACTAACTGGTAGTGCTCTTCGACTAATGGTCACCTTGAACGGCGAACGGTTCGCCCGGGTCAGCGGATGTGATCACTGACAGTAGGTTCGTGTTGGTCGTGCACCGGGTGTCGCTGGGGTGCGAGGACCATCGTGGCCAGGAGCCCTGTGGCCGACCGGCCAGCGGGGTGGGTGTTCGCGGCCTAGGGTGCCGGGCATGGCGCTGAAGCGGATGGACAACGTGCTCGTCGTCGTCGAGGACATCGACGCGGCCATCGAGTTCTTCGTGGAGCTGGGCATGGAGCTCGAAGGGCGCACGGCGATCGAGGGGCGGTGGGCGGACCGCGTGATCGGCATCGATGGCGCCCGCTCGGAGATCGCGATGATGCGCGTCCCGAACGGGAACGGCCGGCTGGAGCTGACGACGTTCCACTCGCCTGCGCCGATCCGGTCGGAACCCGCGGATGCGCCGGTGAACGCCTTGGGGATCCGCAGGCTCATGTTCGCCGTGGACGATCTCGACGAGGTCCTCCCCCGGCTTCGCGCGCGCGGTGCCGAGCTCGTCGGCGAGGTGGTGCGCTTCGAGGACGTCTACCTGCTGTGCTACGTGCGGGGTCCGGAGGGAATCATGATCGGGCTGGCCGAGGAGCTCGGGTGACCTGGCGGTGACCGACCGAACCGCTGGCGGCGATGAGTTCTGCGCCCTCGCCGGATCTGCACGTGCGGCGGACGGCGAGAAGGAGGTCGACGGTGCGTTCGATCACGGCGACGGTGTTCGTCACGCTCGATGGTGTCGTGCAGGGGCTCGGTCGGGCCGACGAGGACACCCGCGGTGGTTTCGCGCACGGTGGTTGGGGTTTGCGGTACGACGACGAGGTCATGGCCCGGTCGGGCGACCTGCTGTTCGGCCGCAGCACCCGGGAGGACTTCCGCGAGGTGTGGGGCCGAGCGCGGGACGGCAACCCGTTCAGCGCGCGGATGAACGCGGCGACCAAGTACGTCGTGTCGAGGCCGTCTCCCGACGTGGGTTCGTGGCAGGACTCGGTGCTGCTCGCCGGTGAGGCGGTCGAGACCGTGGCCGAGCTGACGGCGCCGCCGGGAAGGGATCTGTCGATCAACGGCAGCGCGTCGCTGGTGCGCGGCTTGCACGCGGTTGGGCTGATCGACCGCTTAACGTTCCTGATCCGCCCGGTGACGCTGGGCTCGGGCAGGCGGTTGTTCGAGGGGCCTGCGCCGCGGCCGAGTTCGAGCTCACCAGGAGCGTCACGACCGGCAAGGGCGTGATCATCGCGCACTGCGCGCGTCGCTAGGGTGCCCCGCTCCCCTGCCGTCGGGTCTGGTCGGTGGCTGCCCGGCGTCACATGAGCGGCCGCGGGTTCGTCGTTCGGGGTGGATTCGGTCGTCCGGTGATGGGGGTCGGTTGTGTGGTGCGCAGGTGTGGTCGTGGTGGCGGCGCTGTTGTGCGCGGTTGCGTCGGTGGCGGATCTGGCGGGTTGGCGGTATCCGCTGCGCGAGGCGAATCGCAATGGTGTTTCCCGGTGGTGGGTTCGGCCGTTGGGGGTGGTGTTGGGTGCTGGGGCGGTGGGGTTGGTGACCGGTTTGGTGGTGCCGGTGGTGGGTGTGGTGGCCGCGGCGGGGTTGGTGGTGCACGTGCGGGCGCGCAACTGGGATGTGCGTGGGTGGGCGGTGTTCTTCGCGGCGTCGGTGGGTGCGTTGGTGTGCTCGTGGTGAGGTCGCAGGTCGGCAGGTTCGAGTTCGGGCTGGTCGCAGAGATCGGGTGATCGCTCGGGGGTGGTGCGGTGGGTCAGGTGGTGGTGCGCCAGATCGAGATGTGCTGGGTGCTGTCTTCGGTGAATCGGGTGCGGTTCCAGTCGGCCCAGCGGTGGGTGAGCGTCATTCCGGCGATGCGTGCCATGAGGTCGAGTTCGGCGGGCCAGGCGTAGCGGAAGGGGATGCTGCGGAATTCGCCGCGTCCGTCGGGTGTGACGGTGATGTGGTTCGAGGTGAACTGCTGGGTGACGACGTCGTAGTGGTCGAATCCGGCGTATCGGTGGTCGTCGCCGCTGGTTTCGAGGTGGAACGGGACGGTGTTCTGGCCGGGTGGCAGGTGGCGCAGGTCGGGGACGCCGACTTCGATGAGGAAGTGGCCGCCGGGTCGGAGGTGCGCGGCGGCGTTGCGGAAGACCTCGACCTGGCCGTGCTGGGTGGTGACGTTGTTGATCGTGTTGAACACGAGGTAGACCAGGGAGAAGGTGCCGGGCACTCGGGTGGTGGTCATGTCGCCGATGGTGACGTCGATGGTTTCCCCGCCGGGTTTGCTGCTGATGCGGGCGGCCATGGCGCGGCTGAGTTCGATGCCGCTGACGGGGATGCCGCGGGTGGCCAGCGGTGCCGCGATGCGGCCGGTGCCGATGGCGAATTCGAGGGCGGGGCCGTCGGCGAGCTCGGCGAGGAGGTCGACGGCGGGGGTGATGGTTTCGGGCGTGTTGGCGCCGCCGGGGTTGTCGTAGTCGGAGGCGATGCTTTCGGGGAACCAGCCGTCTGCGGGGTCGTCCGCGCTCGTGGTCATGGGAGTGGACGGTACGTCGGTCGCCGACCGTTCTCAGCTGGTTTTCCGGGTGGGGTCGGGGCCTGTTGTCGGGCACCGCTCCCCTGCTGTTTGCGGGTGTCGCGTCGCGTGGGTTCGTCGTTCGGGCCGCTGGGTGACCGCGTTGTGCTGGTGTCGAGGTCGCGGGCCAGCGGGGGCCGGCGCACCTGCCGGCCCCCGCTCGTTCGTGGTCGCCCCTCCCCCTTTTTCCGGTCGGTGGGGTCGTTCAGAAGACGATGGTGGTGCCTTCGGCGCGGGCGTGTTCGGCGGTGTAGGTGACGCCGTGGGTCTTGCGGCCTCGGGGGTCGAGCAGGGTGAGGGCGCCGCCGTCGTTGCCGAGCTGGACGTCGGCGGTGACCGGGATCTGCAGGGTGGCTCCGGCGGGGAGGTCCTGCTGGGGCAGCGGCATGGTGTTCTTCTGGGCGTCGGCGAGCTTCCAGCCGGTGAGGTCGGTGGGGGTGGCGGCGGTGTTGATGATGGTGATGGTTTCGGGTTCGTCTCCCCCGCCGATGGGGTTGGCCAGGGCGGCGAGGATGCGCAGCGGGTCGGCTGCGGGGGCGGGTTCGGGCTGGGGTTGTCCGGGCTGCTGCGGGGGCTGGTCGGGCAGGGCGTGGCCGGTTTCGTCGTCGGTGTGCCAGGACTGGCTCTGGAAGGCCAGGAAGATGGCGACCCAGCGGTTCTCGCCGGCGAAGTGCAGCAGCAGGCCGCCGTCCTGCCAGACGCCGTCGTCCTGGGCGTACTTGTCGCTGTTGCCCTGGTTCATGTGGACGTTGTGCACGCCGTTTCCGGGTTGGAACCCGAAGATCTTGTCGGGGGTGTCCTCGGGGCCCCAGGGTTCGCCGAAGACGTAGGCGTGGGCGGTGGGGTCCTGCTGGGCGCGGCGGATGTAGTGGTCGAGGAAGTCGGCGAGGTCGTTGTTGGGGCCGTCGGCTTCGGTGGGCACGGGGCGCATCTGGGTGCGCTCGACGATGTTGGCGCGGATGTAGTCGAGGTTGGCGCCGCCGGGGCGGGTGGGGAGGTCGTGCCAGCCGGTGCCGGGTTCGGGCAGCTCGGCGGTCAGCGGGTGCTGGAAGTTGTCGGCGGCGAAGTAGAGCAGGTCGGAGGGTTCTTCGGCGGATTGGACGTTGATGGCCGCGCGGTAGTGGGTGCCGTCGTTGGTGGTGAGCTGGACCTGGTAGTGGGGTGTGTCCTGGCCGTCTTCGCGGCGGGTGTCGGTGATGCGGGCGGTGAGCACTCCGTAGGAGTTCAGCGGCATGGTCGTCCCCCGTTGTGGGTGCGTGTTGATTGCGCTGAACACAGTCGTGGTTTGGGACGTTCGGCGGCAAGCGGTTGGTGATCATTTTGCTGGCGCGTCGGTGTCCGGTCATCTGCGCGCGGCCGGCGGTTCGACGACGCGCGGTGGGCGGGCGAGAAAAGAGGGAGGGGTTGCCAGCGGGTGTGCTGGCGACCCCTCCCTCTTTTGGCCGGCGTCGTCTCAGTCGACGGCCATTTCGCCGAGGCGGGACCAGTCGTCCTGGTCGACGGTGGTGTTGATGACCCGCGGGGTTTCGGCCAGGTGCGGGGGCAGGTCGCGCTGGGCCTGCTTGAAGTGGTCGGAGTTGACGTGGGCGGCGCCGGCCTCGCCGTCGCGGAAGGCCTCGACGAGCACGTACTCGTTGGGGTCTTCGAGGCTGCGGGACCAGTCGAACCACAGGCAGCCGGGTTCGCTGCGGGTGGCGTTGGTGAACGAGGCGGCGATCTGGGGCCACTGCTCGGCGGATTCCGGTTTGATGCGGAACTTCACGGTGATGAAGATCATCGCTGCTCCCCTCTCGGGCTGCTTGGCGTCGCCGACCATCCTATGTGGAGCGGGTTGGTGCCCGGGGGCGGGTTCAGCGCGTTCGGCCGGACAGGAGGTGCTTGGCGGCGGTGACGAGTTCGGCGTTGTCCTCGGCGACGCGCCCGTCGGGCAGCAGCAGGGTGTCCTCCAGGCCGATGCGGGCGGCGAAGCCGCGGCGTGCGGCAACGGCCAGGACGGGCCAGGCGCCGCCTGCTTCGCCGTGCAGCAGGATGGGTGCGCGGGCGGGGTGGAGCCGGTCGAGGAGGGCTTCGGCGGTGGCTGCTGCGCCGCTGGTGGTGGGGTCGGTGACCTTGGCGAGCATGCGGGTGATGCGGTTGCGGTGGGGTGAGCGGGCGAGGTGGCGTTCGCCGTCGGTGCCGGAGTGGATGCCGGCGTCCACGGCGATGCCGCGTTGCAGCAGGGCGGCGGCGATCTCGTCGGCGCCGGGTTCGTGCCAGTCGACGGTGGCGTGTTCGGGCAGCACGGTCCAGGCGCGGATGTCGCGCACGCGGCTGCTGGTGTCGGGGGTGCTCCAGGTCGCGGTGGGGATGCCCACGGGGGTGCCGGGCACGGCGGCTCGCACGGCGCGCAGGGCGGCGGCCACCGGGTGGGGGTCGGTGCTGTCGGCGCCGTCGGGGGTCTTGGGGTGCAGGTGGATGTCGGTGGCGCCTGCGGCCACGGCCGCGGTGGCGGCCTTGGCGAGGTCTTCCGGCCGGACCGGGAGGTGGAAGTGCTCCCGCGGGGAGCGGGCACCGTTGAGGCAGACCTGCAGCATGGGTCGATTCTGCCCCGCGTGGCCGGTGCGGGGTAGTTGGCGACCTCGGATCGTGATCATCTGTTGGTGCTTTTGACCCGGTCAGGGCCTTGCGGATGCCGCGGGTATTAGCGTTGGGGTGTGTTCAGCGATCGCGTTGCGCGTGCCGTGGCCGCCGGGGAGGTCACCGAGGCCTACCGGCGCGCTCCTCGGCGGCCGGCCGAGCCCGGGGATCGGGTGCGCACGGTGGCCGGTCTTGTGGGCATCACCGAGGTGACCGAAGTCGACCCCGGTCGGGTGAGTGATGAGCAGGCTCGGTGCGCGGGGTTCAACAGCGCTGCGGGGTTGCGCTCCTCGCTGGCCAAGCACGGCACCGGCCCGGTGTTCCGGTTGCGGTTGGTGCCGGCGGGGCCGGGTGAGCCGCCGCCGCCCGAGCCGGTGGTGCTCGACGACGGGCGGCGGCGGGTGATCGAGGCGCGGCTGGCCCGGTTGGACGCCGATTCGCCGCGCGGGCCGTGGACGGCCGACCTGCTGGGACGGCTGTCGGCGGGCCCGGTGCGCGCCGCGGAGCTGGCTGCCCAGCACCAGCGGCCGGTGTCGCGGTGCAAGAGCCAGCTGTGGCGGTTGCGCGAGCTCGGTCTGGTGGAGTCGGTGGCCGCCGGGATGCGCCTGACGGGCTTGGGCGTGGCCTACGTTCGGGGCCGGTAGCTGGTGCCCATGGCCGCGCGGATCTCCTCGAGGGTGGTCTCGGCGATCTCGTTGGCGCGCTGGTTGCCCTCGGTGAGCACCTGGCGCAGCCCGGCGGGGTCGGCGGCGTAGGTGGCGCGGGCGGCGCGCAGCGGGCCGAGGTGTTCGTTGACCGCTTCGGTGGTCAGGCGCTTGAGCTCGCGGGCCCCGCCGTCGCCGATCTGCTCGGCCAGGACGTGCGGGTCGGTGCCGGTGCACAGCGAGGCCAGGCGCAGCAGGCTGGCGACCTCGGGGCGGGTCTCGGGCTGGTAGGTGATGCGGCGTTGCGAGTCGGTCTTGGCGCCGCGCAGCAGCCGGGCGGTTTCGTCGGCGGTGGCGCGCAGGGTGATGGCGTTGCCGCGGGATTTGCTCATCTTGGTGCCGTCGGTGCCCAGCAGCAGCGGCGCGGCCGACAGCAGGGCGTCGGGTTCGGGCAGCAGCGGGGCGTAGCGGTCGTTGAAGCGGCGGGCGATGGTGCGGGTCAGTTCCAGGTGCGGGAGCTGGTCTTGGCCCACGGGTACGAGGTTGGCCTTGCAGAACAGGATGTCGGCGGCCTGGTGGGCGGGGTAGGTGAACATCAGCCCGGAGACCGCGGTTCGCCCGCTGTGCGCGATCTCGTCCTTGACGGTGGGGTTGCGCTGCAGTTCGGGCAGCGAGATCAGGCTCAGGAACGGCAGCAGCAGCTGGTTGAGGGCGGCCACGGCGCTGTGGGTGAACATCGTGGCCGAGCGGGGGTCCAGGCCGGCGGCGAGGTGGTCGGCGATGAGCCCGAGGACGTGGTCGTCGAGGTGCGCGGCGGTGTCGCGGTCGGTGAGCACCTGGTAGTCGGCGATGACCACGAGCAGGGGCACGCCTCGGCGTTGCAGGCGCACGCGGTTGGCCAGGGTGCCGAAGTAGTGGCCCAGGTGCAGCGCTCCGGTGGGGCGGTCGCCGGTGAGCACGCGGAACTGGTGGGGGTCGGTGGCGATGCGGGCTTCGAGGTCGCGGCTGCGCTGCTGGGCCGGGGTGAGGTCGATGGTGCTGGGCACGGTTGCTCCTCGGGTCGGGATGGGGCCGGGCCCCGCCCCGGTTTCCGGGGAGCGTGCGCGTGCCAGCGTGCGGGGCCCTTCGAGCGGCCCCGCGGGTGTCGGGTGTGCGTGCAGGTCGGGTGGCCGCTCCGGTCAGGAGCGCCACCAGGCAGACCGCGGGCACGTGCGCACGTGCGGGAGGCTAGCCGGTGGCCGCGGTGGGGCGGAAGCGAATTCGGCCACGCCCGCGGTGGGCGCGGTGGTGCGGGTGAGCGATGATCACGCGTGGTGTTCGGCGGTGTCGGGGAGGTCGGTGTTGTCATGATCGATCCGCGGCTGCGGGGTCGTGTCGCGGTGGTCACCGGTGCCGACAGCGCCCTCGGCGTGGGGGCGGCGGTGGCCCGCGGGCTGGCCCGGCACGACGTGCGGCTGCTGCTGGTGCGCTCCCCCGCCGCTGGTGATCACGTGGCCGCTTCGTTGCGGGCCGATGGGGCCACGGTGCAGTCGGTGGCGGTCGACCTGGCCGATCCGGGTGCGGCCGAGCAGGTCTTCGAGGTGGCCGAGCAGCAGGTCGGTGCGGTGCAGATCCTGGTCAACAACGCCGCCCACCACGACCCCGACACCTTCGCCGGGTCGCCGGGTCGCGGTTCGGTGGCGCTGGCGGCCGAGGGCCTGGATGCCCACTACGCGGTCAACACGCGCGCGCCGGCGCTGCTGATCGCCGAGTTCCACCGCAGGCACCTGGCGCGCCGGGACGACTGGGGGCGGGTCATCACGATCGCCGCCGAGCCCGGCTGCGGTGGCGCCCCGGCGGTTTCGCTGCGGGCCACCACCGGCGCCCTGGAGTCGTTGACGCGTTCGGCCGCCGCCGAGCTCGGTCCGGCGGGCATCACGGCCAACCTGGTGGCCTCCGGTGTGGTGCAGACCGGGTGGCTGCGGCGCGAGGCCGAGCAGCGCTTGGCCGAGCAGAGCCCGCTGGGGCGGGCCGGTGGGCCCGAGGACGTCGCCGATGTCGTGGTGTTCCTGGCCTCGCACCAGGCGCGTTGGTTGACCGGGCAGATGCTGCGGGCCACCGGTGGCAGCGGTCTGCGCTAGCGGTGCTGTGGTGTGGCTCTCGGCGGGCTGAATCGGTCCCGGAGGTGGTCCACTGTGATCCGTGGCGGGCGCGTCACCGCCCGGCGGTGCTGGGGATAGCATCCGGGAAAGCCAACTTGTTCACCCGGCGAGCAGGAGAACGAACCTCATGACCAAAGCTCCCGTCACCGTGACCGTCACCGGTGCGGCCGGTCAGATCGGCTACGCGTTGCTGTTCCGGATCGCCTCCGGGCAGCTCATCGACGCCGAGACCCCGATCAAGCTGCGTCTGCTGGAGATCCCGCAGGGGCTCAAGGCCGCCGAGGGCACCGCGATGGAGCTCGACGACTGCGCCTTCCCGCTGCTGGAGAGCATCGACATCACCGACGACGCCCGCACCGCCTTCGAGGGCACCAACGTCGGTCTGCTGGTGGGTGCGCGCCCGCGCGGCAAGGGCATGGAGCGCGGTGATCTGCTGGAGGCCAACGGTGGCATCTTCAAGCCGCAGGGTGAGGCCATCAACGCCGGTGCCGCCGACGACGTGCGCGTGCTGGTGGTGGGCAACCCGGCCAACACCAACGCGCTGATCGCCCAGGCGCACGCCCCGGACGTGCCGGCCGAGCGGTTCACCGCGATGACCCGCCTGGACCACAACCGGGCGCTGACCCAGCTGGCGCAGAAGCTGGGCGCGTCGGTCAACGACATCCGCAAGCTGACCATCTGGGGCAACCACTCGGCCACCCAGTACCCGGACCTGTTCCACGCCGAGGTGGGCGGCAAGATCGCTGCCGAGCAGGTCGAGCAGTCCTGGCTGGCCGACGAGTTCATCCCGACGGTGGCCAAGCGCGGTGCGGCCATCATCGAGGCGCGGGGCGCCTCGTCGGCGGCCTCGGCGGCCAACGCCGCCATCGACCACGTGCACACCTGGGTAAACGGCACCCCGGAGGGCGACTGGACCTCGGCGGCGATCCCCTCGGACGGCTCCTACGGCGTGCCGGAGGGTCTGATCTCGTCGTTCCCGGTGACCGCCAAGGACGGCAAGTTCGAGATCGTGCAGGGCCTGGAGATCGACGAGTTCTCCCGCGAGCGCATCGACGCCTCGGTGGCCGAGCTGGTCGAGGAGCGCGACACGGTGCGCAAGCTCGGCCTGGTCTGAGCCCGGCACAGCCGGCACCGCTTGGCGAAGGGGGGCGCGAACCCGCGGGTTCGCGCCCCCCTGTTTTTGCGTCAGCAGGCCCGCCAGCGTGCGCGCGACCGCGTGGTCCGAGAACGCGGCTCGCGCTGAATGGGGGTTTCAGCTGCCGGGTTGCTGGTCGGTGGTGCGGGTGTCGAGCTGGCGCTCGGCGCGTTCGGCGCGGGCGCGGGCCTGGTCGCGCGCGTCGGCGAGGGCTTCGAGGCGCTGGGTGAACGACTCGCGTTCGGCCTGCAGGCGCTCGGCGGCCTCGGCGCGCACCCGCTGGAGCTCGTCGGCGTTCCCGCGGCGCAGCTCGTCGAGCTCGCCGCGGTGGCGTTCGATCTCGGTGCGCGCGGAGCGCAGCGCGCGGGAGTTCTCGTCGAGCTGCGAGCGGGCGGCCTGTTCGGCGGCCTCGGCGCGCGCGGCGCGCTCGAGGGCCTGCTGGGCCTCGGATCGGGCCTGGTCGACCTCGTGGCGGGCCTGCTGCTTGGCGGCCTCGAGCTCCTCGGCCGCGCGGGCGGTGGCCTGCTCGGCTTCCTGGCGGGCCTGCTCGACCTGGGCCCGGGCGTCGTCGCGGGCCTGGTCGATCTGCTGCTGGGCGTCGCGGTGGGCGGCCTGGGTGGCGACCTCGGCTTCGTTGCGGGCGGCCTCGACATCGGCGGTGGCCTGCTGGCGGGCTTGCTCGGCGTCCTCGTGGGCCTGCTCGGCCTGCTGGCGGGCCTCGGTCGACTCGGTGCGGGCCTGCTCGGCGCTGGCGATGGCGTCCTCGGTGGCCTGCTCGGCTTCCTGGCGGGCCTGCTCGGCCTCGCGGCGCTGCGACTGGGCGGTGGCCAGGGCCTGCTCGGCCTGGGCGATGCGGTGGGCGGCTTCGGCTTGGGCGGCCTGGATCTGGGCCTCGGCCGCCGAGGGGTCGGCGATGGTGGCCAGCTCGGCCAGCCCGGAGCGCAGGTTGCGGGTGAGCTGTTCGGACAGCAGCCGGTACTGGCGCAGCAGCTCCTCGGCGCGCAGCCGCGCCCCGTCGAACTCGGCCGCCGACTGGGTGGGGGCCTCGGGGACCTGTTCGGCGGCTTGCTGGCGCTGGCGCTGCTTCCAGGCGCGCCAGCGGGTGTGCTCGGGCAGGTCGCAGTACTCCGGTGGCCGCCCGGGTCCGCTGCGGCGTTCCACGGGCCGGTCGCACCCGGGAAACCGGCAGCTGCCGTCGGCCTTGGTCTCGCTGTGCTCTGCCTGCTGGGCCACGGCGCGAAACGCTACCAACACCCCTGACCGCGGCGGTGATCAACCACGCGGCTCGCGCCCCGTGCGCGTCGGCGGGCGGTGGAGTCTGCGGCTGGGGTCGATGCCGTCCCGGGTGCATCGCAGTCCGGTCGGGGCGAGGAGCCGCACACCGCAATCGTGTGCGCCCTGCGCGTGTTTTCCGCGAAGCCAACCCGAGTGAATCATCTTCGGATTTTGCTGTCTTGACTCGCGCCGAGATCGAGTTCACACTTCTCTTCGCATTGCGGTCGTATACTTCCGCATCACGACAAAATCAGCAGTCGCAGAAGGGCCCGGCCGTGCAGATGGAAAGCGACTCGTCGGCCGCAACATCCCGCCCCGCGAAGAGAACGTTCCGGATGCCGCACATCTACATCATTCTCTTCGCCTTCAGCGCGATCGCGGCCATCACCACCCACTTCATCCCGGCAGGACGCTACGACCGCGTTGCGGGCCCCGACGGCAAGACCGCCATCGACCCCGATTCCTTCCGCATCGTCGAATCGGAACCGGTGGGTCCGCTCGGGTTCGTGATGGCCATTCCCAACGGCTTCATCGCCGCCGCCGAAGTCGTGTTCTTCACCTTCATCATCGGCGGCATGTTCATGGTGATCCGGGAAACCGGAATCATCGAAACCGCGGTGGACAAGCTGACCAGGAGATTCGCCAAGCGCAGCATCCTGGTCGTGCCCGTGCTCATGGTGCTGTTCGCCGTCATCGCCAGCCTCATCGGCACGCAGGAACTGTCCTTGGTCTACGTGCCGGTGATCCTGCCGCTGATGATCTCGTTGGGATTCGACTCGGTCACCGCGGCGGCCGTGGCGCTGTGCGCGACCTCTGCCGGGTTCACCGCAGGAGTGCTCAACCCGATCAACACCGGCCTCGGCCAGAAGATCGCCGGCGTACCGGTGTTCTCGGGAATCCCCCTGCGGCTGGTCGTGCTGGTCCTGCTGGTGGGTGCGGCCATCGCCCACGTCATGCGCTACGCCTCGAAGGTCCGGCTCAGCCCCGAGCGGAGTCTGGTGCACGCAGAACCCGAGGAGATCGAGAAGCAGCGGCTCTACCGGCACTCCCTGTCGGAGAGCCCGCTGACCTTCACGCGGCGGCAGGCCGCTGCCGGCCTGGCCACGCTCGCCCTGTTCGGCGTGCTCGTCTGGGGAGTGCTCACCCAGGGCTGGTTCATGGTCGAGATGTCCGGGCTGTTCATCGTCATCGGTATCGTCGCCGGCCTGATCGCCGGTCTCAGCGGAACACAGATCTGCGAAGCCTTCAACAAGGGCCTCAGCCAGGTGCTGGTCGGCGCGATGATCGTCGGCGTGGCCCGCGCCGTAGCGGTCGTGTTCGAAGAGGGCCAGATCATGGACACCATCGTGCACGCGCTCGGCGACGTCGTGGGCGGCTTTCCCGTCGTCCTCTCGGCGGTGGGCATGTTCCTGGCCCAGCTCGGGTTCAACTTCCTCGTTCCCTCGGGCAGCGGTCAAGCCCTGGTGACCATGCCCATCATGGCCCCGCTGTCCGATGTGCTCGACGTGACCCGCCAAACCGCGGTGCTGGCCTACCAACTCGGCGACGGCCTCGGCAACATCCTGTATCCGACCTCCGGCTACTTCATGGCCACGCTGGCCCTGGCCGGGGTTCAGTGGGGCAAATGGGTCCGCTTCTTCTTCCCCCTGTTCGCGATCTGGGTCGCCATCGCCATCGGGGTGACCATCTACGCCCAAACCACCCTCTGGACCGGCTGACCCCGGGGGTGGAGGGAACACGACGAGCCGGTCGTGCGGACCGGGAGGCCTCCCTCCGGGATTCCGACCTCGCGGAGCTCTCCCCCGGTCCGCACGACCGCTGGGCCTGGCCGGGCATTACGCGTCCCCTGTGCTGCGTCGCCGGATCGGCTCACAGCCGGGTGCGCTCGCGCGAGCGCGGGTGGTCGGTGGTGGTGCCGCTGTGCCAGGTGCCCTCGAGCGCGCGGCGGCGCCAGTGCGCCGTCGCGTCGTAGAGGTCCTCGGTGGTGTCGACCTCGGTGATCAGCACGCCGGGAACGTTGCGGACCAGCCTGCCGGTGGTGATGCCGTCGGCGCGCACCGCGAAGGCCGGCCACAGCGACTCGGGCGCGCACGAGTTGGCCGCCGAGACCCGCACGTGGTCGCTGGCGGCCACCGCGGTCATGGCCGCGGGCATGGTCACCGCCGGGTAGGTCAAGGTGCTGGCCGCCGGGTTGTGCGCGGCCTGCTGCGCGCCGATGCCCGCGGTGATCTCGCGCAGGCGCGCCGCGGGGACGCCGCCGGTGTGGAACGAGTGCAGCAGCAGCTGCGCGCCGCGGCGGGCCAGGTCGCGGTGCAGCTCCGGGAACCGGTAGTCGTAGCAGATCAGCGCGCTGCAGGTCACGCCGCGCACCTGCCAGGTGCAGGTGTGGTCGCCGGGCGTGTAGTGGGCCAGGTCGCCGGTGGTGGTCTGCGGGTCGCCCGAGCAGAAGCGCTTGTCGTAGCGCTCGCGCAGCTGGCCGCGATCGTCGACGACGTGCAGGCTGTTGTGGGGTTTGAGGCCGTCGGCCAGCGGGTGCGCGGTGCCCAGCACCACCCACACCCCGAGCTCGGCGGCGGTGGCCATGACCTGCTCGGTGGCGCGGCGCAGGTGGGTCCAGTCGTAGCCGTCGAAGCCGGCGAAGTCGGTGCCGGCGTAGCCCGACAGGGCGGCTTCGCCGAAGTGCACCAGGTGCGCGCCGGCCTCGGCGGCCTGGGTGAGCTGGTGGCGCACCCAGGCGAGGTTAGCGGCGATGTCGGCGGTGGTCGGGAACTGGCAGGTCGCCAACCGCAACGCGCTCATGGCCGCAGCCTGCCGCATCCGGCGGCCGGGGTGCAGCCCGGATCGTCAGCTCGTGCGGGCCAGGAAGGCGCGGGTGCGCTGCGGGGTGGCCAGGATGTCCCACTGGCGTTCCGGGTAGTTGAAGTTGGAGGTGAACACGTCGGCCACCGCGGGGTCGCGGCTCATGGCGGTGATCAGTTCCAGCAGGTGCGGTGGTGGCGGCACGGCCAGCATCAGGTTGGTCCAGTCGGTGGTGGCCTGCACCCGTCGTCGGCGGCGTTGGGCGACCTTGTCGCAGAAGTGCTCGTCGAAGTGCGGGTCGTCGAGGATGGTGCGGCCCAGCTGCCAGGCGGAGTAGGAGGCGCAGTTGGCGCCTTGGCCCACCACCGGGTCGACCAGGGCGTGCACGTCGCCGACGGCGACGATCGGGCGGCCGCTTTCGAGGGTGATGTGGTCGGCGCTGATGCGCGGGGTGATCGCGCCCTGCACCAGGTCCAGCGGATCGGTGAGCCCGAAGGTGGCGGGGTCGACGCGTTCGTAGACGCTGGGGTGGTGCTCGCGCAGCAGGTGCAGCACCTGGGTGCGAAATCCCCGCGGGTCGGCGTCGTGGTCGGCCTGGGCCAGGGCTTCGAAGGCCCCGCCGGGAACGGCTTCGAAGAACAGGGCGGTGACGTGCCCGGCGAAGGAGTACATCGGGATTTCGATGAGCTCGCCGTCGCCGGGGGCGATGCTCAAGGTCACTCCCTTCGGTTCGGCGGGGGCCACGCCGGTGTAGAGCCCGGCGCAGAGCTTGCGCTGCGGGCTGGTGTACGGGGACTTCTCGGCGATCGGTTCGAACAGGCCGCCCAGGCCGCCCCGGCCGGTGGCGGCCACGACCAGGTCGTGGCGCGCGGCGAGTTCGTCGAGCTCGCCCGGCCCGATGCTGCGGATGCGCAGCTCTCCCCCGGCGGCTGTGAAGTCCTGCAGCAGCCGCGGCAGGTACAGGCGGTAGTCCACCGCCCGCGAGGGTGCGCCGAGCCCGCCGGTGAAGCGGGCCTGCAGCGGGCCGCCGACGTAGTGGTGGTGCACCGCGTAGCCGTAGTCCTGGGCGCTCCAGTGCTCCACGCCCAGGGCGCGTTCGCGGGTCACGGTGGTGTTGTGGTGGGCCACCGCGGCGGGTAATCGGCCCGAACCCAGCTGCTCGGGGGTGCGGTCGCTGTAGAGGGTGGTGGGGATGTCGTTGCGCCGCAGCAGCAACCCCAGGTGCAGTCCGGCCACGCCCGCGCCGATGATGCCGATGCCGTCCATGCCAGCCCTTCCCGGTCGTCGACCCCTGTCGGCCAGCCTGCTCGGCGGCCTGCGGTGCGGCAAGCCACCTGTTGGGGCAACCCGGGCAGATCGGGTGGCTGCTTGCCGCCTGCGGCGCGGCGAGCGGGTGGCATGATGCGGTGATGTCGAAGTTGACCATCATCACCGGAGGCGGGCGCGGCATCGGCGCGGCCACCGCGCTGTGCCTGGCGCGCGCCGGGCACGATCTCGTGCTGGCCTACCGATCCCGGCCGGATGCGGCCGGCGAGGTCGCCGAGCGCGCGCGGGAGTTGGGGGTGCGCTGCCAGCCGGTGCGCGCCGACGTCGGCGTCGAGTCCGATGTGGAGTCGTTGTTCGCGGCGGCCGGTGAGCTCGGGGTGGTCACCGGGCTGGTCAACAACGCCGGGTTGACCGCCCACATCGCCGATCTGGCCGACACCCCCGTACCGGCGATCCGCACGGTGCTCGAGGTCAACCTGCTGGGCACGATCCTGTGCTGCCGGCGGGCGGCGCAGGTGATGTCGACGGGCCGCGGCGGGGCCGGCGGGGCGATCGTGAACATCTCCTCCAGCGGCGCCACGCTGGGTTCGCCGCACGAGTACGTGCACTACGCGGCGGCCAAGGCCGGTGTGGACGCGTTGACGATGGGGTTGTCCAAGGAGCTGGCCGCCGAGGGCGTTCGGGTCAACGCCGTGGCTCCGGGATTGGTGCACTCCGACATCCACGCCGGCGCGGGCGTGCCCGATCGGGCCACCACGGCCGCGTCGCGGGTGCCCTTCGGGCGGGCCGGCGAGCCCGAGGAGATCGGCCCTGCGGTGGAGTGGCTGCTCTCCGAGCGCGCCTCCTACACCAGCGGGGCGGTGCTGCGGGTGGCCGGGGGACTGTGAAAACGCCTGCGGGGTGGTCCTCGGGGCGAATGTCGCCGAGGACCACCCCGCAGGCGCGCGGCCGCTCAGCTCAGGCCGAGCAGCCCCTGGATGGGTTCGATGGTGAAGTAGATGACGAACAGCGCGGCGACCACCCACATCAGCGGGTGGATCTCGCGAGCCCGGCCCTGCACGGTGCGCAGCACCGCGTAGGAGACGAACCCGATGCCGATGCCGGCGCTGATGGAGTAGGAGAACGGCATCACGACCATGGTCAAGAACGCCGGGATGGCCACGCCGTAGTCGGAGAAGTCGATGCCGCGCACCTGGGTGAGCATCAAGAACCCGATGATCACCAGCGCGGGGCTGGCCGCTTCGAAGGGCACGATGGAGATCAGCGGGGTGAAGAACATCGCCAGCAGGAACAGCGTGCCGGTGACCACGTTGGCCAGACCGGTGCGCGCGCCTTCGCCGATACCGGCGGCCGATTCGATGAAGGTGGTGTTCGACGAGGTCGATCCGGCGCCACCGGCGATCGCCGAGATCGAGTCGATGAAGAACACCCGGCCGATGCCCGGCAGGTTGCCCTTGTTGTCGAGCAGGTCGGCCTCGGCGCCCAGGCCCACCACGGTGCCCATGGTGTCGAAGAAGTCCACCAGCATCAGGGTGAACACCAGCAGCAGCACCGCGACCAGGCCGATGCGGTCGAACGAGCCCAGCAGGTTGAACTGGCCCAGCAGCCCCAGGTCGGGCACGTCGACGAGCTTGTCGGGCAGCGTGGGCACCACCAGGCCCCAGCCGCGCGGGTTGCTCGACCCGTCCGCACCGGTGGAGGGCCCGGTGCTGGTGAGCGCCTCGACGATGACCGCCAGCACCGTGGTCGACAGGATGCCCAGCAGGATCGCGCCCTTGACGCGGCGGGACACCAGCGCGGCGGTGATCAGCACGCCGATGGCGAAGACGAACACCGGCCAGCCCGCCAGGTTGCCGTCGATGCCCAGCTGCAGCGGGGTCGTGGTCCCGGCGTCGTCGGGGATGCGGCGCACGAACCCGGCGTCGACGAACCCGATCAGCGCGATGTAGAGCCCGATGCCCACGCTGATGGCGGTCTTGAGCTGCCCGGGCACGGCGTTGAACACCGCCGTGCGCAACCCGGTGAGCACCAGGATCGTGATGATCACACCTTCGATGACGATCAGGCCCATCGCGTCGGCCCAGGTCATCTGCGGGGCCACGACCGAGGCCAGGAAGGCGTTGAGGCCCAGACCCGTGGCGATGGCGAAGGGGTACTTGCCCACCACGCCCATCAGGATCGTCATCACCCCGGCCACCAGCGCCGTGGCCGAGGCCACCGCGGTGACCCCCAGCGTGGCGCCGGTGGAATCCGGGGCGGTTCCCACGATCAGCGGGTTGAGCACCACGATGTAGGACATCGCGAAGAACGTCGCCAACCCGCCGCGGATCTCGCGCGAGACGCTCGAACCGCGCGCCGTGATCTCGAAGTAGCGGTCCAGCGCACCCACCGGGCGGGTGCTGCGCGCCGTGGGCGGGTCGGGCTCAGGACGGGACGAGGGCATCAGCGTGCAACTCCAGCAGGGACAGCTCGAAAAACACCGGACAACGGCCCCGGGGGCGGGGCGGTTGAGTGATCCTACTGGTCACCCGAGCCGGAACCGGTGATTTCACCGCGATCGCAACCGCCCCGTTGCCCCACGACCTGCTCGCGGCCCCGCAGCACCCCAGAACCGCCGCTAGCCGCGGTAGAGCTCGGTGAGCAGGTCGACCAGCTCCGCGGCCCGCACCGGCGGCTGATCGCGCCACCACATCACCCGCACCGGGATCGGTGGCGCGTCGCGCACCGGGCGGAACACCACCCCGGTGCGCCGGTACTGACTGCGGGTGCTCTCGGCGGTGATGCCCACCGCGCTGCCGGCGGCCACCGCGGTCAACCAGTCGTCGACATCGCCGACGTAGGCCAGCTCGGGCCGGCGGTCGGCGGGCCACAGCTGGGGCGTGGTCGACCCGGCGCGCCGATCGATGAGCACGGTGCGCTCGGCGACCTCGGCCAGGCGCACGAACCGCCGCCGCGCCCACCGGTCGTCGGAGGCCATCGCCACGTAGCGCGGCTCCAGCCCCACCACCGCGCTGTCGAAGCGCCGCGCATCGGGCTCGGCGCGCACCACCGCCACATCGCAGGCGCCCTCGGCCAACCCGGCCGTGCCCGAGTTGGTGCGCACCAGCTGCAGCTGCACCTGCGGGTGCTCGGCGGACCAGCGGCGCTGCAACTCCACGGTGTGGCGGCCCACCGCCGACCACGCGTAGCCGACGCGCAGCAGCGCTTGCCCGGTGGTGGCCGAGCGCACCAGCTCGTCGGCCTCGGCCAGCACGCGGCGCGCCCGCGCCAGCACCTCGCTGCCCGCCGCGGTCAGGGTCACCTCGCGGCTGGTGCGGCGCAGCAACCGCGTGCCCAGCGCGCGCTCCAGGGAGGCCAGCGTGCGCGAGACCGCCGCCTGGGACAAACCCAGGTCGATGGCCGCGTCGGTGAACGTGCCGGCATCGACGATGGCCACCAGGCACCGCAGCTGCCGCAGCTCCACATCCATGCGCCCAGCGTATAGCCGCGACGAGGTATGCATTTTGCGCAACGGTGCGCCGGATCCAGGCTGGCGGCCATGACCACCACCACGCCCACGCCCGCCCCCGCTGCGCCCAAGACCGGTCGGGCCGGTGGGATCGCGCTGATGCTGGCCAGCCCGCTGTCCAACCAGACCGGTGCCGCGGTGGGCTCGCTGGCCTTCGACGTGATCACCCCGGCCGGCGTGGTCGCGGTGCGCCAGTGGATCGCCGCGCTGGTGCTCATCGCCACCACCCGGCCCGGCTGGCGCAGCTTCACCCGGCGCCAGTGGCTGCTCGTCGCCGCGCTGGCGGTGGTCTTCGCCGTGATCAACCTCGCCCTCTACAGCGCGGTCGACCGCATCGGCCTGGGCCTGGCGGTCACGCTGGAATTCCTCGGCCCTCTCGCGGTGGCACTGGTCGGATCCCGCCGCCGCGTCGACGTGGGCTGCGCGGTGCTGGCCGGCGCGGCGGTGGCGGTGCTGATGCGCCCGCAACCCAGCACCGACTACCTCGGCATGGGCCTGGCGCTGCTCGCAGCGGTGTGCTGGGCCTGCTACATCCTGCTCAACCACCGGCTGGGGCGGACGCTGCCCGGCGCGCAGGGCACCGCCACCGCCTGCGGCCTGTCCGGACTGGTCTACCTGCCGGTGGGCAGCGCGGTGCTCATCGCGCACCCGCCCACGCCCACCGCCGCGGTCTGCGCGATCACCGCGGGCGTCGCCTCCTCGGCGGTGCCGTTCCTGTTCGACGCCCTGGCGCTGCGCCGCGTGCCCGCCCCGCTGTTCGCGATCTGCATGAGCCTCAACCCCGCGCTGGCGGCCACCACCGGGCTGCTCGTCCTCGGCGAGCAGCTGCAGGCGACCCAGTGGGCCTCGATCGCGGCGATCGTGGCCGCCAACGCCATCAGCATCCTCACCCGCAAGTGAGTCCCGGCGCTCAGCGGGTTCGGCGAGCGCGACCGCTCCCGGCGGCGGAACGCATGCCCAGGTTGTCGTGACGGGCCAGGCCGGTGAACAGGGCGCAGCTCCGCGCCTGCGCGGGCGCGCGGGCCTCGGCGCGCCCCAGACCGCGGCCCTGCAGGTCCGGGGCCACCATCAATCGCCCGATCCCGCAGCTGCCCTCGTCCGCGGGCCCGAGGGTGAGCCTGGCGCGCACCGAGCCGACCAGCCCGCCTGCGTCCAGGTGCACCGCTGCGACGTCGAGTCCTCGACCTCGGCGCCGGGAAACGGGTGTCCTGACGACCTCTGGGCTCGGCGACCACCGGTTCGCCGGGACGTCACCCTCGAGACCCCCGGATTTCACCCGATCGGGAACCCGTGTGCTCCGCGGCGCGTCTCAACGACGGCCGTCGAGCCGGTTCGGCCCTGGGGAACTCGCAGCCGGACCCGCTCGACCGGCCCCACAACGACGACGAAGGGATGCCATGCACAGCAGGCGCACCGTGCTCAAAGGACTGGCCGCAGGCGCGGTCCTGGCGCCGGCCTCGGCACTGGCCGCGGGCAGCGCGCACGCAGCTGGGGGATACCACCTCGCGGTGGTCGACCAGAACTCCGGGACCGTGCGGATCTTCGACCGCGACGCCACGCGGTGGAACGACGACGCGGTCGTGTGGTCGTTCGCGGGAAAGACGCACTGGTGGTCGGACGTCTGGGCCGATCTCTCCGACGTCAAGATCCGCCGGACCCGGGCGCGCGGGATGATCGCGCTGGTCGTGGCCTCCGGCGGCGCGGCGGGGGTCGTCGCGGTCCGCCGCGGCGAGCGCACCGATTCCGACAACGATCTGCTCTGGGAGGCCGAACCGGGCGACAACCCGCACTCCATCGAGCGGATCCCGCACAACGGCTCGATCCTGACGGCCAGCTCCAAGGGTGGCAACAACCTGCAGCTCTACAGCCCCGCTGACCCCGACGACATCGACGACTTCGACAACTACGAGAAGGTCAACTCCTGGAGCTTCCCGGGCGCCCACGGCATCCTGTGGGACCCGCGCACCAGCAACTCGGTGGCCGAGGGCGTGCTGTGGGTGCTCGGGGAAGGCAAGCTCGTCGGCTACCGGGTCACCGGCAGCGGCACCAACACCGACCTCGACGTGTGGCGCGAGGTGCCCATCGCCCACGACGGCGCCAAGATGGGCCACGATCTGCAGCCCGACTACACCCACCGCGGGCACCTGCTGCTGACCGACAGCCGCGGCGTCTACCGCTACGACGTCAACAACGACCGGGTCATCGACGACCCGATCTGGCGCAAGGGCCGGGTCAAGTCCATCGCCCGGCACCGCAGCAGCGAGGAGTACATCTGGGTGGTCGGCTCGCCCGACACCGGCGAGATGGGCACCCGGGTCAGCATCGGCACCGAGCTGGGCGAGGCCTCCGAGCAACGCGGCTGGTCCCAAGCGCGCTTCTACAAGGCCCGCATCGTCAGCCCCGACTACGAGTGATCCCGCCGCGGGGCTACCCGGGCTGCCGGGTGGCCCCGCAGGTGGCGCCGGCTGGTCGAGAATTCACAGCGCGAGCATCGCCGTGGCGATCCGGTCGGCGCCGCGGTCGCGCACCGCGGTGCCCATCTCGTCGAACGCCAGCAGACGTGCCGCGGCGATCTCGGCGGCGAGCGCTTCGCCGTTGCCGATCGGGAAGAACGGGTCCTCGCGGCCGTGCACGACCAGCGTCGGCACGCAAAGCTCGCCCAGCCGCTCGCGCCACCGCGGCGCGCAGTCGAGCCGGGCGAACACCACGCCGAGCTGATTGGCCTGCTGCACCGACGGGCGGGTCGACGGCGTGCGGTCCCAGATCCGCGCCGCGGTCGCACGCGCCTGCTGCGGGTCGTTGCCGAGCAGCTCGGCGCCGTCGGCGGCGAACGCCGCGACCGCGGCGCGGTCGCTCCAGTCGGGCATGGCGCGCGAGAACAGCGCACCCATGACGGCCTGGTCGTGGTCGGGCAGGTCCTCGTCGACCGGGCCCGGTGCCACCGGGCGGGTGCTCACCAGCGTCAGCGCCGAGAACGCCAACGGGTGTTCGAGCGCGGCGACCTGGGCGACCATCCCACCCACGCCTGCGCCGCCGAGATGAGCTGCGGGCGCACCGAGCGCGGCGACCAGCGCGGCCGCGTCCGCGGCGAGATCGCGCAGGTCGTAGCGCGGCGCCTATCGGGCCACGACAGCATCGTGGTGCCGCCCGCCAGCAGCACGAGCGGATCGTCCTCCCGCCCGAAGCTCTCCACGCCCAGGTCCACACCGTTGGCCCGCACCCCGTGCAGCGGGGCTGCGCGGTCGCGGGTCACCGGTTCCATGCCGTGACCACCTCCAAGTCCTTCGACCGCGAACTCACCCGGGCGAGCAACTGGCCGGGGGCACGTGGTTTCAACCGATGCGCCGCGGGCACCAGCAGTCGACGACCCCCGCAGCGCAGGTTCCTTTTGCGCAGCCGTCGTCAGGCCTGCACGACGGCGATGTGGTTGCCGTCGGGGTCGCTGAGCATGAACAGCAGCGGCGCACCCGGCGTGCTCTCGGGTTCGGAATCCAGCTGGACATCCCCCAGCGCGCGCAGCCGCTCGTACTCCCGGTGCACGTCGGGGGTTTCCACGCCGATGCCGCAGCCGCCCGGCTGGCCACCCATCGGTGGGTTCAGCGCCAGCCGCGCGGTCGACCCCGGCGGGGCGACCTCGATCCAGCGGTACTCGCCGTTGTCCCCGAAGCGGGTGTCGCCGCGCAGCTCGAAACCGAGCTTGTCGACGTAGAAGCGCAGCGCGGCGTCCTGGTCGGAGACGGTGAACATCACGACGCCGAGGTTGTTGATCGTGGTGGTGTGCGTTGTATCGGTCATGCCAGGTGGACTCCGCCGGCGCCCGAAACTCATCGCGCCCAGCTTTGCGTCACCGTGACTTAACCACCGTGGGTGTCGGCGCCCGCCTCCGACGTGGTGTTCGGCGTTGCCGTGGCCCGCGAGACCAGGTGCGCGGGGTCGCGGTCCAGCGACAGCGCCACGTGGTCGTAGAGCTGGGTGACCGCCGCCGAGGAGTGCCCCAGCGCGTCGCGCCGGTCCTCCAGGGCCGCCCCGTGCTGGCGGGCGATGGTGTTGAAGGTGTGCCGCATCGAGTGCGGGGTGATGCGCTGGGGCATGGCCACGCCGGCCTCGGCGGCCATGGCCTGCACCAGCCGGTAGACCTGGTGGCGATTGATGCGCTCGCCCCGCCGGGTGACCACCAGCGCGTCGGTGTCGGCCTCCGGGCGCTGCTCCAGATAGGCCTCCAGCAGAGGCGTCACCGAAGTCGGGATCGGCCGGGTGCGCTTCTTGCCGCCCTTCATCCGCACCGTGAGCACCCGCATGCCCTCGCGCCTGCCCAGGTCGGCCAAATCGGCGCCGCAGAGCTCCGAGACCCGCACGCCCAGGTCGATCAGCAGCGCCATCACCAGCGCCGCCGCCTGCGGCCCCAGCGTGCGGTGCCGGTAGTCGCGGCTGGTCGAGAGCATCTGCCGGGCCTCATCGGCCGAAACGCTGGCGGTCGGCGAGTGCGCCCGGTCGTAGCGGGGGCGGGCGGCGTCCCGAGCGGGATTGGCATCGATCGCCCCGGCGCGCACCAGGAAGGTGTAGAAGCTCGACACCGCGGCGAGCTTGCGCGCCCGGGTGGAGGCGGCCAGGGGCTTGCCGCTTGGCCCACCGGCTCCCGCGGCCAGCTCGGTGGCATACATCTGCACCTCGGGCAGCCGCACCGCCAACGGGTCCAGGTCCCGGCGAGTGCACCAGTCGAGGTACTCGCGCAGGTCGCGCCGGTAGGCGCCGCGGGTCGCCGCGGATTCGGAGAACGAGCCCAGCCACGAGGCGATCAGCGCACCCAGCGTGTGCCCGGTGCGCGCGGTGGTCGCCAATTGCGTTTGCGGCCGCTGCCCCACCACCTCCGGACCGGAAGCGCTCTGGATGTCCATGAACGCATGCTACCGCACATAAGCGCGATTATGCGCGGTGCCCTTCTCCGGATTTCCAACCCAGTCGATCCGTTAGGTTTGTGTCGTAACGTTAGTAACGTAATTAGGTTGAGCGGGGGCAGAATCGAGCCCCGCAGCCGGAGGACGACAGGACCGCGTCGAGCCGCCCATGACGGGGCCGGTGCACCGGCCCCGGGTGATGCCCCGGGAGCAAGGCCCAGGCCGCTGCGGCAGGCCCGTTCGCGCGTCGCCTCTGAGTCGGCGACTCGGCCGACGCCGCCCGCTCCCCGTTGGTCTGCCGACCATCAGCCGGCACACCGACCACGAACCCGATATCAATTCATCAGTGACACTTCTCGCCGGCGAGGAACGGTTCCGGCGAATCCACGCTCGTCGAAGCCAAGACCGTCGCGGGCTTCAACTCCGAAGGTGGTTCCGGGTTTCGGTTTCGCACGCGGTGCGGCGGTGACGTGGACGCCTCACCATTGGCCACCTGCGAACGCCACGAAGGAATCGACGAGCGGACGAGGCCATGACCGATCACGAGAACACCGCGAACGACGAGGCGCCGGCGCTGCCACCGGTGGTCGACCGCGCCACCTTCCAAGCCGAGCTGGATGCGCTGCGCGTGCGGGAGAAGGCGCACACCCGCGAGGGTGACGCGATCGCGGCGGCCCGACGGCGTTTGCCCGCGGTCGAGATGGACCCCGATCTGGAGCTGCTCGGGCCTCACGGGCCGCTGACCCTGCTCGACGCGTTCGAAGGCCGCCGACAGCTCATCGCCTACTACTTCATGTGGAACCCCGGCCGGCCCGCAGCCGAGCAGTGCGAGGGCTGCACGGTGTACACCAGCCAGGTCGGCGAGCTGTCCTACTTGCATTCCCGCGACGCCACCTACGCGGTCTTCTGCCAGGGCCGCAACGTCGCCGTCGGTGGGGCTGATCCGCGGGTGAGCTACGACGAGAGCCTCCGCTACCGCGACTTCATGGGCTGGGACATGCCCTGGTACTCGGCTCAGCCCTCCCTCGATGCGCTCCTCGTCGGTCGCGTGATCGGCCTGTTCCACCTGGTGTGCTACCTGAGAGACGGCGACCGCGTCTTCGAGACCTACTGGACCAAGGGCCGCGGCGTGGAGGCGATGGACTACAGCTGGGCGTTGCTGGACATGACCGTCTACGGGCGGCAGGAGGCCTGGGAGGACTCGCCTGCGGGCTGGCCGATCGGGTGGGAGGCCGACGAAGACCACTACCGGACCAGCGGACGTCCCATCGCCCAGTGGTCACGGCTCGAAGCCGGACGCTCCGACGACCTCGGAACCGCTGGGGCGGCGACGGCGCCGCGACCTCACCGTCGCTGACGGAGATCCTCGGGCAACGGGCGCGGCGGGGCGAGGCGCGTGGTCATGTCCGGGCGAGGATTCCGCAGGGGTTGGTGGTGGACCAGAACGGCAGCGCCTTCACCGGCCCGCTGCACCGTGACCGGCAACCACCTCGACGACATCGACGGCGGCCCCGTCCCGCTGCCCGGAGTCGGCGCGTCCTGCACCGCGGCGCCAGGTGCGAGCAACGCCACTGCCTGAACCGGTTCGCGCGCCGTCGCACCGCGGGCGGCGGTCAATAGGCTGGGATGGTTAACCGCCCGAAGCATCCGAGGAGCTCGTCTTGACCGCCACCCCGCCGCCGGCCCAGCACTACTTCCAGCGGATCGGCCCGGAGCGCTTCCGCCCGACCAGCCGGGTCGGCGGCGCCTGGCGCGAGGACGAGCAGCACGTCAGCCCGCTGGCCGGGCTGATCACCCACGCCGTCGAGACCCACCGCGAGCAGCGGCAGGCCGCGCCGATGGCGCTCAGCCGCATCAGCTTCGACATCCTCGGCCAGATCCGGCTGGAGGACTTCGACCTCACCGTGGAGACCACCCGGCCCGGCCGCACCATCGAACTCCTCGAAGCCAGCGTGATCATCGGCGGCCGCGCCGTGGTGCGCGCCCGCGCGTGGTTCATGGCCGAGGCCGACACCAGCGCCGTCGCCGGCGGCGAGCCCGACCGCATGCCCGCCCCGCACACCTTGGAGCCCTGGCCGATGGACTCGGTGTGGCCGGCCCGCGGATTCATCAGCTCCATCGAGGCGCGCACCGTCGGCGAACCGCAGCCGGGTCGCACCTCGGCGTGGATGTCGACCGGCATCCCCCTGCTGGACGCCGAACCGGTCAGCACGCTGGCCTCCTTCGTGGCGCTGGTGGACACCGCCAACGGCATCGCGGTGCGCACCGAGCCCACCAAGTGGATGTTCCCCAACCTCGACCTGACCATCCACCTGCACCGCAGGCCCGAAGGCGCCTGGACCGGCCTGGACACCGGCGTGGTGTTCGGAACCTCCGGTCTGGGGCTGACCAGCACCGTCCTGCACGACGAACTCGGCCCGGTCGGCCGCGCCGAGCAGACCCTGACGGTGCGCGCGCTGGAGCAGTGACCGCGCCGGCGGCTCCGCCGGCGATCTAGACTCGGTCGAAACCGATCTCGGTCGCCGATGATTGCGCGGTTTCGGTGTCCGAACCGATCGACCGCGGTGGCGCGACGGGTGCTGCTGGCCGCCTCGGGAAGCGCCGGGGACGTGCTGCCGTTCATCGGGCTCGCGGTGTCGTTGGGCGGGCGACTGCGCGAGCTGGGTGTCGGTCCTGGCTGGATGCCGTGCAAGAAGCTGACCACCGCCGGGTTGGCTGAGCTGGTTCGCCAGGCCACCGGCGAACCGCGCCTTCGCGAGCGCGCACGTTGGCAGCGCAGGTCGAGGCCGAGGACGGTGCTGCTGCGGTGATCGCCACCATCGACGGCCTGCTGCGCGGCTGACCGGGGGTCGCGCCCGGTTTCGACTGCTCACGGCGGCCGCGCGCGGCTGAACCTGATCGGAGTGCCCGCAGCCGGTTGCTGCTCGTGCCGCGTGGTCCCCCGGGAGCCCGGCGCCGCGGGTTCGGTACTCGTCGACCGATCGCCGGCGGGCGCGATGTCGATGAGCTCGATCCGGCCGCGGGTCGGGGCTGCTCGGCGAGGTGCGTCGGGTGCCGCCGCGGCCTGGCGGTGCTCTGCTGCGAGTGAGCCGTCACACGCTCGCGCACCCCGGGTGGATAATAATGCAGTCTATCGCATAAACTTTCCGCATGTCCAAGGTTCTGACGTCTCTGCCGGTCGGCCAGCGGGTCGGCATCGCCTTCTCCGGCGGCCTCGACACCTCCGTGGCCGTGGCCTGGATGCGCGACAAGGGCGCCGTTCCGTGCGCCTACACCGCCGACATCGGGCAATACGACGAGTCCGACATCGCCTCGATCCCAGGCCGCGCTGGTGACTACGGCGCCGAGATCGCGCGCATGGTCGACTGCCGCGAGGCGCTGGTCGAAGAGGGCTTCGCCGCGCTGACCTGCGGTGCTTTCCACATCCGCTCGGGCGGGCGCACCTACTTCAACACCACTCCCCTGGGCCGGGCGGTGACCGCCACGCTGCTGGTGCGCGCGATGCTGGCCGATGACGTGCAGATCTGGGGCGACGGGTCGACGTTCAAGGGCAACGACATCGAGCGCTTCTACCGCTACGGGCTGATGGCCAACCCGCGGCTGCGCATCTACAAGCCGTGGCTCGACGAGGAGTTCGTCTCCGAGCTGGGCGGCCGCAAGGAGATGTCGGAGTGGCTGACCGAGCACGGTCTGCCCTACCGCGACTCGGCGGAGAAGGCCTACTCCACCGACGCCAACATCTGGGGTGCCACCCACGAGGCCAAGCAGCTCGAGCACCTCGACACCGGCATCGAGATCGTCGACCCGATCATGGGCGTGAAGTTCTGGGACGACTCGGTGCACATCCCCACCGAGGACGTCACCATCTCCTTCCGGCAGGGGCGGCCGGTGGCCATCAACGGCAAGGAGTTCGACTCGCCGGTGGACCTGGTGCACGAGGCCAACACCATCGGCGGTCGGCACGGGCTGGGCATGAGCGACCAGATCGAGAACCGCATCATCGAGGCCAAGTCGCGCGGCATCTACGAGGCCCCGGGCATGGCGCTGCTGTTCACCGCCTACGAGCGGCTGGTCAACGCCGTGCACAACGAGGACACCGTCGCGGCATACCACAACGAGGGCCGCAAGCTGGGCCGGTTGATGTACGAGGGCCGCTGGTTCGACCCGCAGGCGCTGATGCTGCGCGAGTCGCTGCAGCGCTGGGTGGGCTCGGCGATCACCGGCGAGGTCTCGCTGCGGCTGCGCCGCGGCGAGGACTACTCGATCATCGACACCCGCGGTCCGGCGTTCTCCTACCACCCGGACAAGCTGTCGATGGAGCGCACCGAGGACGCCGCGTTCGGTCCCACCGACCGCATCGGGCAGCTGACGATGCGCAACCTCGACATCGCCGACTCGCGCGCCAAGCTGGAGAACTACGCCCAGCTGGGTCTGGTGGGCAAGGCCCAGACCGACCTGGTGGGTTCGCTGGAGTCCGGCGGGGCCGAGGCCATCGCCTCGGTGGGCGCCGAGGAGTCCGAGTCCGGGGCGCTGGATCGCGCGGCGATCGAGACCGGCACCGACTGACATCGTGCCGGCACGGCTGCCGCGGCACCCCTTCGCGCGGGAACCGGGGGTGCCGCGGCAGCGTCGCATTTGATGCCCTTAGTGTGGTCGGGGAGCTTTTTCGGGGAGGTGCGGGTTGTCTGTGCGACCGAGTCCGCAGCAGGTGGAGGCCGCGGAGGGGGCGGTGATCCCCGACGTGGTGGCACCGGATCTGCGCGTGCTGTTCTGCGGGATCAATCCCGGGCTGTGGTCGGGGGCCACGGGTCTGCACTTCGCCCGCCCCGGCAACCGCTTCTGGCCGGTGCTGCACGCCGCCGGGTTCACCCCGCGACGCCTGCAGCCCGAGGAGCAGGACGAACTGCCCTCCTTCGGGCTGGGCATCACCAACCTGGTGGCGCGCGCCAGCGCCAAGGCCGCCGAGCTCTCCGCCGAGGAGCTGCGGGCCGGGGCGGCTGCGCTGGCCGACAAGGTCGCCCGGCTGCGCCCGCAGTGGGTGGCCGTGGTGGGCATCACCGCCTACCGCACCGCCTTCGGTCACCGGCGCGCGGCCTTCGGCAAGCAGGACCGGCGCATCGCCGGGGCCGGGGTGTGGGTGCTGCCCAACCCCAGCGGGCTCAACGCGCACTGGACCGAGCAGACCCTGGCCGCCGAGTTCGGGCAGCTGCGCCAGGCGGCGACCACCGGTGACTGCGTGGCGCGCTGAGCGTGATCGCGCTGCTCCGTTGGTGCCAACACCGGCTGGCGAGATCGGTCCGAGTGGGTTGGGGAACACGGGGGTGTGCTTTATCGGTCCGTTACCGGTAGGGTCTCCCCGACCGGAATGGAAGTACCTGATCCGGTGACACTGGCCGTTGCTCACGCAGAGTCGATACGGATGACTATTCAAGACGATCTTTCTCGACCGTGGTTCCAGCCCGTGGTCCCCTCCGGGGCCGAGCAGCAGGATTCGGGGCCGCCGACGACCCGCATCGCGGGCAGCCTGCCCCTGGACGAGGTGATCGCCGAGACTCCGGCGGCCCCCACGCGCCCTGCCTCCGCCAACAGCACCCCGCCCGGCGCCCCGCCGCCCCCGAACGGTCTCGAACGGCCCGCGCCCCAGCCGGCCCGGCCGCAGCCCCCGATGGCCCCGGCCCCGGCGCCCGAGCACGTCGAGGTCACCCAGCCCTACATCCCGGCGATCCGCGACGAGCAACCCGAGTTCGCCAAGCGCCTCAACCCCGAGCCCTCGCCGGTCCTGGCCAGCGCGCCCACCGGGCCGCAGCAGCCGGTGGCCCCGGCGCCCGAGCTCGACACCCCGGCACCGGCGCCGACGGTGCCCAAGCGCAGCCTGATGCGCCGCGTGGTGCGCGCGATCATCGGCCCGGACCTGCTGCGCAAGGACCCGCCGAAGAAGAAGCGCTGAGGCGCCACCACTCCGTGCGGTGGTCCTGGCACTGGCGCAGACCTGCATCCTGCGCCAGTGCCAGGACCACCGCTTCGGCGCGCTCTAGGCGAACACGCCGCCGGGGGTGAAGGCGTGCTCGGCGAAGCGCTCGCCCATGAGCCGATGCGTCGCGGCATCGGGGTGCAGCGCGTCGGGCAGCGGCAACTCGACGGCATCACCGGGCCCGTAGAGCTCGCGGCCGTCTAGGTAGTGCAGCTGCGCGTCGTCTCGTTCGGCCACGACCCCGGCCAGGGCCTGGCGCACGGTTTCCAGCGCGATCTTGCCGGAGCTGATCTCGGCGGGATCGCCCGTGGCGACGAAGCGCACCTGCCCGCCGGTCAAGTCCGGCGCACTAGGTCCCGGGGTGCGCTCGTGGATGTCGCAGTGGATCGGTGAGATCACCAGCAGCGGCACCTCGGGGTGGCCCTCGCGGATGGTGTCGAGGAACCCGTGCACGGCGGGCACGAACGCGCGCATGCGCATCAGATCGCCTCCCACCAGGTTGATGCCGATCTTGAGGCTGATCACCTCCGCGGGAGCATCGCGGATCGCCCGGGCGGTGAAGGGGTCCAGCAGCGCGCTGCCGCTGAAGCCCAGGTTGGTCAGCTCCACCCCACCGCGGCGGGCGGCCAGCGCGGGCCAGGTGCTCGCCGGGCCCGCGGCGTTGGAACCGTGGCTGATCGAGCTGCCGTGGTGCACCCAGCGCCGCAGGCCGGGCTCGGCCGCCGGGTGCACCGGGGCGTCGGCGCGCAGCCCGAGCAGCTCGGTGGTCTCGGTGTGCGGCAGCCAGATCTCCACGGTCTTGTCGCCCTCGCCGAGCCCGGTGAACACCGCGGTACCGGGCTCGCCGGGCACCTCGGTGCGCTGCCCGGTGGCCATGTCGATCTCCACGACGTTGCCGCCGCCCACCGAGGCGTGCGCGACGGGCCGCCCGTCGACCAGGAGCTCGTAGACCCCGTCGGGCCTGCTCGGCGCACCGGTGTAGGCCACGGTGGTGCGCCGCGCGTCGAGCTCGATCGCGCTGGCGCTGGTGCGCAGCGCCACGCGCACCCCGGAGGGCTGCGAGGCCGCCAGCAGCACACCGGCGTCGGCGCCCCGCTGCCGCA
Source organism: Saccharopolyspora griseoalba (assembly GCF_042665275.1). Taxonomy (NCBI): domain Bacteria; kingdom Bacillati; phylum Actinomycetota; class Actinomycetes; order Pseudonocardiales; family Pseudonocardiaceae; genus Saccharopolyspora; species Saccharopolyspora griseoalba. The sequence continues at coordinate 582,971 of NZ_JBHTCJ010000001.1, read as the reverse complement.
CCCATCCGGGCAGACGCTGCGGCAGCAGGCCCTCACCGGTGCGCTCGACCTCGAGCGCGCCGCGCAGCATCTTCTCGGTGATCTCCTGGGTGACCCATGCCGGGCGCGCGTTGCTCATCGGCCCAGCCTGTCAGCTCGACAGCCGGTTGCGCACGCCGTTTTCGGCCCGCGCCGACCAGCGGCCCTCCACACGCGACAGCCGCACCGGGTGGTCGAAGCACTTGGTGATGCGCTCACCGGTGAGCACCTCCTCGACCGGGCCGCTTGCCAGGGCCTGACCGTCGCGCAGCAGCATCGCGTGGGTGGTGCTGGTGGGCAGCTCCTCGAGGTGGTGGGTCACCAGCACCGTGGCCAGCTGCGGGTGCTCGGCCCGCAGCGCGTCCAGGCTGGACAGCAGCTGCTCGCGGGCGGCCAGGTCCAGCCCGGTGGCCGGTTCGTCGAGCAGCAGCAGCCTCGGGGTGGGCATCAGGGCGCGGGCGATGAGCGCGCGCCCGCGCTCGCCCTGCGAGAGGGTGTCCCAGCGCGAGCCGGCCCGATCGGCCATGCCCAGGGTGCTGATGAGCTCCTCGGCGCGGCGGACCTGCTGCTCGGTGGGTTCCCAGCGCGGAACCAGCTCGGTGGTGTTGGTGGCTCCGGTGAGCACCACCTGGCGCACGGTCAGCGCGGTGCGCAGGGGGTGGCGCGGGTTGACGTGCCCGACGTAGCTGCGCAGGGTGCGCATGTCCACCCGGCCGAGCCGGTGCCCGAGCACCTCGACGCTGCCGCGGGTGGGGTGGGTCAGCGCGCCCAGCAGTCCCAGCAGGGTGGTCTTGCCCGCACCGTTGGGGCCCAGCAGCGCCCAGTGCTGCCCGCGCTCCACGCGCAGCGAGACGTCGCGCAGCAGATGGGTGCCCTCGCGCACCACGGCGACGTCGTCGGCCCGCAGGACGGGACCGGTTTCGGCGGGCCGGGAATCGACCACGGTGCGCGCCCTCCTCGGGGGTGTGGGCCGACGGCAGCGGGGCGGTCGGCGGCTGCCGCGCGCGGGTCCGCGCGGCGATGATCAGGGGCGTTAGCCAGCCTAACAACTGTGCGGGTGCTGGCGGTTAGGCTGGCCCGCGCACGATTCCCCCGCGCTGTCAGGAGCTGCCGCATGCCGCCGCCCTCGTCGTACCCGGACCTGCCGACGCTGGCCGACAGCGTGCGGCTCGACGACGACGGCGTGCACCTGCTCGACCGGCGCGTGTTCCCCTTCGAGCACCGGTGGGTGCGCGCCCGCACCGTCGAGGAGGTGGCCACCGCCATCGAGGACATGGTCACCCAGTCCTCGGGCCCCTACTTCGCCGTGCTGGGCGGCATGGTGCTGGCCGCCCGCGAGGCGGCCGGGCGCGCCGATGCCCGCGAGCGGCTCGGTGCCGCAGCCGAACGGCTCATCGCCACCCGCCCGACCAACGACCAGCCGCGCAAGGCCGTGACCTGGGTGCTCGACGAGGTCGACCGCGGCCGGACCGACCTGCTCACCGCCGCCGAAACCGGTGCGCGGGAAGGCGAGCGCGACTACCGGCGCCGCTGCGCGGAGATGGGGCGCGCGGCCGCGGCGCTGCTGGGCCCGGACGCGCGGGTGCTCACCCACTGCTGGGGCGACCTCTACCTGCTGGGCGTGGTCCAGGCCGCGCTGGAAGCCGGCAACCGGCTCCGCTTCGTGTGCACCGAGACCCGCCCCTACCTGCAGGGCGCGCGGTTGACCGCGGAGTCGCTGGCCGAGATGGGCGTGGAGGCCACGCTGGTCACCGATGCGATGCCGGCCTCGCTGATGCGGGAGGGGTCCGTCGACGCGCTGGTGACCGCCAGCGACCGGGTGAGCATGGACGGCCACGTGATCAACAAGGTCGGCACGCTGCAGCTGGCCACCGCCGCGCGCGCCTTCGGCGTGCCCTTCCACGCCTTGTGCCACGCCCCGGACCGGAACTCGCCCACCGGGGCCGACGTGCCCATCGAGTACCGCGACGGCTCCGAGGTCTGCCACGCGCTGGGCCACCGCACCGCCGGGCCCCGCGTGCGGGGGCTCTACCCGGCCTTCGACATCACCGATCCGCACCTGGTGACCACCGTGGTCACCGACCGCGGCGCCTACCGCCCCGACGAGGTCGGCGACTACTGGCAGCGCTGAACCCGCCTGCCGGGCCGGGCGAGGCGCTCAGCGCTGGATGCGGTTGAGCAGGGTCATCAGCAGGTGGCGCTCGGCCTTGCTCAGCGGCGCCAGCAGCTGTTCGTTGGCGCGGTCGGCCAGCTCGCCGCAGCGCCGCAGCGCGTGACGCCCGTCGTCGGTGATCGACACCGCGTTCTTGCGGCGATCGTCGGGGTCGGGGCGGCGCTGCACCAGACCGCGCTGCTGCAGGTGGTCGAGGTGGACCACCACGTCCTTGCGGTCGAGCTCCAGGCGGCGCACGAGCTCGGCCTGGGCCAGCGGCCCGTGCTCGGACACCGCGGCCAGCACGGCGTACTGCCCGGGGCGCAGACCTTCGGCCGCGATGGCCTCGGCGACCAGCTCGCGGCCGCGCGCGGCGACCCGGCCGGTCAGCCAGCTGGGCAGCGACTCGATGTGAGCCAGAGCTCGTGCGGGATCGGTGAATTCGGCGCGTGCCACGTTCGGGGACTCTACCCGATATTCGTTGGACACCCCAACGGTTCCGCCGCTAGCGTGGAATCCGTTGGGAAGCCCAACGGTCATTGCTGGGGAGGTCGCGATGCAACGCGTGCGCTACGAGACCAACGGCGGTCCGGACGTGCTGTTCACCGAGGAGGCCGCCGCGCCGCTGCCCGGCCCGGGCCAGCTTCTGGTGCGGGTGGAGGCGGTCGGCGTGACCCTGCCATCGGTGCTGCACGTGCGCGAGGGCCCCGCGCCCGGCCCGCTGGCCGGCGAGGTCGTCGGCGAGGTCACCGCGGCCGGTGAGGGCGCCGGGATCCAGCCCGGCACGCGTGTTGCCGGGATGTGCCTGCAGGACGCCTACGCCGAGTTCGTGCTGCTGGATCGCGGCATGGCCGCAGCGGTGCCTGCCCACGTCCGCGCCGCCGAGGTGGTCGCGCTGGTGCGCTCCGGGCTCGTCGCCCGCGGCGCGTGCACCGCGGGTCTGGTCGGGCGCGGCGAGTCGGTGCTGGTGACCGCCGCAGCCGGGGCCACCGGGGTGCTGGCGGTGCAGCTGGCCAAAGCCGCAGGCGCCGAACGGATCGTGGCGGCGGTCTCCGATGCCGCCAAAGCACCCTTCGCCCTGCGCTACGGCGCCGACGAGGTCGTCACCTACCCGCGGATGCCACCGCAGCACCCGGTCGAGGTCGTCCTCGACGGCGTGGGCGGCGAGCTGCTGGGCCCGGCGGTGCGTTCGCTGCGCCGGGGCGGGCGCCTGGTGGCCTTCGCCTCGAGCGGCGGCTCGGTGGACACCCGAGAACTGGTGGCGCGCAACGCCTCGGCCACCGGGTTCCAGATGGCCGCGCTCGCCGGTGACAAACCCGGCCTGTTCGCCTGCTGGCGCGACGAGCTGTGGGACTGGCACCGCAACGGCCTGTTACATGCACCGGTGCATGCCCAGTACCCGCTGGCCGAGGCCGCCGCCGCGCACCAGGCCGTGGAATCCCGCCGCACCCAGGGCAAAGTCGTGCTGACCACCTCAGGCGATTGAGCCAGCGCGGCGGGATGCGGGTGGGGATCCGGCCGCGATCCCCACCCGCCGGCCAGACCGCAAAGAGATGATTGCAAATGATCCTTTGTGGTCGTAGCGTGCTGCGCATGGACATCGACGAGCACGCGCAGGTGGCGCACCTCGACCCCAAACGCCTTCGCGCACTCGCACATCCACTGCGCCTGCAGCTGCTGGGAGCGCTGCGCACCGAAGGCGCGGCCACCGCAACCTCCCTGGCCAAGCGCTTCGGGCACAACTCGGCCAACACCAGCTGGCACCTGCGCCAGCTCGCCGAAGCCGGGCTGGTCACCGAAGACCTCGGCCGCGGCAACCGGCGAGAGCGCTGGTGGACCGCCGCCCACGACTACACCCACGCCGATGTCATCGAGCTCGGCCGCGACCCCGCCCTGCTCGACGCGCTGGCGACCTACCTGCACGGCATCAACGCCATCCACCACCAGCAGGCCAGCACCTACCTGGCCGAGATGGACCGCTGGAGCGAGACCTGGCGCGGCGCAGCCGAGCTCTCCGACCACAGGCTGACGCTGACCGCCGAGGAAGCCACCCAGCTCAACGACCGCATCAACGAGGTCATCGCCGACTACCGCCGCACCCGGCAACCCGGAGACACCGATGTCGTCGTGCAATGGCACCTGCTACCCCAGCACCCGGGCGACGAGGAAACCCCATGAGGCTACCGGTGGCCGGAATTGCCACCGGTGGCGCGATCTCCGGGGTGGGAACCGGCATGACCCTGCTGACCATCCCGTGGTTAGTGCTGGCCACCACCGGCAGCGCCGCGCACACCGGAGCGATCACCGCAGCCGAAACCGCCGGACTGCTGATCGGTTCGGCCTTCGGCGCCCCGTGGATCGACCGGTTGGGCCCGCACCGCGCGGCGGTGCGCTTCGACCTCGCCGCAGCCCCGGTGGTCACCGCGATCCCCGCGCCGCACCGCTGCTGGCCGCCCTAGCCGCGCTGTTGGGGGTATCGCGCGGCCCGGCGACGCTGCGCGCCTGGTGCTCGTCCCCGAGATCACCGCGACCACCGGAACCCCGGTCGAGCGGGTCACACCCGCCCACGACACACCCGCCCAAGCCGCCCGCGCACTGGGAGCACCGATCGCCGGTGCGCTCATCGCGTGAACGGGCGCGCCGGCCGTGCTGCTGCTCGACGCCGCCAGCTTCACCCTCGTTGCGCTGATCACCCGCACCCTGCTGCCCGAAACCACCCGCCACCCGGCCAACGCCGACCGCCGGGAGGGACTGAGACCGGACTGGCGCTTCCTGCGCGACCAACCCGCGCTGCGGGCGATCACCCTGCTGACCGCGGCCACCAACGGCATCCCTACGGCATGTGGGTGCTGGGTTCGCCCGCCCACACCGGCGCGATTCACACCGCCACCGGCGCGGCGATGATCGCCCGGACCCTGGCGTTCACCACCTTCGGCCTGCGGCTGCCCCGCAGGACGGTGCTCACCGCGTGCTTCCTGCTCGTGCTCGCACCCCGCTCGGCGATCTTCCTGCTGCAGCCACCCGTGGCGGTGCTGGTGATCGCCATCGCCGCGCTCATGCCGGCCTTCGGCCCGCTGAACCCGATCATCGCCGCGGTGCGCACCGAACGCACCCCGCCACGGCTGCGCGCCCGGGTGTTCGCCACCATCTCGGCCACCTCGACCCCGGCCATGCCGCTGGGCACGATCACCGCGGGTGCACTCGCCGATCAGCTCGGGTTGATGACCGCACTGAGCGCGTTCACCGCCGCCTGTGGGGTGCTCTCGCTGGTTCCCCTGCTGCTGCCGGCCGGCGCGAACTCGACTCCCGCGCACCGGGCCTCGCGCCCGCGCGGCGCGACACTACGGGGCGGTGAGCACCAGCGGTCCGTAGTCGGTGATGGCCACGGTGTGCCCGAAGTGCGCCGCGCGGGACTCATCGGTGGTGGTGATCGCCGGCCCACCGCGATCGAGGTGATCAGCACCACCTGCGGTGAACATCGGCTCGATGCTGATCACCAGACCCGGGCGCAGCGGCGTGCCGCGGTGCGGGTGCCCGTCGTTGGCCACCCGCGGCTCCTCGCGCAAGCACCTGCCGATCCCGTGCCCGCCCAGCGGCGGGATCCCGAAACCGGCGCTGCGCCCGACCACGCCGACCGCGCGAGAGACATCACCGACGCGCGCCCCCGGCCGCGCCGCGGCGATTCCATCGGCCAGCGCCTGCTCAGCAGTGCGCACCAGCCGCAGGTCCTGCGCAGACCCCTTCCCGGCCACGCGCGTGATCGCCGCGTGGCCGATCCAGCCATCCACCGCGGCTGCCAGATCCAGGCTGAGCACATCACCGGCCGACAGCACCCGCCCATCGGGCGCACCGTGGGTGATCTCGTCGTTGAGCGAGGTGCGCACGACCCCGGCGAAGGGGGCGGCCACCGGACAGCGGCGATGTCCCTCGAGCACGGGTCGCGCTCCGGCACGCGCGAGCAGACCGCGGGCGATCTCGTCGAGCTCGGCCAGCGCCGTGCCCGCGGTCACCCGCTCGCCCAGCAAGGCCAGCACCTCGGCCACCACCTGGCCCGCTCGGCGCATCGCGTCGATCTCATCGCGCGTCTTGAGCTCGCTCACCCCTACCGCTCCCGGCATGCGCGCACCCGTGCTGACCTGATCATCATGCCGCGCACCGGCGCACCCGCGCCACGGCGCTCAGGGGCTGGTCTGGCCCGTGGTGCCGCCGGGCACCGCGTCCGAGGAGCCGGTGTCCTTCGGCGGCAGCAGGCCGGAGACGTCCCCACCGGTGTCGTTGATCTTGAGCACGAACGGGCGGGTATCGGTGTAGCGCACGACGCTCACCGAGCAGGGGTCGACCACGATGCGCTGGAAGGAGTCGAGGTGCAGCCCGAGCGCGTCGGCCAGCACCGACTTGATCACATCGCCGTGGCTGCACAGCATCCACACCTGGTCGTCGCCGAGCTGGCGGTCGTGCTCGCGCACCGCGGCCACCGCGCGCGACTGCACCTCGGCAAGTCCTTCGCCGCCGGGGAACACCGCCGCCGACGGGTGCTGCTGGACGACCTTCCAGAGGTCCTCGTCGGTGAGCTCGGTGATCTTGCGGCCGGTCCAGTCGCCGTAGTCGACCTCGGCCAGCCGCTGCTCGACCACCGGCGACAACCCGCGCTGCGCGGCCAGCCCGGCCAGGGTTTCCCGGCAGCGCTGCAGCGGGGAGGTCACCAGACGAGCCAGCGGCACCCCCTCCAGCCGCTCGGGCAGACCCGCGGCCTGCGCGGTGCCCGTCTCGTCCAAACCGATTCCAGGAGTGCGGCCCGCGAGGGTGCCCGACCCGTTGGCCGCCGAACGCGCGTGCCGCAGCAGGATGAGAGTCGCCACGTCCGCCGAGGCTACCCGCGGCACAACGCAGCGGGGCGGCCCGCAGGTGCGGACCGCCCCGAAACCACTGCCGAGAGCCGCGTCAGGCCGCGATCATGCCCGAGCCCAGCAGCGCGTAGACCGCCAGACCCAGCGCGATGCGGTACCAGACGAACACGTAGACGCTGTGGCGCTGCACGAACCGCAGCAACCACGCGATCACCGCGTACCCGATGACCCCGGCCACGATGGTGGCCACCCACATCTGCGCCGCGCTCGGCTGCAGCCCGTGCGAGCTGGGCTCGAAGACGTGCCCGAGCTCGGAGATCCCGGCGGCGAACACCGCGGGGATGGCCAGCAGGAACGAGAACCGCACGGCGGTGGCCCGCGCCAGACCCAGCGACAGTCCCGCGGTGATCGTGCCACCCGACCGCGACACACCCGGGATCAGCGCCAACGCCTGCGCCAGACCCATCAGCACACCATCGCTGAGCCGCAGCTGCGCCTGAGCGCGCAACTGCTTGCCGTAGCGCTCGGCCAGGCCCATCAGGATGCCGAAGACGATCAGCGTGGTGCCGGTGATCCACAGGCTGCGCAGCGTCGAGCGGATGTAGTCCTGGAACAGCAGGCCCAGGATGCCGATCGGGAGGCTGCCCACGATGACGTACCAGGCCAGCCGGTAGTCGGGGGTGTTCCGCACCTCGGCGTTGAACAGGCCCCGGAACCACACCGCGATCAGCCGCACGATGTCACCGATGAAGTAGATGACCACCGCCAGCTCGGTGCCGATCTGCGTGACCGCCGTGAACGACGCGCCCGCGTCGGCGCCGAAGAACAACTTCGACACGATCGACAGGTGCCCGGACGACGAAATCGGCAGGAACTCGGTGAGCCCCTGGACCACGGCCAACACCATGGCCTGCAACCACGACAACGAAACCCACTCCAGCACGATCGAAATGAAATCCGGGCCTTGACAATCCCGGTCCGGTTCCCCCAGATCTTGCAGCATCGGCCCCGCGCCACCGGCCCCGGCCCATCACCTCATCGGGCCAGGTCAGCGACCGAGTGATCACCCACAGCAACGGCACAGGCCGCAACACGAACAAGCTGTGATACACAACACGTCAACGCGGACCCGCCGAGGCAACCTCACCAACCCCGACCAACCGACCGAATACCCTCAACCCCCGTGGAACAGCGACAGCTCGGCCGCAGCGGCCTCCGCGTCTCCCGCTTCGCGCTCGGCACCATGACCTGGGGAATGGACGTCGACACCGACGAAGCCACCGAGATGCTGACCACCTTCCACGACGCAGGCGGCACCCTCATCGACACCGCCGACGTCTACGCCGACGGCACCAGCGAACACATGCTCGGCGAGCTGCTCACCCACCACCTGTCCCGCGACGAGATCGTCCTGGCCACCAAAGCCGCCGCACGCCGCGCACCCGGCCCCTTCGGCGGCGGCGCCTCCCGCGGCTCCCTGCTCGCCGCCCTCGACGCCTCCCTGCAACGCCTGCGCACCGACCACATCGACCTGTGGCAACTGCACGCCTGGGACCCCGGCGTCCCCCTCGACGAAACGCTCGCCGCCCTCGACACCGCCGTGACCAGCGGCCGCGTGCGCTACGCGGGCATCGCCAACTACGCCGGCTGGCAAACCGCCACCGCCGCCACCCACCAGAACGCCCACCCCGCACGCACCCCGCTCATCTCCACCCAAGTCGAGTACTCCCTGCTCGAACGCGGCATCGAACGCGAAGTCACCCCCGCCGCCGAACACCACGGACTCGGCATCCTCGCCTGGGCGCCCCTGGGACGCGGCGTGCTCACCGGCAAGTACCGCAACGCCACCCCGCCCGACTCCCGAGGCGCCACCACCGACCTCGCCAGCTACGTCGAGCACCACCGCACCGAACGCGCCGCACGCATCGTGCAAGCCCTGCTCACCGCCGCCGAAGGCCTCGCAGCAAGCCCAGCCCACGTCGCCCTGGCCTGGGTCCGCGACCGCCCCGGGGTCACCGCCCCCATCATCGGCGCGCGCACCGCCACCCAGCTCAAGAACAACCTCACCGCCGAAGAGCTCACCCTGCCACCGGCCATCCGCGCCGCCCTCGACGACATCAGCGCACCCCAGGCCACCTACCCCGAACGCAGCCCGGCGCAGGACTGACCACGCACCACCGACGCAGCCGCACGCACCCGCGACCGGTTCCCGCCACGCGCACGACGTGCCAAGCTGAACGCTTATCCACGGGGCAGGCTGCATCCCCCCAACCCACATCGGGGATGCTGGGAAGGAGCCACCGCACGTCCCGCGGGTGGAGCAACACCGAGGAGGAGCTCGTTGCGTCGTCTGGTCATCACCTGCATCACCGCGACCCTGCTGGCCGGTTGCGGAATGGACCAGAGCAGCGACCCCCTGCAGGTCACCGACAACCTCACCGCCGCGACCCCCGCGGCCTCACCGGCCACCACCGCACCAGCAGGCACCGTTCGACGAGCCCCGCCCGTCCAGCACACCGCCTTCGACCGCGACACCCGAACCCTCGTGCTCGCCGCCGGCAACCAGCTCATCCTCACCGGACCCGACGGCACCCGCCGCACCGTGCAGCTGCCCGCCGCACCCGCCTCGCTGCGCACCGCACCCGCAACCGCACTGGTCGCCCTGCCCGAAGCCGACCAGATCACCCGCGTCGACCTGCGCACCGCCACCGCAACACCCACCCCCGTGCCAGGCGGCCCCGTCGACGCCGTCGACCTGCCCGACGGCCGCACCGCGGTCATCACCCAGCGATCCCGCACCGTCAGCGTCCTCGACGGCGACCGCCCCACCACCTCCAGCGAACCCTTCACCGGCCCCGCCCGACTGCTGCCCGCCGCAGGCGAGATCAACGTCCTCGACCGGCTGACCACCTCCATCACCCCGGTCGACCCCACCAACGGCAGCAAGGGCGCCGGACTGCGCGCCGGACGAGGCGCCACCAACGCCGCGCTCGACCGCTTCGGCCGCATCCTGACCATCGACACCCGCGGCCAATCCCTGCTCGCCTTCAGCACCGGCCCCCTGGTGCTCAAGCAGCGCTACCCCGTGCCCGGCGCCCCCTACGGACTGGCCTACGACCCCAGCACCGACCTCGCCTGGGTCACCCTCACGGCCACCAACGAAGTCGTCGCCTACGACGTCGCAGGCGGCCAACCCCGCGAAGTCCGCAGGCTGCCCACCATCAGCCAGCCCAACTCCATCACCGTCGACCCCAACACCTCCACCGTCTACATCGCCTCCGCCAACGGCGCCGGATACCAGGTGGTGAACCCATGAGCACCCTGGAAGGAACCACGACCGACACCGACTGGGAGTACCGGCCGCTGCGCCTCCCACCCGGCATCACCCGCCTCAGCGCAGCGACCCAACTGAGCATCCACGCCGAGTTCGCGGGCTGGGAACTGTCCCGCGTCCTGCTCTACTCCGACGGCACCCGCAAGATCTGGCTGCGCCGCAAGCGCAACACCCCCGGCCTGCCCGAACCGCTCACCTGAACCTCAGGGCACCCGCTCCAACCACTCCGGCGTCGCGAACTTCGCCTCCACCAGCTCGCGCGCCCGAGCCCACTCCCCCTCGGTCACCTCACCGGCGCTCAGCCCGAACCGAGACCGGAACCCCGCCGCGAGCCGATCGATGACCACCTCGCGCGCCAGCCCCGTCTGCCGCGCCAGCGGATCCACCCGCTTGGCAGCACTGGCAACGCCCTTGTCCGACAACTTCTCCCGCCCCACCCGCAGCACCTCGCCCATGCGCGCCGCGTCGATCGAGTAGGACATCGTCACGTGGTGCAGCACCGCACCACCCCGCATCCGCTTCTGCGCCGCACCACCGATCTTGCCGCCGTCCGAGGTGATGTCGTTGATCGGCTGATACCACGCGTTGAGCCCCAAATCCCCCAGCGCGCCCAGCACCCAGTCGTCCAGGAACGCGTACGACTCCGCCGTGCTCATCCCCGCCACCAGCGACGCGGGCGCGTACAGCGAATAGGTCACCGTGTTGCCCGGCTCCACGAACATCGCCCCACCACCGGTGATCCGCCGCACCACATCCACCCCCAGCCGCCGCGCAGCAACCACGTCCACCTCGTTGCGCACCGACTGGAAGCTCCCGATGATCACCGCAGGCGTGGCCCACTCCCAGAACCGCAACGTCGGCTCCCGGCGCCCCGCGTCGACCTCCTCGGCCAACACCTGATCCAGCGCCATGTGCATCAGCGGCGACTGCGGCCCGTCGTGCACCAAACCCCACCGGTGCTCACCCCAGTCCGACGCCCGGGTCAACGCCCGCCGCAACGCCACCGCCACCGACTCCGCGCTGAACCCCACCAACCGCGCGTCGGCGGGCAACCCGCCCCGGATCCGCGCGGCCAGCTGCGCACCATCGGCATCGACCGGCGCACCCACCAGCGAATCGTTGATCGACTCCAGCGCCTCGTCGGGCTCCAGGAAGAAGTCCCCGCTCAACCGCACGTCGGACAACCGGCCACCGGCGACCTCCACGTCGACGACCACCAGCTTGCCGCCGGGAACCTTGTACTCACCGTGCACGACCACGCACCCCTCACCTCGGACACGCCGCCCGACCACCGGGCGGCACCACCAACCCCAACACGCCCGCGAGCTCGGGTCATTCCCCGCACCCGCCCGACGCGGCAAGATGATCTCGACCCCGGACGTGAAAGGGCGGGCGCATGACCGAACTGCTCACCGGAGCCACCATCGCCGACGGCACCGGCGCCGCATTACGCCGCGCCGACGTGCTCCTCGACGACGACCGCATCACCGACGTCGTCGAACCCGGCACGGCACCCGAGCACCTCCCCCGGCGCGATCTGACCGGGCTCGTGCTCGCACCGGGCTTCATCGACGCCCACTCGCACGCCGACAACGCACCCCTGCTCCCGGAGCACGACACCACCAAGATCCTGCAAGGCGTGACCACCGAGGTCGTCGGCAACTGCGGCTTCAGCCTCGCCCCGACCGGGCACGACCACGCCGAGGCGGTCACCGGATTCCTCGGCCGGCTCTTCCCGCCCACCGACATGACCTGGCGCGGCTTCGCCGAGCTCTACGCCGCCACCGACGCCGCGGGCTACGTCACCAACCAGTGCCCCCTGGTCGGCCACGGCACCCTGCGCGCCGCGGCCACCGGCATGACCGACGCCGCACCCGACGACGAAGCCGCGCGCACCATGCGCGCAGCCCTCGAAGAGGGCATGAGCGCCGGCGCCTTCGGCCTCTCCAGCGGGTTGGGCTACCCACCGGCCCGCCACGCCACCACCGACGAGCTCATCGACCTGGCCGGAGTCCTCGGCGGTTCCGGGCTCTACGTCACGCACATGCGCAACGAGGGCGACCAGCTGTTCAACGCCATCGACGAGGCGCTGCGCATCGGCCGGGCAGCCGGCCGCACGCACATCTCGCACCTCAAGGCCGCGCTGCCGCACAACTGGGGCAAGCTGCACCCCGCGCTGCACCGGCTGCGCCGCACCCGACGAGCGGGCCACCAGGTGTGCAACGACGTCTACCCCTACACCGCCTCGTCGACCACGCTGACCGCCATGCTGCCGGCCGACTACCTCGCCGGCGACGACGAGCACACCCTCAACCGGCTCAAGAGCCGCAGCGCGCGGTGGGAGCTGGCCACCGCCATCGAGCAGCGCACCAGCTTCGACCGGATCGCCGTGGCCTCCACCCCCTCCCACCGCTTCGAAGGGCGCACGCTGGCCGACATCGCGGCCGAGCTCGGCGTCGAACCGGTCCAAGCGATGATCGAAGTGCTGGTCAGCGAACGCCTGAAGGTCTCGATGACGCACTTCTCGATGCACGAGGACGACCTGGAGCGCGCCCTGCGCGACGAGCACACCATGATCGGATCCGACGGTTTGCCGCCCGGGCTGGGCGGCAAACCGCACCCGCGCATGACCGGGACATTCCCGCGCGTGCTGGGCCGCTACGCCCGCGACCGCGGCGTGCTTTCGCTGCCGGAGGCCATCCGCCGGATGACCTCGCTGCCCGCCGAGTGGTTCCGGATCCCCGACCGCGGGGTCATCGCCCCCGGCAGGACCGCCGATCTGGTGGCCTTCGACCCGGACACCATCACCGACATCGGCGACTACCAGGACCCGATGCGCCCGCCCCGCGGCCTCCCGTGGGTGTGCCAAGCGGGGCGCACCGTCGTCGACGGGGGTCGCTACCTGGGCATCCGCAGCGGAGCTCGCCTCAGCCCGAAGGTCTGACCTGCCTTCCCCGCGGTTTTTCGGGGTCCGGTGAGCGCGCCTGCTCGAAGAGCATTTGTTTCATTCGGCACTGAAGCTGCAGATGCACTTGTAGCGATGTGCGGTTTCCCAGGCGGGCGATTTCGGGGGTCATCCGGGTGTGTCGCACATGCGATCTCGCAGGCCGAGAAGCACCATCACCCGGTACGTTCCGCGCCGAGAGGAGCCCCGCCATGACGCTCTCCGAGAACCGCACGATCCCGCAGGACTCCCTCGAGAGCGATTTCGAAGACGTCGACCTCCCGGGCCAAACCCGCCACGAACGGGTCGACGAACCGGAGGAGGACGAGGCACACCTCGTCCGCGGCTACGACTGACCGCTCCCCCGTCAAGCGCCCCCGAGCGATCGCCGGGGGCGTTGTTCGTCTCGGCGCCCTCGACCTCCTTCGAGAACGACATGAGTGAGCACGCACTCATTGACGCGAGTGAGCGCTCACTCATACCGTGGTGAGGTGACCGCAGAACACTCGCGCCGCCGCGCCTCGGCGATGAGCCCCGAGCAGCGCCGCGAGGCCATCGTCGAAGCCGTGCTGCCCCTGGTGCGCCAGCACGGCGCCAAGATCACCACCAAGCAGATCGCCCAGGCCGCCGACATCGCCGAAGGCACCGTCTTCCGCGCCTTCAAGGACAAGGACGAACTGCTGCGCGCCTGCGTGACCGCCGCGCTGCGGCCCGACGAGCTGTGCGCCGCGGTGCGCGGAATCGACCGCGACACCGATGCCGCCGTCCGGCTGACCCGGGCCTCCGGGCTGTTCCTCGATCACTTCACCCGCTTCGGCGAACTCATGCACACCCTGGCCGCGTCCGGATTCGACCTCCGAGGCGGCCACGCGGAGGGCAAGCCCTCCCCCATGGACGAACGCGAGCAGTTCATCCGCGACCTCAACGCCGCGCTCGCCTCGCTGTTCGAACCCGGCGAACTGCGCATCCCGCCCGAACGGCTCGCCGAGCTGCTGCAAGCGCTCGTCCTCGGCATCCGGTTCACCTCCACCGCGGCCAACACCGCCGAAGTCGACCAGGACGCCGAGATCCGCGACCGCGTCGACGTCCTGCTGCACGGCGCCGCCGCCGACAACACCAACACCACCGGGGAGCCCCGTTGACCGATCCGATCATCCGAGCCGACCACATCACCCAGAAGTTCGGCGAGGTCACCGCCCTCGACGACGTCAGCCTCGCGGTACCGCAGGGCAGCGTGCTGGGCCTGCTCGGCCACAACGGCGCGGGCAAGACCACGCTGATCAACATCCTCAGCACCCTGTTACCGCCCACCAGCGGCACCGCCCGCATCGCCGACCTCGACGTGGTCTCCGACCGCCGCGAGGTCACCGCACGCATCGGCCTGACCGGCCAGTTCGCCGCCGTCGACGAGCAGCTCTCCGGCTACGACAACATCGTGCTCATCGCCCGGCTGCTCGGCGCCTCCCGACGCGACGCCCAGCAGCGCGCCGACGAGCTGCTGGAGACCTTCGACCTCACCGAGGCCGCCCGCCGCCCCGCGCGCACCTACTCCGGCGGCATGCGCAGGCGCCTGGACATCGCCGCCAGCCTGGTCGGCCACCCCGACGTCATCTTCCTCGACGAGCCCACCACCGGGCTCGACCCCGTCAGCAGGCTCAACCTCTGGCAGATCGTGGAGGGCCTCGTCGCCGACGGCACCACCGTGCTGCTGACCACCCAGTACCTCGACGAAGCCGACCGGCTGGCCGACTCGATCACCGTGCTCTCGGCCGGCAAGGTCGTGGCCACCGGCACCGCCGACGAGCTCAAGGCCCAGGTGGGCCAGCGCACCGTCAACGCCACCCTCGCCGAGGCGCGCAACACCGAGGACGCCTTGCGCGCCCTGACCGCCGCCGGCTTCAGCCCCACCCACGACGAGGGCCGCAACGCGCTGACCATCCCGGTGACGGCCTCGCGCGAACTGGCCGACGTGGTGCGCGCGCTCGACGACTCGGGCATCGACATCGGCGACCTCGGCCTGGGCGAACCCACGCTCGACGACGTCTACCTCGCCCTGGCCCACCAGCCCGCCAACGCTGCCTGAGGGGATCCCGATGACCACCACGCTGAGCACCCCCACCGAAACCCCGTCCCCGGCACCCGGTTCCGAGCGGCGCTGGCGCGGCGCCGGGTACCTCACCCAGATCCGGGTGCTGACCGGCCGCTCGCTGCGCGCCCTGCTCAAGGACCCGCGCGTGATCATCTTCAGCCTGCTGCAACCGCTGATCATGCTGGTGCTGTTCAGCCAGGTCTTCGGCAACGCGATGATGGGCAGCGTCAGCGCCGCCGGCGGCAGCTACATCAACTACCTGATGCCGGCCATCCTGGTCACCACCGGCATCGGCGCGGCCATGCAGTCCGGCGTCGGACTGGTCACCGACATGAAGAACGGCGTCATCGCCCGCTTCCGCGCGCTGCCCATCGGCATCAGCTCGGTGCTCATCGCCCGCAGCCTCTCGGACCTGCTGCGCACCGCCGTGCAGCTGATCGTGCTGCTGACCGTGGCCGCCGCCGTGTTCGGCTTCGACCCCGCGGGCGGCCTGGCCGGCACCCTCGGCGCGTTCGCCCTGGCGCTGTTCGTCAGCTGGTCGCTGTCGTGGACCTTCCTGGCCCTGGGCGCCTGGCTGCGCAAGGAGGAGGTCATGCAGAGCATCGGGTTCCTGGCCATGTTCCCGCTGATGTTCGCCTCCAGCGCCTTCGTGCCGCTGGAGACCCTGCCGAGCTGGCTGCGGGTCGTCGCCCGGATCAACCCCCTGACCTACGCCGTGGACGCCTCGCGCAACCTATCGCTGGCCCTGCCCACCGGATCCGGCGTGCTCGCCGCCGTGGCCACCAGCGCCCTGCTGTGCGCGGTCGGGATCGCCTTCGCGGTGCGCGGGTTCCGCCGCCCGCTGTAAGCCCCATCGAGGAGCCATGAAGAAGCACTTCCTGTTCACCAGCGTGCCCGCCTCCGGGCACGTCAACCCCACGCTGGCGCTGGTCTCCGAGCTCATCGACCGGGGGCACTCGGTCAGCTACGCGGTCGGCCCCGAGCAGTTCGACGCGGTGCTGCCCACCGGCGCCGAGCTCGTCGAGCTGCCCACCCGGATGCCCGACCTGGGCGACCTGCGCGGCAGGGGGCCCGGCCCCGAGCACATCGAGCGGATGATCGAGTTCTTCGTCTCCGACGTGCGCGAGTGCCTGCCGATCCTGCTCGACCGCTTCGCCGAGAACCCGCCGGACGCGGTGTGCTTCGACGCGATGACCGCGGTCGGCCGGATGTTCGCCGACAAGCTCGGCCTGCCGGCGATCGCGCTGACCCCGAACTTCGCCTCCAACGAGGAGTTCGACCTGCGCCAGGTCCTCGCCGCCGAGCACGCCATGCCCGGCGGGCCCGCCGCCGCGGACCTCGCCGAGATCCAGGAGGCGATGAGCGAGCTCTCCGAGGAGTTCGGGGTGGCGATGCCCCCGGTGTTCGGCGGGACCCCCGCCGAGCTCAACCTGGTGTTCCTGCCCGAGGCGTTCCAGCTGCGGCACGAGACCTTCGACCAGCGGTTCCGCTTCATCGGGCCACAGCTCGGCGACCGGGAGAACGAGACCTACCAACCGGCCGACCCGCGGCGCCCGCTGCTGTTCATCTCCCTGGGCACCGCGTTCAACGAACGCCCCGATTTCTACCGGTCGTGCCTGCGGGCCTTCGGCGGAACCCAGTGGCAGGTCGCCATGTCGGTGGGAACGCGCGTCGACGTCGACGCGCTCGGTGAGATCCCGGAGAACTTCGACGTGCGCCCCTCCTTCCCGCAGCCGGCCGTGCTGCGGCACGCGAGCGCCTTCGTCTCGCACGCCGGCATGAACTCGACGATGGAATCGCTCAACTGCGCGGTCCCGCTGGTCGCCGTTCCGCAGATGCCCGAGCAGTCGGCCAACGCGGCCCGCGTCGAGGAACTCGGGCTGGGCATCGAGCTCGACCCCGAGACCGCGAGCGCGGCCGAACTGCGCGACGCGGTCGACCGGGTCGCCACCGACCAGCGCATGCGCGCCAACCTCGCGCACATGCGCGAGCTCGTCGCCGCCAGCGGCGGCGCCCCGGCAGGTGCCGACGCCTTGGAGAGCCACCTGAGCTGAGGCGGTTCCCGGCCACGGCGCCCTGGAAGCCGTCGCGGAACGCGCCCGCTGCTTCCGGTCGTGTGAGCCCGAGCTCTGCGGGCTCCCACGACGCTCCCCATTCCCGTCGCGCGGAACGCCAGGCCCCTTGTCCCCAGCGCTTCGCCACGTCCCAGCCCACCGAGCCGATCCGGCCTGTTTGGCTGCCCCGAGCCCGACAGGCCGGATCGGCTCGGTGGGCTCTTCGGCTCCGAGGCGGATTCGCCGCGCGTTCGGGAGAGTTTATTTCGCTCCACGCTGAAACCACAGATCCTGATGAACACGCGTCGCGTCGTTCACCCCGGGATGAAGCCCCTGCTGCCCGACCCCGCCCGCGGGAGCATCGGCCGCATGCGAGATTTCCGCTTCTCCTACAACATCCACGGGCTCAGCGACCTCGACTCCTTCGCCGCGACCTGCCGACGGGCCGAAGAACTCGGCTACGACGCCGTCTACGCCGCGGATCACGTCGGAATCCCCTCCCCCTTCCCCATCTTGGTGGCCGCGGCCGCGGCCACCGAACGACTGCGGGTGGGCACGCTGGTGCTCAACGCGCCGTTCTGGAGCCCCGCCCTGCTGGCCCGCGACATCGCCACCACCGACGTGCTCACCGGCGGCCGCCTCGAAATCGGCATCGGCGCCGGGCACATGAAGTGGGAGTTCGAGGAGGCCGGCATCGAGTGGCAGCCGTTCGACGCCCGCGTGCGCCGGATGCGCGAGACCATCGACGAGCTCGGCCGCCTGCCGACGGCTACTCGCAGCAGGCCGAGCTGCGCGAGACCTACGGCGTTCCGGCGCTGCGACCCGTGCAGCGCCACGGGTTCGGTCGAACCGGTCCCCCGCTCATCGTCGGCGGCACCGGCGAGCGCGTGCTGCGGCACGCCGCCGAAACCGCCGACACCATCAACGTCGCCGGCATCAAGCAGGTCGAAGGGCAGCCTCCCGGGACCTTCCAGGTCGCCTCATCGGCCGATGTGGACGAACGCGTTCGCTTCACCCGCGAGTGCGC
Organism: Saccharopolyspora griseoalba; assembly: GCF_042665275.1. NCBI lineage: Bacteria > Bacillati > Actinomycetota > Actinomycetes > Pseudonocardiales > Pseudonocardiaceae > Saccharopolyspora > Saccharopolyspora griseoalba. The sequence goes on along the minus strand of NZ_JBHTCJ010000001.1, from coordinate 564,506 downwards.
CGGCGCGCGCGCCGCGGACATCGAGTGGGGCACGCTCCTGCAGCTGGTGATGCCCACCGAGGACCGCCGCGCCGCGGCCGATGACGTGCGCGAGCGGCTGGGCGCCGCTTCGGCCGAGGAGATCCTCGACCTCCCCTCCGTGCTGATCGGCACCCCCGAGGAGATGACCCAGCAGCTGCTGAGCCAGCGCGAGCGCTACGGGTTCACCCACTACGCCGTGCAGGGCTTCTTCCTGGAGGCCTTCGCCCCGGTGATCTCCCTGATCCGCGAGCAGCAGCGGTGATTCCGCTCCGCGCCGCGCCTCCGAGGCGCCGACGAAGATTGATTTCACTCGACACTGACACAATAGAGGCAGTCAACAGAGCGGATCGAAGATCATGATCGGCACTCAGTGCCGCTAGCTCACTCGGACAGCGACCCCAGCGCCGCGCGCAGCTGGTCGAGCACCGCCCCGCTGGGCGCGCTGGTGCGCACCGCGGCCACCACCACCGCGTCGTCGGAGCCGGCCTCCCCCGGGCTCGGCCACTGCCCGGACATCGCGCGCTCGACCTGCGCGATCGCCTCGCGCAGGTCACCGCGCGCGTCGGACGTCCCCCCGCTGCGCAGCCACTGGCGCAGCACGTGGTTGTGCGCGGCCACCACCGCCGCCGCGGCGACCGCGGCGTGCAGCTCCCCGCTGGGCTGATCGGCGAAGCGACGACGCAGGTAGCGCGCGAAGACCCGCTGGTAGCCGTCGATGCTGGCGATCTCCTTGTCCCGCAGGGCGGGCACCTGCCGGGTCAGCTCGAAGCGCTTGAGCGAGACCTCGGGCTCGTCGAGGTACATCTCCAGCACTATCCCGGCGGTCTCGCCCACCGCGCGGAGCGGCGGCGCCGCTGGATCGGCGGCCTCCAGGTGCTCGACGACCTCGGCCAGCCGCTCGTCGTGCCCGGGGAAGACCACGTCCTCCTTGGCCCGGAAGTAGCGGAAGAAGGTGCGCCTGCCCACCCCGGCGGCGTCGGCGATCTGGTCGACGGTGGTCGACTCGAACCCCTGCTCGGCGAACAGGTCCAGCGCGGCCACCGCCAGGGCGCTGCGAACCTTGCGGCGCCCGTGCGGGGTCCGGCCGGCGCGGGGCTTGGGTGCGGCGGCCGCTGCCTCGGACATGCGCGGAATATAGCACCGCAATTGCTGGTGGCACTGAGTGCCGTTACGATGTCGTCAACCGATATCCGCAGCATTCGCGGACGCATGCACGACTCCAGCGCCGAGGACGGCGCGGGACCAAGGAGGCACCCGGTGGACCCGAACTTCGGCACCTACCAGCTCGCCGAGGAGCACGAGGCGCTGCGCGAGGCGGTTCGCGCGCTGTCCGAGAAGGAGATCAAGCCCTACGCCGCCGAGGTGGACGAGCAGGAGCGCTACCCCGCCGAGGCGCTCGAAGCCCTGGTCAAGTCCGGCTTCAACGCCGTGCACGTCCCCGAGCGCTACGACGGCCAGGGCGCGGACTCGGTGGCCACCTGCATCGTCATCGAGGAGGTCGCCCGGGTGTGCGCCTCGTCCTCGCTGATCCCGGCGGTCAACAAGCTCGGCACCATGCCGATCATCCTGTCGGCGTCCGACGAGCTCAAGAAGCAGGTGCTGCCCGCGATCGCCTCCGGCGAGACCACCGCCTCCTACGCGCTCTCGGAGCGCGAGGCCGGTTCGGACGCCGCTGCGATGAAGACCCGCGCGCACCTCGACGGCGACCACTGGGTGCTCAACGGCAGCAAGTGCTGGATCACCAACGGCGGCGTGTCCAAGTGGTACACGGTCATGGCCGTGACCGACCCGGACGAGGGCGCCAACGGCATCAGCGCGTTCGCGGTGCACCACGACGACCCGGGCTTCACCGTCGGGCCGAAGGAGAAGAAGCTCGGCATCAAGGGCTCCCCCACCGTCGAGCTGTACTTCGAGAACGCCACCATCCCGGCCGATCGGATCATCGGCGAGCCGGGCACCGGCTTCAAGACCGCGCTCAAGACGCTCGACCACACGCGCCCGACCATCGGCGCGCAGGCCGTGGGCATCGCGCAGGGCGCGCTGGACGAGGCGATCGCCTACGTCAAGGAGCGCAAGCAGTTCGGCAAGGCCATCGCCGACTTCCAGGGCGTGCAGTTCATGCTCGCCGACATGGCGATGAAGATCGAGGCCGCCCGCAACATGGTCTACCTGTCGGCGGCGCGCGCCGAGCGCGGCGAAGCCGACCTCGGGTTCATCTCCGCCGCGGCCAAGTGCTTCGCCTCCGACGTGGCCATGGAGGTCACCACCGATGCGGTGCAGCTGTTCGGCGGCGCCGGCTACACCCGCGACTTCCCGGTCGAGCGCATGATGCGCGACGCCAAGATCACCCAGATCTACGAGGGCACCAACCAGGTCCAGCGCATGGTCATGGCCCGCAACCTGCTCAAGGGCTGACCCGGGTCAGCCGACGAGGGGCCCGGCGGGCTCACCACCGCCGGGCCCCTCGTCGCGCCGCGGCGAGGGGCCCGAACGGATGGGAGCGGATGCCTGCGCTCGGCAGGGCCCGCACACTGATCCCGTCCGCTGCGTGCGAGCAGAACCGGGAGGCGGTTGTGCAGGTCCTCCGCGATTTCTTCTTGATCATCGGCCGGATCGGGATCGGGGTCATCCTCATCGCGCACGGTTGGCAGAAGCTGGTCACCAACGGCGTGCCCGCGACCGCGCGGGGCTTCCGGGGCATGGGAGTGCCAGCGCCCGAGGTCGCCGCCTGGTACGCCACCGTCGTCGAGCTCGCCGGCGGCGTCCTGCTGATCCTCGGCCTGCTGATGCCGCTGGTGGGCATCGCGGTCGCCGTCGACATGGCGGGCGCGATCGTGTTCGTGCACCTCGAGCACGGGCTGTTCAGCCCGATGGGGTTCGAGCTGCCCCTGGCCATCGGGGTGGCCACCCTGGCGCTGGGCTTCAGCTCCGGACGCGCGGCGGTCGACCACGCCCTGTTCAGCAGGCTCGGGCGCCGCAAGCACGCCGAGACAGAGACGAACGTCTAGCCCCCGCGGACGATCCCGGTCCGCTGCCCGCGTCGAGGCGACGACGCTACGCCGAGCCCCGCGCGCCCGGCTCGGGCTGCTGCTCGCGCACCGCGACGTAGTTGCCGGATTCGGCGTAGAGGCTGGTCAGCAGCCAGGTACCGACGCCGATGTCGTCGCCGATGCCCAGCAGCGGCACCAGGTCCGGGATGAAGTCGATCGGCGAGACCAGGTAGACCAGCGCCGCGGCCCACAGCGCGAGCTGGTAGCGCGGCAGCGCGGGATTCCGACCGCGGGCGGTCGCTCGCAGCATCCCCGGCAGCGCGCGCAACCGGGCGACCGGGGACCGCACCGGCGAAGCCCGGTGCGCGCGCACCGCCGCCAGCAGCGGAATCCGGCGGCGGATCCGGGCCACCAGTCCGGCGACGGCCATGCCGAGCCCGGCGGTGATCATCCCCACCGGCAGCAACCATCCGCCGGCGTCGCCGCCGAACACCACGGCGACGACGATGCCGGCCAGCACCAGCAGTCCACCGAGCACGATCACCGGACGACCCCCTTCGCGGATCCTGCCGATCTAGCCTCCCACGGACCGTCGTCGAGCGGCGAGCTGCGGGGTTTCGTGGCACCTTCGGCAGGAAGCCGAAGATCCGCGAGGGGATGCACGTGGTCGAGCAGGCCGACACCGAGGTTCGACGTCCCTCGCTGGCACGCGCGAGCGCGGCGATGGCCGTGGCCACCGCCACCAGCCGGGTCAGCGGGCTGCTGGCCAAGGTGCTGCTGGTGGCCGTGCTCGGGCTCGGCGTGGTCAACGACTCCTACACCGTGGCCAACACGCTGCCCACGGTCGTCAACGAACTGCTGCTCGGCGGGGTGCTGACCAGCGTGGCGGTCCCCCTGCTGGTCAAGGCCCAGGAGCGCGGCGCGGCCGAGGGCGCGGCCTACGCGCGCTGGATGATCACCATGGGCGGGACGCTGCTGGTGGTGGCCACCGCCATCGCCGTGGCCTGCGCCGGGCTGCTCACGGCGCTCTACCTCGGTCCGGATACCCGCGCCAACGCCGAGCTGACCACGGCGCTGGCCTACCTGCTGCTTCCCGGGATCGTCTGCTACGGCATGTCGGCGCTGCTGCAGGCGATCCTCAACGTGCGCGGGGTGTTCGGCACGCCCGCGTGGGCTCCGGTGTGCAACAACCTCGTCGTGATCGGCACGGTAATGGTCTACGCGCTGGTACCGGGGCGGATCAGCATCGACCCGGTGCGGATGGGCGAGCCGAAGCTGCTGGTGCTCGGCCTGGGCACCCTGCTGGGCATCACCACGCAGATGGTGGTCATGGCGATCTCGCTGCGGCGGACCGGGTTCCGCTACGGCTGGAACTGGGGCTGGGACCGGCGGCTGTCGGAGTTCAGCGGCCTGGCCGGGTGGGTGGTGCTCTACACGCTGGTCAGCCAGCTCGGCATGATCGTGATCATCCGGGTGGCCGGGCAGGGCACGCCCGGCAGCGTCTCGACGTTCAACTACGCCTGGTTGCTCTCCCAGGTCCCCTACGGCGTGCTCGGGGTTTCGCTGCTGACCGCGCTGATGCCGCGGATCAGCCGCTCCGCGGCCAACGGCGAGACCCGGGCCTTCGTCGACGACGTGGCATTGGGAACCCGGATGAGCTCGGTGCTGCTGATGCCGGTCAGCGCGCTGCTGGTGCTCGCCGGCGGCCCGCTCGGAATCGCCTTCTTCTCCCTGGGCGCCAGCGATGTCAGCGCCGCCGACCGGCTCGGCCTGGCGCTGGGGGCGGCCGCGGTCGGCGTGGTCCCCTTCGCGATCACGATGCTGCAGCTGCGCGCGTTCTACGCGATGCACGACGCGCGGACCCCGACCTGGATCAACGTGATCATGGTCGCGGTCCGCAGCGCGCTGTGCTACCTGGTGCTGGCCACGCTGGATCCGCGCGACCTGGTGCTCGGGGTGACCGCGGCGATGTCGGCGAGCTTCGTGGTCGGTGCGGTCGTCGGCCAGATCTGGTTGCGCGTGCGGCTGGGGCCGCTGCGCACCCGGGAGACGCTGGCCGGCGTGGCCCGGGCGGCTCTGGCCAGCGCGATCGCCGCGGCCTGCTCGGTGGCCGTGCTGGTCGGACTCGGCGCGCTCACCGGCCCGCTGGGAACCCAGGCGCAGGCCTGGTTGGCCCTGGTCGTGCACACCGCGGTGGTGCTGGGGGCCAGCTTCGCCGCGCTGGTGCTGCTGCGCGCCCCGGAGATCAGGCCGGTGCTGGACCGCCTCGCCCGCCTGCGCGGCTGAGCGGTCCCGCGGCCGGGTCTACTTCCGGTTGCGCACGTGGACCCGGGTGCGCTCGGTGCGCAGGGCCTTGAGCTCGGGCGGGTCGGGCATCGGCTCCAGGGGCTCGCCGATGGCCCACTCCAGCAGCAGGTCGGCGAGCTTGGGGTTGCGCGCCAGCACGGGCCCGTGCATGTAGGTGCAGACGACGTGGCCGCTGACCGCTCCCTCGGCTTCGTCGTGCCCGTTGCCGATGCCGCGCACGACCCGGCCCAGCGGCTGCGAGCCCGGGCCCACGGTGGTGCGGCCGAGGTGGTTCTCGAAGCCGGTGAGCATCCCGACGCCGCCCATCGTGCACTGGGTGGTGACCTCGCCGATGGCGCGCTCCTGCCCCGGTTCGGTCGCGGCGTCGACCAGGGCCAAGCCCTCGTGGCGCTGCCCGTCGCCGGTGGCGAAGGCCGTGCCCAGCACCTGCAGCCCGCCGCAGATGCCCAGCACCGGCACCCCGCGAGCTGCCGCGCGCACCAGGCCGTTGCCGCGGCGCAGGAAGCGCACCGCGGCCACCTGGGCGATGTCCTCCCCGCCGCCGATGAGGTAGAGGTCGCAGTCCTCGGGCACCGCGCTCTCGGCGGAGAGCACCGTGACGATCTCGGCGTCGATGCCGCGCCAGCGCAGCCGCTGCGCCAGCACCGTCGCGTTGCCCCGGTCCCCGTAGGTGCCCAGCAGGTCGGGCACCACGAGCGCGATCCGCACCGCGGCGCTCATCGCTTGCTCCTGGTCAGCAGGTCCCGGAACGCCGTGTAGTTGGCGATGACGTCGGGCACTCCCCCGTCGGTGCCGCCGAGCGCGACCTCGACCGTGGAGGCCACCGTGGCGTGCACCTGGGCGTAGCGCAGCCGCACCGCCAGGTCCAGGGCGCGATCGCCGGCCACGGCGACCTCCCGCCCGCGCAGGACCTCGAAGTCGATGTCCCACAGCCACGAGACGTCGTAGCCGTCGGCCTCGCGGCTGTTGACCACCAGCACGAGGGGGTCGTCGCTGCTGCGGACCAGGTCGAGCATCTCCAGCCAGCTGGCCGGGTTCTTGGCCAGCAGCAGCCGCACGCTGCGCCCGTTGACCCGCACGGTGTCGTAGCGGCCGGCGGCCGAGTCGACCAGCCGGACCCGGGCCAGCGCCGACGCCTCCTCGCCACCGAGCTCCAGGGCCGCGGCCAGCGCGAAGGTGGCGTTGATCCGGTTGACGTGCCCGGGCAAGGCCAGCGCGAGGTCGTGGTGGGTGCCGTCGGGACCGAGCACGCCGGTCTCGGTCACCGTCCAGGCCGCGGCCGGGCGGGCCAGTCCGCAGCCGCACCGCCAGTCGGTGGTGACGTCGCCGAGGAAGGCCCCGCAGCGCGGGCAGTTGAGGGCGTCGTCCTTCCAGCGCACTCCCCCGGCGATCCAGACCACGCGGGGGTGGCCCTCGGCGGCGTAGACGATGTTGGGGTCGTCGCGGTTGGCGATCACCGGGGTGCTCGGGGCCTGGACGAGCGCGCGCTGCAGGCTGGCGGCCACCGTGCGCACCTCGCCGACCCGGTCGAGCTGGTCGCGGCTGAGGTTGAGCAGCAGGATAGCCGACGGGGTGAAGCGCTCGGTGACCTGGGCCAGGTGCAGCTCGTCGACCTCGAGCGCGGCGTTCGGGGCGTCCATCCGGGTCATCAGGGCGGCCACGTGGCCGTCGAGCATGTTCGCGCCGGTGGCGTTGCTGACCGCGGGCGCCTGGGCCCGCAGGGCCTCGGCGACCATCTGCGTGGTGGTGGTCTTGCCGTTGGTGCCGGTCACCATCACGACACGCCGACCGGTTGCCAACCGCTGCAGCAGGTCGGGCTGTAGCGTGAGGGCCAGCCGCCCGCCGATCATGCCTCCGCTGCCCAGGCCCAGGCGTTGCGAGGTGGCGGCGGCCAGCCGCCCGGCGCGGATGGCCAGGGTCGTGCGCGGGTCCATCCGGCGCGCGTGCCGGGGCTGCTGCGGTGCCGGGACGACCTTCCACCGCTGGCCGGTGCGCGGTTCTGTCCTGGGCTGTGCGGGTGGTGCGCCTCGGGTCTGCCCGGTGTTGCGTGTGGTGTCGGCCATGCGTCCCCTCCCCCTCGGACGGCCGTCGCACGCGGCACGTCCAGTTCGGCTAGGGGCGGCGCGACACCGGCGCGTGGTGGTCGGGGCTCAATCGGCCGCGCCGGCGCTGGCCGCCCGTCGCTTCCTGGCCAGTGTGACCCGGCTGCGGCGAACCAGCGCGACGATCAGTAGCGCCAGACCGGCCAGGACGGCGGCTGGGCCGACCCAGCCGTGCGAGGAGGCCACCTCACCGGCGGCGAGCAGATGCTCGGAGTTCACCTTGTGCTCTCCCTTCCGCAAGCGTGCGCGGACGTCCGGGGCGGGGACCGTGCAGGAGGGGCGTGAGCGCGCTCGGACCCAATGATCCGACGAGATCCGGGCCACATCGGCAGCAACATGCCGAAGAATCCCGCTTCGGGGAGTTATTCACCCGACAAACTGGACGCGGGGAACGCTGCGTGATCATTGCCCGCCGAGGGCGGATTCGTTGATCTCGCGGATTTTCTTGCCTCAGCGCACACTTCGGCATCGGGAGTCAAAAGACAGCCGACACGCTCACCCATTCAGGTTCTTTGTGCCAATACGCTGGGATATCAAGGTTCGTGCGATTACGCTCGGATTTGATCCCGACGATCTCCGTCAAGATCCGAAGGGAGCCATCCGTGATCGAATTCATCTTGCTGCTGCTGGGCGGATTCGTCTTCGCCGGAATCGGCTGGACCGCCTGGGACATCCGCACCGAGCTGCGCCGACAGAAGATCGAGTAGCCGACCCCGGCGCGAACCCGGGTACACAAGGGACCCCGCCGGAGAGAGGCAGGCGGGGTCCCTTGTTTCACCCGTGTCCGACGACCGGGCGGGTCACTTGATGACGAGCTGCTGACCGGGGAAGATCACGTTCGCGTCGTCGATGACGTTGCGGTTCTGCTCGAACACCTGGCGCCAGTCCGCGCCGTGCTGCTGGGCGATCTTGGACAGGGTGTCGCCCGCCTGGACGGTGACGGTGCCCTCGACCTGGACGGCCTTGCGGACCTCCTGCTGCTGGGAGGAGTCGCTGTCCTGCTGGGAGCTGCTGGAGTCGGACTCCTCGCCGGAGGACTCCGAGCTCGACGAGCTGCCCGCCGACACGTCCTGGTGCTCCACGCTGCCGGAGGAGCTCAGACCGGCCTCCTTGGAGCACACCGGCCAGGCACCCGGGCCCTGGGCGTCGAGGACGCGCTCGGCCACGGCGATCTGCTGCTCCTTGCTGGCCTCGGCCGCGTTCGAGGCGTAGGAGGAGCCGCCGTAGGCCTGCCAGGTGGACTGGCTGAACTGCAGACCGCCGTAGTAGCCGTTGCCGGTGTTGATGTGCCAGTCGCCGCCGCTCTCGCACTCCGCGACGGCGTCCCAGGTCGAGGTCGAGGCGGCGTTGGCCGGCAGCGCGAGCGCGAACGGCGCGGCGACCACGGCGCCGGCGACGGCGGCCCGGGTGATGTTGCGGCTGGTGGCGGACTTGCGGTGCTTGCCCATGTGCTTTCGTCTCCAGTCAGGCCTGCGCCGTCGCGGCCGGTGACCGGCGCGGCGCGCCCCTGCCCGTGATCTCGTCGGGGATTCGGGAAAGCCCGCCGGGCAGGGTTCGGCGCTGGCGGACTTCCGCTGTTTCCGTCGGCTCGGGGATGCCGACGGTGGGCACGCTACGTAGCGACAGAGCGTCGTCCAAACCACACGGGAGTGGCAGTCGTCATAGAAACGTAATCAAGATCGCGACGATTTCCGCATCAACGCTGGTCATTTCTTGATCGGAAATCCGGCGTTCGCCCAAAATTCAGTCACCCTCGGTGAGAGCTGGGCCATAAGTCCTACTTCCGAGTGAGCACAGCACGTGCTCGCCCGATTTCGATCAGTCGACTTCGCCACAGATCGACCTTCGCGGGAGAACAGGACTCACCGGTCATTCCGCCGCCGCTGCGGCTCCACGGTATAGCGCGGATCGCGGGCCGTCACCCGTCCCGCCTCGAAGACGCCGTAGCGGGTGGCGACGGCCCCGGCGGTCAAGCACGCCCCCGCCGAGATCCGCGCGAGACGGCCGCGGCCGGCCAGGGCCAGCGCGGCACCCACCCCGGTGGCCACCCGCGCGGCGCGCAGCACCGCTCCCGCGCGCCCGGTGCGGTAGGCCTCGGCTGCCAGTCCCATGCGCCGCTCCATCCGGTTCTCGGCGATCAGCTCCAGCACCGAGCCGGCGACCGCCATCCGGCGCGCCGGCTCCGCTTCGGCGGGCGCGGCCAGCAGTCCGACCGCTCCCGCGCTGGAGACGGCGCTGCCCGCGAAGACGAACGGCAGCTCGCGGTGCCCCTCGTGCCAGCCCGGGACCGCGGTGTCGGAGAGCAGCACCGCGGTGTAGGTGGTCATCGCCGGGGCGAGCAGACCCGCCGCCCCACCGGCGAGACGCCCCGCGCGCGGCAGCGCACCGGTGAGCTCGGCGGCTGCCGCGGCCCCGGTCAGGCCGGAGAACGGCGCGAGGATCCAGGACCCGACGCTCAGCGGCGAGGTCGGCTTGATCACCCGGAGCATGTTGAGGAAGCGCAGCGGCCGGCCCAGGTCGTGCACCAGGAACGCCACGCTGGCCGAGGCCCCGGCCGCGGCGGCCAGCCGCCCGCAGCGGGCCAGCCGGGCCCGCCCGGTGACCTCGGCCAGCAGCGCCATCGTCGAGCAACCGCCGGCCATGCCGCCGAGGTAGAGGTAGGCGGGCACGTCGGGCACCTTCCACACGGGCGGCTTGATCACCGGCTGGCCGTAGTAGCTCATCACCGCCTCCCGACGAACGAGGCCGCGATCAGCGCGGCCGCGGCCCCCGCGGCGGCCGCGGCGTGCTTCCACATCGACGGCAGGTCCCGGGTGGTCACCACCGGGTCCGGCGGCAGGCCGTAGACCTCGGGTTCGTCGAGCAGCAGGAAGAAGGCTCCGTCGCCGCCCACCCCGTCGTCGGGTTCGTGGCCGTAGAGCCGGGCCGAGCTCACACCCTGCTCGTGCAGTTCGTCGACCCGGCGGGCGGCTCGCTCGCGCAGCTCGTCCAGCGGGCCGTACTGGATGGACTCGGTCGGGCAGGCCGTGGCGCAGGCCGGCATCAGCCCGGCGCCGAGCCGGTCCTGGCACAGCGTGCACTTGGCCGCGCCGCCGGTGTCCGGACGGATGTCGATCACGCCGTAGGGGCAGGCCGGGACGCAGTACCCGCACCCGTTGCACACGTCGTCCTGCACCAGCACGGTGCCGTGCTCGGTGCGGATCAGCGCCCCGGTGGGGCACACGTCCAGGCAAGCGGCGTGCGTGCAGTGCTTGCACACGTCCGAGGACATCAACCAGCGCACCTGCTCCTGATCGGGTGCGCCGATCTCGGGCATGCCCAGGTCCGCGGCGGTGCCGCGCTGCTCGACGAAGGCGACGTGCCGCCAGGTGGTGCCGCTGAGGTCGCCGGTGTTGTCGTAGGACATCCCGGTCAGCTCCATGCCGTCCTCGGGCAGCAGGTTCCACTCCTTGCAGGCGACCTCGCAGGCCTTGCAGCCGATGCACACGCTGGTGTCGGTGAAGAACCCGACGCGTTCGGGGTGCTGCCCGTAGCCGGTCTCGCCGGCCGGATCCGGTGCTGCGCTCACGCGCTCACCTCCCTGCTCGTCCCGGGTCGTCGGCGTGCTCGGTGCCGGTGTTCTCGTCGATCCCGGCGCGGTCCCGGTAGCGCGCGACCAGCGCGGACAGCTCCGCCCCGCGCGGCCTGCGCCCCGCGCGGATGTCGCAGGCACCGGCCTTGGTCTCCATGATGTGCGCGTTGGGGTCCAGCGCCACGCCGAGCAGCTCGTTGGCCGGATCGCCGCTGACCAGTCCGCTCGATCCCCAGTGCCACGGGATGCCGATCTGGTGCACGGTGCGTCCGGCCAGCTCCAGCGGCCGGATGCGCTCGGTGACCAGCACCCTCCCCTCGATCGCACCGCGCGCGGTGATCACGGTGGCCCAGCCGGTGTGCTGCAGCCCGCGCTCGGCGGCCAGCTCCGGCGAGACCTCCAGGAACATCTCCGGGGCGAGCTCGCTGAGGTGCCGCAGCCACCGGCTCATGCCCCCGGCCGTGTGGTGCTCGGTCACCCGGAAGGTGGTGAACACGTAGGGGAAGACCGCGCTGCCGCGTTCGGTGCCCGAGGGCTGGTAGCGGTTCTCCGGCCGGGAGCGAACCTGCCGCGCCGGGTTGCGCTGCTGATCCGGGTGCAGGGCGTTGGCCAGCGGGGATTCCTGGGGTTCGTAGTGCGCCGGCATCGGGCCGTCGACCAGCCCGGCCGGGACGTAGAGCCACCCGCGGCCGTCGCTCTGCATGATGAACGGTTCGGCGCCGCCGATGCCCTCGGGTCCGACCGCGTCCGGCGGTGGCACGTAGTCCGGGCGCCGGGTGCGGTCGAAGTCGGGCACGTCGTGCCCGGTCCACTCGCTGCGTCGTTCGTCCCACCAGACGTAGGCCTTGCGCGCGCTCCAGGGCCGCCCATCGGGGTCGGCCGAGGCGCGGTTGTAGAGGATGCGGCGGTTGGCCGGCCAGGCCCAGCCCCACTCCGGGGCGACCCGGGACTGCTGGCCGCCCGGCTTGCGGCGGGCGGACTGGTTGATCCCCTCGGCGTAGACCCCGCAGTAGATCCAGCAGCCGCAGCTGGTGGAGCCGTCCGGGCGCAGCTGCGCGTAGCCCGACAGCGGCGCCCCCTCCGCGTCGAAGCCGTTGATCTCGGCGAGCACGGCCGCCGCGCTGGGCTCCTCGATCTCGCCCTCGGTCGGGTAGTCCCAGGTCAGCTCCAGCAGCGCGCGGTCGCGCGCGGACCCGCCGGTGAGCTTCTCCCGGATGCGGCGCCCCAGGTGGTAGTAGAACCACAGATCGCTGCGCTGGTCGCCGACGGGCTCGACGGCCTTGTGGTGCCACTGCAGCAGCCGCTGCGTGTTGGTGAAGGTGCCCTCCTTCTCGGTGTGCGCGGCGGCGGGCAGGAAGAACACCTCGGTGCCGATGTCGGTCGGGCGCAGCTCGCCGTTGGTGATCTCCGGACCGTCCTTCCAGAAGGTGGCGGTCTCGATCATGTTCAGGTCGCGCACCACCAGCCACTCCAGGTTCGCCAGGCCGAGCCGCTGCTGGCGGGAGTTGGGCGTGCCCACCGCCGGGTTCTCGCCGATGACGAAGTAGCCCTCGCAGCGCCCCTCGATCTGGTCGACCACGGTCTGGAAGGTGTTGTGGTCGCCGTCGAGCCGGGGCAACCGGTCGAAGCAGAAGTCGTCGTCGGCGGTGGCGTGCTCGCCCCACCAGGCCTTGAGCAGGCTGACCAGGTAGGAGCGCATCTCGCCCCAGTAGCCGCTGGCTCGCTCGTCGACCGCCACGAAGGTGTCCAGGTCGAAGTCGGCGTGCGCGTGCGGCATCGGGATGTAGCCGGGCAGCAGGTTGAACAGCGTCGGGATGTCGGTGGATCCCTGGATCCCCGCGTGCCCGCGCAGCGCGAGGATGCCGCCGCCGGGCCGACCGATGTTGCCCAGCAGCAGCTGCAGGATCGACGCGGCGCGGATGTACTGCACGCCGACGGTGTGCTGGGTCCAGCCGACCGAGTAGGCGATCGCCGAGGTGCGCTCCCGACCGGAGTTGGCGATCAGCCGATCGGCCACCCACCGGAAGTCGTCCTCGGAGATGCCGCAGACCTCGGCCACCACGTCCGGGGTGTAGCGGGCGTAGTGCCGCTTGAGCAGCTGGAACACGCAGCGCGGGTGCTGCAGCGTGGGGTCGGTGGCCGCCCGGCCGTGGTACACCGGCCCGCCGCTGCCGCTCTTCTCCGGTCGTCCGGTGTCGCGGTCGCGGCCGTGCGGGGTGCTCGGGCCGTCCTCGGGGCCGTGCCCGCCGACCGGCGGCACCGCTTGGCTGCCGCGGTACTGCCAGGTGGTCGTGTCGTAGGCACCGGCCTCGGGGTCGAACCCGGAGAACACGCCCGCCAGGTCCTCGGTGTCGGCGAAGTCCTCGCCGACGATCATCGCCGCGTTGGTGTAGGCCACCACGTAGTCGTGGAAGTGCGCGTCGTTGCGCAGCACGTGGTTGATCAGCCCGCCGAGGAAGGCGATGTCGCTGCCCGCGCGCAGCGCGACGTGCTTGTCCGCCATGGCCGAGGTCCGGGTGAACCGCGGGTCGACGTGGATGACGGTGGCGCCGCGCCGCTTGGCCTCCACCACCCACTGGAAGCCGACCGGGTGCGCCTCGGCCATGTTCGAGCCCTGGATGAGCACGCAGTCCGATTCGGCGAGGTCCTGCTGGAAGCCGGTGGCGCCGCCGCGCCCGAAGGAGGCGCCCAGACCGGGCACCGTGGAGGAGTGTCAAATGCGGGCCTGGTTCTCCACCTGAATGGCGCCGAGGGCGGTGTAGAGCTTCTTCATGAGGTAGTTCTCCTCGTTGTCGAGGGTCGCTCCTCCGAGGCTCGCGATGCCCATCGTGCGCCGCAGCGGCCTGCCGTCGGCGTCGGCTTCCTGCCAGGTGGATTCGCGGGTGGCCAGCACCCGATCGGCGATCATGTCCAGCGCGGTGTCGAGGTCGAGGTCTTCCCACTCGGTTCCGCGCGGGCGCCGGTAGCGGACCTTCGTCTCCCGCAGCGGCGAGGTGACCAGCTCCCTGCTGGCCGAGCCCTTCGGGCACAATCGCCCGCGGCTGATCGGCGAGTCCGGATCGCCCTCGACCTGGGTGACCGCGCCGTCCTGGACGTAGACGCGCTGCCCGCAGCCGACGGCGCAGTACGGGCACACCGACTGCACGACGTCATCGGCCCGGGTGGTGCGCGCTCGCGCCTCGTCGGTGCGCGCCGACCGGGCGGCGGTACCGAGCCCGAGGCGATCGGGCCCGGTCACCTGCCGCAGGACCGGCCAGTCCAACCAACGCCGCATCGACCCCTCCTCGACCCGCCGAGCTACCCGCCGACTCGATCTGCCAAACCTCCGAGCCGGGGCGCGGGGCGGCTCAGGCGGTCGGGTCGTAGAGGATCTTCTCGTAGCGCTCGGCGCTGTAGTAGTGCTCGAGTTCGGGCATCGGGTCGTCGGGGCGTTCGAGCTGCTTGGCGATCCGGGGGCGGCTGGTGACCGCATCCGGGTCCCAGGTCTCCGGCTTCCAGAGACCGGAGCGCAGGAACGCCTTGGCGCAGTGGTGGAAGACCTGCTCGATCTCCACCAGCAGCACCACCTCCGGGCGGTGGCCGCGCACGACGAGCTGGTCGAAGAACGGGGCGTCGCGCAGCAGGCGGGCGCGTCCGTTGATCCGCAGCGTGTCGGCGCGGCCCGGGATGAAGTAGAGCAAGCCCGCGTGCGGGTTGGTCAGGACGTTGCGGAAGCCGTCGGCGCGGCGGTTCCCCGGGCGCTCCGGCAGGGCGATCGTGCGCTCGTCGAGCACCAGGGTGAAGCTCGCCGGGTCGCCCTTCGGCGAGACGTCGCACCTTCCCTCGGCATCGGAGGTGGCGACCAGGCAGAACGGCGAGGCGGCCAGCCACTGCCGGTCGAGCTCGTGCAGCTCGGTGCGCTCCTTGTCCAGCACCCGCTGCAGCGGTTCGCCGATGACCGCCGAGAGCTCCTCGGGCGTTGCGATCTCGCTGACGTCGCTGAGGTCCATGCCCGCGAAACTACGGCAGGGAGGCCGGGTGCCGAAGCGGTTTTTCACCCGCACCCGCCGCGGCGCCCGGCCTCCCGCAGGCGCGTTCCCGCGGACCACCCCCGCAACCCGCGCGAACTGCACCTCCCCTGATCCCCCGACCGGGGGCTACAGATCGAGCACGAGGGTCCCCTCGGCCCGATCCACGCAGATGGCCACCTCCTCGCCGCCGGCCCGGCCGCGCCGACGCACCTCGCCGTCGAGCAACCGGGCGTGGCAGGTGCCGCAGAAGCCCTGGCGGCAGGAGTAGGCGACCTCGGGCAGCACCTCGGCGATCGCCTGCAGCGCCGTGCGGTCGGCCGGGACCTCGACGGTCCGGCCGCTGCGGGCGAGCTCGACGGTGAACGCGCGCCCGTCGGCGATCGGCGGGGCGCTGAACCGCTCCCAGTGCAGCGCCCGCGCCGGGCTGTCGGGCAGCGCCAGGCGGATGCCGGTGATCACCGGCGTCGGCCCGCAGGCGTAGACCGCTGCTCCGCGGGGCGCCCGGTCGAGAAGCTCGGCGCCCGAGGTCGGGATGCCGAACTCGGTGTCGGGCCTGATCCACACCCGGTCGGGGTCGAGTTCGGACACCTCGTCGACGAAGGGCATCGACGCGCGGTCGCGTCCGGTGTGGACCAGCCGCCAGTCGTCGCCGCGGGCGGCGGCGCTGCGCACCATCGGCAGGATCGGCGTGATGCCGATGCCGCCCGCGACGAACAGCACGCGGCGCTCGCCGGCGTGCGGGAAGGCGTTGCGCGGTCCCTTCGCCGAGATGCGCACCCCGGTGCGCAGCTGGTGCACCTCGGCCGATCCGGCTCCGCCGGGGATCCGGCGCACCGCGATCCGGTAGTGCCCGCGCTCGGCCACCGGCCCGCACAGCGAGTACTGCCGGGTGCGCCCGGAGGGCAGCCGCACGTCGAGGTGCGCACCGGGATGCCAGGCGGGAAGGGCCCGGCCATCGGGGTCTTCGAGGCGCAGCGAGACCACGTCCGCGGCTTCCGGGCGGACCTCGGTGACCACCAGCGGGACGACCCGGTCGACCGGGTGCGGTCGTGCCACGCCCCGGCGGCAGTTGCGGGTCATCCGCTCCATGCCGGCGACCGCTCTGCGCAGCCGCAGCAGGAACGGGTCCGGGCCGGATCCGTCCAACGAGGGCGGGACGTCGCGAATCGCACCGGTCATCGTCGCGCCGCCATCGCCGCCGGGGACTGCGCGAGGTAGGCGACCGCCTGCGCGGTCGAGCCGTGCCGCGAGGGGTGGTAGCCGGGGCGGAGATACCCGGGCATCGCGCCCAGCAGCTGCCACACCGACGGGATCAGGCCGAGCCGCCCGCCCCGCAGCACGTCGCGCCAACGCGGGCGCCTGCGACCGCGCAGCACCGGGTCGCGACGCATCAGGAACTTCACCCCGCGCACCCACAACCTGGCCAGCACGACGGCGGCGATCAGCAGCGCCGTGCAGCGCTGCCAGTACTTGCCGTGCACGTGCTGGTAGAGGTCGAAGGCGACCGCGCGGTGCTCGACCTCCTCGGCGCCGTGCCAGCGCAGCAGGTCGAGCATCGTGGGATCCGCGCCCGCTCGGTCGAGCGCCTCGGCGTCGAGCACCCACTGGCCGAGCACCGCGGTGAAGTGCTCGATGGCGGCGATCAGCGCCAGCCGCTGCACCAGCCAGGCCTCCGCCCGCTCGCCCTGGTAGGGCCGCTCGCCGAGGACGCGGCGGAACATCCAGCGGATCTGCTCGACGTACGGGCCGGTGTCGAGCCCGTGGGCGTCGAAGTGGTCGACCACGCCCTGGTGGGAATCGGCGTGCACGGCCTCCTGGCCGATGAACCCGCGCACGTCCGCGGCCAGCCGCTCGTCGGTGACCAGCGGCAGCGCCTGCTTGAACACCTCGACGAACCAGCGCTCGCCCTCGGGCAGCACCAGGTGCAGGAAGTTGATGAAGTGGGTGGCGAAGGGCTCGCCCGGGATCCAGTGCGCGGGCAGCTGGGACCAGTCGAACTCCACGTCGCGGGCGTGCAGTTCGACGCGGTCGGGCTCAGCCGGGTCGGCGGGGGACATCGTTGGCCTCCTGTCCGGTGTCAGCCGATCTCGTCCTCGACTCGGTCGACGAGTTCCGCGGTGCACCGAGCCACGAGATCGGGGCGGGTGCGGGGCAGCCAGTGCCCACCCGGGATCCGCCGGATGCGCAGGTCGCTGACCCATCGGTCGATGCCGGTCTGCATCGGTGGCGACACGAACGGGTCGCCGGTGGGCGCGAGCACCTGCACCGGGACCTCGGTGCTGCGGTGGCCGGGGCGGGCCAGCGCGCCGGCGTTGGCGCGGTAGAGCTCCAGCCCGTTGATCCCGTCGGCGGTCGACGGCCGGGTGCCCCGACCCGCGGCGTTGCGGTCGAGTCGTTCGGCCAGGGCCAGCACCCGGTGCATGAACCCGGTGCGCCAGGCGAGCTCGGGCAGCTTCGGCAGCCGGAAGAAGCCGATGTAGGCCGAGCACACCAGCTGCTTGGCCAGCAGCGCGAGCTCCTTCGGCCCGCCGCGGAGGCTCTGCCGGACCCAGTGCCCGACGTGGTCCAGGCAGGGGCCCGAGATCGAGGTGAACGAGGCGAACCGGTGCCGGTGCTGGGGCTCGGTGACGGCGTGCCAGGTCTGCACCGACCCCCAGTCGTGGGCCAGCAGGTGAACCGGTGCCTGCGGGCTCACCGCGTCGGCCACCCGGAGCAGGTCGTCGGCCAGCAGGTCCACCCGGTAGCCCTCGGTGCTCGCCGGTGCGCCGGAGGCCCCGGCGCCGCGCACGTCGTAGGTGACCACGCGGTAGTGGTCGGCGAGGGCGTCGGCGACGGCGTCCCAGACCGCGTGGTCGTCCGGGTAGCCGTGCAGGGCCAGCACGGTCGGCGCGTCCCGCCGGCCGCGCTCCTGCACGGCCAGTTCGAGCCCGTCGACGGTGCCGAGCTTCCTGCCGGTGATCGCGTGCCGCGATGTGCCAGCCATGCACCGGAGCTTAACTCATGATGTCAACGAGCATTGTCACGTTTGGGCTGAGATGATGCTCGGAGGCGTGATCTTCCCGCCGAGCGGGTGATTGCCGAGCTTCCTATAGTGCGGGCATGCGGGATCCGCGCCGCGACGTTCCGGGAACCGACCGGGTGCTGGCCGACCCGGCGGTCGCCTCCGAGATCGACCGACTGGGCCACCGGCTGGTCAAGCGGACCGCGCAGCAGGTCCAGCAGCGAGCCCGCCGCGGCGAGCTCGACCCGGAGCAGGTGGTCGCCGAAACGCTGGCCGCGCTGCCGGATTCGGCCTCCAGCGTGCGGCCGGTGCTCAACGCGACCGGCGTGCTGCTGCACACCAACCTCGGCCGCGCCGCGCTCTCCGACGCCGCGCGCGAGGCGCTGCTGCGCGCGGCCGGCACCACCGACGTCGAGCTCGACCTGCACACCGGCCGGCGCGGGCCGCGCGGTGCTGCCGCGCTCGCGGCGCTGCGCGAGGCGGTTCCGGCCGCCGAGGCCGCGCACGTGGTCAACAACGGCGCGGCCGCCCTGGCGCTGGCGGCGACCGCGCTCGGCGCGGGCCGGGAGATCGTGCTCTCGCGCGGCGAGCTGGTCGAGATCGGCGACGGGTTCCGCATCCCGGAGCTGCTGACCTCCACCGGTGCCCAGCTGCGCGAGGTCGGGACGACCAACCGGGTGCGCCTGGGCGACTACCGCGAAGCGCTGGGCGCCGAGACCGGTTTCGTGCTCAAGGTGCACCCGTCGAACTTCGTGATCAGCGGGTTCACCGCTTCGGTCCCGGTGGCCGGGTTGCGCGAGCTGGACGCCCGGCTGGTGGTCGACATCGGCTCCGGACTGCTGCGCCCGGACCCGGCGCTGCCCGACGAGCCCGACGCGAGCACCGCGCTCGCCGACGGCGCCGACCTGGTGATCGCCAGCGGCGACAAGCTGCTCGGCGGTCCGCAGTGCGGCCTGCTGCTGGGCCGGGCCGAGCTCGTGGAGCGGCTGCGCAGGCATCCGCTCGCGCGGGCGATGCGGGTGGACAAGCTCACCCTCGCGGCGTTGGAGGCCACCGTGCGCGGCCCGCAGCCGCCGATCAGCCGCGCGCTGCGAGCCGATCCGGCGGTGCTGCTGCGCCGCGCCCGCGCGCTCGCCGACCAGCTCGCCGCCGCCGGTGTTCCCGCCGAGGCGGTGGAGTCCGAGGCCGCGGCCGGAGGCGGCGGTGCGCCCGGCGTGGCGCTGCCGAGCGCGGCGGTGGCGCTGCCGGAGCGGTTCGCCAAGCCGCTTCGGCTGGGAGACCCCGCGGTGCTGGCCAGGGTCGAGCGGGACAGCTGCCTGCTGGACCTCGCCGCGCTCCCCGAGGAGGCCGACGAGGAGCTGCGCCGCGCCGTGCTGGCCGTCGGGTGAGGTGCCGGATGCACGTGGTGGCCACCGCCGGGCACGTCGACCACGGCAAGTCGACGCTGGTGCGCGCGCTGACCGGGATGGAGCCCGATCGCTGGGACGAGGAGCGCCGGCGTGGCCTGACCATCGACCTCGGCTTCGCCTGGACCCGGTTGCCCGACGGCTGCTCGGTGGCCTTCGTGGACGTGCCGGGGCACGAGCGGTTCGTGCCGAACATGCTCGCCGGAGTCGGGCCGGTTCCGGCCGCGCTGCTCGTCGTGGCCGCCGACGAGGGATGGATGCCGCAGTCCGGCGAGCACCTCGACGCGCTGCGCGCGCTGGACGTGCGGCACGGGCTGCTGGTGGTCACCCGCAGCGACCTGGCCGATCCCGCGCCCGCGCTGCGCCGGAGCCGCGAGCGCCTGGAGGCCACCCCGCTGGCCGGGATCCCCGAGGTGGTGGTCAGCGGCCGCACCGGCGACGGGCTGGACGAGCTGCGCTCGGCGCTGGACGCGATGCTGCACGAGCTGCCCACCCCCGACGCGGGCGCGGACGTGCGGTTGTGGGTGGATCGGTCGTTCACCGTGCGCGGCGCGGGCACCGTGGTGACCGGCACGCTGCAGGCCGGCACCCTGCGCACCGGCGACCGGCTGCGGTTGCACCCGGCCGATCTCGACGTGCCGGTGCGCGCGCTGCGCACCCTCGGCGACGAGGTCGCCGAGGTGACCGCGCCCGCGCGGGTGGCGGTGAACCTGCGCGGCACCGCCCTCGACCTGGTGCGCCGCGGTGACGCGCTGCTCGCGCCCGGCAGGTGGCTCACGACCGAGGTGCTCGACGCCCGCGTGCACCCGACGGGCGCGCACGAGGTGGCCGAGCTGCCCCGCGAGCTCGTGCTGCACGTCGGAGCGGCGGCGGTGACCGCGCGCGTGCGCCCGCTCGGCCAGGACACCGCGCGGTTGACGCTGCGGCGACCGCTGCCGCTGCGCATCGGCGACCGCGCGCTGCTGCGGGAACCGGGCGCGCACCGGGTGTCCGGCGGCGTGGTCGTGCTCGACGTCCGACCACCGCCGCTGCGGCGGCGCGGGGCGGCGAAGGCGCGCGCCGCGGAGCTCGCCGAGCTCGACGGCGGCGCCGACGGGGCCGCGGAGCTGCGGCGGCGCGGCCTGGTCCGGGCCGACGAGCTGTCGGCCATGGGCGCCGCTCCCCCGGGCCCGGGTCCGTGGTTGATCTCCGACGAGCGACGCGCCGAGCTCGCCCGGCACCTCGGCGAACTGCTCGACGAGCACCGCGCGAAGCACCCGCTGGCCGACGGCGTGCCGGTGGAGGCCGCCCGGCGCGCCCTGGGACTGCCGGATGCCGCGCTGCTCCCCCGGATCGCCGAGGACATCGGCGCGAGCTGCGATCGCGGACGGCTCCACCGCGGCGGCTCCGCGCTTCCGCCGCAGGTGGCCCGGGCGGTGGAGGAACTGCGCGGCAGGTTGCGCGAACACCCGTTCCAGGCGCCCACGGCCGAGGAGCTCGCAGCGCTGGGCATCGGCGAGCGCGAACTGGCCGCCGCCGAGCGCACCGGCGAGCTGCTGCGGCTGGCGCCCGGCCTCGTCCTGCTCCCCGACGCCGAGCAGGTCGCGCTGGCCCGGCTGGCCCGACTGCCCGAGCCGTTCACGCTCAGCCAGGCCAAGCGCGCGCTGGACACCTCGCGACGGGTCGCGGTGCCGCTGATGGAACTGCTCGCCAGCCGCGGCCGCACCCGCCTGCTGCCGGACGGGACCCACCGGCTCCTCGACCGCGGCGGGGGTTGAGACCTGCGATCTTGCGCCGGTCCACGCATGGTTGAGGACGAGGCGCCGGAGTTTGGAGGCAGCCATGCCGCGCAAGATCTGGTCCGGTTCGATCAACTTCGGCTTGGTGACGATCCCGGTCGGGCTCTACGCCGCGACCGAGGACCACACCATCCAGTTCCACCAGTACGAGCGCGGGACCACCGACCGCATTCGCTACAAGCGCGTCAACGAGCGCACCGGCGAGGAGGTGGGCCAGGGCGACATCGTCAAGGGCCGCGAAGCCGGCGACGGGGTCATCACCGTCGAGCAGGGCGAGCTCGACGAGATCGCACCGGGGCGCTCCCGCACCATCGACATCTCCACCTTCGTCGACCTCGGCGAGATCGATCCGGTGCACTTCCAGCGGACCTACTGGCTGGCACCCACCTCCGGCGAGCACTACCGCCCCTACAACCTGCTGCGCCGGGCGATGCAGGAGACCGGCCAGGCGGGCATCGCGACGTTCGTGCTGCGCGGCAAGCAGTACCTCACCGCCGTGCGCGCCGACGAGCAGGCCCTGGCGCTGAACACGCTGTACTTCGCCGACGAGATCCGCGATCCCGGCGAACTGCTCGACGCCCCGTCCGATCAGGCCTCGCCCACGGACAAGGAGATCCAGATGGCGACCACGATCATCGAGTCGATGAGCGGCGAGTGGGAGCCGGAGGCCTACGAGGACACCTACACCGCACGGGTGGAGGAGCTGCTGGCCGAGAAGGCGCGCGGTGGCGAGGTCGCCGCCGCTTCGGCACCGCCGCAGCCCACCAACGTCACCGACCTCACCGAAGCGCTGCGCCGCAGCGTCGACGAGGCGCGCAAGGGCCGCCAGCCGCGCGCGGCCGAGGACCTCTCCGCGCTGTCCAAGGCCGAGCTCGACGACCGCGCC
Source organism: Saccharopolyspora griseoalba (assembly GCF_042665275.1). Lineage (NCBI taxonomy): Bacteria > Bacillati > Actinomycetota > Actinomycetes > Pseudonocardiales > Pseudonocardiaceae > Saccharopolyspora > Saccharopolyspora griseoalba. The sequence goes on along the minus strand of NZ_JBHTCJ010000001.1, from coordinate 542,434 downwards.
AAGCAGCTGGGCATCAAGGGCCGCTCGAAGATGAAGCGCGCCGAGCTGGAGGAGGCCATCGCCAGCACCCCGGCGAAGGCCTCCTGACCGCCGGCCCTACGAGTCGTAGTCCACGGTCACCTCAGGCGTGGTGGGCAGGGATTGGCAGGTCAGGCGGTAACCTTCGGCCACCTCGGAGTCCTCCAGGGCGAAGTTGCGGCGCATGCGCACCTCGCCTGTGGTGATCTTCGCGCGGCAGGTGCCGCAGACCCCGCCCTTGCAGGCGAAGGGCAGGTCCGGCCGGACCTGCTGCGCGGCGTCGAGGACCGGAACGTCCTGCGGCAGCGCCATCGTGGTGGCCCGGCCGTCGAGCACGACGGTGACCTGGCTGGTCGGGCCGTCGGCCGGCGTCTCCTCGTGCCGCACCGGCTCGGGCGGCACGTCGTCGACGTAGAACAGCTCGCGGTGCACCCGCTCGGCCGGGACCCCGGCCTCGCGCAGCACCTCGGTCGCGTCGGTGACCATCCCGAACGGACCGCACAGCCACCACTGATCCACTTCCTCGGCGGCGACCACGTCGCACAGCAGCGCGCGCAGCTTGTCCGCGTCCAGGCGGCCGGTGAACAGCTCGGCCTCGCGGGGTTCGCGGGAGAGCAGGTGCACCAGCTCCAGCCGGGCCGGGTAGCGGTCCTTGAGCTCGGCGAGCTCGTCGGCGAACATCACCGTGTCGCTGCGCCGGTTGCCGTAGATCAGGGTGACCGTGGCACCGGTCTCGGCCAGCACCGAGGCCGCGATGGAAAGCACCGGCGTGATGCCCGATCCCGCCGCGAGCAGCACGTGGCGCTCGGTGCGGTCCAGCTCGGGGGTGAAGGCGCCGGTGGGCGGGGCGACCTCGATCCGGTCGCCGGGTCGGACCTCGCGGGTGAGCCAGCCGGAGAACAACCCGCCGGGCACCTCGCGCACGCCGATGCGCGGAGCCGCGCCGCGCGGCGCGCAGATCGAGTAGTTGCGGCGCTCCTCGCGTCCGTCGACCTGGCGGCGCAGCGTGAGGGTCTGCCCGGGGCGGAAGTCGAACTCCTCCGCCAGCTCTTCGGGAACGGCGAACTCGACGACCGCGGCGTCGGCGCACAGCCGCTCCACCCGGCTGACCCGCAGCGGGTGGAAGCCGGTGCGCCGGCGAACGGGGGTCTCGGCGGGTGCGCCCACGTCAGATCTCCTTGATGTGCTCGAAGGGTTCCCGGCAGGAGCGGCAGCGGCGCAGCGCCTTGCAGGCGGTGGCGCCGAACCGGGAGACCTCCTCGGTCTCCGGCGAGCCGCAGCGCGGGCAGTCCACCCGCGTCGGCGGCGCCTGCAGGGTCAGCGGTACCGGGCCCGGTGCGCGCTGCGGTGCCGAACCCGGTGGTGCGATGCCGTACTCGGCGAGCTTGCGACGGCCCTCGGCGGTGATCCAGTCGGTGCTCCACGGCGGATCCAGCACCGTGCGCACCTCGACGTCGGCGAATCCGGCCGCGCGCAGCCGGTTCTCGACGTCGGCGCGCATCTCGCGCAGCGCCGGGCAGCCCGAGTAGGTCGGGGTGATCGACACGATCACGGTCTCGCCGGAGAGCTCGACCTCGCGCAGCACGCCGAGGTCGGCCAGCGTGAGCACGGGCAGTTCCGGGTCGGTGACGTGCTCGGCGACCTCGCGCGCACGAGCCAGGCCGGGTCCGGTGGTGGTCACCACGTCGCCTCCGGGTGCGCGCGGGCCAGGCTCTGCATCTCGGCCAGCAGGTAGCCGAGGTGTTCGGTGTGCACGCCGTCGCGACCGCCGCGGCCGCCGACGCGAGCGCGCGGGGACGCCTGCGGCACCGCGAGCGCGGCCGCCGCGCACACCTGCGCGATCACCTCGTCGAACTCCTCGCGCAGCTCGGCGGCCGGGACCGCGGTGCCGGGCAGCGCGCGCTCGACGGCGTGGGTGTCGAACAGCTCGCCCACCAGCGGCCAGACCTCGTCGAGCCCGTGCTGGGCGCGCTCGTGGGAGAGCTCGGTGCCGTCGCCGAGGCGCACCAGCCACTGCGCGGCGTAGTCGCGGTGGTAGGTGACCTCGTTGACGCCCTTGGCGGCGATGGCGGCCAGCACCGGGTCGCGCGATTCGGCGAGGCGGCGCAGCAGCGCGAGCCGCCAGGCGCTGAACACCAGCAGCCGGGCGATGGTCTGCCCGAAGTGCCCGGTGGGCAGCTCGACCAACCGGACGTTGCGGAACTCCCGCTCGTCGCGGAAGCAGGCCAGCTGATCCTCGTCGCGCCCGGTGGCGTCGACCTGCCCTGCTCGGCTGAGCAGCAGCCGCGCCTGCCCGAGCAGGTCCAGCGCGATGTTGGCCAGGGCGAGCTCGTCCTCGAGCTCGGGCGCGCGGGTGACCAGCTCGGTCAGCCGCTGCGCCGCGATCAGCGCGTCGTCGCCGAGCATCAGGCAGTAGGCGCCCAGCGCCGCGCCGTCGACGCCCTCGGGGAGGCTGGTGTCCACACCGGACAGCGGGTCGTCGAACCCGGTGCCGAAGGCCCAGCGCGACTCGCCGTCGTCAGCGGCCGCCAGGGCCTGGTAGGCGTTGTCGAAGGACATCTGGAGACCTCACATGTGCGGGACGTCTTCGGGGATCTGGTAGAAGGTCGGGTGCCGGTAGACCTTGTCCCCGCTGGGGGTGAAGAACGGGTCCTTCTCGTCGGGGCTGGAGGCGGTGATCGCCTCGGCGCGCACCACCCAGATGCTCACGCCCTCGTTGCGCCGGGTGTAGAGGTTGCGGGCGTTGTGCAGCGCCATCTCCTCGTCGGCGGCGTGCAGCGAGCCCACGTGCACGTGGTTGAGCCCGCGCTTGCCGCGCACGAACACCTCGAACAGCGGCCAGGACGCGCGCGGCGCGCCGGATTCCTGCGCGGTCATGCTCCGACCTCCTCTCGTGCGGCCTGCTTGGCGGCGTGCGCGGCGGCCGCCTCGCGCACCCAGGCGCCGTCCTCGTGCGCTTCGCGGCGGCGCGCGATGCGCTGCTCGTTGCACGGCCCGTCGCCGGAGATCACCCGCTTGAGCTCGGACCAGTCCGGTTCGCCGAAGTCGTAGTGCCCGCGCTCGTCGTTCCACCGCAGGTCCGGGTCGGGCAGGGTGACGCCGAGCGCTTCGGCCTGCGGGATGGTCATGTCCACGAACTTCTGCCGCAGCTCGTCGTTGGTGTGCCGCTTGATGCGCCAGGCCATCGACTGCTGGGTGTTGGGCGAATCCCCGTCGGGCGGGCCGAACATCATCAGCGAGGGCCACCACCACCGATCGGTGGCGTCCTGCACCATCTCCCGCTGCTCGGGCGTGCCGCGCATCATCGTCATCAGCAGCTCGTAGCCCTGCCGCTGGTGGAAGGACTCCTCCTTGCAGATGCGCACCATCGCCCGCGCGTACGGACCGTAGGAGCTGCGGCACAGCGGCACCTGGTTGCAGATCGCCGCGCCGTCGACCAGCCAACCGATCACGCCGATGTCGGCGAAGTTCAGCGTCGGGTAGTTGAAGATCGACGAGTACTTCTGCCGCTGGTCGATGAGCTTGTCGGTCAGCTCCGACCGGTCCACGCCCAGGGTCTCGGCAGCCGAGTACAGGTAGAGCCCGTGGCCGGCCTCGTCCTGCACCTTGGCCAGCAGGATCGCCTTGCGCCGCAGGCTCGGCGCCCGGGTGATCCAGTTGCCCTCCGGTTGCATGCCGATGATCTCGGAGTGCGCGTGCTGCGCGATCTGGCGCACCAGCGTCTTGCGGTAGCCCTCGGGCACCCAGTCGCGCGGCTCGATGCGCTCCTCGCCGGCGACGCGGCGCTCGAAGTGCTCCTGCAGGGCGGTCTCGTCGAGGGTGCCGGTCATGCTGCCTCCCCGCTGCGCTTGGCGACCAGCGTGAGCACGTCGTACTTGGCCACCGAGTCGCCGTCGCCGTTGGTGACGTCGACGTCCCAGCGCACCTCGCCGTGCTCGGCGTTGATCCGCGGGGTGATCTGCTTGGCGGTCATGGTCACGGTGATCGCGTCCCCCGGGTAGGTGGGCGTGAGGAACCGCAGGTTCTCCAGCCCGTAGTTGGCCAGCACCGGACCCGGGTCGGGGTCGACGAACAGTCCCGCGGCGAAGGAGACGACCAGGTAGCCGTGCGCGACGCGACCGTCGAAGAACGGGTTGGCCGCCGCGGCCCGGTCGTCGGTGTGGGCGTAGAAGGTGTCGCCGGTGAACTCGGCGAAGTGCGCCACGTCGGCGTCGGTGATGGTGCGCGGACCGGCGACCACGGTGTCGCCGACGCGCAGGTCCTCGAGGTGCTTGCGGAACGGGTGCTGCTCGGTCTCGCTGCGCGGCGCGCCCGGGACCCACTGCCCGGTGATCGCGGTGAGCGTGGCGGGGTCGGCCTGCACGGCGGTGCGCTGCATGTGGTGTAGGACCCCGCGGACCCCGCCCATCTCCTCGCCGCCGCCGGCGCGCCCCGGCCCGCCGTGCACCAGCGCGGGCAGCGGGGAACCGTGCCCGGTGCTCTCCCCCGCGTCGTCGCGGTTCAGCACCAGCATCCGGCCGTGCCGGGAGGCCGCTCCGAGCACGACCTCGCGGTTGAAGGCCGGGTCGGCGCTGACCACCGAGCCGACGAGGCTGCCCTTGCCGCGCCGGGCGAGCTCGACGGCGTGGGCGGTGTCGTCGTAGGGCAGCAGGGTGCTGACCGGCCCGAAGGCCTCGACCTCGTGCGGTTGCGGCAGGTCCGGGTCGTCGCAGCGCAGCAGCAGCGGCGGCAGGAACGCGCCGCGTTCGGCGTCGGCGTCGACGACCTCGAAGTCCTCCGGGTCGCCGTGCACCAGGGTGCCCGCTTCCAGCAGGGCCTTCAGCGAGCGGCGCACCTCCTCGCGCTGCTCGGTGCTCGCCAGCGCTCCCATCCGCACCTGCTCGCTGGTGGGGTTGCCGACCGCGATGCCGGAGAGCTTCTCGCGAGCGGCCTCGACGACCTCGTCCACCCGCGCCGCGGGCACGAGGGCGCGGCGGATCGCGGTGCACTTCTGGCCGGCCTTGACCGTCATCTCGGTGACCAGCTGGTCGACGAACAGGTCGAACTCGGGCGTGCCCGCGGTGGCGTCCGGGCCCAGCACCGAGCAGTTGAGCGAGTCGGCCTCGGCGTTGAACCGCACCGAGTTGGCCGCCACCGCCTGGTGGGTGCGCAGGCGCTGCGCGGTGGTCGCCGAGCCGGTGAAGGCCACCTGGTCCTGGTCGGTGAGGTGGTCGAGCAGATCGCCCGCGCTGCCGCAGACCAGCTGCACCGAGCCCTCGGGCAGCAGTCCGGAGTCGACCATCAGCTCGACCAGGCGGTGGGTGAGGTAGGCCGTCGGCGTGGCCGGCTTGATCAGGCTGGGCACCCCGGCCAGGAACGCGGGGGCGAACTTCTCCAGCGGCCCCCACACGGGGAAGTTGAACGCGTTGATCTGCACCGCCACGCCGCGCAGCGGGGTCAGCACGTGCTGGGCGGCGAAGGTGCCGCCCTTGCCCAGCGGTTCGACCGGGCCGTCGAGGTAGACCGAGCCCGCGGGAAGCTCGCGGCGCCCCTTGCTGGAGTAGGCGAACAGCGCGCCGATGCCGCCGTCGACGTCGAACTTCGAATCGCCCCGCGTGGCGCCGGTGCGCGCCGAGAGCGCGTAGAGCTCCTCGCGGTGCTCGCGCAGGTGCGAGGCGAGGCTCTTGAGCAGGGCCGCGCGCTGGTGGAAGGTCAGCTCGCCCAGCGCCGGGCCGCCGCGGGAGCGCCCGTGCTCCAGGGCCGCGCCCATGTCGACTCCCGCCGAGGACACCCTGGCTACCTCGGCCCCGGTGACCGCGTCGTGCACCGGCGTTCCGTCCTGCGCTGGTCGCTGCCACTTGCCGCCCACGTAGCTGGGTAGAGCAGACATCCGCCGCCGACCTCCTCGTCTTTACCGACCGTTCATTCAGAAATTAGCACCGTCGACCCGCCGGGAACAGCGCCTGCGCGGCCCCGCCCCGCTCTTGACCGAGCCAGAGATCCATCGCGAGCGCCCGCTCTTGACACCGGCGAGACGAGCGGGATTAATTACCGACTATTCGTTCGGTAATGAGGCGGTGGGCCAATGCAGGATCCCGGCAATCCGGACCCGGCTCGGGTGATGTTCGACGCCGACGACGCCTCGCGGGCGCTGGGCATCGAGCTCACCGACACCGGCCCGGGCTACGCGCGCACGCGGATGCGGATCACCGAGTCGATGGTCAACGGGCACGACATCGCCCACGGCGGCTACCTGTTCCTGCTCGCCGACACCGCGTTCGCCTGCGCCTGCAACAGCCACGGCCCCACCACCGTGGCCGCGCGGGCCGACATCACCTTCGTGCGCCCGGTCGCGCTCGGCGAGGAGCTGGTGGCCACCGCGCGCGAGCGCACCCGCTTCGGGCGCAGCGGGATCTACGACGTCACCGTGGCCCGCGACGGGCAGACCGTCGCGGAGTTCCGCGGCCACAGCAGATCGCTCAACGACGAGCGGACCTGAGAGGACACGCGATGACCGCACCGGACCCGACGCTGCTGTCCGAGGCCGAGCGCGCCACCCCCGACGAGCTCGCCGACCTGCAACTGCGCCGGCTGCAGTGGACGCTGCGGCACGCCTACGACAACGTCGAGATGTACCGGCGGAAGTTCGACGCCGCCGGGGTGCGCCCGGAGGACTGCCGCTGCCTGGCGGATCTGGCGAAGTTCCCGCACACCACCAAGAACGACCTGCGCGAGCACTACCCGTTCGGCAGCTTCGCGGTGCCGATGGAGCAGGTGCGCAGGCTGCACGCCTCCTCGGGCACCACCGGGCTGCCCACCGTGGTCGGTTACACCCAGCACGACCTGGACACCTGGGCGGAGCTGATGGCCCGCTCGATCCGCGCCGCGGGCGGGCGCCCCGGGCACAAGGTGCACGTCTCCTACGGCTACGGGCTGTTCACCGGCGGGCTCGGCGCGCACTACGGCGCCGAGCGGCTGGGCTGCACGGTCATCCCCGCCTCCGGCGGCATGACCACCCGGCAGGTGCAGCTCATCCGGGACTTCCGGCCGGAGATCATCATGATCACGCCGACCTACATGCTGACCCTGCTCGACGAGTTCGAGCGCCAGGGCATCGATCCGCGCGAGACCTCGCTGCAGGTGGGCATCTTCGGCGCGGAGCCGTGGACCGACGGCATGCGCGCCGAGATCGAGCAGCGGATGGGCATCCACGCCGTGGACATCTACGGGCTTTCCGAGGTGATGGGCCCCGGGGTGGCGCAGGAGTGCGTGGAGACCAAGGACGGGCTGCACGTCTGGGAGGATCACTGCTACCCGGAGGTGATCGACCCGATCACCGAGGAGGCGCTGCCCGACGGCAGCGAGGGCGAGCTCGTGTTCACCTCGCTGACCAAGGAGGCGCTGCCGATCATCCGCTACCGCACCCGCGACCTGACCCGGCTGCTCCCCGGCACGGCGCGGCCGATGCGCCGGATGGCCAAGGTGACCGGCCGAAGCGACGACATGATCATCCTGCGCGGCGTCAACGTCTACCCCACCCAGATCGAGGAGGTCGTGCTGCGCACCGACGGGCTCTCGCCGCACTTCCAGCTGGTGCTCGACCGGGAGGGCCGGATGGACCGGATGACCGTGCGGGTCGAGGCCAGGGACGACTGCCCGGCGGCGCGGCGCGAGTCAGCGGCACACGAGCTGATGCGGGCGGTCAAGGACGGCGTCGGGGTCAGCACCGCGGTCGACGTGGTGGATCCGGACACGTTGGAGCGATCGGTGGGCAAGCTGCGACGTATCGTCGATCGGCGGGAGTCGTGAGCGGGGAGTCCGAGAACCGATGGCAGAGCGCACCAACCGCAGGGGCCGTCCCGGCTACGACCTGGACGGCCTGCTCGACGTGGCCGTGCAGGTGTTCAACGAGCGCGGCTACGACGGCACCAGCATGGAGGTCCTCGCAGGCCGGCTGGGGATCACCAAGTCGGCGATCTACTACCACGTCTCGGGCAAGGACGAGCTGCTGCGCCTGGGCGTGAACCGCGCGCTGGACGCCCTGTTCGCGGTGGTCGACGAGCCCGCTGCCACCACCGGCCCGGCCATCGACCGGCTCGAGCACGTGGTGCGCCGCAGCGTGCAGGTGCTCGTCGACGAGCTGCCGTTCGTGACGCTGCTGCTGCGGGTGCGCGGCAACACCCGCGTCGAGCGCCAGGCGCTGAGCAGGCGCCGCGAGTTCGACCAGGTCGTCAGCGACCTGGTCAAGGAGGCCGAGCGCGAGGGCAGCATCCGCCCGGACGTGGATCCGGCGCTGACCAGCAGGCTGCTGTTCGGCATGGTCAACTCGATCATCGAGTGGTACCGGCCGGCCCGCGGGCTGCGGGCCGAGCACGTCGCCGAGGCGGTCACCAAGATCGCCTTCGACGGACTGCGCTCCGGTCCGGCCTGAGCGCCCCGCCGCGCACCACACCCGTGGTGACGGCGCAACTCCGCGCTGGTCGGGCGACGCTGCGAAAATTTTGCCGAAAGCGCGTCATAGCTGCCGAGCCGGGCGGTCCCGATCACGTGGGCAGCGCCCACGCGCGTGCGGAACGCAGAGGGGATTCCGCCACGCGAGGCCGTCGGTCGCGATCGGGAGTGGACGTGGGTCGCGACCGGCGGCCGACCGCACCGCCCCGCGTGATGGGGTTCACCGCGGGCGGGTTCCGACGCCGCCGAGCTCCCCGCGATGTGCTGAGATTCGGACCATGAGCGCGGGTCCCTGGGAGGTGGTGGCGGCGCGCCGCGAGCTCGACGCGGCCGGCGTCCCGATCGCTCTGCGCGAGGCCTACCTGCGGTCCCGGCGGCTCAACGCCGAGCACGGCCGCACCTACTTCCTGGCCACCCGGTTGCTGCCCGCGGCCACCCGCCCCGCGGTGCACGCGCTGTACGGCTTCGCCCGCCAGGTCGACGACATCGTCGACGACACCGGCGCGCGCTCGCCCGCCGACCGCGCGCTGGAGCTCGATCACCTGGACAAGCGGCTGACCGAGGCGCTGGACACCGGATCGAGCCCCGAACCGGTGCTGGCGGCCCTGGCCGACACCGCGGCGCGCTACCGCATCGACCGAGCGCTGTTCGAGGACTTCCTGGCCTCGATGCGGATGGACCTCACGGTCAGCGACTACCCCACGCGCGCCGCGCTCGAGGACTACGTGCACGGCTCGGCGGCGGTCATCGGCCTGCAACTGCTGCCCGTGCTGGGCACGATCTGCCCGATCGAGCAGGCCCGCCCGCACGCGGCGGAGCTGGGCGTTGCCTTCCAGCTGACCAACTTCCTGCGCGACGTCGCCGAGGACCTCGACCGCGGCCGGGTCTACCTGCCGCTCGACGAGCTGGCCGCGTTCGGCGTGGACCGCGACCGGCTCGCCCGGTGCCGCGAGACCGGCCGCCCCGACAAGCGCGTCCGGCGAGCGCTGGCCGACCAGGTGGCCCGCACCCGCGCCCGGTACCGCTCGGCGGTCGGGGGAATCGAACTGCTGTCCCCGCAGGCGCGACCGTGCGTGCGAACCGCCTTCACGCTCTACGGCGAAATCCTCGACCGCATCGTCGAATCCGACTACGAGGTGTTCCGGAACCGCGCCGCGGTGCCCACCTCCCGCCGGATCGCCGTGGCCGCGAGCGCGGCCGCATCCGCGCTGGCAGTGCGAGCGAGCTCACGCTTGGCACCGCGCGCTCGCGGGTAGTCGGCGGGTGAGCCCTCCGGCGCACGGGCACCGGGTTCTGCGGGCGGCACCGGAAGTCGAGGCGATCCGATGATGAGCAAGCCGACCTGGCAAGACCTCTCGCGCACCACCGAGATGGTCTCCGACATCGGCACGCGGTTGCGCGCGGGCGCGCACGGCCTGGCCGGATCGCGGGCCGACGCGCTGCGGGCCCGGGAGGCGTTACTGGACCTCAGCGCCGCCAGCGCTCGGCTGGCCCGCGAGCTCGACCAGCTCGCCGCCGACACCGCCCGCGGCGGGATCGAGCCCGCCGACAGCCACGTGGCGCTCGACCAGGCCGCGGCCGCCGCCGAAGACATGGGCAACTGCACCCGCGCGGCCGCCCGCGCGATCGAGGACGAGTTCACCTGACCGAGGCCCCGCGCCCGCGTCGGATTGCACGAGATCAGCGGCAGGTACTTCCATGGAGCCCGGCGACGTCGGACACTCGGAGTGATCCGGCGGGACCTCGTGGCATCGGGAGGGCGTGATGGCCGAGCAGCGAATCATCGTCGGGGTGGACGGCTCGGAGTCGTCGAAGTGCGCGCTGCGCTGGGCCCAGAAGCAGGCCAAGCTCTCCGGGGCCGTCGTGCGCGCCATCGGCGCCTGGGAGTTCCCCGCGTTCTACTCCTGGGAGGGCGGCCCGATGCCGCCCGACGACTTCGAGGACTCCGCCCGCAAGTGCCTCGACGACACCGTCGAGGAGATGCAGCAGCAGGACCCCGACGTCCAGATCGAGCGCGAGCTGGTGCACGGCCACGCCGCCCAGGTCCTGGTCGACGCCTCGGACGAAGCCGAGCTGCTGGTCGTCGGCAGCCGCGGCCACGGCAGCTTCTACAAGGCCCTGCTGGGGTCGGTGAGCCAGCGCGCGGCCGTGCACGCCAAGTGTCCCGTGGTGATCGTGCGCCACTGACGGCGCCGCGCCGCCGCTCGGCGGCGCGAGCGGCCCGATGCGTCGGGCCCGGCGGACGCGCCGCCGCGATCACCTCATCCGCTGTGGCCCAGCCGCTCGGACAGGGCGGTCGCCCCCTCCCGGACCAGCTCGCGCAGCGCGGTCTCGGTCTCGTCGTTCCAGCGCAGGATCGGCACCGAGATGCTCATCGCGGCGACCACCCGGCCGTTCTGGTCGCGCACCGGCGCCGACACGCAGGCCACGGACTCGTTGGACTCCCGGTACTCCCGGGCCACGCCGTCGGCGGCGACCTCGTCGAGCTCCTCGCGCAGCGCCTTCCCGCTGGTGATGCTCTGGTCGGTCATCGCCTGCAGCTCGCGCTCGGCGTAGAGGTCGTCGAGCTCGGTGCGGGGCAGCTCGGCGAGCAGCACCTTGCCCAGCGCTGTGCAGTGCGCGGGCAGCCTGCGGCCCACCGCCGAGACCATGCGCACCGGGTGGCTGCTGTCGACCTTGGCTACGTAGAGCACGTCGGTGCCCTCCCGGACGCCCACGTGCACCGTCTCCTGGCAGCGCTCGGCGATCTCCTCGGCGACCGCGTGCCCCTCCCTGGCCAGGTCCAGCCGCTCGGCGTAGGCGGCCCCCAGCTGGAAGCTGCGCACGCCGAGCCGGTACTTGTTGCTGCCGCGCCCCGTGGGCATCAGGTAGCCGCGCTCGTTGAGCGTGCCGACGAGCTCGTGCACGGTGGTGCGCGGCAGGCCGAGCTGCGCGGTGATCTCCGGCGCGCTCAGCTCCTGCGCCTCCAGGAACAGCTCCAGGACGTCGAAGGCCCGTTCCACGGCCGGTACAGCTCGTGCCACCGCGCACTCCTTCCCTCGTTCCGACCGGTCGGTTGACCGATATTTCGAACATCGTATCCGATGCCGGCTCGCGTCAAGAGGTTTCTTGACCTTCGGTCTCCGACCACCATACGATTTTGCGAACGTTGTTCGAAGTATCGGACGGAGTTGCCGGTGGACCAGACACGCGAATTCCTGCGCTCGCAAGGCTTGCCGGGCGAGGACGCCCCGCTTCCCAGCGCCGAGCGGTTCCCCGATGGCGCCCAGTACCGGGTGGAGATCCCCAGCACCGAAGGCCCCGAGGTCCTGGAGGCCGTGCTGGCCGAGGCCGATGCGCGCGGCGTGCGGGTGCACCGCATCTCTCAGGGCAGCGGCGGGATGCTGCTGACCGACGAGGAGCTGGCCGCCATGTCGGGCACCGCGGCCCAGCGCTCGGTGGAGCTGAGCCTGTTCGCGCGTCCGCTGGCCGGCTGGGACACCAGCCCGATGGCCACCTCCTCCGGCGGCGCCCCGGTCGCGGCGCAGGCGCGCGGCACCGAGCAGCTGGTGCACGTGCTCGAGGACATCCGGCGCACCGCCGAGGCCGGCATCCGCAGCGTGCTGATCACCGACCTCGGCGTGCTGCAGATGGCCGCTCGGATGCGCGAGGCCGGGGACCTGCCCGGCGACCTGCAGTTCAAGATCAGCGTGCAGATGGGCCTGGCCAACCCGGCGTCGGTGCGCATCGCCGAGGACCTCGGCGCCGACACCTACAACGTGCCCACCGACCTCAGCCTCGCGCAGCTGGCGGCCATCCGGGCGGCCACCGACCTCCCGCTGGACGTCTACGTGGAGGCCCCGGACGACATGGGCGGGTTCGTGCGGCACTTCGAGATCGCCGAGATCGTGCGCGTGGCCGCGCCGGTGTACGTGAAGTTCGGCCTGCGCAACGCGCCGAACATCTACCCGAGCGGCACCCACCTCACGCCCACCGCCGTGGCGCTGGGCAAGGAGCGGGTGCGTCGGGCCCAGCTCGGCCTGGGCCTGCTGCGCCGCTACTCCCCCGAGGCCGTGACCTCCGAGCTCGGCGCCGAGGGGCTCGCCCTGCCGAGGACCTGACCGCCGTTCGATCGCTGCGCCGGGCGGGCCGCGGCCCGTCCGGCGCTCGGGCGAGCACGCGAGCCGCGTCCGGCGACAGTATGGTCGCGCGGTGGACGGCGTGGCTCTCGGATCGCGATCCGGGCGTTGGATCCTGGTGGCCACCATCCTCGGTTCGGGGGTGGCCTTCCTGGACGGCTCGGTGGTCAACGTGGCGCTGCCCGCCATCGGCCGGGACGTCGAGGGCGGGCTGCGGGTGCAGCAGTGGGTGCTGGACGCCTACCTGCTCACCCTCAGCTCGCTGCTGCTGCTCGGCGGGGCGCTCGGCGACCGCTACGGGCGCCGCCGGGTGTTCGCCATCGGCATGGTGGTGTTCACCGCGGCCTCCCTGGCCTGCGGCCTCGCGCCGACCGGCCCGGTGCTGATCCTCGCCCGGCTGGCGCAGGGCGTGGGCGGAGCGCTGCTGGTCCCGGGCAGCTTGGCGCTGATCAACGCGACGATCCGGGAGCAGGACCGCGGCGTGGCCGTGGGCCGGTGGGCCGGGTTGACCGGCGTGTCCTCGGCCATCGGCCCGTTCGTCGGCGGCTGGCTGGTCGATGCCGCGTCCTGGCGCTGGGTCTTCCTGATCAACCTGCCGATCGCGGCCGCCGCGATGCTCGCGCTGCGACGGGTCCCGGAATCGCGCAGCACCGAGGTGGCCGGTCCTCCCGACGTGGGAGGCGCGATCGCGGTGACCACCGGCCTGGCCGGAGCGGTGTTCGCCCTCATCGAGATCCCCGGAGTCGGCTGGACGCCGCTGACCGGCACGGCCGCGGCGCTCGGCCTGACCGCGCTGGTGGCCTTCGCGGTGATCGAAGCGCGGCACCCGGCGCCGCTGATGCCGCCGGCCCTGCTGCGCTCGCGGCAGTTCACCGGGGCGAACTTGACCACGCTGACCGTCTACGCCGCGCTGAGCGGGGCGCTGTTCCTGCTGTCGCTGCAGCTGCAGCAGTCGATGGGCTACACCGCGCTGCAGGCCGGGGTGGCCACGCTGCCGATCACCGTCGTCATGCTCGTGCTCTCCGGCCGGGTCGGCGGCCTGGCCCAGCGCACCGGGCCGCGCCTGCCGATGATCATCGGCCCGCTCGGCTGCGCGCTGGGGCTGGTGCTGCTGACCAGAGCGGTGCCCGGCGCGAGCTACCTCACCGGCGTGCTGCCGGGCGTCCTCGTGTTCGGGCTCGGCCTGTCGATCACCGTGGCGCCGCTGACCTCGGCGGTGCTGGCCTCGGTGTCAGCCGAGCGCGGCGGCGTGGCGTCCGGGGTGAACAACGCGGTCTCCCGGCTGGCCGGTTTGCTGGCCGTGGCCGTGCTGCCGGTGGTCGCGGGGCTGTCGGGCACCGCCGCGGGCGCTCCCCTGGGCCCCGGTTTCGGCACCGCGATGCTCGTCTCCGCGGGGTTGTGCGCGGCGGGCGGGGTGCTGGCCGGCCTGACCATCGACCGCGCCCGCCACGTCACCGCTACGCCGCTGCCCGGGCTCGACCACGCCTGCCAGGACCCCAGCTGCTGCCCGCAAGACTGATCCGCACTCCTGACGCCATGCAGCCCCCTCTCGCCGAGAGGCCGACGATACGGAAGAACCGGACAGAAGCGATAGGTCGAAGGTCCCGGTCACTCGATCGTCGAGGTCGATCGCACCGCCGGCTTGTGGTGTGATCAAGGCATGCGACGAGGACGACGGGGGCACCCCTGCGCTGTCGAGGCGCGGCAGATCGGGCTGTGGAAGTGCCCCGAGTGCGGGCAGCAGTGGGAGATCCACGGCGTGGAGAGCGCTCCCAAGATCCGCAAGGTCAGCCGGGTGGGCTGGTTCATCGCCAAGCTGCTCGGCTGAGCGCAGTCCGGGAACGCTTCGCCCGGCGGGCCTTCCGGTCGCCGCGCGCGAGCCCTCGGTGCGCGCCGCCGAGCCGCTCGCGGCGCGGCTATCCTGGTGCGGTCATGCGCCGCAAGCTCCGCTCCCCGCTGCCGCAGCGGCACGGGCTCGACCCGGTCCGGCTGCGGCTGCCCGCCGACGGCCGGTGGGCGACCGTGCGGGACTTCCTGGTCGACCGGATCCCCAAGCTCGCTCCCGACCGCATCGAGGCGATGCTGCGCGAGGGCCGTTTCGTCTCGCTGGACGGGCCGGTCGCGCCGGACGCCGCCTTCCGGCCGGGCACCTTCGTGTGGTTCCACCGCGACCTTCCCGAGGAGACACCGGTCCCCTTCGAGCTCGACGTGCTGCACCGCGACGACCGCGTGCTGGTCGTCGACAAGCCGCACTTCCTGGCCACCACCCCGCGGGGCGGGCACGTGGCCGAGACGGCGCTGGTCCGGCTGCGCAGGCAGCTCGCCCTGCCCGAGCTGACCCCCGCGCACCGCCTGGACCGGGCCACCGCGGGCGTGGTGCTGTTCGTGATCGCCCCGGAGCACCGCGGGGCCTACCAGACCCTCTTCCACGACCGGCTGGTCGACAAGGAGTACGAGGCCATCGCGCCGCACCGCCCGGATCTGCGCCTGCCGCGCACCGTGCGCAGCAGGATCGTCAAGCACCGCGGCGTGCTCGCGGCGCGCGAGGAGCCCGGCGAGCCCAACGCCGAGACCCGGGTGGAGCTGCTGGAGCACCGCGCCGGTCTGGCCCGCTACCGGCTGCTGCCGCGCACCGGACGCACCCACCAGCTGCGGGTGCACCTCAACTCGCTGGAGGTCCCGATCCTCGGCGACGACCTCTACCCCCGGGTGCGCGAGCGCGCGGCCGACGACTTCTCGGAGCCGCTGCAGCTGCTGGCCAGGTCGCTGGAGTTCACCGATCCGATCAGCGGCCGGCGGCGCCGGTTCGAGTCCCGCAGGGCGCTGGGCGCCTGGGGGTGAGCTCTCGCGCGGGGCCCGGTCCGCGCGTGCGACCCCGGCCCCGCGCACCGACCGGCCAGGTGGCCGATCGTCACACGTAGCTCTGGCCGTCGAGGAAGGCCTTGCGCCACGCCGAGATCCTGATCTCGGCGAACAGCCCCTCCTGGGTGAACGGGTCCTTGGCGATGAAGGTCTCCGCCTCGGCGCGCGTCTCCACGTCGAGCAGGTAGACCCCGCCGGTGGCGGCGCCCGAGTCGTCATCGATCTTGGCCCCGCAGGCCAGCAGGAGCTGCTTGTTCTCCTCGAGGTAGTCGAGGTGCTCCCGCCGGTGCGCCTGCCGCAGCTCCTGCGAATCCTGCTTGTCGAAGGTCTCGATGAAGTAGGCCATGCACGTTCCCCATCCGGTGTCCAATGCGGACTCCTGCAACGTCGGCCAAGACCGTACTGCGCCGCGCGGCCCGACCACCACCCGGCCGCGCGCGGCGCGCTCAGGCGGGGCTGCCCGCTCGCGCGCGCTGCACCGGAGCCCGGGACTCGTGGTTCGGGCGGCGCAGGATCAGCAGCATGCAACCGAGGCTCAGCAGCACCTGGAACAGCGCGTACGCGATCACGACGTTGATCGACCCGGTGCTGTTGAGCAGGAACTGCCCCACCACGGGCGTGGTACCGCCGAGCAGGGTGCCGCAGAGCTGGTAGCACAGCGACAGGCCGGTGTAGCGCACCTCCGCCGGGAAGCGCCCGGCCAGGATCCCGGCCAGCGCCGAGTAGTACAGGCAGTGCGGAACGGTCGCCGCCGCCACGCCGATCATCGCCAGCGCGTAGTCCTCGGTGCCGATGAGCACGAACATCAGCGGCAGCAGGACGATCTCGGGCAGCAGCATCAGCGTCACCGCGCGCGAGAGGCTGCGCATCCAGGTGGCCAGCACCGCGCCGAAGGGCTGCACGACGATCTGGGTCAACGTGGCCACCAGCACGATCGTCAGGAAGTCCGACCGCGCGTAGCCGAGGTCGCTGGTCGCCCAGGACAGCGCGAACGTGGTCTTGAAGTAGGTCGCCGACAACCCGATGGTGCAGGCGCCGATGCCCAGCGCCAGCAGCCCCGGGTGCTCCCGGACCACCTGCCAGACCGGCAGCTTCGCGGTGCGCTGCTGGGCGAGCACGCGCTCCATCGCGGGCGATTCGGCCACGCGCAGCCGGATGAGCAGCCCCACGACCACCAGCGCGGCCGAGGCCAGGAACGGGATCCGCCAGCCCCAGCTGAGCATCGCGGGCTCGGGCAACCCGCTGACCAGCAGGAAGCTCAGGGTGCTCAGCGCGTTCCCGACCGGGGAGCCTTGCTGGGCGAACGCGCCGTAGAGGATGGAGCGTCCCTTCGGGGCGTGCTCGGAGGCGATGAGCACCGAGCCGCCCCACTCACCGCCGAGCCCGATGCCCTGCACCATCCGGATGGTCACCAGCAGCACCGGCGCCCACGCGCCGATCTGGGCGTAGCCGGGCAGCAGACCGATCAGCGTGGTCGCGATGCCCATCATCAGCAGCGTGATGACCAGGGTCTTCTTGCGGCCCAACCGGTCTCCGACGTGCCCGAAGATCACCCCGCCGAGCGGGCGCGCCAGGAAGCCGACCCAGAACGTCGCGAAGGCCACCAGGGTGCCCAGCGCGCCGGAGAGCTCCGGGAAGAAGACCTGGTCGAACACCAGCGCCGAAGCCGTTCCGTAGATGTAGAAGTCGAACCACTCGATCGTCGATCCGATGAACGCCCCGATGCCCGCCCGCCGGGCCGTTCGGCTCTGCGCGCGCGCTTCCGCCGCACCCATGAGTTTCTCCCTCGAACCTCGGTGCCATCGGTGCGGTGGACCGGCACCGTCCGATGTGAACGGCGGAACAGTGCCACCCCGGGCATGTAGCCGTCCAATACAGAATCCGTGCCGCAGCGAGACGCAGCGCTGATCAATGCGCGGCGATCAACCCGGGGTGGGCAGCGCGGTCTCGGCGATGTCGAGCACGGTGCGCAGCGCGGCGTTGGTGTTGTCGGCGCGCCAGGCCAGTGCCGCGCGCAACCGGATCGGCTCCCCGGCCAGCGGGCGGTAGACCAGACCGGTCTGCTGGATGTGCTGGCAGGAGCTCAGCGTCAGGGTCACCCCCACGCCGGCGGCCACCAGCGCCAGGATCGTGTACGAGTCCGGCGCCTCCTGCACCACGCGCGGGTTGAACCCGCCCGCCACGCAGGCCTTGACCATCGCATCGCGCAGCGTGGAGCCGGCGTTGGCCGGGAAGCTGACGAAGGGCTCCTCGGCCAGCCGCTCGATCGGGATGCGCTCGAGATCGGCCAGCGGGTGGTCGGTGGGCAGCGCGCAGACCAGCTCCTCCACCTCGATCACCCGGGTGGCCACCCCGGGCTGGTTCACCGGCAGCCGCACGAACCCGAGGTCGAGCGAACCGTCGGCCACCCCGGCCAGCGCGACGTTGGCGTAGGTCTGCCCGCGCATCACCAGCTCCAGCCCGGGATGGGCCGCGCGCACCGCGCGGGTCAACCGCGGGAGCGCCTCGTGCGCGGACGCGCCGGCGAACCCGACGCTGACCCGGCCGTGCTCGCCGCGCCCCGCGGCCTTGGCCGCGCGCACCGCGTCGTCCAGCCCGTCGAGCACCGCGCGGGCGGGCTCGCGGAAGGACTCCCCCGCGTTGGTCAGGCGCACCGAGCGGGTGTTGCGCTCGAAGAGCTGCACGCCGAGCTCCTTCTCGAGCTGCCGGATCTGCTGGCTCAGCGGCGGCTGCGCCATCCGCAGCCGCTTGGCCGCGCGCCCGAAGTGCAGCTCCTCGGCCACGGCGAGGAAGGAGGCCAGGTGGCGCAGCTCCACGACGTCCTCCGCTGATTCGTCCTCGATCTTGATCCGACATTAATCGGGTATTGGCGCCTGATCAATCCGGAGTGGCAGTGTGATGCTGGATCCGAACCGAAAACCGCCAGGAGACGCGATGAACGAACCCGTCGCCGAGGCGAGGCCGAGCAGAGCGGACAAGACGACCTCGATGCGGGAGGCGATCGCCGCCCACGTCGCCGACGGGGACACCGTCTGCCTGGAGGGCTTCACCCACCTCATCCCGACCGCCGCGGGTCACGAGATCATCCGGCAGGGCTTCCGCGACCTCACCATCGCCCGGATGACCGCCGACGTCGTCACCGACCAGCTCATCGCCGGGGACTGCGTGAGCCGGTTGATCTCCTCGTTCGTCGGCAACTCCACCGCCGGGTCGCTGGGCGAGCTGCGCCGCCGGGTCGAGGCGGGCGCGCTGCGGTTCGACGAGTACAGCCACCACGGCATGATCTGCCGCTACCTGGCCGGGGCGCAGCGGCTCCCGTTCCACCCGCTGCGCTCCTACGCGGGCAGCGACGTGCCCTCGGTCAACCCGGAGATCCAGCAGGTCACCTCGCCCTACCCGGGGCCGGGCGGTGAGCCGGAGCGGATCTACGTGGTGCCGCCGCTGAACCCGGACGTGACGATCATCCACGCGCAGCGCGCCGACCGCGCGGGCAACACCCAGATCTGGGGGCTGACCGGCATCCAGGCCGAGGCCGTCTACGCCGCGCGCCGGGCGATCGTGGTCGTCGAGGAGGTCGTGCCCGACGAGGTGATCCGCTCGGACCCGAACCGCACCGTCGTCCCGGCCCACGCGGTCGACGCGGTGGTGGTCTGCCCGGGCGGTGCTCACCCGGCCTTCGCGCAGGGCTACTACGACCGCGACGGCGAGTTCTACCGGGAGTGGTCGCGGATCAGCGCCGACCCGCGACGGCTTCGCGACTGGCTCGACGAGTGGGTGCGCGGCACCGCCGATCACGGCGACTACCTGGCCAGGCTCGGCGAGGAGCGCTGGGCGGGGCTGTCGGTCGGCGAGGCCTGGAGCGAGCCGGTCAACTACGGGCGCAGGCTCTGACGGAGGAGGAATCGTGTCCGCTGCCCCATCCCGGGAATTCACGCCCTCCGAGCTGCTGGCCGTCGTGGCCTCGCGCGAACTCGCGGGCTCCAGCACGGTGTTCGCCGGCATCGGGCTGCCCACGCTGGCGGTCTCGCTGGCCCAGCGCACCGTCGCGCCGGACGTGGAGATCGTCTACGAGTCCGGGGTGTGCGGGGCGCATCCCGCGCAGCTGCCGGAGACCATCGCCGACTCGGTGCTGATCACCGATTCCGAGGCGGTGCTGCCGATGACCGCGCTGTTCGGCTACGTGCTGCAGGGCGGTCGCATCGACGTCGGGTTCCTCGGCGCCGCGCAGATCGACCGCTTCGGCAACCTGAACTCCTCGGTGATCGGCGACTGGCGCGCCCCCGACGTCCGGCTGCCCGGCTCGGGCGGGGCCATGGAGGTCATGGCCAACTCCCGCGAGGTGTTCGTGGTGATGCGCCGCCACGATCCGCGCTCGTTCGTCGCCGAGCTGGACTTCTGCACCTCGCCCGGCCCGGACCGCGCGCTGGCCGACGGCATCCGCCCGCGCGGCGCGGGCGTGACCAGGGTGATCACCGAGCTCGGCGTCCTCGCCCGCGACGGCGTCGGCGAGGAGCTGCGCCTGGTCGCCGTCCACCCGGGAATCACCGCCCAGCAGGTCCGCGAGGCCACCGGCTGGCCGCTGCGAGTGGCCGACGAGCTGCCCACCATCGCCCCGCCCGGGGCCGAGGAGCTGCGCCTGCTGCGCGAGGACGTCGATCCGCAGCGCGTCTACCTGCGCTAGCGCTCGCGCCGGAGGCCGCGTGCCCGCGCGGTCTCCGGCGCGGGGCACCGCTTCAGTCCACGCCGCCGCGCCGGACGAGCTGGCCGGCGATGACGTTGCGCTGGATCTCGTTGGTCCCCTCGCCGACGATCATCAGCGGGGCGTCCCGGAAGTACCGCTCGACGTCGAACTCGGTCGAGTAGCCGTACCCGCCGTGGACGCGCACCGCGTCCAGCGCGATCTCCATGGCCGCCTCCGAGGCGAACAGCTTGGCCATGCCGGCTTCCATGTCCACCCGGCGGCCGGCGTCGAGCTCGCGGGCGGCGTGCAAGGTCAGCTGGCGGGCGGCGGTGAGCTTGGTGGCCATGTCGGCGAGGTGGTTGCCCACCGACTGGTGCTTCCAGATGGGCTTGCCGAAGCTCTCGCGCTGCTGGGCGTAGCGCAACGCGTCGTCGAGGGCGGCCTTGCCGACGCCCAGCGCTCGCGCCGCCACCTGGATGCGGCCGGTCTCCAAGCCCTTCATCATCTGCGCGAAACCGCATCCCTCCTGGCCTCCCAGCAGGGCGCTCACCGGTGCGCGGTGGTCGTCGAAGGACAGCTCGCAGCTCTCCACGCCCTTGTAGCCGAGCTTGGGCAGATCGCGGGAGACGGTCAGCCCCGGACCGTGCTCGACCAGCAGGACCGAGATCCCCGCGTGCGCCGGATCGGCGCGCGGATCGGTCTTGCACAGCAGCGCGATGAGCTGGGAGCGCCGGGAGTTGGTGATCCAGGTCTTGGCGCCGTTGACCACGTACTCGCCGCCCTCGCGGCGCGCGGTGGTGGAGATGGCCTGCAAGTCCGAACCGCCGCCGGGTTCGGTCAGCGCCATCGTCGCGCGGATCTCCCCGGTGGCCATCTTCGGCAGGTAGTGCCGCTGCTGCTCCTCGGTTCCGAAGTGCCGCAGCAGCTTGGCCACCACGGTGTGCCCGCCCATCGCCCCGGCCAGGCTCATCCAGCCGCGCGCGAGCTCCTCGGTGATCAAGACGTAGCAGGCGGTGGAGACCTCGTTGCCGCCGAGCTCGTCGGGGACGGCCAACCCGTAGATCCCCAGCCGCTTCATCTGCTCGACGAGCTCGTGCGGGTAGGCGTCGGCGTGCTCGAGCTCGCTGGCGACGGGTCTGACCTCGCGGTCGACGAACTCGCGCACCGTGTCCAGCACCAGCCGCTCGGCCTCGTCGAGGATGTCCGCTGCGCTCACCGGGATGCTCCTTCGCGCTCGGGTGGGAAGGTCCGCGACAGCAGCTCGCGCACCCGCGCCCAGTCGGGGTCCGCGAGCAGCCCGGGCACGTCCTCGCCGCAGGCGGCGAGCTTGTCGGCGAGTTCGGGTCCGGTGGGCGGGCGCGCGGGGGCGCCCGGGGGATGCGCGAGGTCGACCCGCAGCGTCGCGCCGTCGTGCTCGACCTCGACGACGACCTCGCCCGCCAGCAGGCCGTCGGCCGCGGTGTCCGGGTAGTCGGCCGCCACGCCGCGCATCAGGCGCCGCGCAGCGGGTCGGTTGACCGCCTCGTCGGTGAAGGCCGCGAAGTCCGGGTAGTCGTCCAACAGCGCGGTGGCCACCGCGTAGGGCATGGAGAACTTCGCCTGCAGGCCGGTTACCGGTCGGTCGTGGATCAGCGGGGTGACGGTGGACTTCGGGGTGCGCACCCGCACGGCGAGCACGTCCCCGCGCACCTGCTCGCGGATCTCGCGCAGCGCGGCGATCGGGCGCTGCATCGCGTAGCAGCAGGGGAAGACCTTGATCGCCAGCCCGCCCGGCACGGCCGGTCCGGCGAGCTCGGGTTCGCCGCGCCCGCCGACGAGCTCGAACCAGGCGTCCACCGCCCTCGGGTCGGCGGTGGCGCCGGCCGCGGCCAGCCGCGCGGCGCGCACGCCCGCGTCGGCGGCGAAGCCGACCTGCAGCGACTTGCCGTGCGTGCCGAAGGCCTCCCGCACCCCGCCCGCGGCGGGAACGGCCAGCGCCATCGCGATCGCCAACCGCTCGGCGGGCAGGCCCATCGCGGCGCTGGCCGCGACCGCCGCGGCGGGTGCTCCGGCGGTGCAGGTCGCGTGCCACCCGGCGGTGTAGTGCGACCAGCCCAGCGCGTTCCCGAGCCGCGCCATCACCCCGGCCCCGGCCAGGTAGGCGCGTGCTTCGCCGCCGCTGGCCAGCACCGCGGGCACGATCACCGCGCTGACGTGCGCGGTCGAGCCGACGTGCAGGTCGTCGAAGTCCAGGACGTGCGCGGCGACCGCCCAGCGCGCCGCCTCCGGCAGTCCGGCGGCCACCCCGGTCGCGGGGTGCTCGCGCGCGGCGAGCGCGACGGCGGTCGTGTCCAGCAGCGAGCGGCGGGCCAGGGCCAGGTCTTCCTCGGTCGGTTCGAACCCGGTCGCCCACTGCGCGAGCGAACTTGCGATGGACGCCATCCGGCCCCTTCCTCCGCCGATGG
The DNA here is from genome assembly GCF_042665275.1 of Saccharopolyspora griseoalba. Classification (NCBI taxonomy): domain Bacteria; kingdom Bacillati; phylum Actinomycetota; class Actinomycetes; order Pseudonocardiales; family Pseudonocardiaceae; genus Saccharopolyspora; species Saccharopolyspora griseoalba. Next base: position 519,881 of record NZ_JBHTCJ010000001.1, on the reverse strand, counting down.
GGCATATTTGTACGACCGCGCACACCGTTGGTCAAACCTCGTCCGTTGACGCGACGCGTGCGGCGGTATGGCCTGTGACGGGTCGACCCGCCTGCCGAGCAAAGGAGCTCCCGTGCCCTCGCTGACCGGCCACCTCCAGCACTGGCAACCGGAACCGCTGGTCGAGCACGACCCGATGCCGCCGGATCGGGCGAGAGCGCTCGCCGCGGTGCTGGGCACCCCCGAGCCCGACCTCACCCGCCTACCACCGCTGTGGCACTGGGTGTACTTCCTGCACTGGCCCGAGCACGGCGAGCTCGGCGACGACGGGCACCCGAGCCGCGGGCACTTCCTGCCACCGCTGCCCGACCGGCGGCGCATGTTCGCCGGCGGTCGCCTGCACGTGACCGCTCCGCTGCGGCTCGGCACGCCCGCCGAGCGGCGCTCCGAGCTGCGCGACGTGGTGGTCAAGCAGGGCCGCTCCGGCGAGATGGTGTTCGTGACCGTGCGCAGCGAGTACCACCAGGACGGGCGATCGCGGTTCGTCGAGGAGCAGGACTACGTGTACCGCAGCGGCGAGAGCGCCGCGAAGAACCCGCACGCGGCGCGCCCCACCGAGCTCCCGGTCTCCGACGAGCCCTGGCAGGAGGCGTTCACCGGGGATCCCGTGCGGTTGTTCCGGTTCAGCGCGCTGACCGCCAACTCGCACCGCATCCACTACGACGAGCCCTACTGCCGGGAGGTGGAGCGCTACCCGGGCCTGGTGGTGCACGGGCCGCTGCTGGTGCTCGGGCTCGCCGAGCTCGTCCGGCGCAACGGTCACCGCCTCAGCGAGCTGTCGTACCGGCTCAACCGGCCGGTGTTCGCCGGGGATCCGGTCCTGCTGTGCGGTGATCCCGCGGGGCGGCTGTCGGTGCGCACCGCTCCCGACGAGGTGATGGTCGGGGCCTCGTTCTCCTGACGTCCGCAACCTCGGGCGACGAGCCTCACCCGGGGTTGGTTTGACCACCCCGCACCCCGGTGATGTACTCGAAACCGCTGGTCGGCGCGGGTTCGGCCAGCGAGGAGGAACGCATGACCGACCGCTGGGTCCCCACGACCTCGCACTGGGGCGCCTACCAGGCCGCCGCCGACTCCGACGGCGGCGTGCGGGTGGCGCCGCACCCCGACGACCCGGTTCCCTCGCCGCTGCTGGGCAACGTCGCCGGCAGCGCCCGGCACGCCACCCGCGTGGCCCGGCCCGCGATCCGCCGCGGCTGGCTGGAGAGCGGACCCGGCCCCAGCGCCGGGCGCGGAGCCGAGGAATTCGTCGAGGTCGATTGGGACACGGCGCTGGACCTGGTGGCCGCGCAGCTCGACCGGGTGCGCAACGAGTCCGGCAACGAGTCGATCTTCGGCGGCTCCTACGGCTGGAGCAGCGCCGGGCGGTTCCACCACGCGCAGAGCCAGCTGCACCGGTTCCTCAACACCATCGGCGGCTACACCGCCTCCAAGCACAACTACAGCTTCGGCACCTCGCAGGTCCTGCTGCCGCACGTCGTCGGCAGCATCTCGTCGGTCCTGGGCTACGCCGACAGCTGGGAGACCATCCGCGAGAACACCGATCTGATCGTGGCCTTCGGCGGGCTGTCCACCAAGAACCTCTCGGTCACACCCGGTGGCGTCACCCTGCACACCGGTGCCGCCTCGGCCGCCGACCCGGGCGTGCAGGTCGCCGCGGTAAGCCCGTTGGGCGCCGACGTGCCCGCCCGCGGGCGCTGGTACTCCATCGCGCCCGGCACCGACGTGGCCGTGCAGCTCGCGCTCGCCCACACCCTGCTCGCCGAGGACCTGCACGACACCGCGTTCCTGGAGCGCTACTGCACCGGGTTCGACGTGGTGGCCGCCTACCTGCGGGGCGAGTCCGACGGGGTGGCCAAGACGCCGGAGTGGGCGGCCGAGATCTGCGAGATCCCCGCCGACGACATCCGCGAGCTGGCCCGCGAGATGGCCGCCGGTCGCACGCTGGTCAACGTCACCTGGTCGCTGCAGCGCACCGAGCACGGCGAGCAGCCGGTCTGGGCGGGCATCCTGCTGGCGGCGATGCTCGGCCAGATCGGGCTCCCCGGAGGCGGTTTCGGCCACGGCTACGGCTCGATGGCCGAGATGGGCGACTCCGGACCGCTGCTCAAGCTGCCCACCCTCTCGCAGGGTGCCAACCCGGTGCGGGAGTTCATCCCGGTCGCGCGCATCGCCGACCTGCTGCTCTCGCCCGGGCAGACCTACCGCTACAACGGCCAGACCCGCACCTACCCGGACATCCGGTTCGTCTACTGGGCGGGCGGCAACCCGTTCCACCACCACCAGGACCTCACCCGGTTGCGCCGCGCCTTCGCCCGGCCGGAGACCGTCGTGGTGCACGAGACGCACTGGACCGCCACCGCCCGGCACGCCGACGTGGTGCTGCCCGCCACCACCACGCTGGAACGCGAGGACCTCGGCGCAGGTCGCCGCGACACCCACCTCACCGCGATGCACCGGGTGCTCGATCCGCACGCCGAAGCCCGCGACGACTACCTCATCTTCGCCGCGCTGGCTGATCGCCTCGGTGCGCGGCAGGCGTTCACCGAGGGCCGCAGCCCGCGCGGCTGGCTGGAGCACCTCTACGAGACCTGGCGCGAGTCGCTGCGCGAGCGGGGCCACCAGGTGCCCGATTTCGACCGCTTCTGGGAGCTCGGCAGGCTGGAGCTGCCCGCGGTCGACGAGCAGCCGCCGCTGCGGCGCTTCCGGCAGGACCCGGAGGCCAACCCGCTGCACACCCCCAGCGGCCGGATCGAGCTGTTCTCGGCCACCGTCGACGGTTTCGGGCACCCGGACTGCCCCGGCCACCCGGTCTGGCTGCGACCGCGACGCACCACCGGCGGGCCGCTGCACCTGATCGCCAACCAGCCGCCCACCCGGCTGCACAGCCAGGGCGATGTGGGCGCGACCAGCCTGGAGTCCAAGGTGGACGGGCGCGAGCCGATCACCCTGCACCCGGCCGACGCCGCCGCGCGCGGCATCGCCGAGGGCACCGTGGTCCGGATCTTCAACGACCGCGGCGCCTGCCTGGCGGGTGCGCGCCTGAGCGAACGGGTCCGGCCGGGCGTGGTCGTGCTGCCCACCGGTGCGTGGTTCGACCCGCAGCCCGATCCGAAGCGCGACGGGGCGACCATGTGCGCGCACGGCAACCCGAACGCGCTCACCGACGACCTGCCCTCCTCCGAGCTGTCGCAGGGATGCGCGGGTCAGCACGCCCGCGTGGACGTCGAGCGCTACGACGGGCCGCTGCCCCCGGTCACGACCCGCACTCCCCCACCGCTGAGGCCCGCTTAGGCGTGCGGCGGGTGCGGGCGCTCGGCGTTCGCACCAGCGGCGGTTCCCGCGCGAGCAGGGCGCTCGTCGGGCGCGCTTCCGACGGCTCCTAGCCCAGCAGCGCGGTGACGGTGAACAGCACCGGCACCGACAGGACGGTGGACAGCAGGATCGACTCGCGGGCCAGCCGAACGCCGACGTTGTAGCGCGAGGCGTAGACGAACAGGTTCTGCGCGGCGGGCAGCGCGGAGATGACCACGGCGGCGAACAGCGGAGCACCGGTCATGCCGAACAGGCCCGCGCCGATCGCGTAGGCGATCACCGGGTGCGCGAAGGACTTCACCCCGACCGAGACCAGCACCGGCCAGCGCTCGGCCCCGCCCGCCGGCAGCGTCGAGCCGCACAACGAGATGCCGAACGCCAGCAGCACCGTGGGCACCGACAGGTGGCCGAGCAGGGTCAGCGGCTCGGCAACCGGACCGGGGATGCGAGTTCCGGTCAACGAGAGCCCGACGCCCAGCAGCGAGCAGATCACGATGGGGTTGCGGAAGGGCGCGAGCACCCGGCCCAGCACCGAATCGCTGCCGCCCTCCCGCGCGGTGTCGATGACGGTCAGCCCGATCGGGGTCATCACCAGCAGCTGGAAGAGCATCACCGGGGCGACCAGGCTGGCGTCGCGGAGCACGTAGACCGCGATCGGGATGCCCAGGTTGCCGGCGTTGACGTAGCTGGAGCACAGCGCCCCGATCGTGGTGCGCCGGATGTTCCACCTGCGCCACAGTCCCACCAGCACGAACAGGCCCGCCGCGGCGAACGTGCTCAGCGCGGTGACCAGCAGCGGCGTCGAGAACAGCACGGTCACGTCGGATTCGGAGAGCATCTGCAGCAGCAGCGCCGGCGTGCCGACGTAGAAGGAGATCCTGGTCAGCACCTCGCGGGCGTTGTCGCCGAGCGCACCGGTCCGCCCCAGCAGGTAGCCGACGAGCACGATGGCGCCGATGACGCCGAAGCCCTGGATCACACCGGACACGGCGCCTCGCTCCCGAAGGCGGTGCCGAGCACCGGATCGGAGGCCGGACCTGGACGCGCGCGACTCATCTGCTCTTTCCTCGTCGAGGGCTCGGCGTGTCGCGGGAGCGCGCGGCGGCCGCGCCTCAGCCGGATCGACGCGGCGCCGCAACGGCACCGTCCCGCGGGCGGCCGTGCCCGCGAGCGCCCCACTCGGTTAGCGAGCCTAAGCGATCAGGCGGTTCCCCGAGATCCGGAAATGGCCACTCTCACACGAGCGGGTCGATCAGGTGTCCGCCCCGGGATCGGCCGGGACCACCGGTTCCAGATCGGACCTGCCGCGCGAGCTCAGCGGCGGGCCGGGCAGCGGATCGGCGTCGTAGAGCGGGCCCGTCTCCCAGGCTCCCCAGCGGGTTTCCGAGCGCACGTGCATCGCGGCCCGCGCCGGGAGCGCCCCGGCGTTGTAGGGGTCGACGACGTAGAGCGCGCCCCAGTCGCGGTGCGGCTCGCCCTCGAGGTAGGTCGGCAGCTCGCGGTAGCTGGCGGCCACGCTGAGCCAGCCGAACGGCCCACCACCGGAGGGATCCGACCAGCTCTGCCCCATGTCCCGCATGATCCCGCCGCCGGCGACGCGGAACTTCGGGAGATCGGCGATGCCGTTGTGCAACCGCATCGGCGGCAGGCACGGGTGCACCAGCGCCGCCGGCCACTCCACGAACGCGCGGTTGTGCCCGACCACCTGGGTCATGCTGTCGACGACCGGGATCCGGGGCGCGCTGAAGGCCAGCCAGCCGTCCTCGTCGGTGCGGTGGTCGGCGGCCACCACGCGCAGCCGGTTGGCCTCGCCGACCGGGATCCGCACGTCCTGCCAGCCGCCGTTGAGCACCAGGTCGCGCCGCTCGGTGATGCGGAAACCGGCCGCGTCCTGCACGCCCAGCTCCACGCTCAGCGAGTTCTGCCCGGAGGAGGATCCGGCGAACTGCAGCACCGCCGGCTGGTCCTCGGGCTGGGGCACCTCGTACCACTGCGAGCGCACCTCGCCGGTGCTCGAGGGGCCCTGGTCGTAGCTGCCCCAGATCGGGGCCCCCGGCTGCCCGTAGCCGTAGCGCGGCGCGAAGTTCTCGTCCTGCGGAACGCCGAGCGGGCGGAACCCGTGCGAGCGCGAGCGCAGGTAGTCGTGCGGAACCGAAGCGTCGGTGCTGACCTGCGGTTGCTGCCCGGCCGGGGCGAGGATGCCGCGTCGCGGATCGGCCTCGACCCGCACGTAGTCGCTGAGCCCGCAGCTGCGCCCGCGCAGCTGCTCGACGTTGTCGGCCCCGAGCCGATAGCTGCCGCGCTCGTTCTCGATGCCCTTGGCGAACAGCCCGACCTCGCCGATCACGCACAGCGCGCAGGTCAGCGTCAGCGGAGCGGCCCCGAGGCGGAGCACCTTGCGCCGGGCCTCCGAGGTCAGCACCGGCGGTTCGTCGCGCCGCACGTGCTCGACCGCGGCGACCACCACGGCCGCGAACGCGATCAGCAGGAAGGCGGTGCTGGCCTGGCGCCCGTCGATGCTGGGCGCCCTGTCGAACCAGGGAACGCCCCACTCGGAGACGTACCACCACGAGTTCGTCCCGGTCACCGAGAAGGCGCAGACCACCATCAGTCCTGCGAAGAACGCGGCCCGGTTGCGCCGCGAGCGCAGCACGGCCGCGCTGGTGGCCACCGCGGTCAGCGCGGCGAGCACCGCGCCGATCCCGGCCAGCACGCCGAAGTGGTGGGTGTGCTTGGTCGGGGTGGCCGCGAGCGCCACGAAGCACAGCACCGCGATCATCAGCATCCGGCGGCTCGGACCGTGCGCGGCCCCGCGGATGCGGTGCCGCCGCACCAGCACCACGCCGCTGCCCAGGATGCACAGCATCAGCAGCAGCACCGGGAAGCGCCGGGTCAGCGAGCCGTCCGGGTACTTGTCGAACAGCTTCTCGTAGCGGGTGAGCTCCTCGTACCAGGCGCTGTCCGGACCGAACTGGGTCTTGAGCGCCACCGCGTCCTGCACGGTGCTCAAGGTCTGGTCGAAGAACACCGCGACCAGGATCAGCACCCCGGAGGCCAAGGCGGGCGCCAGCACCGGCAGCGCGCCGCTCTCGCGGACGCGCTCGCGCACCAGCCGCACCAGCGGCTTGATGGCCACCAGGAAGGGCAGCACCGCGATCATGCCGTGCGGGTTCGCCCCCAGGCCCAGCGTGGCCACGACCAGGCCCCACGCCGCCGGGGTGAGCCGCTGCGTGGCCACCGCGCGCTCCACCAGGCACACCGCGAGCAGGAACAGCGCCACCACGACCGGTTCGGGCCGCAGACCGTTGTTGTAGGGCAGCCAGAACGCCAGGAACGCCGCAGCCGCCGCCCAGCCCGCCGAGCGGCTGTGCTTGACCTGGTGCCCCAGCCGCGGCAGCAAACCTCGGCTGATCAGCATCCAGCTGAGCACGCCGAGGAACAGCGCGGGCAAGCGCACCCACGGGGTGGCGGTGGAGACCTGCACCCACAACGCGTAGAGCTCGTAGAACCAGCCGAACGGCGACTCGGGGTTGCCGAACCAGCGGAAGTAGTTGGTGACGAATCCGGCGTCGTCCGCGGCGCGCAGCATGGTCAGGATGTAGCCGTCGTCGGCGGTCATCGCGCCGATCAGCCACCACACGCCCAGGCCGCCGAGCACCGCGACGTCCCGGCCGTCCAGGCGCCACCAGCGCCGCGGCGCGGCGCGCACCGGCCTGCGGCCCTCGACCGCGCGCAGCGCGAACACCGCGCCGAGGAAGCACAGCACCGACAGCACCATCGCCGCCACCTTCAGGGCGCTGGCGGTGCTGTCGAAGCGGTTGTCCGGCCGGACCTGCACGTCCAGGCCGCGCACGTCGTCGGTGCGCGCGTCCAGCTGGGAGTAGATGCCGGTCACCTGCGGCCGCTGGTCACCTCCGACCGCGGCCAACCGCGCTCCCCCGAGCTCGGCGCGCGTGCCGCCGGGATCGGCGCGCAGGTCGACCGAGCAGGAACCCGGCGGGATCGGGCCGCCGCCGATCTGCTGACCGCGCGACCAGACCTGCAGCAGGCCGTCGTCGACGCGCAGGCTCAGCCCGGTGGCCTTGCCGTAGTCCGCGTCCGGCGCGTTGGTGGCCAGCACCACCCCGGGGCGCTCGGTGCGGGCGTCGAGCTCGCGCGCCGTCTCGCAGGGCACGTGCGCCGTCAACCACATCGGCACCTGGGTGACCAGCGGCGCCGAGACCGAGCGGGTCCCCTCTGCGGTGGGCCAGCGCAAGGTGGTGACGTCGTAGTTCACCGGGAGGAACGGCACGGCCACGGCCAGAACGGCCGAAACCAGGCCCAGCACCGCGGCGACCGCGCGCGCGGCCCATCGCGACCGATCACCACGCGCCCACCACATCGAAGGCCGACCCACGCGCTCGCCCACCTCAACCTCGTCGGACAGTCCCCGCAGAGCCTAAAGACCGCGGGTCGGCGATTGGTAACCGGCGGGTCGATCGCGCTCCGGAGCGGGGCGTCCTCACCTGGCGGCAGCAGGAGCGACGTCGGTCACGGGGCGCGGGCGTCGGCGAGTCGGCCACGGGTCAGGCCGCCATCGCGGACTCGCCTTCGAACAGCTCGGCGGGATTGCGTCGCGCGTCGAGGATGTACCCGACCCAGAAGCCGATCACACCGGCACCGACGACGGCCAACGTTCCGACAGCTCGCACCATTGGAGGTTCCCTCATTCCTGAAAAGCGCCCGACCGAGTGGTCCCGACAGAACTTGAGTCCGCAACCATGCTGAACCCGCCGGGTACCAGCGCTATTGCTCGAACGATAACGGGCCGTGAATTGGCCAACCACGCCACCCCCTGCCAACGGGCAGTGACGAAGAGTCACCATCGGATCCGCTAACGGCGGAGCGCTCGACCGCACGAGGAGGGCAGCCGCACCGCAGTCACGCACGCAGCGATCACCTTCATCGTCCGGGCGATGCGACACCTCACCCGACCGGTCGCGATCTCGCATCGTGACAGTCCGAATCCGCCGGGGAAATCACCCGCTCGGGCGGCTGCTCGTCCGCCGACCCCGCGGAAATCCACTGTGGAATTGCGCGGTCCGGCGGCCGACGCCGCATAAGCTGCCGGGGATGACCGCTTCCGAGGACTTCGCCGAACCGCCGATCCCCGCCGACACCACCGATCCGACCGCACCACCGCTGCACGAGGCCTGCGCACCGCTGCGCGAGCTGCTCGGCGTGTGGCGCGGCCGCGGACGGGTCGACTACCCCACGATCTCCGGGCCCTACCGGTTCGGCCAGCAGGTGCGCATCACCCACGACGGCCGGCCGTTCCTGCGGCACCAGGCCAAGGCCTGGCTGCTCGACGCCGAGGACCGCGTCCTGCGTCCGGCGGCGTGGGAGACCGGCTGGTGGCGACCGGGGGCCGACGGCCGCCTCGAACTGCTGCTCGCCCACTCCACGGGCATCGTCGAGGTCTTCTACGGCCGCGCCGAGGGGTCTCGATGGGAGCTGACCACCGACGCCGTCCTGCCGACCGCGACCGCCAAGCAGGTCGAGGCCGCGCACCGCAGCTACGCGCTGCGCGGCGACGGCGTCCTCGAGTGCGCCGAGAGCCGCGCCATGGTCGGCGAGCCGATGACCCCGCACGTGGCCGTCGAGCTGCACCGCACCACGGCCTGACCTCTCCCCGGCCCGCGGCGGCCGGGGCACCGTCCCAGTTCTTTAGGCAGCTATGCTTAACACGTGGTCGACAGCGAGGAGCGTTCGAGCGAGGCCGCCGAAGTGCGGATGGGGGTCATGCGCCTGGCGCGGCGGCTGCGCGCCGAGCGCGAGCCCGGCGAGCTGACCCTCGGCAGGTCGTCCGCCCTGGGCAGGTTGGAGCGGGACGGCCCGACCACCGCCAGCGCGCTGGCCGCCGCCGAGCGCGTCACCCCGCAGACCATGGCGCGCATCGTGCAGCACCTGCTGGACGCGGGATTGGCCGAGCGCACACCCGACCCGGTGGACCGCCGCGCCACCCTGATCCGGATCACCGAGGCGGGCAGCAGCCGCGTGCTGGCCGACCGCAGCCGGCGCGAGGCCTGGCTGGCGCAGGCGATGGACGAGCTCACCGACGTCGAGCGGGAGCTGCTCGTGCTTGCCGCGCGCCTGCTGGACCGGCTCGCCGACGCGCCGAGCTGACGGACGGCGACATGTCGACAACTCCCGAGCAGAAGGACAGCAATGCTGCCGGATCGACGGGATCGCGAGAGCTCCCGTCGGCCTTCATCACGCCGATCGCCTTCGGCACGATCCTGCAGCCGCTGAACTCCTCGATGATCGCGGTCGCCCTGGTGGGCATCCGCAGCTCCTTCGACGCCGGCTCCTCGGTGACCTGGCTGGTCTCCGCGCTCTACCTGGCCACCGCGGTGTCCGCTCCGGCGATGGGGCGCATCGCCGACGTCTTCGGCGCGCGGCGCGCGAGCCTGGCCGGGTTCGCGCTGGTCGGCCTCGCCTCGGTGGCCGCGCCGTTCGCGCCGGACATCCCGCTGCTGGTGGTCTGCCGCGTGCTGATCGGCATCGGCACCGCGGCGCAGTACCCGTGCGGGGTGGCGATGGTGCGCCGGGCGGCCGACGAGCTGCGCGCCAAGCCCGGCAACGCGTTGGCCACCCTGGCGGTGTGCTCGCAGGTCAGCGTGGCGCTCGGCCCGACGCTGGGCGGCCTGCTGGTCGGCGGGCTGGGCTGGCCGGGGGTGTTCTGGATCAACGTGCCGCTGGCGCTGGTCGGCGCCGCCGTGATGCTGCGGTGGGGCCCGGCCGATCCTCCGCTGGAGCGCACCGGGCGGGCTGCGGCGCTGCTGCGGGTCGACCCGGTCGGGATGCTGCTGTTCACCGTCGCGCTGACCGCGCTGATGTTCTGGTTGCTGTCGCTGGCCGGGAGCGTCCGGTGGTGGTGGCTGGTGATCGCGGTGCCCGCGGGTGCGGCCACCGCGTGGTGGAGCCTGCGCCGCGAGGAGCCCTTCCTGGACATGCGCCTGCTCGGGCACCGCTCGCTGTCGCTGACCTACCTGCGCACGATCGTGACCTACACGGCGTTCTACTGCGTGTTCTACGGGATCCCGCAGTGGCTGGAGGAGGCGCGCGACCTGGGACCGGTGGGCGCCGGGCTGGTCATGCTCCCGATCCCGCTGGTCGGCGTGCTCTCCACGATCCTGTCGAACCGGTTGCACCGCACCCGCAGCCCGTGGGCCTCGCTGGTGATCGGCAGCGCCGCGCTGTGCGCGGGAGGCCTGCTGCTGCTGGTGCCCGACGCCGACACGCCGATCCCGCTGCTGCTGGTCATCGCCGGGGTACTCGGACTGCCCAACGGCTTCAACAACATGGGCAACCAGCGGGCGATGTACGCGGTGGCCCCGGCCGAGCACGTGGGCGCGGCATCGGGGCTCTACCGCACGTCGCAGTACGTCGGCGCGAACCTGGCCGCGGCGGTGCTGGTGCTGTCGCTGGGCGCCACCCCGACCGACCCCGGACTGCACCTGATGGGCCTGGCGGTGACCGCCATCGCGGCGTTCTTGCTGGTCACGGCTCTCTTGGGCGGTGCGCGCGCCCGCAGGGGCTGACGACCGAGCACCCGCGCACGCGGAAGGGCCCCGCATCCTCGGATGCGGGGCCCTCCATCGAGGCGAATCGGGTCCGCCTCGCGATCTACTGCTTGTCCTCGAGCTCGCGCCTACCGGCAGGAGTCCCTCAGACAGGAGTGGACGCCGTGTCTCAGATGACGCGAACCTCGGCAGCCTGCGGGCCCTTCGGGCCCTGGCTGACCTCGTAGGTCACCTTCTGGTCCTCGTCGAGGCTGCGGAAGCCGCGGGCGTCGATGGCGGAGTAGTGGACGAACACGTCCGGACCACCGTCATCCGGGGCGATGAAGCCGAAGCCCTTTTCCGAGTTGAACCACTTCACGGTTCCCTGTGCCATTCTTGCTCTCTCCTTCTGGGAGCCGGTACTACATCGAGCGGTCACACTGCGTAACCACTCGGGCCGCTGATCGAACGGCTACTTGTCCAGCTACAACCAGAAAAGCGCACGCCCGCATCAACATCCTGCGAGTGTGCGCGAACACGACCCCAGAAAAATACGACCACCACGAACACTACACGCCCCCACGGCCCGCTGTCCCCGAGCATCACCCGGGAGTGTTGTGATCGGCGTCACATTTCGTGCCGCGGTCGCTGGTCGGCGCCGGCTGGCCCCCGGCTCCACTGTGGAATTGATCTTGGCCTGGTTGCGCCAGGGATCTTGTCGACTCCCACCCGCGGCGGTGAACTGTTCTCACGAGCTCAGATGGGAGGCCCATGTCCAGCACCTCGCTCGACGGTCACGACTTCAAGCTCGGTCTGTTCTCCCCCAACTGCTCCGGCGGTCTCGCGATGACCACCGTCGCCGAGAGGTGGGACGCGAGCTGGTCCGCCAACCTCCGGCTGGCGCGACTCGCCGACGACGCCGGGATCGACTTCGTCCTGCCGATCGCGCGCTGGATCGGCTACGACGGCGCGTCAGACTTCCACCGCAACGTCCTCGAACCGATCCCCTGGGCCGCCGCGCTGCTGGCGGCGACCAGGCGGATCACGATCTTCGCCACCGTGCACACCGCGTTCAACCACCCGGTGGTCAGCGCCAAGCAGCTGGCCACCCTCGACCAGGTCGGTGGTGGCCGCGCGGGCCTGAACATCGTGGCGGGCTGGAACGAGCCGGAGTACCGGGCCATGGGGCTGCGGTTGCCCGAATCCCACGACGAGCGCTACGCCCTGGCCCAGGAGTGGTGGGACCACGTGCACGCGCTGTGGACCCGCGAGGGCACCTTCGACCTGCCCGGGCGGTTCTTCGACCTCGAAGGGGTGGAATCCGCGCCGAAACCCGTCCGCGGAACGCTGCCGGTGATCAACGCCGGATCCAGCCCGCAGGGCCGCGCGTTCGCCGCGCGCAACGCCGATTTCGTGTTCACCGGCCTGCGAGACCCCGACGACGGGGCCGACGTGGTCGAGCAGATCCGCACCGCCGCGAAGCGGGAGCACGGCCGCGACGTCGGCGTGATGACCCCGGCGTTCGCGGTCTGCCGGCCCACGCGCCGGGAGGCCGAGGAGTACCTGCGCCACTACGCCGAGGACAACGCCGACTGGGCAGCGGTCGACCAGTTGATGAAGCTGCAGGGCGCCCACACCGAGTCCTTCGCCACCGAAGCGCTGCGCACCTTCCGTCCCCGCTTCGCCGCCGGGCACGGGGCCTGTCCCCTGATCGGATCCCCCGACGACGTGGCCGAGCAGATCGCCCGCTACGCGGACGCGGGGTTGGCGGGCATGACGCTGTCGTTCGTGGACTACCTCGGCGAGCTGGAGCACTTCGCCGCCGAGGTGCTCCCGCGGTTGCAGCGCAGGGGGATTCGGCTGCCGCGCGCCTGATCAGGCCAGCCGGGTGGCCGCGTAGCGCAGGTGCGCGCTCATCGCGTCCGCCGCCGCGTCGTGATCGCCCTGCTCGATGGCCTGCAGGACGTCGCGGTGTCCGGCCTGCGAGCGCCTGCGGGTCGCGACCTTGCGGTGCGCCCGGCCGCGCGCCTCCCGGATGCGCTCCGCGCTGGCGGTCACCAGCCCGGCCAGCAGCGGATTGCGCGCGGCGCGGGCGACCCCGGCGTGGAAGCGCTCGTCGAGCTCGGCCGCGCGCCGGCCGGTTCGGCCCTCGGCCTCGTCGACGATGTCGCGCAGCAGCTCGACGTCGGCGCGCGTCGCGCGCAGGGCCGCGCGGGAGGCGATCGCGGGTTCCACGGTGGCGCGCAGGTCCTGCACGTCGTGCAGCTCGCCCAGTTCGGTCTCCTGCGCGCCGAGCAGCCCGGTGGCCCCGGCGTCCGGGGTGATCACGGTTCCGCGACCGCGGCGGCGGTCCACCACGCCCTTGAGCTCCAGCTCGTGGATCGCCTCGCGCACCGTGGCGCGGCTGGTTCCGAGCAGCTCGGCGAAGTCGCGCTCGGAGGGAAGCCGGTCACCGGCGCGCAGCTCACCGCGCACGAGCAGACCGCTGATCAGCGCGGCCAGCCCGGCAGGGCCGGAACGCGCATCGGCGGCCAGCGCCGTCCAGTCGATCACCCGAAGTGCCATCAGGGCTCCTTGGCTAGACCTCGCAGGTCCGCCAAGCTAGACCCTCGGTTGCCCGCCGCGCGGGGGTTTTCGGCGAGTTTTTGCAAACGTGCACGCGCGCTCATTCGAAGCGGGCGGTGTCCCCGGCGCCGTGGCGCACGATCTCCGGTTCGGAGCCGGAGAAGTCGATGACGGTGGTCGGTTCCACCCCGCAGTCGCCGGAGTCGATCACCGCGTCCAGGGAGTGGTCGAGCTCGTCCTTGATCTGCCAGCCCTGGGTCAGCGGCTCCTCCTCCCCGGGCAGCAGCAGCGTGCTCGACAGCATCGGCTCGCCGAGCTCGGCGAGCAGCGCCTGCGCGGCCACGTGGTCGGGGATGCGCACGCCGACGGTCTTCTTCTTCGGGTGCATCAGCCGCCGCGGGACCTCCTTGGTGGCAGGCAGGATGAAGGTGTACTTGCCCGGGGTGGCGGCCTTGATCGCGCGGAACACGGCGTTGTTGATGATCACGAACTGGCCGAGCTGCGCGAAGTTCTGGCACACCAGCGTGAAGTGGTGCCGGTCGTCGAGCTCCCGGATGGTGCGGATGCGCTCCATGCCGTCCTTGTTGCCCAGCTGGGTGCCGAGCGCGAAGCACGAGTCGGTCGGGTAGGCGATCAGCCCGTCGTTGCGCACGATGTCGACGACCTTGCCGATCAACCGGGGCTGCGGGTTGTCCGGGTGCACGTCGAAGTACTTCGCCATACCGGCAGCATAGGAGTCCTGGCCACCCCCGCCCGGCACGACCGCGCCCGGCGAGTCGCCGGGCGCGTGACCGCCGGTTCAGCCGCAGGTCGCCAACATCCGGCCCAGCGCCTTCTTCTCGGCGTCGGTGACGGTGAGCCGGTAGGTGCTCTTCACCTGGATCCAGTCGCCGGCGTACTCGCACCAGCGGTCCTGGGCCGAGGGCTTCCAGGTCGACGGGTCCTGGTCGCCCTTGCTGCGGTTGGAGCTGGAGTCCACCGCGACCAGCTGCGGGTTGGTCATGTCGTTGGCGAACTTCTCGCGCTCGGCGTCGGTCCACGCGGCGGCCCCGCTGCGCCAGGCGTTGGCCAGCGGAACCATGTGATCGATGTCGATGTCCGAATCGTCGGTGATCTTCTCGCCGGTGTAGGCGCTGGTCCAGGTCCCGGAGGTGGCCTCGCAGCGGTTGTCCCTCCTGGTCCCGGACCCGTCGCGCAGCAGCACCGCCTCCCGGGTGTTGCAGTTCTTGCCCGCCGAGGGCTGCGCGACCCAGTGCTCGAAGCGGTCGCGCGAGTAGCCGTCCATCGACCCGGCGGGCGCGACCTGCAGCTGCTCCAGCTGCTCGGCGGCCGGCCCGCTGGCCGAGCTGACGTTGTCGTCGAAAAGCCCGGATTCGAACACCAGCCACATCGCGCCGAGCAGCACCGCGGCCACCAGCGACGACCAGGTCTTCTTTCCCATCGCCCGAAATCCCCTTCCTGCCTTGCACTCGAGACGAGTCGATCATCTGGTCGAACCGGGATCACGCGACACGCGGGTGTGTGGTGCGAGCAACACCGCAGGCGCCCGAGCGCGATCCCGAGCGTGATTCGCCGCTCGGCGGGAACTCGGCCGCTCCACCGGTTTCCCGCCCGCGCTGGTGCGATGTTCGGGTGACGGTCGCTGTTTCCGCTGGTCGCGCGGATTCGCCTTCGAGCACGCTCGGGCGATGGAGATCGGCACCGCGGACTACGCGCACTTCCTGCCCGCTGAGCACCGGGAGAGGTGCACCGAACCGCGATCGGACTGGTGGGATTGGCGCGGCAGGCGCGTCCACCTGCTGCGCTCGGCACCGTCGGACGCACCGGTCCGCCTGCTGGGCGTGCACGGCGCGGGCGGCCGGGCAGCAGCGTTGTGGCCCGCGATCTCGGCTGTGGCGGGCGAGCTCGCCGAGATCGTCGTCCCGGACCTGCCGCTCTTCGGCGACACGGTCGAGCCGGATCCGACCGGGGTCCGCTACTCGACGTGGATCGAGATGCTCGCCGACCTGGTGCTCGCGGAGTCCGGCGATCGGCGCCCGTTGGTGCTCTTCGGCGCCAGCATGGGTGGCCTGCTGGCCTACCAGACGGCCGCGCGCACGCGGCTGGCCGCCGCGGTGGTGGCCACCTGCCTGCTCGATCCGAGCGATCCCGAGGCGATGCGCAGCGCGGCCCGCATCGGCGCGCTGGGCGCGCACGCCCGCGCCCTGCTCGCGCCGCTCGCGCGGGTGGCCGGTCGCGCGCGGCTGCCGCTCTCCTGGGTGGACGACCTGGGCAGCATGAGTCGCGATCCGCGGTTGTCCCGGCTGTGCGCGCGGGACCGCAAGGGCGGAGCGACGCGGGTGCCGATCGCCTTCCTGTCGGACTTCGCGCACTTCGAGCACACCCGACCCGAGCAGTTCGACGCCGCGCCGCTCACGCTCGCGCACCCGGCCGAGGACGGCTGGACCCCGCCCGCCAACAGCATCCGGTTCCTCGAGCGGGTGGCCGCACCCGCGCGGTTGGTGCTCCTGGAGGGGTGCGGCCACTTCCCGATCGAGGAGCCCGGTCTCGGCCAGCTCCGCAGCACCGCGCGCCGAGTCCTGCGCGAGGCGACCTGAACGCCCACTATGCAACCAGTTGCATTGCAACTTGGTGCATAGTAGCGTTCCGCGGCGTCGGAACCGCGTTCGTCGAGGAAGGTTGTGAGCAGCGTGCTGCGAACCAGGTTCACCGAGGAATTCGGCGTCGAGCACCCGATCGTGCAGGGCGGGATGCAGTGGGTCGGGCGGGCCGAGCTGGTCGCCGCGGTGGCCAACTCCGGAGCCCTGGGCATGCTCACCGCGCTGACCCAGCCCACGCCCGAGGACCTGGTCAAGGAGATCGCGCGCTGCCGCGACCTGACCGACAAGCCCTTCGGGGTCAACCTGACGATCCTGCCGACGATCACTCCCCCGCCCTACGCGGAGTACCGGCAGGCGATCGTCGAATCCGGCATCCGGGTGGTCGAGACCGCCGGTTCCAACCCCGCCGAGCAGCTGGCCGCCTTCCAGCCCGCCGGGGTCAAGGTCATCCACAAGTGCACCAGCGTCCGGCACGCGCTCAAGGCGCAGCAGCTCGGCGTGGACGCGGTCAGCATCGACGGCTTCGAGTGCGCGGGGCACCCCGGCGAGGACGACATCCCCGGGCTGGTGCTCATCCCCCGCGCCGCCGACGAGCTGGACATCCCGATCATCGCCTCGGGCGGTATCGCCGACGCCCGGGGCCTGGTCGCCGCGCTCGCGCTCGGCGCCGACGGCGTGAACATGGGCACCCGGTTCATGTGCACCGCCGAATCGCCGATCCACGACGCGGTCAAGCAGCGCCTCACCGAGGCCGACGAGCGCGAGACCGAGCTGATCTTCCGGCCGCTGCGCAACACCGCGCGGGTGGCCAGCAACTCGGTGAGCCGCGAGGTCGTCGAGAAGCTCGACGCGGGCGCCGGTTTCGAGGACGTGCGCGAGCTGGTCGCCGGCGCGCGGGGCCGCGAGGTCTACGAGCGGGGAGACACCGAACTGGGCATCTGGAGCGCGGGTATGGTCCAGGGGCTGATCGACGACGTGCCCACCGTCGACGAGCTGGTCACCCGCATCGTCGGGCAGGCGCGCGAGCTCATCGAGGGCAGGCTGGCGCGGACCATCGGCGGCTGAGCCGGGAAGGGGATCGGGACGGTGTCGCTGGAGTACGCGATCCTGGTGTCGCTGCGCGAGCGCGCGGGCTCGGGCTACGAGCTGGCGCGGCGCTTCGACAAGTCCATCGGGTACTTCTGGGCGGCCAGCCACCAGCAGATCTACCGAAGCCTCAAGCGGATGGTCGACGCGGGCTGGATCGACTGCGACCAGATCGCGCAGGACAAGCGGCCGGACAAGAAGGTCTACCGCGTCAGCGAGGACGGCGCGGCCGAGCTGGCCCGCTGGATCGGGGAACCCGCCGCGCCCTCGTCGACCACGCGCAACGACCTGTCGGTCAAGCTGCGCGGCGCCTCCTTCGGCGACACCGCCTCGGTCATCGCCGAGCTGACCCGGCACCGCGACATGCACGCGGAGCGGCTGGAGCTCTACCGCAGCATCCAGCGCCGAGACTTCCCCGATCCGTCCGCGCTCACCGGCCGGGAGCTGCACCAGCACCTGGTGCTGCTCGGCGGGATCCGGGTCGAGGAGGCGTTCCTGGCCTGGTGCCAGGAGTCCATCGAGGCATTGCAGAGCGACCGAGGAGGTCGGAGATGAACGCTGCCGCGCGGTTCCGGGAAGCCGTCGAGGCGGGTGATTTCGAGGCGGCCGTCGAGCTGTTCAGCCAGGACGTCCGCTTCTACAGCCCGGTGAAGTTCACCCCGTTCGAGGGCATCGACGCGGTGCGCGCGCTGTTCCGCGTGCTGCAGCGCACCTTCACCGATTTCCGCTACGTCGGCGACTTCCCCGGCCGGGGGCAGGATTCCGGTGGCGCGGAGCGCGGGGCGCACGTGCTGCACTTCCGCGCGGTCGTCGACGGCAAGCAGGTGGAGGGCATCGACCTGCTGCACCTCGACGACGAGGACCGGATCGCGACCTTCACCGTGATGCTCCGCCCGATGTCGGCGGTGCAGGTCGTCAGCGACGCGGTCTACGCGGGCCTGACCGCCGACGGCGCGCTCGGCTGACGCCTGTCACCAGATGTCTTCGACCCACTCCGGGTGGTCGATGAACGGGTTCCGGTTGTGCTGGAAGTCGGTGTGGATGACCTCGTTGCGGTGCTGCTCGAAGGCGTCCGGCGGGTCCTGCTCGTGCCACTGCTTGAGCACCGAGAGCTTGCCGATGTTCGGCGCGCTGCCGTTGCCCACCCGGTCGTTGACCTCCAGGTCGGCGAAGCCGTCGTCGCCCTCGTAGCGCACCGACATGTAGAAGATCATCCGGGCGACGTCGCCCTTGACCTCGTCGCGCGGCTCCCAGGAGTCGTCGTCGGTGAAGTTGCCCGGGGCCTCGGCGTTCTCGGTTCCGCCCGCGTCGAAGTCCTTGCTGCCGCGGTCGGCGTTGACCGTGACGTCGGTGGGCCGCAGGTGGTGCACGTCGGTGCCCGGCCCGGGGACGGTGTCGAAGTCGCCGTGCGACTTGGCCCAGACGTGCTCGCGGTTCCACTGGTCGGCGTCGCCGCCGTGGTCGTCCTTGCTCTGCGAGCGGCCCGAGTACAGCAGCACGACGTTGCCGGTGTCGTTCGGGTCCTCGTCGGTGACCTGCAGCGCGTCCCAGACCTGGGAGTAGCTCAGCGTCGTGACGTCGCGGCTGATGATGCCGTGCAGCGCGGCTTCCAGCTCCGGCCCGGTCTTGCCGATCGCGTCCTGGTAGTAGTCCTCGGCGCTGGGCTGCGCCGGCGCCCCCACCGCGACCGCGGTCGGCGCGGCCACCAGCACGGCGCCGCACAACAGCGCCACGGGCTTCCATCGGGTGATGCGCATGGGCTCGTCCTCTCCCCTCGTGCGGACGGGGAAAGACTGCCACAGAATCGTTCACCAGTTGGTTAATCAATTCTGTTGAGGCGATGAACGGATCGGCGGAATTCGACCCGGCAACGACGTCGAATTCACCACCCGCACAGGCCTTCACCTGCGCTGACGTCCCGCCTGCGCGGGTTCTGACCTTTTCCCGCGGGGCCAGAAAACGGCAACAACGGGAATGGTGAGCACCAGCAGCGACGCGGGAATGCCGAATCCCAGCGCCGCGTCGTGCCGGTAGGCCGCGGTGAACGCCGCCGGCGCGGCGGCCATGCCGAGGAAGCGCCACGCGGTCACCACCGAGATGGCCCCACCGCCGCCCCCGGCGCCACCGAGCACCGTGGAGTTGATGCCCACCAGGATCAGCTGCCCGCACACCCCGGCGATCGCCCACGCCACCAGCACCAGCGGGAGGTGGGGCAGCACGCCGATCGAGCCCACCACGACCGCGGCCAGCAGCAGTCCGGTGATGAGCACGGCGCGCTCGCCGAGCCGGTCGACGGCGCTGCCGGTCAGCCGGGCGGCCAACGCCCCCGCGATCCCGTAACCGGTGAGCACGAGCCCCCTGGCACCCGAGGACAGCTCGAAGGCGTCGCCCAGGCGCAACGACACCAGGAACGGCAGCCCGGCCGAGGACATCCAGGCCACGAAGCACACCCCGCCGGCCAGCAGCACCACGGGTCGCCAGGCGTCGCCCAGCGCCGAGGGCCGTCGCGAGCTCTCCGCCGCGGTCCCGGGGTCGGCGGGCAGCGGGCTCAGCGCGAGCGCCGCGGCCACGGCGGCCAGCCCGACGAAGGCCAGCTGCCAGGCGCTCTCCGCGGCGAGACCGCCGACCAGCGGCGCCGTGGTCTGCCCGATGGCCTGCATCGAGCCCATCGTGCCCAGCGCGCGGCCGAGGCGTTCCCTCGGCGTGCTGGCGGCGACCTTGGCCAGCAGCAGCGGCGTGGTGAAGGCGTTGGCCACGCCCTGCAGCGCGCGGGCGCCCTGGAACGCCCAGAAGGTCGGCGCCAGGGCCCCCAGCAGCGCGGCCAGGGCGTAGCCGACGTAGGCCCACCGGATGCTGCGGCTGACGCCCCACCGCTCGCCGAGGTTGCCCGACACCAGCATGACCACCGCGAACGGCAGCAGGTAGGCGGTCATCGAGCCGGCGGCGAGGCCGGGCGAGATCCCGTAGGTGCCACCGAGCTCGGGCAGCATGGCCGCGACGACGCCCCCGCCGAAGGGGCCGAGCAGGCCCCCGACGTAGAGCGCGATCCGCGCCGTCATCGCCGCACCGACCGCACCGGCCACCTCCGAACGCGGCTGTGGTTAGCCGCGCGAACGGTATCAACCGCGATCTCGCCCCGGGCCGCGAAGTGGCCGAGATCGCGGGACCCGGAACCGCAGCGCCACCGGCTAGACCGCGACGACCTCGGCGCCCGCGAGCTCCCGGAACGGGGCGAGCGCCGCCTCCGGTGCTCCATCGTCGGTCACCAGGGTCCAGTTCGCAGGCAGCGGCGCCCACGCCTTGAACGGCGCCGCGCCCAGCTTGCTCCGGTCCGCCAGCACGTAGACCTCGCGGGCGCGGGCGATCATCTGCTCCTTGAGCCGGGTTTGCAGCAGGCTGGCCTCGCAGATGCCCATCCGCGCGTCCAGCCCGTCGGCCCCGACGAAGACCTTGTCCGCCGAGATCCGCGAGAGCGTCAGCTCGGCCAGCGGGCCGACGAAGCCCTGACTGATGTGGCGCATCTCCCCGCCCAGCCCGATGACCTGCACCGCGTCGGCGTCGACGAGCTCGGTGAGCGCGGTGAAGCCGTTGGTGACCACCGTCAGCCCCGCGTGGTCGCGGAGGTGGTGCGCCAGGCGGCCGGTCGTGGTGCCCGCGTCGAGCACGACGGTCTCGCCGGCGAGGACCTGCTTGGCCGCCCAGCGCGCGATGCGGTCCTTCTCGGCGTTGGCCAGCGTGGTGCGCTGCCCCAGCGAGGGCTCGCCCGCCGTGGCGGGCATCGCGCCGCCGTAGGTGCGGGCGAGCTTTCCCTGGTCGGTCAGCAGCGACAGGTCGCGGCGGATCGTCGACGGGGTCACCGACAGCGCGTCGGCGAGCTCCTCGACCTGCACCGCTCCCTGCTCGGTGACCAGCCGCTCGATGAGGGCGCGGCGCTTGCCCGCCGTCATCCGCTGTCCGATCTCGGTGCCCACGGCGTGATCCTCCCAGAACCGATCGCGGAATCAGGGCCGGGTGGCCAGGTTCGCGGCCTGCCGCAGCGCCTCGATCATGCTCCCGGCCTCGGCGGTGCCGGTGCCCGCGATGTCGAAGGCGGTGCCGTGGTCGACCGAGGTGCGGATGACCGGCAGGCCCACGGTGATGTTCACCCCGGCCTCCAGGCCGAGGATCTTCACCGGCCCGTGGCCCTGGTCGTGGTACATGGCCACCACCAGGTCGAAGTCGCCGCGCCCCGCGCGGAAGAACACCGTGTCGGCGGGAAGCGGGCCCTGCGCGTCGATGCCGTCGGCCCGGCAGGCCGCCAGCGCCGGTTCGATCTTGGCCTCCTCCTCGCCGCGGCCGAACAGCCCGTTCTCCCCGGCGTGCGGGTTGATCCCGCACACCGCGATGCGCGGCTCGGCGATGCCGGAGTCGACCATGGTGCGGTGGCCGCGGCGCACGGTGCGCTCGACCAGCCCCGCGTCGATCCGCTCGATGGCGTCGAGCAGGCCGACGTGCGTGGTGACGTGGATGACCCGCACCTGCCCGGTGGACAGCATCATCGAGACCTCGGGCACCCCGCACAGCTCGGCCAGCAGCTCGGTGTGCCCGGGGTAGGCGTGGCCGGCGGCGTGCAGCGCCGCCTTGTTCAGCGGCGCGGTGCAGATCGCCTGCACCCGTCCGGCCAGGGCCAGCTCGGCGGCCTCGGCCACGTAGCGGTAGGCGCCCTCGCCGGCGGTCTCGGACAACTCGCCGAAGGGCAGATCGGCCGGCACCAACCCGAGGTCGATCACCGCCACGACCCCTGGCTCGCCGGTGGCCTGCGCCGGGTCGGTGATCGGTTCGATCCGCAGCTCGAGCCCGCACAGCTCGGCGGCGCGGGCCAGCCTGCCCGCGTCGCCGATCACCACGCAGCTCGCCGAGGCCGACACCTCGGGCTCGGCGAGCGCGCGCACGACGACCTCGGGACCGACCCCGGCGGCATCGCCCATCGTCACCGCGATGGTCGGCGGGCTCATGCGGCCAGCACCCTTCCGCGGACCGCGTTCACGGCTCGGTGCAACGAGTCCGGTGCGCCGAAACCGCCGGCCTTGGTGATGATGTAGCCGGGCTGGGCCTCCACGGTGCGCGAGAGCACCACGCCGGGTTCGAGCTCGTTGAGCAGCCGCAGCCCGCTCACGCCGCGGCGACCGAGCACCGCGCGGGCCGTTTCGCCGCCGGTGAGCACCAGCAGCCCGGCGCGCTCGGCGGCCGGGGCGCAGACCTCGGCCAGCGCCGCGTTGAGCCGACGGGCCAGACCGGCTTCGACCGGTCCGTCCACCGTCACCAGCACGTCGCCGGTGGCCAGCTCCTCGCGCAGCGACTCGGCCTGGCGGGCCAGCGCCGCGGCGTCGGCGTGCACCAGGTTGCGGGCGGCCAGCCGCCTGGTGTGGGTGAAGTGCTCGGCCAGGTGCTCGGCCTGCTGCCGGGAGACGTGGTGGGCGCTTCCCACCACCGCCAGCGCCGGACCGTCGACCGGCGGCGGCGGTTCGACGTCCCCGCCGGGCCGCAACTCCTCGGCCAGCGCGTCGGCGAGGCCCGCGGATCCCGCCCAGATCGGCGGCGTCGGCGCGGCCGATCCCGCGGCGACCACGGCGCGCAGGTCGGCCTCGGAAACCGCGTCGCAGACCACGACGTCGGCCTCGCCGAGCAGGTCGGCCACGCGGGCGCGCAGCTGCGCGGGCTTGCCGCGCATCGAGGCCAGCGCCACGTGGCGCACCCGCAGCCCGTCGAGCACCGAGGCGATGTCCTCGGGAGCGGGATCGGGCTCCAGCGCCCAGGAATCGGTCTGGTTCAGCGGGATGCCGTCGATGTGCACGACCCCGCCGAGCACGGTGCGGCCGGTCGCCGGCGAGGCCGGGCACAGCAGCACCGCCGCCCCCGGCGAGCACTCCAGGACCGCGCGGAGCTCGGCGGCCACGTTGCCGCGCAACGTGGAATCGATCTTCTTGAACAGCACCCGACCTGCGCCGTGGCCGTGCAGCGCCTCCTGCACGCGCTTGGCCGCCAGGTCGGAGTCGAGATGCCGGCTGTCGGTGTCGGCGACGAACACCTCCGCATCACCGGTGTCGTCCAGAGCCAACAGGGTGCGCATTTCGCGCAGTGCAAATGGAACTCCGGAATCACCGGCACCGCTGAGGTCGTCGGCCACGACCAGGACTCGCGATCCCATGATCACCTGCTCTTCTGTTCGCCGGGCCACCCGACGAACCACCCTCCGTCGGGCCTGTTCACACATTAGTGATCGTTGCGCGAATCACGCAATACTCGGTTCGGGTGCGTGCACAACGCGCACCTCGTCGCGCGTTCGATCACCCGTCGGTGCTCAGGCCCGCGGGCAGGTAGCGGGACAGCAGGTCGAGCAGCTCGTCGGCGTCGACCGGTTTGGCCAGGTGCGCGGTCGCGCCCGCGGCGAGGCTGCGGTCCCGGTCGCCCCTCATCGCCTTGGCCGTGACGGCGATGACCGTCAGGTCCCGGTAGCGCGGCATCTCGCGGATCAGCCGGATCGTCTCGTTGCCGTCCATGTTCGGCATCATCACGTCCATCAGCACCACGAGGATGTCGCCGTGCTCGCGCAGCGCCTTGAGCCCGTCGAGGGCGTTGGCGGCGGTCACCACCTGCAGCCCGTGCTGCTCCAGCAGGGTGCGCATCGCGCGCAGCCCGCGCTCGTCGTCGTCGACCACCAGCACCCGCTCGCCGTTGAAGCGCACGCTACCCGACAGCTGCGCGCGCTCCTCGCCCGACCGGTCCTCCCGCGGCTGCGGCGCGGTGGAGCGCTGCGGCGGATCGATGCCCTCGCCCGCGACGTCCATGCTGCTCTCGGCGTCGGTGGGCGCGCGCGGCAGCGGCGGGTGCTCGACCTCGGGAGCCTCCGGCTCCGGCTCGTCCTGCCCGGCCACCGGTTCGACCGGCAGGTAGAGGCTGAACGTGCTGCCCTGGCCCGGTTCGCTGCGCACCTGCAGCTCCCCGCCGAGCAGGGTGGTCAGCTCCCGGCTGATGGACAGGCCCAGCCCCGTGCCGCCGTACTTGCGCACGGTGGTGCCGTCGGCCTGCTGGAACGCCTCGAAGATGAGGTCCAGCTTCTCGGCGGGGATGCCGATGCCGGTGTCGCGCACGGTGAACACCACCAGCTGCCGCGCCCGGCGCAGCCGCGGGAGCTCCACCTCGGTGGGTTGGGCCGGCCGGACCCGCAGCTCCACCGCCCCGCTGTCGGTGAACTTCACGGCGTTGGACAGCAGGTTGCGCAGGATCTGCTCCAACCGGTTGCGGTCGGTGCGCACGCGCGGCGGAACCGAGGACGAGGCCACGACCCGGAACTCCAGCTCCTTGTCGGTCAGCTGCGGTTCGTAGAGGGATTCCAGGTGCCGGGTCAGCTCGGCGATCTCGATCTCCTCGGCGAGCAGGTGCATCTGGCCGGCTTCCACCTTGGAGAGGTCGAGCACGTCGTTGATGAGCTGCAGCAGGTCGCTGCCCGCCTGGTGCACCGTCCGGGCCAGGTCGGCCTGCTGCTCGGTGAGGTTGCCCTCGGCGTTGTCGGCCAGCAGTTTGGCCAGGATCAGGATGCTGTTGAGCGGGGTGCGCAGCTCGTGGGACATGTTGGCCAGGAACTCGGTCTTGTAGGCCGAGGCCTGCGAGAGCTGCCGGGCCCGTTCTTCGAGCTCCTGGCGGGCCTGCTCGATCTCCAGGTTCTTCAGCTCGATGTCGCGGTTGCGACTGGCCAGCTCGGCGGCCTTCTCCTCCAGCTCGGAGTTGGAGTGCTGCAGCTCGGTGCTCTGCTGCTGGAGCTGCTCGGAACGCGCCTGCAGCTCGCCGGTCAGCCGCTGGGACTCGGCCAGCAGCGCCTGCGTGCGGGAGTTGACCACGATGGTGTTGGCCTCCACGCCGATGGTCTCGCGGATGCGTTCGAGCAGGTCCAGGTGCACCGGGGCGAAGCGCCCGACGGTGGCCAGCTCGATGACCCCCAGCACCTCGCCCTCGAAGACCACCGGGAGCACCACCAGGTGGTTCGCGCTCGCCGAGCCGAGCCCCGACTCGAAACCGGCGTAGTCGGGCGGCGCCTGCTCGACCAGCACGGTGCGCCGGTCGGCGGCCGCCTGGCCGACCAGGGACTCGCCGAACCGGAAGCGGTGCGGCTCGTCGTCGCCGACCACCCGGCCGTACCCCGCGGCGAACTCGAGCACGGTGCGCTCGTCCTCGCCGGTGCGCGCCAGGAAGAACGCGCCGATCTGCGCCGTGACCAGCGGCGCGAGCTCGGACATGATCAGCTGCGCCAGCTCGGTGAGGTCGTGCCTGCCCTTCATCAGCGCCGACAGCCGCGCGAGGTTGGTCTTGAGCCAGTCCTGCTCGCGGTTGGTCCGGGTGGTCTCGCGCAGGTTGCCGATCATGGCGTTGATGTTGTCCTTGAGCTCGGCGACCTCCCCCGAGGCGTCCACGGTGATCTGCCTGCTCAGGTCGCCCGCGGTGACCGCGGTGGCGACCTGGGCGATCGCGCGCACCTGGGTGGTGAGGTTGCCCGCCAGGCGGTTGACGCTCTCGGTCAGCCGCCGCCAGGTGCCCGACACATCGGCGACCTCGGCCTGCCCGCCGAGCTTGCCCTCGGTGCCGACCTCCCGGGCCACCCTGGTCACCTCGGCGGCGAACGCCGAGAGCTGATCGACCATCGTGTTGATCGTGTTCTTCAGCTCCAGGATCTCGCCGCGCGCGTCGACGTCGATCTTCTTCGACAGATCCCCGCCGGCGACCGCGGTGGTCACCTGGGCGATGTTGCGCACCTGACCGGTGAGGTTGTCGGCCATGATGTTGACGTTGTCGGTGAGGTCCTGCCACGTCCCGGCCACCCCGAGCACCCGCGCCCGGCCGCCGAGCTTGCCCTCGGTGCCGACCTCCCGGGCCACCCTGGTCACCTCGGCGGCGAACGCCGAGAGCTGATCGACCATCGTGTTGATCGTGTTCTTCAGCTCGAACAGCTCGCCCCGGGCGTCCACCTCGACCTTCTGGGTGAGGTCGCCGCGCGCCACGGCGGTGGCGACCTGGGCGATGCTGCGCACCTGAACGGTCAGGTTGTCGGCCATGTAGTTCACCGAGTCCACGAGCCCGCTCCAGACCCCCTCGGCACCGGGCACGTGGGCCTGGCCACCCAACCGGCCCTCGCTGGCCACCTCGCGCGAGACCCGGTGGACCTCGCCGACGAAGGCCGACAGCCGGTCGACCATGCCGTTGATGGTGTCCTTGAGCGCGCGCATCTCGCCGACCGCGTCGATGGTGATCTTCTTGGTCAGGTCGCCGTCGGCCACCGCCTTGGCGACCTCGGAGATCTCGCGGAGCTGACCGGCCAGGTCCACACCCATCCGGTTGATCGCGTCGGCGGCCCGGCCCCACTCGCCGCGGTGCGCGTCCCCGAGGTCGAGCGCGGCGATCGGCCACTCGCCGCGCTCGGCGGCGGTGCCGACGCGGTGGAGCTCGCCGAGCAGCCGCTGGTTGCGCTCGGCGATCTCGTTGAACACCGCCGCGGCCTCCGCCCCGGGACCGGTGACCACCAAGCGGCGCCGGACGTTGCCGTCGCGCAGGTCGCGCAGCGCGGGCAGCAACCGCGCCAGCACCTGCGCCGCCTCGTCCCGCGCCGGCGGTTGTGACGACATCCGACCCCTCCCGCCGCGCGCACCCGATCAGCGGTTGCGCGAATCCTTGTCCAAACGGAGCTCGGTGGCCAGCACCGCGGCTTCGCTGCGGTGCCGCATCGACAGCTTGGCCAGGACCTGCGAGACGTGGTTCTTCACGGTCTTCTCGGCCAGGTGCATCTCGCCCGCGATCTCGCGGTTGGTCATGCCCTGACCCACGAGCTCGAAGACCTCGCGCTCGCGGTCGGTGAGCTCGCGCAGCGGATCGGCCTGCTCCTGCTGCTTTCGCAACCAGTCCAGCATCGCCTGGGTCTTCTGCTTGCTCAGCAGCGAGCGGCCGGATCCGACCGTGCGGATGGCGCCGACCAGCTCCTCGCCGACCACTCCCTTGAGCACGAACCCCGCGGCGCCGGCCAGGATCGCGTCCATCAGCGCCTCGTGGTCGTCGAAGGAGGTCAGCATCAGGCAGCGCAGCTCGGGCATCCGGGAGCGCAGCTCGCGGCACAGCTCCACGCCGTTGCCGTCGGGCATGCGCACGTCGAGCACGGCCACCTCGGGTTCCTGCCTGGGGATGCGGGCGAGCGCTTCGGCGACGGTGCCGGCCTCACCGACCAGTTCGAGGTCTCCCTCGGCACCGATCAGCGCGGCGACACCGCGCCGAATCACCTCGTGGTCGTCGACCACGAACACCCGTGTGGTCATGCCCAGCCCCCGCGCGCTCGGCCCTGTTCGCACTGAGCAGCATAAGTAGCCGGAGTCCGGGACGCCGGATCTAGCCGCGGGCGTAGATGCTCTCGACGAAGTGCGCGAGCTGGTCGTCGGTGAGCGCCCGGGCCAGATCGGCCTCGCTGATCATGCCGATGAGGCGGTGGTCGGCGATCACCGGCACCCGGCGCACCTGGTGGCTCTCCATCGTGTCGAGCACCTGGCCGACGTCCGCTCGGGCGTCGACCCAGTGCGGCGTCCCCTGGGCGAGCTCGGAGGCCTTCACACCGGCCGGGTCGCGCCCCTCGGCGCAGCAGCGAAGCACGATGTCGCGGTCGGTGATGATGCCGTGCAGCCGGTCGTCGCGGCCGCAGATCGGCAGCGAGCCGACGTTGAGGTCGCGCATCATCCGCGCGGCCTTGTCCAGGGTCTCGTCCTCGCCGATGCATTCGGCACCGGCGTGCATGATGTCGCGTGCGGTGGTCATCGTCGCCCCTCGTCATCGGTCGATCGCGGACGTCTCCGCACTACCCGGCGGCGGGTGCGGCGAAACCGCGACGTCGCGCCGCCGTGGGGTCAGTACTCGCGCATGAGCCGACCGAAGGCGGCGTTGGCCGCGGCCCACTCGTGGGTGAGCAGTTCGGCGGGCACGTCCTCGCGCGGTTCGGCGTCGACGGTGACCACGAACCCCGGCTCGGACTTGCGACGGCGCAGCTGCACCAGGTGTCCGCCCCGCGAGCGGCCGAACCGCTCGCCGTTGTCCGAGGACTCGACCTGCCCCGGCTGCAAACTCGCTACGTTGGTCATGCCCTCGTTGTAACCCACAGCACCAACCATGGCAGCCTCCCGCGCGCCCCGATTCCGCGGCGAGCCGCCGGCTGCGGGCGACCCCGGCGGGCCTCAGAGGCGGGTTCGGACCCTGCGGTACAGGACCGGGACCAGCAGCGCGTTGTAGGCCAGACCGATCAGGAGGTAGGGCCACCAGGTTCCACCGTCGTAGACCACCCAGAACATCTTCGACGGCCAGTAGGTGGGCACGATCCCGAACGGCCACTGCCACTGCGGCGCGAGGAAGTAGGGCACCAGCGGCACACCGGCCAGCAGCAGGCCCAGCGCGCGGATGATCGCCACGCCCTCGACCTTGTTGCCCGCGAAGGCCAGCAGCACCAGCGCGATCAGCAGCGCGCTGGTGCCGCCGAGCACCCCGACCAGCAGCGTCCCGGGCACCGCCGCGCTCGGCAGCAGCCCGGTGCCCCAGGTGGTGGCCAACGTGATCACCGCGGTCAGCACCAGCGCGCTTCCCGCCCGGTAGCCAACGTAGACCGACATGGGAACCGGGCTGACCCGCAGCGCCTGCAAGGTTCCCTCGTCGCGCTCGTCGAGCGCCATCAACCCGGCCAGCCCGCCGGTGACGATCGGCGCGGTGAGCACCAGGAACCCGGTCAGGATCACCGCGTGGTGATCGGCGAGGTCGACCCCGTAGCGCTGCCGCAGCACCGCGGAGACGGCGGGCAACGGCAACCGAACCATCAGCGTCCACAGCAGCGGGGCCAGCAGCAGCCCGATCAGCAGCGGCTCGCGCAGCACGCCGCGCAGGTCCTTGCGCACCAGGACGCCGGTCATGCCGCGGCCCCTTCCCCGGACAGCGCGTACCGCGCGAACATCCGCCGCGCCACGGGCAGCGCCACCGCGACGAACAGCACCGGGTAGCCCACGGGGTAGGCGAACTGCCAGCCGGTCAGGTCGACCTGGCCGAAGGCCGCACCGATGAGCTGCAGCGGTCCCTGCGTGGGAAGCAGGTAGAACACCGGCCAGCCGAAGGCGCCGGAGTAGTGGAACACCGGCGCCGTCAGCACCGCCAGCGGCACGATGCCCAGCAGGAACCAGTCGCCCGCCGAGGTGAACGGCAGCGCCGAGCAGAACCCGCCCAGCAGCATCGGCAGGGCTCCCAGCGCCGCGCCGAGCACCAGCAGCGGCAGGTCGTAGTGCACTCCTCGGGTCGCGGTGGCCACCAGCGCGGAGAGCACCACCGACAGGCCGGTGAGCACGATGAGCTTGGCCCCCAGGTACTCCCCGAACCGCAGCGGGCTGTTGGCCACCGCGTCGAGGGTGCGCTCGTCCTTCTCGAAGAACACCGCGGCGGCGATGAAGAAGTAGCCCACGATCCCCAGGTCGCCGAAGACGACGTAGGGCTCGAGCACCCCGCGCGCGCCGGTCGGCACCGGCAGCAGCACGGCGATCCACAGCAGCCCGGAGAACACCGCGGCGTGCAGGAACTTGTACCGGCGCTGCAGCAGCAGCTCCATCCGCACGGCGGCGCGCAGGCGGTTCATCGCAGGCTCCTGCCGGTGGTCTCCAGGAACACGTCGGAGAGGTCGGCCTCCTGGGAGTGCAGGGTCTGCACCGCCTCCTCGCGCAGCACCCGGTGGAACTCCGCGTCCTCGGCCAGCCCGTCGAACCCGAAGTCGACCTCGCGCAGACCATCCCCGTCCCGGTAGGCCACCCGCACCAGCCGCCTGCTGCGCGCGATCTTGAGCTCGGTGGGGCTGCCCAGCACCGCGATGCTCCCGTCGACGACGAAGGCCACGCGGTCGCAGAGCTCCTCGGCGGTGGCCATGTCGTGCGTGGTGAGGAAGACCGCGCACCCGCGCGCCTTCCGCTCGAGCACGATGTCCTTGATCACCCGGGCGTTGCGCGGATCCAGCCCCGAGGTGGCTTCGTCGAGGAACAACAACCCGGGTTCGTGCAGCAGCGCGCGCACGAAGCCCAGCCGCATCTGCATCCCCTTGGAGAACTCCCCCACCCGGGTATCCGCGGCGTCGGCGAGCCCGACGGAGTCGAGCAGCTTGTGCGGGTCCTGGGTCGGGCCTTCGTGCAGCGAGGCGAAGAACCGGAGGTTCTCCAGCGCGGTCAGCTTGCGGTAGTGGTTGGGCAGTTCGAAGGACACGCCGATGTGCCGGTAGAGCTCATCGCCCCATTCCCGCGGCGTTCGCCCCCACAGCGCCGCCCGGCCGGTGTGGCCGCCGAGCAGCCCGGTGAGGATCTTCTGGGTGGTGGACTTGCCCGCGCCGCTGGGACCGAGGAACCCGAAGATCTCGCCCTCCCCGACCGAGAAGTCCATGCCGCGCACCGCGAGCGGTTTGCCCCGCCCGTAGCGGAAGTCGAGGTCGGCCACCTCGATCACGTCGCTCATCTCGGATCCTTCTGGGTCAGCCCCTCGGCGATGCTGCTGGTCAGCAGTTCGAGGATCTGCGGGTAGTCGGGACCGAGCTCGTCGGCGTGCACGACGGTGTAGGACACCGCCTGGATCACCCCGACGATCACCATCGGGTCCGCCGCGACGATCTCGCCGCGCTGCTGGCCGGCGCGGATGAACTCCAGCATCGGTTCCAGGACGTAGGGCCTGGAGCGCTCCGCCGCCTCCGGACCGACCTTGCGGGTGACCGCGGCCAGCTCCTCGGGGTGGGTGAGCAGCCTGCGGTACAGCGGGTCGTCGGTCGCGGTGCGCACCCCCTCGCGGATGGTGATCTCGATGCCCTCCCTGGCATCGGCCGCGGAGGCGAGCGCTTCCCGGAACGCCCTGGTCACCTCCGGTGCCTGCCGGATCAGCAGCTCCAGGTACAGCGCCTCCTTGGAGTCGAAGAACGCGTAGAAGCTGGTCTTGGCGATCCCGGCGGGCTCCACGAGGTCGGCCAGCGAGGTCTTGCCGAGGCCGCGCGCGGCGAAGAGCTCCCTGCCCCGCTGCAGGAGCAGCTCGGTGATCCGCTCCCGGTCCCGGTCGTCGAACGCGGCGGGCATGGCCACCCCCATGAACCAATGAACGATTTGTTCGTCCGTTCATAGCAACGGTACACGCGACGTCGGCCGGAACCAAGGGCCGACGAGAATCGCCCCGGCCGCTGCTGCGGCCGGGGCGATTCTCGTCGGGCGAGCGGTTACTCCGCAGCGGCTCGGAACCCGCGCAGCCGCAGGCTGTTGCCCACCACGAACAGCGAGCTAAACGCCATCGCCGCGCCGGCGATCATCGGGTTCAGCAGCCCGGCCGCCGCCAGCGGCAGAGCCGCGACGTTGTAGGCGAAGGCCCAGAACAGGTTGCCCTTGATCGTCGTCAGCGTTCGCCGGGACAACCGGATCGCGTCGACCACCGCGCGCAGATCACCGCGCACCAGCGTCAGGTCACCGGCTTCCATGGCGATGTCGGTACCGGTGCCCATCGCCATGCCCAGGTCGGCCTGGGCCAGCGCGGCGGCGTCGTTGATCCCGTCGCCGACCATGGCCACGGCCTTGCCCTCGCGCTGCAGCCGGGTGACCACGGCGACCTTGTCCTCCGGCAGCACCTCGGCGATGACCTCGTCGATGCCCACCTGCGCGGCCACCGAGCGCGCCGCGGTCTCGTTGTCACCGGTGAGCAGCACCGGCGACAGGCCCAGCTCGCGCAGCTGGGCGACCGCCCGCGCCGAGGAGTCCTTCACCGCGTCGGCCACGACCAGCACCGCCAGCACGGCGCCGTCGGCGGCCAGCGCGATCGCGGTCCGGCCCTCGGCCTCCGCGGCCGCCTTGGCCTCGACCAGCCGCGCGGGCAGGGTCAGCTCGTGCTTCTCGAGCAATGCGGGCCTTCCGGCGAGCACCTCGCGGCCCTCGACCGCACCCCGCACGCCGAGTCCTTCCAGGTTGGCGAAGCCCTCCACCGCGGGCAGCTCCCCCAGCTCCTGCTCGGCGCCGCTGGCGACGGCGCGGGCGATGGGGTGCTCGGAGGCCTTCTCCACCGCCCCGGCCAGCCGCAGCGCCTCGGAGCGCTCGACGCCCTCGGCGGGGATCACCTCGGCCAGCTGCATCCGGCCGGTGGTCACCGTGCCGGTCTTGTCGAGCACCACGGTGTCGATGCGGCGGGTGGACTCCAGCACCTGCGGACCCTTGATCAGCACGCCCAGCTGCGCGCCGCGCCCGGTGCCGACCAGCAGGGCGGTGGGCGTGGCCAGGCCCATCGCGCACGGGCAGGCGATGATCAGCACCGCCACGGCCGCGGTGAACGCGGCGGCCACCGGCTGGCCGGCCAACATCCAGCCCGCCAGGGTCAGCAGCGCGATGACGATCACGATCGGCACGAACACCGCCGACACCCGGTCTGCCAGTCGCTGGATCTGCGCCTTGCCCGCCTGGGCCTCCTCGACCAGCCGCGCCATCTGCGCCAGCTGGGTGTCCGCGCCGACCTGCTCGGCCCGCACCACCAGCCGGCCGCCGGCGTTGACCGTCGCGCCGACCACCGCATCGCCCGGGCCGACCTCGACCGGGACCGATTCGCCGGTGAGCATGCTGGCGTCGACCGCCGAGCTGCCCTCCTGCACGACGCCGTCGGTGGCGACCTTCTCGCCGGGCCGGACCACGAACAGGTCGCCCACGGCCAGCTGATCGGTCGGGATGCGGGTCTCCCGGCCGTCGCGCAGCACCGCGACGTCCTTGGCGCCGAGCTCCAGCAGCGCGCGCAGCGCGTCACCGGCGCGGCGCTTGGCGCGCACCTCGAAGTAGCGACCGGCGAGGATGAACGTGGTGACCGCGGCGGCGACCTCGAGGTAGATCGAGTTGGCCGCCTCCCCGCGGGAGACGATCAGCGAGAACGAGTGCGTCATCCCGGGCATCCCGGCCTCGCCGAACAGCAGCGCGTACAGCGACCAGGCGAACGCGGCCAGCGTGCCCATCGACACCAGCGTGTCCATGGTGGCCGCGCCGTGGCGCAGGTTCGTCCACGCCGCGCGGTGGAAGGGCAGGCCTCCCCAGACCACCACCGGCGCGGCCAGCACCAGCGAGATCCACTGCCAGTAGGTGAACTGCGCGATCGGGATCATCGCCAGCACGACCACCGGCACCGTCAGCGCCAGCGACACCAGCAGCCGCTGCCGCAGCTCGTCGGCCGGTTCGGCCTCGGCCTCCTGCCCCGGTTCCGCGGCGTGCAGCGCCGCGCCGTACCCGGCCTTCTCCACGACCTCGATCAGCTGCTGCGGATCGACGTCATCGGACGCGTTGACCTGCGCCTTCTCCATGGCGTAGTTGACGCTGGCGGAGAC
Organism: Saccharopolyspora griseoalba; assembly: GCF_042665275.1. Classification (NCBI taxonomy): domain Bacteria; kingdom Bacillati; phylum Actinomycetota; class Actinomycetes; order Pseudonocardiales; family Pseudonocardiaceae; genus Saccharopolyspora; species Saccharopolyspora griseoalba. Next base: position 486,333 of record NZ_JBHTCJ010000001.1, on the reverse strand, counting down.
CCCGTCGAGCTTGTTGAGCTTGCGCTCGATCCGGTTGGCGCACGAGGCGCAGGTCATGCCGGTGATGTCCAGTTCGACGGGTTGCCCGGCAGCAACCCTCTCCGGGCCGTGCACAGATGTCATGACCTGCGTCCTTCCTCACGCGGATGATTTCCTGGTCCTACCCCCCGGGGGGGTACCTCCTCGCGTCGAAGGTCCCGGCTCCACCGCCGGGCCGCTGCGCGAGAAGGCGATCGCCCCTCCCCCGGTGCGAGGGGCAGCTCGATCAAGCCACGAGCTCGTAGCCGGCTTCCTCCACGGCCGCCCGGACCTGATCCCTGGCGACCTCGGCGTCGCTGACGACGGTGACCGCGCCGGTGGGCAGATCCACCTTCACCTCGGTCACGCCCTCGATCTCGCCGACCTCCTCGGTCACCGAGGCCACGCAGTGCTGGCAGGTCATGCCGGTCACCTGGTAGGTCGTCTCACTCATCACCGCACCTCTCCCTCGATCTCCCGACCGCCCACCCGGCGGCCGAACACCAGTGAATATATACCCCCAGGGGGTATATGGGCAACCGATTCGCCCTCTGGATCGTATTACCCCCAGGGGGTAAGCAGATCAGGGGCGCAAGAGGGTTGCCCACCACCGCGGTGAGCGCGGGAGAACGGGGAACCGGATCAGGCCACCCGGTGGTCGTCGACCAGCACCTTCGCCCGGGTCCGCAGCTCCTCGGACAGCGCGGCGGGAACCAGCTCCTCGCGCTCGGCGTAGGCCGCCACCAGCTCGCGCTCGAAGTCCTCGATCGCCAACCCCGGGGCCTCCTCGACCACCGATCCGACCGAGTCCTCCTCGAACGGCAGCCCGAGAGCGCCGTAGACCTCGGCCAGCAGCGGGCGCAGCACCTCGGCGTCGTCGAAGATCGCCACCGCGCTGAACAACCACGCGCCGCGGATCATCCGCTGCGCGGTCCCCACGAGCTTGACCCGCCCGCGGGCGTTCACGCTGTGCGCGCCCGGGCAGTACTCCCCCGGCACCGCGCCGACCTCGGCGGCCACCCCGTGCCGGGCCAGCACCGCCGACCACAGCTGCGCGTATCCCACGAAGCGCTCGTCGAGCCCGGACAGCCTCCCCGGATCCGGCGCGGCGTGATCGACCACCACGGAGCGCTCGGTGTAGGCCACGGCCCTCCCCCCGGGAGCGCGCAGCACCGGGGTGAAGCCGGCATCGCGCGCGGCCGCGACCGCATCCGGGAACCCGGGCAGCAAGCTGTCCCGCCGCCCGAAGGCCACCACCGGGGCGCTCGGGCGGTAGACCCGCAGCACCGGGCCGGTCTCGCCCTCGCCGACGCGGCGCAGCATCGCGTGCGCGGTCGCGACTTCCAGCGCCTGATCCTCACCGACGCCCAGCGCGCCGCGCAGCAACTCCACGGCGCCAGTCTAACGAGCCACCGGACCGGGAACGCCGCGCGCGGCGCCAGGTCACTCCTCCAGCAGCCGGTGGCCCTCGAAGACCGCCAGCTCCTCGCGGTAGAACTCCAGCCCGACCCCGTTGGGATCGCGGATGTAGAGGCTGTTGTCCACCCCGCGGTCCGGGCCGAGGTACTCGATCCCGTTGGCGTCGAGCCGCTCGCGGGCTGCCTCGAAGTTCTCGGGCGTGGTCGACAGCGCGATGTGCTGGACCGCCCCGATCGTCTCGGCGAAGTCCGGGTGCGGGTGACCGGGGAAGTCGAAGAAGCCCAGCAGGTTCCGGTTCCCGACGTCGAAGAAGAAGTGACTGGACCCCGCGTAGTCCCGGTTCTCCACCAGCTCCACCAGCGGGAAGCCCAGGACCTCCTGGTAGAAGCGGATCGTCTCCTCGACGTCCTTGCAGATCAGCGCGACGTGGTGGAACCCACCGACGGTCGGCGCCGGGCGCTCGGCGGCGGAGGTCAGGTACTGCTCGCGCAGCCGGTCGCGGCGGGCCCGGATCGCTTCCAGTTCGGCACCCTCTGGCTGTGGCATCGGCCAACTCCTTTCGTCTTCAACTAATTCTGCCCCACGGCGACCCGATCGCAGGGCAACCCGCGGCCCGAACTTCTGCGTCGATCGTCACGCACCCCGCGCGCCACCGCCGCGCGAAGCCATGACCTGCGGGTCCCCCGAACGTCGTGCCAGGCTGTGACCGGAGGTGGCGCATGGCCGAGACCCGCACCGATCGACTCGAGCAGTACCGCCGGATGCGCGACTTCGACCGCACCGCCGAACCGCGCGGCTCCGAGCAGGCAGCCGGAGCGGGCAACCGCTTCGTCGTGCAGCGCCACCGCGCGCGCCGCCGCCACTACGACCTCCGCCTGGAGCACGACGGCGTGCTGCTGAGCTGGGCGGTGCCCAAGGGCCCGACGCTGGACCCCTCGGTCCGGCGGATGGCCGTGCGCGTGGAGGACCACCCGCTGGAGTACGCCGACTTCGAGGGCACCATCCCGGCGGGCGAGTACGGCGGCGGCGACGTCATCGTGTGGGACCGGGGCACCTGGACCCCCGGCGAGGACGACCCCGCTGCCGCGCTGGAGAGCGGCACCCTGCACTTCGACCTGCGCGGCAGCAAGCTGCGCGGCCGGTTCGTGCTGGTCCGGCGCGGCGAGCAGCAGTGGTTGCTGCTGCACAAGAAGGACGAGCACGCGGTCGCCGGGTGGGACCCCGAGCAGCATCTCGAATCGGTGCGCAGCGGCCGCACCAACGAGGAGGTCGCCGCGAACCCCGAGGCCGAGTGGCACTCCGAGCTGCCCGCCGATCGCGCCGAGGTCCGGCTGCGCTGGGACCCGCCGAGCGAGACCGAGCTGGCCGCGCTCGACGAGCTCGGCGCCAAGGGCACCTGGCACCTCAACGGCCGCGACCTCAAGCTGACCAACCTGGACAAGACCCTCTTCGAGGGCTGCGACGACCGGGAGCCGGTGACCAAGCGGGACCTGATCCGCTACCACGCGCTGATCGCCCCGGTGATGCTCCCCTACCTCGTCGACCGGCCGCTGAACTCGCACCGCTTCCCCAACGGCGTCGGCGAGCCTGGCTTCTGGCACAAGGAGTACCCGAGCCACGCCCCCGATTGGCTGCGCAGCTGGCACCACCCGAACGCCGGCACCCGCGACGCCCAGGACTACGTCGTGCCCGACAGCCCGGAGGCCCTGGTCTGGCTGGCCAACTACGCGGCCCTCGAGCTGCACGCGTGGACCTCGAAGGTCGACGACATCGAGCACCCGACCTGGGCGCTGTTCGACATCGACCCCGGCGAGCAGACCTCCTTCGACGACCTGCTCACGCTGGCCCGGCTGCACCGCAGCGCGCTGGAGCACCTGGGCGTGACCGCCCGCCCGAAGGTCACCGGCAAGCGCGGCATCCAGATCTGGGTGCCGATCGAGCGCCGCTACACCTACGCCGAGACCCGCGACTGGGTGGAACGGGTGTCCCGCGCGGTCGGCGACGTGGTGCCCGAGCTGGTCTCCTGGAAGTGGACCAAGAAGGAGCGCCGCGGCCTCGCTCGCCTGGACTACACCCAGAACGTCCAGAGCAAGACCCTGGTCGCGCCCTACAGCGCGCGCCCCGCCCCCGGCGCTCCGGTCTCGGTCCCGCTCGAGTGGGACGAGCTCGACGACCCGGACCTGACCCCGGACCGGTGGACCATCCGCACCGTCCTCGATCGCGTCGAGACCGTCGGCGACCCGTTCGCCGCGCTGCTGGGCGTCGAGCAACGCCTGCCGCCGGTCTAGCAGCTCGATCAGCGCACCTTCCCCGCCGTCGGGCCGGCACAGCACCCGGAGGATTGATTTCACTCACCACTGAAATAACAGATGATTTCTAATCGCGGTGCGCGGTCCGTTCGACCGGCTCGCGAGCGCTAGCATCGATGCGTTCCACGACCAGAACGCAGGAGGGGCGATGACCACTTCCCTGCCCGAGCGGAGCCGGCACGTGGCCGCCGTGCTCGCCGAAGCCGGAGCGCGCGGCCGAGTTCGCCAGCTCGCCGACTCCACCCGGACCGCCGCCGAAGCCGCCGCGGCCCTCGGCTGCGAGGTCGGCGCCATCGCCAACAGCCTGATCTTCATCTCCGACGGCGAACCGGTGCTGGTGCTCACCAGCGGCGCCCACCGGGTCGACACCGAGGCGCTGGCGCAGCGCTGGGGCCGCGGCGAGCTCGCCCGCGCCACCCCCGAGCAGGTCCGCGCGGCCACCGGCCAGGTCATCGGCGGCGTCGCCCCGGTGGGCCACCCGCGCCCGCTGCCCACCGCGGTCGACGCGGCGCTGGCCGATCACCCCCAGATCTGGGCGGTGGCCGGAACCCCGCGCACGGTCTTCCCCACCACCGCCGAGGAGCTGCGCGAGCTGACCGCGGCCGCGGTGCTCGACGTGACATCAACATTGCCCGCGCAACGACCGCGCCCGTAGGGTCGAGCTCCCCTGAGCGCGCGTCGCAGATGCGCACCGGGGGACCAGGCACCGAGCGGAGGGGGACGCATGACCGCCAGCCGGGTCGACTTCTCGGGCGTGCCCGCCACGATGCTCAAGACGCTGCACCTGAGAGCGCTGGACGCCGGCTCGGCGAATCCCGTCCTGGGGGATCACCACGCCGCGCAGGCGGTTCGGCGCATCGACCACGACTGGCGACGCCTCGACAAGCGCGGTGCCGCCAACGCGGCCTACGCCGTCGCGCTGCGCGGCAGGATCTTCGACGACCTGGTGGCCGAGTTCCTGCGCCAACACCCCACCGCCGTGGTGCTCAACCTCGCGTGCGGCCTGGACAGCCGGGCGTTCCGCCTCCAGCGCCCCGCCGGATCGGACTGGTTCGACGTCGACCTCCCCGAGGTCGTCGAGCTCCGCCGCGACCTCTACGCCGAGGAAGCCCGCTACCGGATGCTCGCGGGTTCGGTCACCGACCCGCGCTGGCTGGGCGAACTCCCCGCCCACCGCCCGGCGCTGGTCGTCGCCGAAGGCCTGATGATGTACCTGACCCCGGAGCGCAACTGGGAACTGCTGCGGCGGCTCACCGAGCACTTCGACACCGGCGAGGTCCTCTTCGACGGCGTCGCCCCGTGGGTGGCCACCACGACCCAGGTCCTCAAGGGCTACTTCCACCGCTGGTACCGGTCACCGGCCTACCTGACCTCGCACCGCCACTACCCCGGGATCATCGCCGAAACGCCGCGGCTTCGGCACATCGCCGACGTGGGAGTCCTGTCCGACACCGACGCGGCCCCGGATCCCTCGGTCCGCCGCTACTACCGGATCGTGCGCAAGCTCGTCGACGTCGAGGACTCGGTCCGGGTCTTCCGAACCGGCTTCTGACACCCGCTCGGCAGCGGCCGAGCAGCGCCTTCCCGCGCGAGGGAACCCGGTGCACCTCACTCCGGGAAATCCCCGCGCGGAAGGGGCGCGCGCAGCTCTCAGGCGTCGACCCAGCCGTGCCGGACCGCGATCTGGGTCAGCTTCTGGCGGACCTGCAGCACCTGCTCGGCGGTCATCGTCGGAGCCGAGGTCAGGAGGGCTTCGGTGACGACCTCGTGGAACTCCTTGGCCGACAGGACGTCGAAGAGCTCGTCCTCGGTGGGGGACTCGCCTCCCGAAGCGGGCGCCGAGCGGACGATGCTGACGTTGGAGGCCTTCGGGCCGCGATCGGAGTCCTCGGGATCGAACTCGACCACCACGCCCGGGGCGATCAGGCGCTTGTCGAAGGTCAGGTCGTTCACGTGGATGAACACGTCCTCGCCACCGGAATCAGGTGCCACGAAGCCGTATCCGCGCACCTCGTCGAACCGGATGACCTTGCCGGTGACCATCGACCGCACCCCGCATTCGCCCCGAACCCGCTCCACCGCAGGGCCAGCACTCTACCCCCGGCCGGTGGCGCCGGGCCAACCCCGACGCGTCTCAGTGCCGGGGCATCGGGATGTCGGTGCGGGGACGGTTGCGCTCCTTGGGTCCGTGCTCGATGAAGTCCGCGGCGAATTTGATCCCCGCCTGGTACGCCTCGACGCGGGCTCGCCCGATCTCGGCCTCGATGCTCTCCGGGTGCAGCTCGTCGGCCAGCAGCCGGACCTCGTTCAACCGGCTGCGGGTCTCGTCGTCCATCCTGATTGCCATCCCTTCGGCTCCGCTCCCCTTCAGATCTTCACCGGTTTCCCGGTAACTCGCACGGTCGACGGCAAGGCTAGTCCCGCCCCGAGACCGCTCCCTTTCAGGTGAGGGGTCTTGCCAGCCGTGACCAGCGCTGATCTCGATCTTGAACGCGAACGGGAAAACGGGATCAGGTTCGCCGATCGGACAGGCACTGTTCACCGGTTCCGCGGTGATCGGACACCCGTGATCGCCATACCGTCGGCGCGCTCATCCCGAACGACGCCCATCCAGCACCGGAGGAAAGTCGTGGAACGTCGCAGCTTCCTGCGCGCCGCAGTCACCGGTGGCGCGGCCGTGGCCTTCGGCTTCAGCGTCACCCGCGAAGCGATCGCCTACCCCGCCCAGACCGGCCCCAGCCCCTACGGCCCGCTGCTGGCGGCCGACGCCAACGGCCTGCGCCTGCCCGAGGGCTTCACCAGCCGGATCATCGCCCGCACCGGCAGCGAGGTGGCCAGCACCGGCCACGTCTGGCACGGCGCACCGGATGGCGGCGCCTGCTTCGCCGACGGCGAGGGCTGGATCTACGTGTCCAACTCCGAGCTCGGCGCGGGCACCGGCGGGGTCAGCGCGGTGCGCTTCGACTCCCGCGGCGAGATCACCGACTCCTACCCCGTCCTGTCCGGCACCACCGACAACTGCTCGGGCGGGGCCACCCCGTGGAACACCTGGCTGTCCTGCGAGGAGACCGACCGCGGCTACGTCTTCGAGACCGACCCGTGGGGCGGCGAGGCCGTGCGCCGCGACGCCATGGGGCGCTTCAAGCACGAGGCGGCGGCGGCCGACCCGGATCGCCGGGTCGTCTACCTCACCGAGGACGAACCCGACGGCAACTTCTACCGCTTCGTGCCAACCACCTGGGAGGACATGTCGGAAGGCGCCCTGCAGGTGCTCACCGAGAGCGGCGGCGCGCTGGCCTGGGCGGACGTGCCGGACCCGACCGGGGCGCTGACCCGCACCCGCCACCAGGTCCCCGAGGCGAAGTCCTTCGACGGCGGCGAGGGCGCCTACTACCGCAACGGCACCTGCTTCTTCACCACCAAGGGCGACAACCGGGTGTGGGCCTACGACGCGGCGGCCAACGCCCTGCAGGTCGCCTACGACGACGACCTGACCGCCGACGCCCCGCTGACCGGGGTGGACAACATCACCGGGGCGCCAGCCGGCGACCTCTACGTCGCCGAGGACGGCGGCAACATGGAGATCTGCCTGATCACCCCGGAGGACGTCGTGGCTCCCTTCCTGCAGGTGGAGGGCCAGTCCGAGTCCGAGCTCTGCGGGGTGGCCTTCGACCCCTCCGGGCAGCGGCTGTACTTCTCCTCGCAGCGCGGCCCCTCCGGCAACAGCTCCGACGGCATCACCTACGAGGTCAGCGGCCCGTTCCGCTCCTGATCCCCGCGCGGCGGGCCGGTCAGCCCTCGTCGAGCGCCGCCCGGCTCGCCGCGATCACCCGGCTCAAGCCGGCGTTGAGCTGTTCGAGCTCGGCGACCTCCATGCCCAGCAGCTCGACCACGCGGTAGGGGATCTTCTCCGCCTCCGCCCGCAGCCGCCTGCCCTCGGCGGTGAGGTCGACCTCCAGCCGCCGCTCGTCGGCGCGGCTGCGGTCGCGCACCACGTACCCGATCGCCTCCAAGCGCTTGAGCAGCGGCGAGAGCGTGGCGGCCTCGGCGTGCAGCGCCTCGCAGAGGTCCTTCACCGAGCGCGGCGCGGTCTCCCACAGCGCGAGCATCACCAGGTACTGCGGGTGCGTGAGCCCCATCGGCGCCAGCAGCCGCCGGTAGAGGGCGATGACGTTGCGCGAGGCCACCGACAGCCCGAAGCAGACCTGGCGGTCCAGGGCCAGCGGATCCTCGCCGAGGTCGATGTCGGTCACGCCCGACAGCCTAGCGAACTACCGACGTGCGCTAATCGTTAGTGCGTTAAGTATTATGTCCTCGCGCCTGCCCCGACCCGAGCGGAGGACTCGATCGTGCCCGGAAACCGCCCCGTTCGACCTGGTCCGCTGCGCTGGGTGTGGTACGCGTTCGGGGGTCGCCTCCCCGAGCGCTACCGAGAGTGGGTGCTGCACGACATCACCTGCCGCACCTGGCCGCTGCGGCACACCGCCCGCAGCCTGGTGCAGATCTCGCCGGGACTGCTGTTCCTGCTGCTGCCGGGACCGCTGTGGATCCGCGCGATGGCGATCCTGGGCGGGGTGATCCTGGCGCTGTGGTACTCGCTGTCCTACATGGAGCACACCTGCGAGTACCGGCTCTACAAGCACGGCTATCCGCTGGGCACCGGCCGCGCGACCCGCGAGGCGGCGCACGCCGACGAGCGCGCCCGCCGAGCCTCCCGGTACAACGAGATCTACCGGAATCCCTGAGCGGCGGTTCGGCGCGGACCGCGAGGTGATGAGATGAGCGACGAGCACGTCCAGGCCCTGCAGGACGTCGGCCCCCGGCTGCGGGCCCTGCGCGCGCAGCGGGAGACGACGCTGGCCGACCTCTCGGCCGAGACCGGGATCTCGGTGAGCACGCTCTCCCGCCTGGAGTCCGGGGCCCGCAAGCCGACGCTGGAGCTGCTGCTGCCGCTGGCGAAGGCCTACGGCGTCACCCTCGACGAACTGGTCGACGCGCCGCCGACCGGCGACCCGCGCGTGCACCTGCGGCCGGTGCAGCGCCACGGCATGACGATGCTGCCGCTGACCCGTCGCGCCGGCGGGATCCAGGCCTACAAGCTGATCATCCCCGGCGGGCAGCACCGCGGCGAACCGGACCCGCAGACCCACGAGGGCTACGAGTGGCTCTACGTGCTCAACGGGCGGTTGCGGCTGGTGCTCGGCGAGCACGACCTGGTGCTCGCACCCGGCGAGGCCGCGGAGTTCGACACCCGCGTCCCGCACTGGTTCGGCTCCGCCGACGCCGAGCCGGTGGAGTTCCTGAGCCTGTTCGGCAAGCAGGGCGAGCGCGCGCACCTGCGCGCCAAGCCCAAGAACGCCTAGGCCCGTCCGGGCAGCGCGGCGCTGCCCGTTGAGGTCGCGCCGCGAGCCCGATCCCGAAGAGCTCCTAGCCCAACCCGAAGCGCTGCGCCCAGTCCCGCACGTCGGCCGGCGCTGCGTTGCCGCCGCAGATCACCAGCCCGAGCCGCGCGTCCGGGCCCACTCGCTCGACGACCCGCCGAGCGGCCGGGAGCAGGCAGCCGGCCGCCGGTTCGGCCCACAGCTTGGCGTGCTCGGCGAGGTCCAGGACTCCGCGCACCGCCTCCGAGTCCTGGACCACCAGCACGTCCTCGACCAATGTGGACACGTGCTCGTGGGTGATCTCCGAGACCGCGGGGGCGCTGAGCGTGGACACGATCGACGACAGCTCCACCGGGACCGGCCTCCCGGCCCGCAGCGCGCGCGACATCGCCTCGGCGCCTTCGGTTTCCACTCCCCACACCCGCACACCGGGGCGCAGGTGGTGCAGCGCGGCGGCCACGCCGGAGATCAGCCCGCCGCCTCCGACCGAGACCAGCACATCGGTGATCTCGCCCGCGTCGGCGGCGAATTCGGCGCCGACGGTGCCCTGACCGGCGATCACGACCGGGTCGTCGAACGGGTGCACCAGGGTGCTGCCCTCGTCGCGCAGCCGCTCGGTGAGCGAGAACGCCTCGGCCATGTCGTCGGCCACCCGGACCGCGGCCCCGGCTTCCTCGGCGATGCGCACGGCGCGCGCCGGCGCCGAGCGCGGCATCACCACGGTGGCCTTGACGTGCAGCGCTCCGGCCATGACCGCCAGCGCGATGCCGTGGTTGCCACCGCTGACCGCGACCACGCCCGCGGCCCGCTCGGCCTCGGTGAGCGCTTCCAGCTTCGCGACCGCGCCGCGGGCCTTGAACGAACCCGTGCGCTGCAGCAGCTCGAGCTTCGCCGTCACCGGCGCGCCCAGCAGCCCGGACAACCCGGGGCTGTCGACCGCGGGAGTGCGCACCACGTGCCCGGCGACGCGCCGCGCGGCCGCCTCGATCTCGTCGATACCGATCAACATTCCTCCAACCCAGCCACCCCGACCCTAATCCCCCGGACCCCGGCGCACCGCGCTGATCCGAACCACCGGCGCCGCCGGGCTTTCCGACTGCTCGGCCCGGCGTCGCGGCGGAGGCCGTTGCGCGGAGCGGCGTCGCTCGGCATGCTCGGTCGGCGATGCCGATACCCGCGGACTTCACCGACGCCGACTTCCCCGCCGATCCGTACCCGGGCGCGCGACCCGGGTATTCGTACGTCGAGCTCGGCGGCTCCGGGTGGCGCCTGTCCCCCGGCCCGACCACGTCCGGCTGGTGCGTCGGGACCGAGTGCCTCGACGACTGGCTCGCCGCGCGCGGTGCCGCGCCGCTGGCCCGGCGGCTCCCGGTGCTGGCCTACGGCTCCAACGCCTCCCCGGGCAAGATCACCTGGTTGCGCGAGGAGCTCGGGCTGCTCGGGCCGGCGGTGGTGCTCGGCGCGCGCTGCACCGGCCTGTCGGCGGTGTGGGCCTCGGGAGTGCGCGCCCGCGACGGCCAGCGCCCGGCCGTGCTCGTGGCCGCGCCCGGGGTGGTCGAGCGGCACGCGATCTGGCTGGTCACGCCGGAGCAGCGCCGCGTGCTCGACGCCTGCGAGGGACGCGGCGAGCGCTACCGGCTCGTGCGGCTGCACGGACCCGAGCGCGTCGAGCTCGACGACGGCAGCCGCGCCACCGGCGTGCTCGCCTACGCGGCCAAGGGCGAGATCCGCCGCCCGCTGCTGGTCGACGGCGCGCCGGTCCGCTGCGCCGAGCTCGACCAGGCCGGTGCGCTGGGGCTCGTCGGCGAGTCCGCGGTCGGCGACGGGCTGGATTGCACCGAGGTGACCGGCGAGCCCTGATCCCGGGTCGCGATCTCGGCCAGGTAGGTTCGAGCGCATGGTTAGGGGAGGAACCGCTCTGCCAACAGCGGAGCTGCACATTCACATCGAGGGCACGCTCGAACCGGAGATGCTGGTCGAGCTGGCCGCGCGCAACGGGGTCGCGCTGCCCACGACCGACCTCGACGAGCTGCGCGCGAAGTACTCCTTCGCCGACCTGCAGTCGTTCCTGGATCTCTACTACGACAACCTGCCGGTGCTGCGCACCGACCAGGACTTCTACGACCTCACCAGCTCCTACCTCGCGCGCGCCGCGCGGGCCGGGGTGCGGCGCGCCGAGATCTTCTTCGACCCGCAGGTGCACCTGCGCAACGACGTCCCGCTCGCCGCGATCTTCGACGGCATCACCGGCGCGCTCGGCGACTCGGAGATCTCGTCGGACCTGATCCTGTGCTTCCTGCGCGATCTGGGCCCGGAGGCCGCGATGGAGACGCTGCGCACGGCGCTGCCGTTCCGCGAGCGGTTCATCGGCGTCGGACTGGACTCGGCCGAGGTCGGGTTCCCGCCCGCCCCGTTCAAGGAGGTCTACGAGCTGGCCGCGGCCGAGGGCCTGCACCGGGTCGCGCACGCCGGCGAGGAGGGCGGTCCGGACTACGTCCGGCAGGCGCTGGACGTCCTCGGGGTCGAGCGCATCGACCACGGCATCCGCGCGATGGAGGATCCCGAGCTGGTGGCGCGGCTGCGCGACGAGCAGGTGCCGCTGACGGTGTGCCCGCTGTCGAACGTGGCGCTGCGCACCATCGACCGGCTGTCCGACCACGTGCTGCCGCGGATGCTCGACGAGGGCCTGCTGGCCTGCGTCAACAGCGACGATCCCGCGTACTTCGGCGGTTACGTGGACGACAACTTCGCGGCGCTGCGCAGCGAGCTCGGCCTGACCGAGCAGCAGCTGGCGACGCTGGCGCGCAACTCGTTCACGGCCGCGTTCGCCACCGAGGAGCAGAAGGCGGCCTGGAAGGCCGAGATCCCGGGCTGATCAGCCCGCCTTGCGGGCCGTCAGGCGTTCGATGATGCCGAGCTTGAAGCGCTCCTGCTCGACGATGTCGAACCCGGCGGCCCGCAGGAGCGCCGCGGGACGGCGCCGGAAGTGCTCGCCGCCCATCGGGACGGTGATCAGCTCGGCGGCGCGCTGCACCAGGCGCGCGGGCCAGGCGGTGCTGACCACGTGGTCGGCCAGCAGAAGCGTCCCGCCGGGCCGGAGCACGCGGTGCATCTCGGCGACGGCCCTGTCGTGCTCGGGGATCGCGCACAGCGAGAACGTGCACACCGCGGTGTCGAAGGAGGCCTCGTCGAACGGGAGTTCGCGGGCGTCGCCCTCCAGCAGCTCCGCGGGCGTGCCGAGCTCGGCGGCCCGCAGCCGGGCCAGCTGCAGCATCTGCGGGCTCCACTCGATGCCCGTCAGCTGCACCTCGGCCGGGTAGCTCGGCAGGTTCAACCCGGTGCCGATGGCCACTTCCAGCACCGCACCGCGCGCCCGCGAGCACACCCACGAACGGCTGTCGCCCGCCATGAACCGCTCGAAGTAGCCCATCGCGCGGTCGTAGGAGGGCGCCGACCGGTCCCAGTAGCGCCGGAGCTTGCCATCTCGCGCACCGTCCACGGCCGCCACGCTACCGCGCCGCGGCCGCGGATGTCGGCCGTCAACCGGGTTGCGAGGCGTTCTGACCCGTTTGCAGGTCGCCGCTCAGCCGCGCGGGGAACGCCCCCGCCGGTGGCGAGCCGTCCGGAGCGATCGGGCGCACGTTCGTCGTGGTGGGCCGCTGATCTCCCGCGGGCTGCGGGATCGGACCGGTCCCCCGCCCGCTGCCGTCGGGCGAGGCGGCCGACGGGGCGACCGGCCGCAGGTTGCGCGCGGTGAGGTTCTGGATGCTCACCGCGACGACCTTGAGGAAGGCCAGCACGCCCTCCTCGTCGTAGCCGGGCATGCCGGGCCCCGGCGGGTTGAAGCGCGCGTTGAGCACGTCCTTGGAGCTGACCGCGTCGGCGCCGCGCAGGGTGGCCTGCACGCGGTCCATGAACGCGTCGACCTCGGCCTTGTCCAGCGCGCTGCTCAGCGACTTGGCCGGTTCCAGCGCGCCGAAGCGCGCGGGATCCCGGACCATCTCGCTGGCCGAGGCCGTGGCCTGCGCCGCTCGCGGCACCTGCGGGGGCGGCGGGGCCGGCGCGGGGGCCTGCACCGTCTCCGGCGCCTCGGCGGCGACCGCGGCAGGCGGCAGCACCGGCCGAGGGGTCGCGCGCGGCGGTTGGGCGGGCTGGGCGGGCCGCGGCCGCTGCGGCAGCTGTCCGCGGGTGGCCTCCGGGTCCGGCCGTTCCGGCCTGCGGGGCCGCGCGGGCTGCTGGGACGTGGGCTGCTCGGCCGGGTGCTGGCCCGCTGCGTGCTGCTCCGGGGCGGGCTGCTCGGGCGCGTCGTCCTGCGGTTCGGCCCACCTGCGGCGTCCGCCGGAGGTCTTGGCCCCCGCGCCGGAGCGCAGCCGGTGCTTGCGCGGCAGTTCCTCCTCGTCGCGCACCTCGAGCTTCATCAGCGTGAGCGCGACCTGGTCCAGGAAGCGGTCGACCTGGGACTTCTTGTAGGCGCGGGCGCCCTTCTTGCGCGGGCTGAACCGAGCGGTCACCACGTCGCGCGCCGTGACCAGCCGCTTGCCGCGCAGGGTCGCCTCGACCCGCGCCAGGAACCGGTCCACCTCGGCCTCGTCGTAGCCGCGCTCCTTGCGCCACGCCCCGCTGAAGACGACGTTGCGCACGTCATCAGGGGTGAGCATCTTCTAACGGCCTCCAGGACGTCCGCGTCTTTCCTTCGGACGCCTTGCCCAGCATGTTCGTACGCCGGACCCCCGACCCGTCCGTTTTGCACGCCAAGCTTGCCGGACCGGTACCGCGCAGATCAAGCCCGTCGCGGGCCACGTCACCGGCGCGACCCCGGGTCGCGTTCGCACGCGGCCGGTTTCAGCTCCGGACGGTCATCGCCCCGTCGCCTGGCGTGTTCGCGGCCAGCACGCCCCATTCGCCGGACGCACACCGCGCGTTCATCGCCGGGTGATCGCATGTGATCGCTCGATCACGCACCGCCATCCCACCGGAAGGGGCGCCTCCCGCGATGCGTTCGGCTCGACTTCGCGCGCTCGCCGCGGCACTGGCCGCGGGTTTCGCGCTGACCCCGGTACCCGTGGCCGCGGCAGGCGGCGACGCGCAGCTCGCCCCCGGCGTCACCTACCGGCCCTTCGAACTGTCCACTTCGCACGGACCGGTGCGCGGGCACGTGGTGCGCGTGGACCTGACCGATCCGCGCGCGGACCTGGGCCTGCTGCACCCCGGATCGGTGGCGGCCAAGGACGAGATCGCCGACCTGACCAACGCCGACGGCGCCGTAGCCGGCGTCAACGGGGACTTCTTCAACATCGCCGAGGAGCACCCCGGCGTCGTGCCGACCAGCTCGGCCACCGGCCCGGCCATCGCCGACGGCCGGGAGCTCAAGGGCGCGGTGCCCGACGGCCAGCGGTTCGGTCCCGCGCTGCCCGCTGGAACGTCCAATGAGGACGTGCTGGCGCTCGGCACCGATCGCCGCGCCCGCATCGCGCACCTGGACCTCACCGGGACGGCCTCCGGCCCGCACGGGCGCATCCGGCTCTCCGGCCTCAACCAGTACGCGCTGCCCGTCGGCGGGGTCGGGGTGTTCACCGACGAGTGGGGCTCGGTCTCCCGCGCCCGCGCGGTCTGCGGCACCGACGAGGACCGCTCGGCGCCGTGCAGCGAGCGCACCGAGGAGGTCGTGGTCCGCCGCGGCGTGGTCAGCTCCGAGGCCGATGATCCCGGAGCCGGCGAGATCCCCTCCGACGCCGTGGTCCTGGTGGGCCGCGAGCGGGGCGCCGAGCAGCTCGAAGCCCTCGATCCGGGCGACCCGGTGGCGGTGCGCACCGCGCTGCTCCCCGCCGAGGCGCCTCCGCTGGAGTTCGCCGTGGGCGCCACCCCGATCCTCCGCGGCGGTGCCGCGCTGCCCGATCTGGACACCACCGAGCTCGCCCCGCGCACGGCGGCCGGCATCAGCCCCGACGGTTCGGTGGTGCACCTGGCGGTCGTCGACGGCCGATCGGCGATCAGCAGCGGGCTGAACCTGCGCGAGACCGCCGAGCTGCTGGCCTCCTTCGGCGCCACCGAGGGGGTCAACCTCGACGGCGGCGGCTCGACCACCATGGCCGTGCGCGAGCCCGGAGACGACCTGGCCACCGTCCGCAACGTCCCCTCGGACGGCCGACCGCGCCAGGTCGCCAACGGGATCGGCGTGTTCCGCCGCTAGCCGCTCCGCTCGCGCAGCGTCACCAGGTCGCGGTCGCGGGTCTCGGGAGCCGCCGCCATCGACAGCGCGGCGATCAGCGCCCCCGCGGCCACCAGCGCGGCCACGCTCCACGACGCGCCGCCGGACCACAGGATCAGGCTGGTGGCCAGCAGCGGGGTGAACCCGCCCAGCAGCACGCTGCCCGCCTGGTAGCCGATGGACACGCCGCTGTAGCGCACACGAGGCTCGAACAGCTCGGTGTAGAACGCCGCGATCGGGGCGAACACCGCGCCGTGCGGCACGGCCAGGGCGATCGCCAGCGCCAGCGCGATCAGCACCGGCGAGCGGGTGTCGACGAGCCAGAAGAACGGCCAGGCGTAGGCGGCCAGGAACAGCGCGCCGCCGAGGAACACCGGCTTGCGCCCCACCCGGTCGGACAGCGCGCCCCACAGCGGAAGCACCGCGATGTTGAGCGCCGCGGCCAGCATCACCCCGGTCAGCCCGGCCTGCCGCGGCAGGTCCAGCTGCTGGGTGATGTAGGTGAGGATGAAAACGGTGAACACGTAGTAGTTCCCGCCCTCGGCGAAGCGCACGCCGATCGAGATCAGGATCTCCTTGGGGTGGGTGCGCAGGACCTCCACCAGCGGGCGCTCGGACCGGCCGCGGGATTCCGCGGCCGCCACGAACGACTCCGGTTCGCTGATCCGGAACCGGATGTAGAGCCCGACCAGGGCCAGCGCGATGCTCAGCAGGAACGGGATCCGCCAGCCCCAGGCGATCAGCTGGGGCTCGGGCAGCAGCGAGACCGCGCTGAACGCACCGGTTCCCAGCAGCAGACCGGCCGACACGCCCGTCTGCGGCCAGGCGCCGTAGCGACCGCGCCGCTCGTCCGGTGCGTGCTCGACGGCCATCAGGACCGCGCCGCCCCACTCCCCGCCGACCGCGAAGCCCTGCACCAGGCGCAGCAGCACCAGCAGCAGAGGCGCGGCGATGCCGACCTGCCCGTAGGTGGGCAGCAGGCCGATCAGCGTGGTCGCCGCGCCCATCAGCGTCAACGTCATCACCAGCGTGGCCTTGCGCCCCAACCGGTCGCCGTAGTGCCCGGCCACGAATCCGCCGACCGGCCGGGCGATGAACCCCGCAGCGAACGTGCCGAACGCCGCGATGGTGCCCGCTGCTGGGCTGATGTCGCTGAAGAACAGCTGGTTGAAGATCAGCGCCGCAGCGGTGCCGTAGATGGTGAAGTCGTACCACTCGATGACGCTGCCGATGGTGCTCGAGGTCAGGGTGCGCGCGGAGGACGGCGGGGCCGCGGCACGCGTCGTTGCGTTGACCGACATTGCGGGTTGTGCCTTCCGGTGTGCGGTGATCAGGAGCTGGTCAGGGCGTGCGGGGCCCACGGCAGTTCGGCGTCGCCGTGCTTGGCCGCGCGCACGTCGCCGGAGCGGGCGTGGCCCTCGAAGAGCTCCACGCGGGCCGCCCGTCCGCAGACCTCGCCGAGCCGCGCGCTGGCGGCCGGATCGGTGACCTCCTGGTAGGTGACCGTCTTGAGGTACTTGCCGACCCACAGGCCGCCGGTGTAGCGGGCCGCGCCGCGGGTGGGCAGCACGTGGTTGGTGCCGATCACCTTGTCGCCGTAGGACACGCAGGTGCCCTCGCCGAGGAACAGCGCGCCGTAGTCGCGCATCTTCTCCAGCGCCTCGCGCGGCCGCTCGGTGAGGATCTGCACGTGCTCGCTGGCGTAGCTGTCGGCCAGCCGGTAGGCCTCGTCGAGGTCGGCCACCACGTGCACCTCGCCGTGATCGCGCCAGGCGGGCTCTGCGCTGTCCCTGGTCGGCATGTCCGGCAGCAGCGCATCGACGTGCTCGATAACCTTCCTGCCGAGCTCCTCCGAGGTGGTGACCAGCACCGCGGGCGAGTCCGGGCCGTGCTCGGCCTGGCTGAGCAGGTCCACGGCCACCACGAACGGGTCGGCGTGCTCGTCGGCGACGACCAGGATCTCGGTGGGCCCGGCGAACAGGTCGATGCCGATCTCGCCGTAGAGCTGGCGCTTGGCCTCGGCGACGAACGCGTTGCCCGGGCCGGCGAGCATGTCCACCGGTTCGATCGTCTCGGTGCCCAGCGCCATGCCGGCGACCGCCTGCACCCCGCCGAGCAGGTAGATCTCGTCGGCCCCCGCCAGGTGCATGGCCGCAACGGTGGCGTCCGGGACCTCCCCGCGGATCGGCGGCGTGCAGCCCACCACGCGCGGCACGCCCGCGGCCTTGGCGGTCAGGATCGTCATGTGCGCCGAGGCCAGCAGCGGGTACCGCCCGCCGGGCACGTAGGCACCCGCGGCGGCCACCGGGACGTGCTTGTGCCCCAGCACGACCCCGGGCAACGTCTCGACCTCGATCTCGCGCATCGATTCCAGCTGCCGCTCGGCGAACCCGCGCACCTGCTGCTGGACGAACCGGATGTCGTCGATGACCTGCTCGGGCACGCGCGCGAGGATCTCGGCGATCTGCTCGTCGGAGAGCCGGAAGGACTCCGGTTCCCAGTTGTCGAACCGGGCCGAGTGCTCGCGCACGGCCCGATCACCGCGGGCGCGAACGTCTTCGAGGATGGTCGCGACCTTCTGCTGGACGTCGGACGACGAGGCGGTGGTCGCCGCGGAACTGGCCGCAGCGGTCTTGAGCGCGAGCGCCATGCTGGAACCTCCGTGATGTTTACGTACACATGGACGGTAGATCGGGTAGCATGTTTACGTAAACCCGCGGATCGCTCTCCCTCGATCCAGAACCCGTTGGAGGTCGCCGGTGGTCACCAGCCGGGACGTCGCGCGGCTGGCCGGCGTGTCGCAGATGACGGTCTCCCGCGTGCTGCGGGACAGCGACAAGGTCGCCGCGCCGACCCGCGAGAAGGTGCTGGCGGCGATGCGCGAGGCCGGCTACCGGCCGCACGCCGCGGCGCGCACCATGCGCACCCGGCGCACGGCGACGATCGGCGTGGTCGTCGCCGACATCACCAACCCGTTCTACCCGCAGCTGCTGGAGGCGGTCTCGACCGCGCTGGAGGAGTCCGGGCAGCGCATGGTCCTGTGGAACGGCCCGGACGGCACGGGCGCGCTGGAGTCCCTCGACGAGGGAACGGTGGACGGGCTGATCTTCACCACCGCGACCGGGGCCTCACCGCGGCTGGCCGAGGCGGTCGGCCGCGGCGAGCCGGTCGCGCTGCTGCACCGGGGGCTCGACGAGCTCGACTGCGACCAGGTGACCACCGACAACGTCGAGGGCGGACGCGCGGTGGCCGACTACCTGGTGGGCACCGGGCACCGCCGGATCGGCTTCCTCGCGGGACCGGAGCAACCGACCACCGCCCGCCACCGCGAGCGCGGCTTCCGCGAGCGGCTGGCCGAACTGGGGCACCCGCTGGACGAGGCGCTGGTCGCCCCGGGAGGTTTCGCGCACGACGTGGCGCGCTCGGCGATGCGCGGCCTGCTCGATCGCGACGACCCCCCGACCGCGGTGTTCTGCGCCAACGACCTCACCGCGCTGGGAGCCGTGGACGGCGCCGTATCGCTGGGCCGGAACGTGCCGGGGAACGTCTGGGTCGTCGGCTACGACGACATCGCGCTGACCGCGTGGGACTCCTACGACCTCACCACGGTCCGCCAGCCGATCGCGGAGATGGCGCACGCGGCGGTGGCGCTGCTGCTCGAGCGGGTCGAGGACCGCGAGCTGAGCCCCCGCAAGCGGGTCTTCCCCAGCGAGCTGGTGGTGCGCGGCTCCACCGACCGCGCGCCCGCGCCCTGACGCGCGGCGGCACCCCGGCCCCATTGCCGGGGTGCCTACTACCGCCTACCTTGCGTGGAGCCTCGCGCCGTTTCGCAGCCGGCGCGATCATGGCCGGCCGTGCGCCTTCCCGGGAGTGGTGGGGAGACCGGGGAGGCCCACGGCCGGCCGCAACTCAGTAGCGGTAGTGCTCGGGCTTGTACGGCCCGTCCACGTCCACGCCGATGTAGGCGGCCTGCTCCTTGGTGAGCTTGGTCAGCTTCACGCCCAGGGCGTCGAGGTGCAGACGCGCGACCTTCTCGTCGAGGTGCTTGGGCAGCACGTAGACGTCCGTCTTGTACTCACCGGGCCTGGTGAACAGCTCGATCTGCGCGATCGTCTGGTTGGTGAAGGAGTTGGACATCACGAAGCTCGGGTGACCGGTCGCATTGCCCAGGTTCAACAAGCGCCCCTCGGAGAGCACGATGATCGAGTGCCCGTCCGAGAAGGTGTACTCGTGAACCTGCGGCTTGATCTCCTGCTTCTTGACACCCGGGGTCTTCTCCAGACCGGCCATGTCGATCTCGTTGTCGAAGTGGCCGATGTTGCCCACGATCGCCTGGTGCTTCATCTTGGCCATGTGCTCGGCCTTGATGATGTCGTAGTTACCCGTCGTGGTGATGAAGATGTCGGCGTACTCGACGACCTCTTCCAAGGTCTTGACCTCGTAGCCCTCCATGGCCGCCTGCAGAGCGCAGATCGGGTCGATCTCGGTGACGATCACCCGAGCGCCCTGACCCCGCAGCGACTCGGCCGAACCCTTGCCCACATCACCGAAACCGGCCACCACGGCCACCTTGCCGCCGATGAGCACATCGGTCGCGCGGTTGATGCCGTCGACCAGCGAGTGCCGGCAGCCGTACTTGTTGTCGAACTTCGACTTCGTCACCGAGTCGTTGACGTTGATCGCCGGGAACAGCAGGTCCCCCGACTTCACCAGCTCGACGAGCTTGTGCACACCGGTCGTGGTCTCCTCGGTGACGCCCTTGATCTCCTTGGACAACCTGGTGAACCGCTGCTTGTCGTTGGCCAGCGACGTGCGCAGGGTCTCCAGGACGACCTTGAACTCCTCCGGGTCGTCATCAGTCGGCTGCGGCACCGCACCCGCGGCCTCGAACTCGACACCCTTGTGCACCAGCAGCGTCGCATCCCCACCGTCGTCGAGGATCATGTTGGCGACCTTGCCGTCACCGAACTCCCACAGCTGATTGGTGCACCACCAGTACTCCTCCAGCGTCTCGCCCTTCCAAGCGAACACCGGAACACCGGCCGGCTTGTCCGGGGTGCCGTTGGGACCCACGACCACGGCCGCAGCCGCCTCGTCCTGGGTGGAGAAGATGTTGCAGGAAACCCAACGCACCTCAGCACCGAGCTCGACCAACGTCTCGATCAGCACAGCGGTCTGCACGGTCATGTGCAGCGAACCCGCGATCCGCGCACCCTTGAGCGGCTTCGAAGCCGAGTACTCCTCACGCGTGGCCATCAGACCCGGCATCTCGTGCTCGGCCAACCGAATCTGATGCCGACCGGACTCCGCCAGCGCAAGGTCCCTCACGGCGAACTCGATACCGTTGACCTTCTGCAGCTCTACGCTCATGACTTCCTCTCAAGCAAGGACGCTCAGCAAGATGGATGTCCACTCAGGACAAGACGTCGCGGCTTCGCGGAGCCGCTCTCGATCGGCTCAACACGACGTCGGCTCCCCCGACGGCCGCGAACCCCCTGGAAACAACAAAATGGGCACCTCCCGACAGGAGGCGCCCTTACCGTGGATGTCCCTTTACCCCGCCGGCCAAGCGTGGCGGACGCGAAGTCCGTTGCAGCGCCTCTCAGCCAGCGGTCGCGCTCCATCGGAGCGCATCGAGTCGGTCGAACCCGGCGTGAGCAAAATTTTGGGAGCGCTCCGCACTTTTGTCAACCGGCCGTCCCGCCGACCGGGAGCACCCCCGCGATCGCCGGCCGAAACCCGCCCCCGAGCACCGCGCGAGCTGCCGGAGTGAAACCGGCCACACCCCGGAACTCGGGAACCACCGCCGGAGGCGCCGCCCCGATCCGCGATCGAACGCGCGGACCGGGGCGTCCGCACCGGCTCACCGCAGGACCGTGCTGGACTGGACCACGACCTCGGCGGTGCGCTCCAGCGCCTGCTTGATGGCGGCGACCAGGTCGTGGTTCGGCGTCGAACAGGCGAACGCGGCGCGGGCGTGCTCGCTGACCGCGGCGTTGTCCGGGACCGCGATCTCCATGTGCCGCAGGAAGTGGGTCATGCCCTCCATCTCGGCGAGGCTGTAGGTCACCGTCACCGACGAACCGCCGCCGAAACCGCGCGACCGCACGATCCACCGCCTTCCCGGCTCGGCGGCCAGCACCGTCCAGCCGCGCGCCGTCGGCGGCTCACCCGCCTGGCGCTGCGGCCAGGAACCCCGCGCGACCTGGACCTGCGCCGGCACCACCGTCCACCCGGGATCGTCGACCGGACGGCCGTCCGACCAATTCGCCGGATCGGTTATGTAGTGGTACACGTCCAGCGCCGGGCGCTCTATCTCGGTTTCCGCCATCGTCGAATAGAAGGGCATGGCGCAGCGACCTCCCACTCGTTCCCCCCTGGGCGCCGGCAGCGCGACCGGATTACCCCCTGCTCGCACCATTGTTGCCCCTGGCGGCGAAACAGCAACTCGATCGTGGCGCCGCCGGTCGAAGGACGAGTGGATCCCGAGCGTGACGGCATATGCCACCGGCCGCGGGCCGAACGTGAAAGACCTTGCTCGAAAGCGAGTTTCAACCGCGAGCGCAGAGTCCGGCCGCCCTCGCGCCGCCGACCCGTCCACTGTGGAGGGGAACGCCCGATCACGAAGTCATCACGGAACGTCGAAATCGTCGCGAATTGAACGACTCGTGGTTGCCCCTGCAAACAGTTTTTGACCCGGACAGCACCGCCGGACATTTCACCCCGAACGCTATATCGTTTTCCGCGTCAACCCCGTTACACCTGGCCGCGAGAAGTGCGTCCGACCTCGGTGATTGACTCTCCGAGCACTCCCGATCACGGAAGTGAATTCTTGTCGAGCAGTGTTGTCGATCTTCACCCGAATGTGTAGTGTCTCGGCAAACGTTTGCGGCCGGTCGGGGGCCAACCAGGGGCTGAACACTGCCAACTGACGCCTACAGGTTCGCGGGAAATCATGGTTCGAATCGGGATATCCGTTCCGCTGCACGACGCTCGGCGCGTTCTCACCGAACGTGTCCGCCGCTAACGCGCAGCAGCCGAACAATCCGCTGATAACGCGAACCTCGCGGCGCTGAACTGCCGCGCCGACACCCATTCCCGGGAACCGTTCTTCCGGGGCGGAGGACACATGTCTGAACGCGGTCGACCCCGCTCGAAATACCACCTCGTGCCACGCGCGCTGCGGCCGAAAACGATTCGCGCGAGAACCGCGGCGCTGCTGGTCGTGCCGATCGTATCGCTGGTCGCGCTGTGGGCGCTTGCCACCGCGAACACCTCGCAGAACGCCTGGTCGGCGCACCGCGCCTCGGACGTGAACTCCGCGCTCGCCGGCCCGGTGGACGGCCTGATCGACGCGTTGCAGAGCGAACGCGACGCCGTTTCGCTGCACCTGGCCGCACCGGGCACCGGGCGCGGGGACGTCGACGCCACCCGCGCCGACACCGCAGCGGCCGAGTCGGAGCTGCGCACCGCCCTGCGGCAGGCCGAACCCGGCTCCCAGGTGCGCCACCGCACCGAGGCGCTGCTGGCCGACCTGCGTGAGCTGCCGCGGCGCGACACCGAGTGGCACGAGGCGTACAGCGCCTACGGGGACACCATCGACGCCGCGCTGGCCCTCTCGCAGTCCCTGGCCGACGTCCAGGAGGGCGAGGCCGCCTCGCACGCCCGCGTGGCCACCCGCCTGGCCCGCATCGACGAGTCGCTGCAGCGGCAGGCGTCGGTGGTCGGCGGGGCGCTGACCACCGGCCGGTTCACCGCCGAGGAGCACGAGGCCTTCGCCCGGGCGCTGGGCGGCCAGCGCACCCTGACCGCCGCGCTGCTGCCCGACCTCTCCCCCGAGCAGGCCGCGGCGTACCAGCAGCTGGTCGACTCGGTGCCCTTCCGCACGCTGACCGGGATGCAGGACTCGATGCTCGACCGCGGCACCGACCCGGCGACCACCGCCCGCATCTCGCCCGACCTGTGGCGGGACTCCATGGAGCAGCTGATCTCGGTCGTCGACGAGGCGCGCAGCACCGCGCGCTCGGCCGCCGCCTCGGCCTCAGACGCGCAGGCGGGTGCGGCACTCGAACGTGCGATGTGGACGGCCGCGCTCGGATTACTCGCCGTGACCCTGGCGCTGGTGGTCTCGATCCGGATCGCCCGCGGCATGGTGCGCGACCTCGTCGAGCTGCGCGACTCCGCGCAGCAGCTGGCCGACGAACGGCTCCCGCACGCCATGCAGCGCGCCCGCGCCGGCGAGCGGATCGACGAGGACCCGGCCATCGCGCCCGGCGAGGGCGAGATCGGCGAGGTCGGCGCGGCGCTCAACGACGTGCAGCGCTCGGCGCTGGCAGCCGCCGCCGAGCGCGCCGAGCTGCTCACCGACGTCTCGGGCGTGTTCGTCAACCTGGCGCGGCGCAGCCAGTCCCTGGTCCACCGGCAGTTGGAGCTGCTCGACACCATGAAGAAGCACGCCGAGGACCCCGCCGACCAGGGCGACCTGCTGCGGCTCGGGCACCTGGCCACCCGCATGCGCAGGCACGCCGAGGGGCTGATCGTGATGTCCGGCGCCACGCCGGGGCGGACCTGGCGACAGCCGGTCCCGCTGACCTCGGTGCTGCGCTCGGCCGCCGGTGACATGGAGGACCACGCTCGCGTGGACTTGGGACGGGTGCCCGACGTCTCCGCGCTGGGCCCGTCGGTGGCCGATCTGACCAGGCTGTTCACCGAGCTGACCGAGAACGCCACGGCGTTCTCCCCGCCGGACAGCACCGTGCGGGTGCGCGGCGGCGCCGTCGGCGAGGGCGTCGTGGTCGAGATCGAGGACGACGGCCTGGGCATGCCCGAGGACAAGCTGGCCGAGGCGAACCACACGCTCTCCGAGGGGCACCGGTTGGAGCTGTTCGACAGCGAGCGGATCGGGTTGTTCGTGGTCAGCCGCTTGGCGCAGCGCCAGGGGGTCGAGGTCTCGCTGCACTCCTCCCCCGCCGGGGGCACCACGGCCCGGGTCCGCCTGCCGGCTTCGGTCCTCGCCGCGCCCGCGCGGTCGGCCGAGCCCGAGCCGCCCGAACCCGACCAGCCGGAGCCGCAGCGCGCGGTCGCGACCCGGCCGTCCGAGACCGAGCAGGTCTGGACCGAGCCCGAGACCACCGAGGAACCGGTCGAGGCCGAGCTCGTCGAGGACGAGCTGCCCAGGCGCACCCGACGCGCCAACCTCGCCCAACCGCTCAAGACCAGCGCGGCCGAGGACGAGCAGTTCGCCGACGAGCTGTCCCCGGAGACGGCGCGAGCGCTGATCTCGGCGCTGCAGCGGCACCGCGACGGCGAGGACCGCTGAACCGGGCCCGGGACGAGCCGCAGCCCACCGGTCCTGCCCCCGAGCGCCGGCGCGGAGTCCCAGGTCCGCCAGGTGGTGCCCCGGCAGCCCCGAAGCCGGGGCACCACCTGGCGTCCTGCCGCCGAAGATCGCCGGGACGGACCGCGGAGGTTCGCGGCGATCGGGCACGGCTGATCGATTCAGGTCGTGGCGTGGCGGTGGCGGCGGACGAGGGCGGGGCGCTTTCCCAGGGCAGCGCGTGCGGTGCGCGCGGGGGCTACTAACGTTCCCCACGGCACCACCGGTTCCCGCCGGTGATCAGGTAGATCTTCCACAGGAGTCGCAGGATCGATGCAACCGAGTAACGAGCAGGACCGGGCCAAGTGGGCCGCCGGCACCGCCGCGATCGACGCCTACATCCAAGACGGCATGAAGCTCGGCCTTGGCTCGGGCAGCACCTCGCACTGGTTCGTCCGCGCGCTGGGTGAGGCCGTCGAGAACGGGCTCGACGTGGTGGGCGTGCCCACCTCGACCGGCACCCGCGACCTCGCCGTCGAGGTCGGCGTGCCGCTGACCACCCTGGCCGAGGCCGGTCGGCTGGACCTGACCGTCGACGGCGCGGACGAGATCGACGCCGACGGGGTGATGATCAAGGGCGGCGGCGCCTGCCTGCTGTGGGAGCGCATCATCGCCGAGACCTCGGAGAAGATGGTCTGCGTGGTCGACGAGAGCAAGGTCGTCGACCAGCTGGGCGCCTTCCCGCTGCCCATCGAGGTGGTCCAGTTCGAGTGGGAGGCCACCCGCAACGCCATCGGCGACCTGCTGGGCGGGCTCGGCTACGGCGAGGTCGAGCTGACCCGCCGGATGCAGGGCGACCAGCCGCTGGTCACCGACAGCGGGAACTTCATCGTCGACGCGCACCTGCGGGCGATCACCGACCCGCTGGCCATCGACGGCAAGCTGAACTGGATCCCCGGCGTGGTGGAGAACGGTCTGTTCGGCGGAATCGCCGCTGAGATGATCATCGGCCGCACCGACGGCAGCCACGAGGTCCGCGACGTCTCCAAGTCCCCCTCGGCCCGCCCGGACACCCGCGGCCGCTGAGCCGTTCGCGCGGACGAGGGGAACCCCGGTGGGGCTCTCCTCGTCCGCGCGATCAGCGGAACAGCTGCGCGGTGCGCTCGACGCGCTCCCGGTGCTCGGCCCAGAAGTCCGCGCCGCCTTCCGGGAGGTTGTCGCCCGGCTCGTTGAGCCCGACCGCCCCGTCCAGCGACTCCCGCAGGATGTCGGCGTGACCGGCGTGCCGGTTGGTCTCGGCGATCATGTGCACCAGGATCTGGTGCAGCGCGACCTCCCGCTTCTCCTCGGGCCACCACGGCACCACCCCGCGCCCCTCGAGCGGCAGGCCGCCGATCGTGGCGTCGGCGTGCGCGGCGAGCCCGACGACGTCCTCATGCGACTCGTCGGCGGTGACCCACATGTCGACGTGCGGGTCGTCGCCGAGGTCGCGCAACCACTCCGGGGTGTCCGGGAAGGGCCGGTCGAAGGTCGCGCCGAAGTAGCCGATCTCGCAGGCGGCGAGGTGCTTGACCATGCCGAGGAGGTTCGTCCCGGTGGGGGTCAGCGGCCTGCTCGCTCGCGCCGTCGAGCTTCCACAGCATCGAGACGCGGGCCGCTCGCAGGTACCGTTGCAGCACGTCCTTGGGATCCGGTGGCATGGCTCGGATTCTGGCACCGGAGACCGACGATCATCGGGCGTGGCAGTAGGAGTCCGACGAGGCGTCGCCGCCCTGCAGCCGGACCTGGTGCACCCGCCTGCCGCGGAACTCCTCGCCGCTGGGGAAGAAGCCCTCGTCGACCCGCAGCCCGCCCCGCTGGTCGGCGTCGAGCTTGGCGAACCACGCCCCCACCCCGTCCGGGTAGAACTGGTCGTCCCACGACCCGTACAGCGAGTTGGTCACGTACACCCGGCTGCCGTCCCTGCTGACCTCGACCATCTGCGGACCGCCCGCCAGCGGTTCCTCCGGTGCCGAGGGGTGCGGCGCGCGCCGGACGATCCCGCCGAGCCGCACCGACCCGGTCTCGCGCGGGTCGGCCGGGTCCGAGACGTCGTACTGCTTGAGCTCACCGGTGCCCCAGCAGGACACGTACAGGAAGCGGTCGTCGACCGACAGGTTGATGTCGGTGACCAGCGGCGGGACCGCGCCGAACGGCTGCAGCGCGGGCGGCAGCTCCTCGGCCGGGGCCGGTTCGGCCGGGATGCTGATCACCTTCTCGGCGGTCCACTCCCCGTCCTCGCGGTGCCAGCGCCACACGGAGGCCGACAGGTCCTCGGTGCTGATCACCACGCCGGCGAAGCCCCACGTGGCGTTCGGGTCGTGCGAGGGCCGCAGCTCGAGCACCATCTGGTGCTGCGGGCCGAGGTCCACGCGTTGCTCGTGCCTGCCCTCGGCCAGGTCCCAGAAGTGCAGCGCGTGCCCGTACTCGTTGCCCAGCAGCAGCTCCGGGACGACGCCGTCCTCGATCATCGACGGCGTGCCCCACTCGCTGGTGATCAGCGTGTTCTGGTTGAGGTGCCACCAGGCGTCGTAGGCCAGGCGCTGCGGCCCGCGATCGGTCTCCCAGGCGCGCAGCACGTCGAAGGTGTCGTGGTCGAGCACGGCGATGCCACCGGGGCCCTCGTCGCCGTCGACCCCGCCCAGGCAGGACAGGTAGATGCCGTCCGGCCCGCAGTGCAGCGTGTGCGGGCGGGAGTAGCCGGCGTTCGCGGCCAGCTCCTCGGCACCGATGGTGCGCACCAGGCGCGGCTGCCGGGGATCCGGCTGCGTGTCGTAGACGTGCACGTTCGACGAGCGCAGGCCGGGCAGCAGCAGATAGCGGCGCTGGAGGCCGTCGGTGTGGTGCCCGGCGTGGGCGAAGGCGCTGCTGCACGCGTTCCAGCCGAAGTGGTGCAGCTCGTCGCCCCTGGTCGGCAGCTCGGACCAGCCGACGACGCGCCCGTGGTCGGCCGATTCCGGATCGGTGTCGACCACGGCCAGCGCATCGGGCGACGCGCCGGAGCGGTCGAACACCACCAGGTAGGCCAGCCGTTCGGGCGGGGCGGCGATCGCCTCGACCGGGCTGCGGTAGAAGGTGGGATCGGTGGTCACGCTCATCGGGGCCCCCTCGAGGCAGATGGCAGTCCTCCCCCAGGATGCGCGGCCGGCGCCGGAGCGGCGACCGGCGTCCGCATCGCAGGACGTCGGCCGCCGCGGCCTACAACCCGGTGCAGCCCGGGCGCGACTCGATCCGGTAGGTGGTGTCCAGGACCGCCTCCTGGTCCTGCAACCAGGCCACGTCTTCGCCCGGGTGCACGGTGTGCACGACGACCAGGGCCCACCGCTCGCTGCCGGGGGCCGACCGGGACACCAGCTCGAACTCACCCAGCTCGAGGGAGGGCACCCGCGGGTCGGCGTAGTGCACCTGGGCGCTGCGGGCCGCCAGTTCCGCCAGGATCTCCGGCGCCGGGGATTCGCGGACGTCGGCGACGCCCGGTTTGTGGGCGACGCCGAGCACCAGCACTCGAGCTCCCGAGAGCGGTTTGCCGCCGTCGGCGAGCAGCTGACGGGCCCGCTCGACGACCATCCGCGGCCGGGTCGCGATCGCCCCCATCGCGACGTCCATCAGCGGTGCGGGTTGGCGCTGGGCCCGCGGCTGCCAGAGCAAGTAGTGCGTGTCGCAGGGGATGCAGTGGCCCCCGACTCCCGCGCCCGGCCGGAAGGTCATGAACCCGTAGGGCTCGGTCGACGCCGCCTCGACGATCTCCATCGGGTCAATCCCCAGCGAACGGCCCGCGTCGGCCAACTCGTTGATCACCGCGATGTTGACCGCCCGGAAGGCGTTCTCCAGCAGCTTGGTCATCTCGGCGGCCTCCGGGGAGGACACGGCATGGGTCTCCGCAGCGGTGCGCGCCAGCGCGGCCGCGGCGCGGCGGGCGCCCTCGGGCGTCACGCCCCCGACCACCCGCGGCGTGCCGCGCGGATCGTGCCGCGCGGACCCGGGGTCGATCCGCTCGGGGCTGTAGGCCACGAGCACCTCGCGCCCGACCTCCCAGCCGCGCCGCCGCAGCGGCTGGTCCAGCAGGTCGCGGGTGCATCCCACGTACGTGGTCGAGGTCAGCACGATCGTCTGCCCGCGACGGGAGTTGGCCACCGCCGACGCGCACACCGCGGTCAGCGCGCGCACCTCGGGCACGAGGTGCGCGTCGACCGGGGTCGGCACCGATATCAGCACGACCTCGGCTCCGCCGGTCGCAGCCGCGTTGGTGGTCAGGAACAGCAGGCCTGCCGCGAGTGCTCGGTCGAGCGCGCGCGGTCGGTTTCCGAGAGGTCGACCTGCTGCGAATTGATCGCCAGCAGGCGGGACTCGTCGGTGTCCGCACCGGTCACGGGGATGCCGGCGGCGGCGAGCGAAAGCGCGGTCGGCAGGCCGACGTAGCCGAGGCCGATGACCGCGGCGCTGGCGGGATCGCACCGCCGCCGCTCGACGGGTCGTGCCTCGGATGCCGAATTGAAGGGTTTTCCACGGAGTTTCGCAGTGCTCATCGCGAACGACTCCTCGATGCGAGATCGCTGCGCGCTCAGATCGCGCCTGGTGTTGGTGGATTCGCAAGATCCGCCCTGCGGGTTCCGGCAGCTGCACCGGACGGGGTGTTCGCCGGCGTGCGGGGCGCGCCGTCCGAACGTGTTGTCCACACTGCACCACCGTGGTGCTGCGAAATAGGGCACAAAGACCCGCAGCCCACCGCACCGGGACCTAGGGCTCGGGGTCGGGTTGCGGTGCGCGGCGCACAATCGCGGTGTCGACGCCGGTCGCCGTCGTCGGTGGGCGATCTCGTCCGCAGCAGCTGCCGGTCACCCGCGAGGAGCCCCCACGGGCGCACAGCGGCGGGACCGCCACGACATCGCCGCCTACCTCGGAATTCCCGTCGGTTCGGTGAACGCCTGGCTGGCCAGGCACCGCATCGCGCCCGTCGCCACGCGCACCCGAGGCCGGTCGCCGACAGCGGGGTTGATCGGCGACCGCCCGGCGCCGGAGCTCCCGCATTCCGGGGAGCGACAGGAGCGCTTGGTCGAGCTGGTTCGCGCCGTGTGGAGGGCCGTGCACCTGACCAGCAGCGGGGCACCTACCCGGTCGACTGGCTGTCCTTCCGGGAAGCGGGGCTCGCGGTGCGGGTCCAGCGCTTCGAGCACCCGACCTACGAGCAACCGCACGGCGCGTTCCTCGCCGGGCTTTCCGCGCTGGACCTGCTGTTCGCGCGGGGCCGCTCGGCACTCGCCGCGATCCGCGCCTCGAACCGCTTCGACGAACCCGCGCCGCCCGCAGGCGCGCCGGTTTTGTCCGTCTGAGCTGGGCGTTCGGCGTGCTAGGTTGATCCGGTCGGATCCTTTCCTTCATGCGGACGAGTGAAGGCGGTTCGCCGGGGAGGTGTGCGTGCAGCTCAAGGACGCGAACAGGTACCGCGTCGACTGGCTGGTCAGCTTCGCCGCGGTGATCCGGCACGGCGGCTTCTCCGCCGCGGCCAAGGCGCTCTACCGCTCGCAGTCGCGGGTGAGCACGCACGTGGCCGAGCTGGAGCAGGCGATCGGCGCCCAGCTGTTCGACCGCTCCGCGCACCCGCCGCAGCTCACCCCGGAAGGCCGCCTGCTGCAACGGCATTGCGACGAGATCCTGCGCCGCCTGGAGGCGCTCTCGGACCTGTCGTCGGCTTCCGGGCCCGCGTGCGGCGAGGTGCGGGTGGGCCTCTACCCCAGCGCGGCCGCCTACCTGTTCCCGCGCGCGGTGCTGCGGCTGCGGCGCAGCCACCCGGACGTGTCAGTGGTGCTGCACGAGTCCGACGCGCGCAGCCTCGAGAAAGCGCTGCAGCACGGGGAGATCGACCTGCTGGTGCGGCACACCCTGCCGGTGGTGCGGGCCAGCGGCTTCGCCAGCACGGTGCTGTGGCGCGAACCGCTGGTCGCGGTGCTGCCGGAGGCGCACCCGCTGGCCGGCGCGGGCTCCGTGCGGCTCCGCCAGCTCGCCGAGGAACCGCTGGTGATCATGGGTGAGACGTCCCAGGAGAGCTGGAACCAGACCGAACCGCACCTGGCCTTCGCGGGCGCCGGGCTGCACCCCGCGGTCGGGTTCCGGGCGACGCAGCCGCAGACGATGGTCTCGCTGGTCCGGCACGGGCTCGGCGCGGGCATGGCGAACGCGCTGGCGATGACCACGGCCGACCTGGACGGGGTGCGCCTGGTCCCGGTCTCCGACGCGGGCAACGAACGAGTGGTCGCCCTGTGGTGGCACGCCGACCAGCCGCGCTCGGCGGCCACCGAGGCGGTGCGCGAGGCGCTCCTGGCCGTGCCCCCGCCCCGCTTCCCCATCGGAACCGAGCCCCGCTCCGGTGAAGCGCTGGTGCACTGACCCCGCGTTCGACGCGCCGCCTCACCCTTCGGAGCGAACTCCGTTGTCCCGCAGCTGCTCGCCCGCTCGGCAGGTGACCGGCCGCCAATTTCGGCTGCTACCGCACGTCATCGGCGCATCACCGGGGCAACTCGTGCGAGTGCCTTCGCGATTCCACCGCATCTTTCTCCGGAATCGGGGCAACCCTGAGCGGGCAGGCGACGTGAACGGGGTGTCGCGATGCACACGGCCCGGACGACCGGGCCGCTGGGGGGCCCTGAGCACAACACCGGTGCGCGAGTTCAGTGCGGCACCGCGCGAGACGCGCGTGCCCGCGATGCTGGGAGGAAATCGATGTCCATTCGGAGCAAGGTCGCGCGGACGGCCGCAGTCGCAGCGGGGGGCCTGCTGCTGGCCGCCACCGCCGTCGGATCGGCCTCGGCCGCCTCCGTCCAGGAGGACCCGACCTTCAAGGCCATGCGGGAGGCCTGCGGCGACGGCTACCTGTGCGTCTTCTCCGGGCCGGCAGGCACCGGGGAGATGTTCAAGTACTACGAGTGCACCGACGCGGTGGCCGCGCCGTGGCAGATCAAGTCCTGGATCAACAACCAGTACACCGGCACGGTCGCCGGGTTCTGGGGTCCCGCCCCCGCCAACTCGGACGGGCCGTGGATCGAGCAGTACACCTCCACCGCGCCCGAGTTCGACGACGACACCAGGGGTTTCGACACCCGCGCCGTCGATCCCTGCTGAGCGGGGCGGGTGTCCCCGGCCGCGCGGCCGGGGACACCCGCGCTCCCGACTTCCGAGGCCCGGCGAGGCGGGTGACTACAGTTGGGGCATGACGCGATGGGACATCCACCGAGTACCCGACATGAGCGGGCGGACCGTGCTCATCACGGGCGCCAACAGCGGGCTCGGCCTGCGCACCGCGCAGGCCCTGGGCCGCGCTGGCGCGCACGTCGTGCTGGCGGTGCGCAACCAGCACAAGGGCGACCGGGCCGCCGCATCGGTTCCCGGTGACCCGGAGGTGCGCGAGCTCGACCTCACCGATCTGTCCTCGGTGCGCACCTTCGCCGATTCCTGGTCGGGCGAGCTCGCGGTGCTGGTCAACAACGCGGGCGTGATGTTCCCGCCGGAGGGCCGCACCGCCGACGGATTCGAGCTCCAGTTCGGCACCAACCACCTCGGGCACTTCGCGCTCACCAACCTGCTGCTGCCGCACATCACCGACCGCGTCGTGACCGTCTCCTCCGCACTGCACCGCAACGTGCGCGGAATCAACTGGGACAACCCGAACTTCGAGGGCGCCTACGACCCGCAGCGCGCCTACGGCCAGTCCAAGCTGGCGAACCTGCTGTTCACCCTGGAGCTCCAGCGCAAGCTCGCCGCAGCGGGTTCGCCGCTGCGGGCGATGGCCGCCCACCCCGGTTACGCGGCGACCAACCTGCAGAGCCGCGCGGGCAACGCCGTGCTGCGCCGGCTGATGGCGGTGGGAAACCGGGTCCTCGCCCAGAGCGATCGGGCCGGCGCGCTGCCGACGCTGTTCGCCGCCACCGAGGACCTGCCGGGCAACAGCTACGCCGGCCCCTCCGGACCGGGCGAGATGCGCGGCGGCCCGACGCTGGTCGGCCGCTCCGCCGCCGCGGCCGATCCGGCGGCGGCGAAGCGGCTGTGGGAGCTCTCCGAAGAGCTCACCGGCGCGACCTTCCCGATCACCGCGTCGTAACGGTGAGCGGGAGCCCGTCCGGGTCGATCAGCAGCGGGTCCGGGCTCGGGCGCATCACCGCGCCCGCGCCCGCCCGCGTGAGGGCTTCCACCGCCGATCGGTGCTCGGCGACGGTGAAGCCGAGCGTGCGCAGGCCGAGCCGGGCCTGGCCCGCGTTCCACGGGTTGGCGGCGGTCTCGCGGGTGAAGGTGAGGATCTCGAGGGTCGCCGACCCCAAGCGCAGGTTGGTGATGACCAGGCCGCGCGGATCGTCCTCGTAGAGCAGCTGGCCGATGACCGCGGCGCCCATCGTGCGGACGTAGAACTCCAGGGCGGCGTCGAGATCGGGCACCGTGATCGCGACGTGGTCGAAGGTCGGCCCCGCCTCGGGCAGCAGCGCTTCGCCGGCGACGCGGTCGCGTTCGGCCAGCTCGGGCGACCAGAGCTTGTCGTGGGCGACGGTGCCGGACACGAACTCCAGCAGCGTTCCGTCCGGGTCGGTGAAGAACGCGATCCGCACGCCGCCGTGCGCCGAGCGGGGTCCCTCGGTGAACGAGACGCCGGCTTCCGCCAACCGCGCGGCCTGCAGGTCCACGTCGCCCACGCGCATGCCGAAGTGCCGCATGCCGCACTGCAGGTCGTCCTCGACCCAGCCGCCGAGATCGCCGTCCGCGACCTCGACGAGCTTGAGCCGCGCCGCTCCCGCGTCCAGCCAGCACGTCCCCGGTTCCTCGCCGACCGGCGGGAAGCCGAGCAGCCCCTGGTAGAAGTCCAGCGATCTGGAGAGGTTCCGGCATCCGACCTCCAGGAAGCGGATCTGCGGAGCCTCGGTCATCAGCTGCATCCCCTGCTCGATCCCCACGTTTTCCCCCGTCGAAGCTTCAGGTTCCAGTGGCAAGGACGCTGCTGCCCGGATCTCCGGTTGCCCGAAGTCACCTGAGCGGCCCAACCCGGCGCCGAACACCACGCATTTCGGACATCTTCCCAGACGGGCGCGCCAGCACGTGCTCCGCGGTGCGTCCGGGAGCACCGCGGAGCACGTCCTGGGAGCGCTCTCGCCGTGCGCGTCAGATCTCGACGGCGTTCGCGGCGGCGGAGCGGCGGAACCAGTGCCCGCTGTCCTTCACCGTGCGCCGCTGGGTGTCGTAGTCGCAGTGCACGATGCCGAAGCGCTTGGAGTAGCCGAGCGCCCACTCGAAGTTGTCCAGCAGCGACCACACGAAGTACCCGCGCAGGTCGACGCCGTCGGCGATGGCCTGGTGCGCGATCCGGAAGTGCTGCCGCAGGTAGTCCACCCGGTCGGCGTCGTGCACCGCGCCGTCCTCGCCGACCTCGTCCGGGCAGGCGATGCCGTTCTCGGTGATGTACAGCGGCAGCGGGCCGTACTCCCGGTGCAGCCTGCGCAGCACCTCGCCCAGCCCGTCCGGGTCGACCTCCCAGCCCATCGCGGTGGTCGGCAGGCCGCGGCTGACCGGGGTCATGTCGCTGCTGCCCGGCCAGGGACTCGGCGGGTCGCCCGCGCGCCACCCGCGCGGCTGCTCGCCGACCGAGACCACGTGCCGGAAGTAGTAGTTGACGCCGAGGAAGTCCAGCGGCTGGTTGATCGTCTTGAGGTCGCCGTCGAGGAGGTGGTCGAGGTCGCTGACCGGGGCCAGGTCGTCGATCAGGTCCGCCGGGTACTGACCGCGCAGCAGCGGGTCGAGCCACTGCCGGTTCATCAGGGCGTCGATGCGCCGCGCCAGGTCGGCGTCGGCGTCGCCGTCGGTCCCGGGGTCGACCGGGAACAGGTTGAGCGTGATGCCGAACTCGGCGTCCGGGTCGCCCTCCCGCATCGCGGCGACGGCCTGGCCGTGTCCGAGCATCAGGTGGTGCGCGGCGCGCAGCGCGGCCGGGTGGTCCTGCCGCCCCGGCGCGTGCCGTCCTTCGGCGTAGCCCAGGAAGGCCGAGCACCAGGGCTCGTTGAGCGTGGTCCAGTGCCGCACCCGGTCGGACAGCGCGGCGTGGGCCTTCTCGGCGTAGTCGGCGAAGCGGTGGGCGGTGTCGCGCTCCGGCCAGCCGCCCCGGTCCTCCAGGGCCTGCGGCAGGTCCCAGTGGTAGAGCGTCACCCACGGCGTGATGCCCGCCTCCAGCAATTCGTCGACCAGCTTCGAGTAGAAGTCCGCTCCACGGGGGTTGAGCCCTCCGGTGCCGTCGGGTTGCAGTCGCGGCCAGGCCAGCGAGAACCGGTAGTGGGTCACGCCGAGATCGGCCATCAGGGCCACGTCTTCGGGATAGCGGTGGAAGTGGTCGCAGGCCACGTCCCCGGTCTGCCCTGCGAGCACGTTCCCCTCGGTGTGCGAGAAGCGGTCCCAGATGGACTCACCGCGACCGCCTTCGCCAACACCGCCTTCGATCTGATAGCTCGCCGTGGCCACGCCCCACGCGAAACCGCTCGGGAATCGCCTTGACTCGCCCATTCGCTTCCTTTCGGTGTGTCGTCACCACTGCCAGCGCTCCGGTGGTGCGGCCAGCGCCAGCAGCTCCGCCCAGAGCTCCTCCGGGACGTGCTGCTCGGCCAGCCGGATCGTCTCGGCGATCCGCTCCGGCCGGGAAGTTCCCACGACGGTCGAGGTGATCCGCGGATCGCGCACCGAGAACTGCAAGGCCGCTGCGGGAAGCCGAACCCCGTAGCGCTCGCAGGCGTCGTGCATCCGGCGCGCCGCGTCCAGGACCTCCGCGTCGGCTTCGCGGTAGGCGTAGCGAGTCGAGGCGCCCGGTTCTCGGGCGAGCAGGCCGCCGCCGAAGACCGCGGCGTTGAGCACCGCCACGCCGCGGTCCACGGCTTCGTCGATGAGACCGTCGGCGCTGCGGTCCAGCAGGGTCCAGCGGTTGTGCGTGACGAGGACCTCGAAGGGCGCCTCGCGCAGGAGCTCGGCCATCATCCCTACCGGCCCGCCCGCCAGTCCGACGTGCTCGGCCACCCCTTCGTCGCGCAGCCGGAGCAGCGCCTCCACCGGACCGCCCGGCGCCATCGCCTCGGCGAGGGAGATGTGCTCCGGGTCGTGCAGGTGCAGCAGCGGAACCCGGTCCACGCCGAGGCGCTGCAGGCTCTCCTCGGCCGACCGCCGCATCCGGTCCCCGGAGAAGTCCCCGGAGTCGGCATCCCGGTCCACTTTGGTCGCCAGCACGAATCCCTCGGGCGCGCCACCGATCTCGGACAGCGCGGCGCCGATGCGGCGTTCGCTCTCCCCCGCGCCGTAGATGTTGGCGGTGTCCAGGAAGTTGATCCCGCTGTCGAACGCGGCGCGGACCGTGGCGATCCCCCGCTCGACCGGGGTTTCGTAGCCGAACTCCTGCGGCATGCTGCCCAGCGGCGCGGCTCCCGCGCACAACGGGGTCACCTCCAGCCCGGTGCCGCCGAGCGGGCGGCGCGTCAGCGGCGAGCTCACCGGGCGCTCACCACCGTCCGCGCCGGCCCGAGCGGGCCGGCGCCCACCCCGTCGGCGGCCAATCGCAGGTTCGCCGCGCCGACCCGCGGCGGGCGCCGCACCGGCTCGAAGCCGAGCAGCTCCCGGTGGAGGACCAGCTGCCGGGCGAGACCCCGGCAGCCGACCTGGATCGGTCGGATCTCCGCTGAGCGCCGCATGCTCCCCCTCTCGTCGGGGAGATGTTGCCGCCGCGAACGGGCACGGGACAACGGCGCATCGGGTGCGCGAATGGCCGCTATCCGCCTTGCCGCACCACCCGCGCACTTAGTTCACCGGATGAACTAACGCGCGAGACCTGCCGCACGCGTGCGGCGCCCGGACAGTTTGGCCGGAAACCGCACGTCCCTGGGACGTGCGGTTTCCGGCCAAACTGTCCGGGCCCTTGCGTCCCGTTCTCGTGGATATTAGTTTACCCGGTGAACTTATTGGAGGTGTTGGTGAGCGATCGCAGCAGCGGGGAGGCGGGTCGGCTCGGCGGGGCGTCGGGCGTCGACCAGACGGCCGTGCGGCGGGCCAACCTCGCGCGGGTGCTCGACGAGGTGCGCCGCGGCGAGGTCGTCTCCCGGGCCGAGATCGCCGCGCGCAGCAAGCTCACCAAGGCCACCGTGTCCAGCCTGGCCGGCGAGCTCATCGAGCGCGGACTGCTCCGCGAGACCGGGCTGCGCCGGGAGGGCGCGGTCGGTCGCCCCGGGCGTTCCCTCGAACTCGACGGCGGCGGCATCAGCGCGCTCGGCCTGGAGATCAACTCCAAGTACCTGGCCGCGCGCGGCACCGACCTGGCGGGCCGGGTGATCGTGGAGCGTCGCCTGGGCTTCGACGCGATGAACCTGCCGCCGGAGGCCACCCTCGACCGGCTGGCCGAGCTGGCCAGCGAGGCCATTGCCGAGCTCGCCGACCAGGGCAGCCCGCGGGCGTTCCTGGCCGGGGTCGCCGTCGCGGTCCCCGGTCTGGTCGACGCCGGGACCGGCCGCGTGCGCTACGCGCCGAACCTGGAGTGGCGCGGGGTGGCCGTCGCCGACGCGCTGCGCGAGCGGCTGGGCGGCGAGGTGCCGATCGTGGTCGACAACGAGGCCAACCTGTCCGCTCTGGCCGAGCTGCACGCCATGCCCGAGCCCGCCGACGATCTGGTCTACCTGACCGGCGAGGTCGGCGTCGGCGCCGGGCTGATCACCGGCGGACGGCTGCTGCGCGGTGCGGGCGGGTTCTCCGGCGAGATCGGGCACATCCCGGTCGATCTGGACGGCCAGCCGTGCGGGTGCGGTCGGCGGGGCTGCCTGGAGACCAAGATCGGCCTGCCCGCGGTGCTCGACGCGGCCGCGCCGGATCTCGTCGCCGCGGGTGCGGATCCGCAGGACCAGGCCCACGCCCTGCGAGCTCGCGCCGAGGCCGGCGGGCCGGAGGCGCTCGCCGGGTTCGACGAGATCGGCCGGTGGCTGGGCATCGGGGTGTCGATGCTGGTCAACCTGCTCAACCCGGAAGCGGTCGTGCTCGGCGGGTACCTCGGAACCGTCGCGCCCTACCTGGTGCCCTCGGCGATGCGGCAGCTGCGCGAGCGCGCCGTGGCGGGCGAGGCCGCGACCTGCCGGATCACCGCCTCCTCCTTCGGCTTCTCCGCGGCGGTGCGCGGCGCGGCCAGCATCGTGGTCGAGGAGGTCTTCACCGACCCGCTCCGCATCCCCTCCGGCGGGGACACCGCCGCCGGCTGAACTTTCGGCGCTCCGCGCCGAGCCGTCTGCAGCACGACGATGTGAAAGGAAAGTCATGACCGACTTCACCCCGAAGCGCGAGGACAAGTTCTCCTTCGGCCTGTGGACCGTGGGCTGGCTGGGCCGCGACCCGTTCGGCGAGGCCACCCGCAGCCCGCTCGACCCGGTGGAGGCCGTCAAGCGGCTCTCCGACCTCGGTGCCTGGGGCGTCACCTTCCACGACGACGACCTCATCCCGTTCGGCTCCAGCGCGGCCGAGCGCGAGTCGATCGTCAACCGCTTCCGCGGTGCGCTCGACGAGACCGGCATGACCGTGCCGATGGTGACCACCAACCTGTTCGCCCACCCGGTGTTCAAGGACGGCGCGCTGACCGCCAACGACCGCGACGTGCGCCGGTTCGCGCTGCGCAAGGTGCTGCGCAACGTCGAGCTGGCGGCCGAGCTGGGCGCGAAGACCTTCGTGGCCTGGGGCGGCCGCGAGGGCGCCGAATCCGGTGCTGCCAAGGACGTCCGGGCGGCGCTGGACCGCTACCGCGAGGGCATCGACGCGGTCGCGGCCTTCGTCAAGGAGCGCGGCTACGACCTGAAGCTGGCCCTGGAGCCCAAGCCGAACGAGCCCCGCGGCGACATCCTGCTCCCGACCGTGGGCCACGCGCTGTCGTTCATCAACGAGCTCGAGCACTCCGACATCGTCGGCGTGAACCCCGAGGTGGGCCACGAGCAGATGGCCGGGCTGAACTTCGCGCACGGCATCGCCCAGGCGCTGTGGGCGGGCAAGCTGTTCCACATCGACCTCAACGGCCAGAGCAGCATCAAGTACGACCAGGACCTGCGCTTCGGCGCCGGCGACGTGCGCAACGCGTTCTTCCTGGTGGACCTGCTGGAGACGGCCGGCTACCAGGGGCCGCGGCACTTCGACTTCAAGCCGCCG
Source organism: Saccharopolyspora griseoalba (assembly GCF_042665275.1). Taxonomy (NCBI): domain Bacteria; kingdom Bacillati; phylum Actinomycetota; class Actinomycetes; order Pseudonocardiales; family Pseudonocardiaceae; genus Saccharopolyspora; species Saccharopolyspora griseoalba. Next base: position 447,468 of record NZ_JBHTCJ010000001.1, on the reverse strand, counting down.
CGCACCGAGGACTACGAGGGCGTGTGGGCGTCGGCCGCCGGCTGCATGCGCAACTACCTGATCCTCAAGGAGCGCGCCGCGGCCTTCCGCGCCGACCCGCGCGTCCAGGAGGCCCTGCGGGCCTCGCGGGTCGACGAGCTGACCACCCCGACCCTGGGAGCGGGCGAGTCGGTGGCCGACCTGCTCGGCGACACCGACTTCGACGTCGAGACCGCCGCCGCGCGCGGCATGCACTTCGAGCGCCTCGACCAGCTGGCCATGGACCACCTGCTGGGTGTTGCCTGAGCCTTTCCCACGACCGGCCCCGATCGAGCACAATCGGGATCGGCCACGACGGAATCGGCGTTGGCACGCCGCAAAACCCCGGCCCGGGCGGCTGCGCGCAGCCGCCCGGGCCGCGAGCGTGAAGGATGATCCGCAATGCTGGTGCTAGGCATCGACTCGTCGACCCAGTCCACCAAGGCGCTGGTGGTCGACGCCGACGACGGCGCGGTGGTCGCCGAGGCCAAGGCCTCGCACCCCGACGGCACCGAGGTGAACCCGGCCGCCTGGTGGGAGGCGGCGCGCGGCGCCATCGCCGAGGCGGCCGAGCGGGCGCCCGGCCGCGTCGAAGCGGTCTCCGTCGGCGGCCAGCAGCACGGCATGGTCGCGCTGGATTCCGCCGGGGAGCCGGTCCGCGACGCCCTGCTGTGGAACGACACGCGCTCGGCTCCGCAGGCCGAGCAGCTCGTCGAGCGGCACGGCGCCGGGGCGCTGGCTTCTCGGACCGGGCTGGTCCCGGTCGCCAGCTTCACCATCACCAAGCTCGCCTGGCTCGCCCAGCGCGAGCCGCGCAACGCCGACCGGGTGCGGCGGGTGCTGCTGCCGCACGACTGGGTGAGCTGGCAGCTGGCCGGACGTCCCGCGCGGACCTGGACCGACCGCGGCGACGCCTCGGGCACCGGGTACTACTCCCCCACGACCGGCGAGTGGCTGCCGGAGCTGCTCACCGAGGCGATGGGTGGCCGCAGCCCGGAGCTGCCGGAGGTGCTGGCGCCCGACGCCGTGGCCGCGCGGGCGACGCTGCCCGAGATCGAGGGCGCGGCCATCGGCGCGGGAACCGGCGACAACATGGCCGCCGCACTGGGTTTGGGCCTCAAACCGGGTGATGTCGCCGTCTCGCTGGGCACTTCGGGTGCGGTGTTCGCACCCGCCGAGCAGCCCAGCGCCGACCCGACCGGGACCGTCGCCGGCTTCTGCGACGCCACCGGCCGCTACCTGCCGCTGGTGTGCACGCTCAACGCCGCGCGGGTGCTGAGCTCCACCGCGCAGCTGCTCGACACCGACCTCGAAGGGCTGTCCCGGCTCGCGCTCGCGGCCGAGCCCGGCGCGGGCGGACTGAGCCTGCTCCCCTACCTGGAGGGCGAGCGCACGCCGAACCTCCCGGGCGCCACGGGCACGCTCGCCGGGCTGACCGGCGCGAACATGACGCCGCAGAACCTGGCCCGCGCGGCGGTCGAGGGCATGCTCTGCGGGATGGCCGACGCGATCGACGCCTTGCGCGACACCGGTGCCGAGGTGCGCCGCGTGCTGCTCATCGGCGGTGCGGCCCGCTCCGAAGCGGTGCAGGCCATCGCGCCGGGCCTGTTCGGCGTGGACGTGGACGTGCCGGAACCCGCCGAGTACGTAGCCATCGGCGCGGCGAAGCAGGCCGCCTGGGCGCTCTCCGGCGCTGCAGGTCCGCCGGACTGGGAGGTCGCGGGCACCCGCCGCACCGCGGGCGAGGACCGCGGCGGGGAGGCCGTTCGAGCCGCCTACGCCGCCGCCCGCAAGCAGGCCCACGGCATCTGATCGCGGAACGCGCCGCGGCCGCCCGCCCGGGCAGCGGGACCTCGCTGCCCGGGTCGGCGGCCGATTCGCGTGGAATTGCGCCGAGTTCCGGCCCGGCGCGACGATCTCGACTGCCAGACTCGGTGCGTGGCTTCGCATCCCCTCCGCCCCGTGCTCGGCGTGCGCGGGCCGCTGCTGGGCGGTCCGGTCCTGCTGGCCCGCTGCTGGTGGCTCGTCCCGCTGGCGCTGCTGGTGGTCGCGCCCTTCCAGCTCGCGTCGTGGTCGCTGACCTGCCACCTCGGGTCCTGCGCCGAGTCGTTGACGCTGGTCGAGCTGCTGGGGGTGCCCGGCTCGCTGCTCGGCTCGGTGGCCGCGCACGTCTACCGCGGGGCCCTCTCCGCTCCGCCGCTGCTGCTGATCACCGCCGCGGCCACCGCGGGGCTGACCGCGGCGAGCGCGCGCACGCCCATCGGCATCCGCACCGCGCTGCGCGAGATCGCCGCCCGCGCCCGACCGCTGGGCGCGCTCATCGCGTTCTCCGCGGCGCTGCCGGTGATCTCGCTGCTGGCTCCGGTCGCGCTGTGGCGGCTGCTGTTCGGTCCGCTGGCCGACAACCTCCGCCCCGACGGCCTCCGGCCGATCGCGATCGGCGTGCTCCTGGTGGTCCTGCTGTTCGGCGCGCTGGCCGCGATGACCGCGGCGATCGTGGCGCTGGTGGCCACCGTTCCCGTGGTCCTCGAGGGGTGCTCGGCGGTGCGCGCCTTCCGCCGCACGCTGTCGCTCGCGGTCAAGCGCGTGCTGCCCACCTTCGGCACGGTGCTGCTGGTCCTGGTGGCTTCCGAGTTCGTCGCGGCGGCGATGGACGTGCTCTGGCGCACCGCCGATCTGACCGCGCTGCCCGCCTGGCTCGGCGCAGCGCTCAACGCGACCCTGGGCGACGCGGTCTCGCTGCCGCTGACGGCCGCGATGTACTTCGTGCGCTACGTCGACCTGCGCGCCCGCGACGGCTTCCAGCGCGCCGACCTCGTCCGCGCCGCCCCCGGGCCCCGGTGATGGCGCGCCGGGGCCCGGGCCGCGTCAGGTCGCGGGCTCGACGTCGCGGCTGACGAAGGTGACCGCGATCAGCGCGACGATCGCCACGGCGGCGAAGGCGTAGAAGCCCCACGGGTAGGCCAGGCCTGCGCTGAGCAGCGCACCTCCGACCAGCGGGCCGCAGATGGCGCCCAGCCGCCCGATCCCGCTGGAAGCCCCGAGCGCGGTGGCCCTGACCTCGGCCGGGTAGTGGTGGCTGACGTAGGCGTAGACCACGACCTGGCTGCTGAACACGAACACCCCGGCCAGCAGCACGGTCAGGTACACCCCGACTCCGGGCAGCTTCACGCTCAGCAGCGCCAGGAAGACCGCCGCGGCGGTGAACCAGACCAGCACGCAGGTGCGCACCCCGATGCGGTCGGACACCCGGCCCGCCAGCAGCAGCCCCAGCACCGCGCCGACGTTGAGGGTCAGCAGCAGCGCCAGCGCGGCACCCAGCTCGTAGCCGGCCTCGCGCATGATCTCGGGCAGCCAGGTGTTGAGCCCGTACACCAGCAGCAGCCCCATGAACGAGGTGCCCCAGAACGCCAGGGACGAGCGCAGGTAACCGCCGCGCACCAGCGCGGTCATCGGGTTGCCGCGCCGGGCGCGCTCCTCGGCGGTGGGCGGCATCGACTCCGGCAGCCGCTTGGCCAGCAACGGCACCAGCACCAGGGCGGGCAGCGCGCCGATGACGAACATCGCGCGCCAGCTCAGCGCCGGGATCACCACGATCCCCAGCAGCGCGGTCAGCACCGCACCCACGTGGTACCCGGTCATCAGGGTGGTCGTCGCGCTGCCGCCCCTGTTCTGCTTGGCCTCGTTGACCATCGCGATGGCCACCGGCAGCACCCCGCCGAGGCCAAGCCCGGCCGCGAACCGCAGGAACCCGAACACCACCGGGCCGGTCGCCAGCGCGCACAGCAGCGTGAGCGCGGAGAACGCGGTGACCGTGCCGATCATCATCCGGCGGCGGCCGTACCGGTCGGTCAGCGGCCCGATGCCCAGCGCGCCGACCATCACCCCGACCAGACCGGCGGAGGAGATCACCGACGCGGTTCCCGGATCGAGCCCCCAGCTCGGGTCGCGCAGCAGGGAGGGCAGCACGACGCCGAGCACCACCAGGTCGTAGCCTTCCAGGGCCACCGCGGCCCAGCTGAGCGCGGCGACCCAACCCGACGATCGCGCGGCCGGTGGTTCCGGTCCCGTGGCCGAGTGCCCTGAAGCCGTTGTCATTGCGCGGTCACCTCTTCGTGCTCCGTGTTCGCTGACGGCGCGCGCATCATGCGACCACCCGGGCATCCCCCGGGAAGCATCGGTTTCCGGCCAGCAGAAGCCAATGCCGGTTCGTGACCTGGCGAGGCCCGCCAGCCGGGTCCGGACCTCCGGGTGATTCCGGACACGTCGTCCGGGCCCGAACCCGCACGCGGCGGCGGCGCGGCAGGCATGATGGTTCGCCGTGGAAGACCGACGTGATGCCGCAGCGCCCGGAGCCGCCGCCGACCTGCCGCCGGAGGCGGTCGAAGAACCCGGGCTGCACCGCTGGGAGCGCCGCACCGAGTGGCCGATGGTCGCCCTGTCGGTGCTGTTCCTCGCGCTCTACGCGTGGGAGGTGCTGCAGCCGGGCATGCCGGGGTGGCTGCACCGGCTGGTCGTCGCCGGGATGTGGGTGACCTGGGCGGCCTTCGGGCTGGACTACCTGGTCAAGCTGGCGCTCGCGCGCAACCGCGGCCGGTTCTTCGTCCGCCACCTCTTCGACCTGCTGGTCCTGCTGCTGCCGCTGATGCGCCAGCTGCGCGTGCTGCGGGTGGTCATGGTCCTGCTGACGCTCAACCGCAAGGCCCAGGGTCAGGTCCGCGGTCGCGTCGTGCTCTACATCTCGGGCGCGGTGGCGCTGCTCGGGTTCACCGCCGCGCTGGCGGTGCTGGAGGTCGAGCGCAGATCCCCCGACGCATCGATCACCACCTTCGGCGACGCCCTGTGGTGGACGATGACCACGATCACCACCGTCGGCTACGGCGACTACTCCCCGGTCACCGACCGCGGCAAGTTCATCGCCGCAGGCCTGATGATCGCCGGCATCGCCATGCTCGGTGTGGTCACCGGCTCCATCGCGTCCTGGTTCGTCGAGCGCTTCGGCGGCATCGAGCGCCAGCTGGAGCAGTCCAGCACCGACGCCCGCCTGCTCGAAGGCGAGAACGACCTGCTCCGCGCGGAGCTCAACGAGCTGCGCCAGGAGATCGCGGCGCTGCGCCGGGACCTCGCCGGGAACCGGGACTGAATCACCGGCCCGGTCAGCCCCTCGGGCCCGCCGGGAGGACGAACCGCCAGCCCTCGGCGCGCAGGCGCGGGATGATCTCGTCGACGGCGGCCGCGGTTTGCGAGCGGTCGCCACCCCCGTCGTGCAGCAGGGCCACGGCCTGCGGGCTGACCCGGTCGGCGAACCGCTGGACGAGCACCTCGGTCCCCGGCGGGTTCCAGTCCTCGACGTCGAAGCGCCAGCCCAGCGGCTGCATCCCGAGGTCGGCGGCCACCTCGGGCGATTCGCCCCACGAGCCGTAGGGCGCGCGGAAGTAGGCCACCTCCGCGTGCGGTGCGGCGGCGCGGACGAGGTCGTTCGTCTCGACCAGGTCCGCGCGGACGGCTTCGGGCGTCCAGGCCGCGAGGTCGTCGTGGTGCGTGGTGTGGTTGCACAGCACGTGCCCCTCGGCGACGATCCGGCGCACCAGGTCCGGGTTCTGCCGGACGTGGTCGCCCCAGAGGCAGAACACCGCCCGGACGTCGTGCTCGCCCAGCACCCGGAGCAGCGCCGGGGTGTCGGTCGCGTCGGGGCCGTCGTCGAAGGTCAGCGCGACCGTCCGGCCGGGAACGCCCGTGGAGTCGATGATCTCGGGCGTCGCCTCGGGCGTGGTGAACGCGGTGCCGCCCAGCGCGGCGACCAGCAGCAGCGGCAGCAGGGTTCGGGTTGAACGGGAACTCGTCACGCCGGCCTCCTCTGGCCCGGAAACGCGGATCTCCGCAACTTTTCAGAAATCAAGCTAGACATCGCCTCGCTCTGGTGTCAACGCATCGCCCGCCGAGCCGAAATACCGCGTCACCCGGAAACTTTCGGCCCTGCTCGATCCCGTTGCCGGCCTTGACTCCTCAGCTCGCACCCCAATAGTCTCCGAACTCGCCCGAGTTCGAAATGTTTCTGAAATATACTTGGCAACCGAGCGGGAGTTCAGCGATGAAGCCGATCCGCCTCACCACGACCGCCGCGATGGCGCTCGCCGTGTTCGCCGCACCGACGGCCCAGGCCGCACCACCCGCGCAGGCCGACGCGCTGCGCGACGCCGCCCCGGACGGCCTGTTCATCGGCTCCGCCGTGGCAGGCGGCGGGCACCACGACGACGCGTCCTACCCGGACCCGTTCACCTCCGACCAGGCCTACCGCGACGTCCTGGCCGGCGAGTTCAGCTCGCTGTCGCCGGAGAACCAGATGAAGTGGGAGTACATCCACCCCGCGCGCGACACCTACGACTTCGAGACCGCCGACCGCATCGTCGACTTCGCCGAGCGGAACGGGCAGGTGCTGCGCGGGCACACCCTGCTGTGGCACAGCCAGAACCCCGAGTGGTTGGAGAGCGGGGACTTCTCGCCGGAGCAGCTGCGGGAGATCCTGCACGACCACATCAGCACCGTGGTCGGGCGCTACGCCGGCCGGATCCAGCAGTGGGACGTCGCCAACGAGATCTTCGACGAGAGCGGGCAGCTGCGCACCCGGGACAACATCTGGATCCGCGAGCTGGGCCCGGGAATCATCGCCGACGCGTTCCGCTGGGCCCGCGAGGCCGACCCGAACGCGAAGCTGTTCCTCAACGACTACGGCGTGGAGAGCATCAACGCCAAGAGCAACGCCTACTACGACCTGGTCCAGCAGCTGCAGGCCGACGGCGTCCCGGTGGACGGCTTCTCCGCGCAGGCCCACCTCGACCTCGACGACGGCTACCCCGCGGACCTGACGCGCAACCTGCAGCGCTTCGCCGATCTCGGGCTGGAAACGGCGATCACCGAGCTCGACGTGCGCATGACGCTTCCCGAGGGCGGCACGCCGACCGAGCAGCAGCTGGCCGAGCAGGCCTCCTACTACGGCCGCGCGCTGGACGCCTGCCTGCGCGTGCGCACGTGCCACTCGTTCACCGTGTGGGGCCTGCCGGACAAGTACTCCTGGGTGCCGAGCACCTTCCCGGAGCAGGGCGCGGCCACGATCATGTGGGACGACTTCACCCGCAAGCCCGCCTACGACGAGCTTCTGGACGGGCTCAACGCCGCCGAGCGCTGAGCCCCCGCCCGCGCCGGAGATCGGACGCCGCGGTGGGGCAGGTGCGCTTCGCCGCCCCACCGCCGCCGAACGCGAAACCCGAGAGGGGCTTGCGCGGCCGCCGTTCCGACTGTCGCTCGCCGCCCGAACCGCGCCCCTCAACGGCCGCGTCGCGGATCGGCGACCCGCGCGCCGGGACGCCCCTCGAACGGCCTAGCACGTGGTCACGAAGGTGCAACGAATCGTTTCGATATCATCCATCGTTGACACGGTCGCGCTAGCAATGGCGAGAACCGAATCCACGGGGGGACGACGATGGCGGCACTACCCACGGACGCTGAGCCCCAGGAGCGCAGCGACGCCGAGCTCATCGAGGCCGTGCGCGAGGGCGACACCGCCGCCTACGGCCTGCTCTACGAGCGCCACATCGCCGCCGCGTACAACATGGCGCGCCAGGTCGCGAAGTCGGCCGCCGAAGCCGACGACCTCGTCTCGGAGGCGTTCGCCAAGGTCCTCGACCTGCTGCGCGCCCGGAAGGGGCCGACCAGCGCCTTCCGCGCCTACGTGCTCACCGCCGTGCGGCACTCGGCCTACGACCGCACCCGCAAGCAGCAGCGGCTGCAGCTCGCCGACGACCTCGAGACGATCCCGAACATCGACATCTCCCAGCCGTTCACCGACACCGCGGTGGAGGGCGAGGACCGCTCGCTGGTCGCAGCGGCCTTCGCCGAGCTGCCGGAGCGCTGGCAGACCGTGCTCTGGCACGTCGAGATCGAGGGCGAGACCCCCGCCAGGGTCGCTCCGCTGCTGGGCATGACCGCCAACGGCGTGTCGGCGCTGGCCTACCGCGCACGCGAAGGCCTCAAGCAGGCCTACCTGCAGATGCACCTGGGCAACCTCAGCGCCGAGCAGGAGCGCTGCCGCGCCACCGTGGAACGGCTCGGCGCCTGGACCCGCAGCGGTCTGGCCAAGCGGGAAACCGCGCAGGTCGAAGGCCATCTCGACGACTGCGATCGGTGCCGCGCGCTGGCCGCCGAGCTCGCCGAGATCAACGGAGCGCTGCGCGTCCTGGTCGCTCCCCTGGTCCTCGGCGGCGGCGCCACCGGCTACCTGGCCACCGCCGGGACCACCGCGGTCGGCGGCGCCACCGCGGGCGGGATCATCGGTGCCGCGGGCGGGCCGCGCAGGGTCGCGCTCTCGGGGGCGGCGCTGGCCGCGCTGCTGGCGGCGATGGCCTTCGCCATGACCTCCACCGAGCAGGAGATCCCACCGGTGGCCGATTCCCGCGAGCGCCCCCCGTCACCGGCGCAGCCACCGGCCGCGCCGGCTCCCGCTCCTCCCGCTCCTCCCGCTGCCCCGCCGGCCGCGCCGCCGGCGGCTCCGGCGCCCGCGCCCAGCCCGCCGGGCGCCGCGCCGAGGCCTCCGGAAACCGCCCCCTCGCCGCCGATCCCGCTGCCCATCCCACCGGAGAACGACGTGGTCGACAGCGAGGCCCGCGTCGGCTTCGACCTGCTCGGCATCGGGGTGGACGCCAACCCGCGCCTGCGCATCGACCGCGAGGGCGTCGACGCGGGGGCCGACGTGCGCATCAGCCCGGACGGGGAGCCGCTGCGCGTCGACGAGCCGAAGGGCAAGCTCGACGTCCTGGAGAACCCCGTCGTGGAGAACTAGGTACCGCTCGAAGACGCGGCGCGGCCACCGTTCTCGGTCCGCGTCGGCCGCGCAGGTGGGCGCGCAGGACCTCGGAGAGCGGGCTGCGCTCGGCGCAGTCGTCGACCCGGAACGCCTTGGCGAGCTCGCGGGCCTGCTACGGGGTGACTGGAAGTGCTCGTCCTGCCGGAACATCGGCGCGCGGGGTTGTCGCTGTGCCAGTGCTGGCCCTGGCAGCCGGGCAGCGCGTGCAGGTCGGTGATCGAGTGCAGCGCGCGGCGAGCAGGTCGATCATCCGGTTGAGGTGCTCGAAGCCCTCGGTCTTGAGCTCGAACGGGTTCTCGTCGTCCTCGAAGTGCCGGTGGTTCACCGGGATCCGGACGTGGTCCACGCCCGGCGAGGCCAGGTGCGCCGCGTCGGCGTCGGTGACGAAGTCGTGCAGGAAGGTCTCGAAGAACGCCCGGTAGGGCTCCTCCCCCATCGACCGCCCGCATCAGCTGCTCGCGACCCGGGTGCCCGGTGATGAAGTTCTCCGCGTTCACCCGCCCGCCGAGCCCGACGCCGCGCAGGGCGACGGGTTCCGGTCTCCTTTCGACCAGGCGAGACCCCTGGACGCGCAACCGGGCAATGTCGTCACGAGCGTTCTCCGTCCCGCGGGTAAGCGGTTACCGTGACAGCCGAGCAGACCGGTCACCGGCTGTCCACACGCTGGCGGAGGTATCCGAGTTGTCCGCAACGATGCGCGACGTCGCCCGGTTGGCCGGGGTCTCGGTCAGAACCGTGTCCAACGTGGTCAACGAGTTCCCGCACGTCAGCTCGACCACGCGCGGCCGCGTGCTGGCGGCGATCGCCGAACTCGGCTACCAGGTGAACTACTCCGCGCGCAGCCTCGGCCGCACCGGGATGCTCGCCCTGGCGGTGCCCGAACTGCGCACGCCCCACTTCGCCGAGCTCTCCGACGAGATCGTCGGCGCTGCCGCGGAGCGCGGCTACACCGTGCTGGTCGAGCAGACGGGCGGCGTGCGCGACCGCGAGCTGTCGGTGCTCTCCAGCCATCGGCGCCGGATGACCGACGGCCTGATCTTCTCCCCGCTGGCGCTGGGGCGAGCCGACGGTCCCCGGCTGGACGTGAGCTACCCGCTGGTCCTGCTGGGCGGGCGCCCCATCGGCGGACCGGTGCACCACGTCGCCACCGCCGACCAGCGGGGTGGCCGGGCCGTCGGCGAGCACCTGCTGGCGCGCGGCGCGCGGCGGATCGCCGTGATCGGTTCGGCGCTCGAGGGCGGAGCCGGGCACTTCCGCGCGCTCGGCTTCCTGGAGGCGCTGCGCGAAGCCGGGCTCGACCACGACCCGGCCCGCACCGGCGAGGCGCGGGAGTGGACCCGCGAGACCGGTGCCGCGGCGATGCGCCGCCTGCTCGACAGCGGAGTGCCCGTCGACGCGGTCTTCGGCCTCGACGACGTGCTCGCGCTCGGTGCGCTGCGGGTGCTCCACGAGCGAGGACTGCGGGTCCCCGACGACGTCGCGGTGGCCGGTTTCGACGACATCGACGACGGCCGCTACGCGCGCCCGAACCTCACGACCGTCCGCCCCGGCCGCACCGAAATCGCCCGCACGGCGGTGGACTTGCTGCTCGATCGCGTTTCCGGGGCCGAGCCGCGCGCGCAGCGGCAGCTCATCGTCGAGCACGAGCTGGTGGTGCGCGAATCCACGGGATCCGCCTGGTGAGAGGCCGGTTGCGGGAGTTCGCGTCGCGGTGCTGACCGACCTCGGCACGGCCCGGGCCGACACGCGACGACGGGGCGACACGACGGCTCGTCCGGCGCGGCCGTCGCGTCGCGGAGCCCTTCACCGCCCGCGCCGACCAGCCCTCCGCCGTCTAGCGCGATGGGGCCGATTCCCGCAGGTCAACAAGCCGAAACCCGGATGGTGCGCGCGACTCCCGCGCCACGTGCTCGGCAACCCGAGCCGAACGAGCGCCCGGGGACGGGACCTGCCAGCTCTAGCCATGACGGCCACTCGCCTGCAAGAATCGGAAAGCGCTCTCCAAGCGCACATGACGGACACGCCGAACAACACGCATCTCCACAACGGACACGGACGGGCAGGTCGACCACCTGCCGGTCCACCTGCCCGGAACCGGTGCGCTGCTCGCCGCCTCCTCCTGGCCGAGGGACGGGGCGACGAGGCCACCCGGCACCCGGGCTCCCCCGCGACGGCCGCCGGGCGGTGCGCGCAGCGGGTTTCGCGCCACCTCCCGACCGGCCGACTTCCTGCAGAAACGGTGGTGATCTGATGGTCCGACGCTACGGGGTGGTGGGCACCGGAGCCCGCTCCCAGATGTACGTCCGGGCGATGCTCGGGGCTCATGCCGAGGAGGCCGACCTGGTCGCGTGGTGCGAGCCGAACCCCGGCCGGATGGACCACGCGGACCGGCTGGTCGCCCAGCTGGACGGGCGCGCGCCCGCCAGGTACGCGCCCGCGGACCTGGAACGGATGATCCAGGCCGAGAAGCTGGACGCCGTCGTGGTCACCGGCCCCGACCACACCCACGCCGAGACCGTCGGGCGAGCGCTGCGCGCAGGCGCCGACGTCGTGGTGGAGAAACCGCTGACCACCACCGCCCGGGGTTGCCGGGAGATCACCGAGGCCGTCGCCGACACCGGTCGCGCGCCCGTGCTGACGTTCAACTACCGCTACTCGCCGCGCAACTCGGCGCTCAAGCAGGTCATCGCCGACGGGCGGATCGGCGCGGTGACCTCGGTGCACTTCGAGTGGGCGCTGGACACCGTGCACGGTGCGGACTACTTCCGCCGCTGGCACCGGGACAAGTCCAACTCCGGCGGGCTGGCCGTCCACAAGGCGAGCCATCACTTCGACCTGATCAACTGGTGGCTCGACGACGCACCGGTGCGGGTGTTCGCCGACGGCGGCCTGCGGTTCTACGGCGCGACCAACGCGCGCGCCCGCGGTCTGGGCGACCGCCCGGAGCGCGGAACCGTCGACCCGCCCACCGCCGACCCGTTCGCCCTGGACCTGCGGCGCGACCCGGTGCTGCGCTCGTTGTACTACGACGCCGAGCGGTACGACGGATACCGGCGAGACCAGGACGTGTTCGGCCCCGGCATCACCATCGAGGACAACATCTCGGCGGTGATCGGCTACACCGGCGGTGCGTCGGTGACCTACTCGCTCAACGCGCACAGCCCGTGGGAGGGCTACCGGGTCACCGTCAACGGATCGCGGGGGCGCGCCGAGCTGGAGGTGGTCGAGCGCGCCGCCGCGCTGCCCGGCCCCGACGGCCGGGTCGTGCTCGACGCGAGCGCGGAGGACGACCCCACCGACGGTGCCGCCCGCGCGCCCGGCACCCGGTTGGTGCTGCAGCGGCACTGGGAGCCGGCCGAGCAGGTGCCGATCGCCATGGGCGAGGGCAGCCACGGCGGCGGCGACGCGCTGCTGCTGGCCGACATCTTCCGCGGCGCCGGCGAGGACCCGCTGGGGCGCCCCGCCGGGCACCTCGACGGCATCGCGTCGGTGGCGGTCGGCCTCGCGGTCAACGCGTCGATGGAAACCGGTGCGCCGGTGCGCATCGACGAGCTGGGACTGCCCGCTCTCGAACCCCGCGGGGAGGCGTCATGTCCGTGATGAGCGAGCTGGCGACGCTGCGCCGCTCGAAGTCCGCCAAGAGCTCCAGCCCGGCCGAGCGCGGGGACGGCAGGGCAGCCGCGCTGTTCCTGGCACCGTGGTTCCTCGGCCTCGTGCTGATCACGGTCGGCCCGGTGCTGGCCTCGCTCTACCTGTCGTTCACCGACTACAGCCTGCTCGCCGCACCGGAGTGGTCCGGGCTGGACAACTACGCCGAGATGCTCGGCGACGAGCGGCTGCTGACCTCGTTGCGGGTGACGTTCACCTACGTGTTCGTCTCGGTGCCGCTGCAGCTGGCCGCAGCGCTCGCGCTGGCGCTGTTCCTCGACCGCGGGTTGCGCGGCCTGGCCTTCTACCGCTCGGCGTTCTACCTGCCCTCGCTGCTGGGCGCTTCGGTGGCGATCGCGATCCTGTGGCGGCAGATCTTCGGCAACGGCGGGCTGATCAACCAGGTGCTGGGCTGGTTCGGCGTCCAGGGCGTGGGCTGGATCAGCCATCCGGATTACGCGCTGGGCACGCTGGTGATCCTCAACGTGTGGACCTTCGGTTCGCCCATGCTGATCTTCCTGGCCGGGCTGCGGCAGATCCCGCAGCACTACTATGAGGCGGCGTCGATCGACGGGGCGAGCAAGCTCCGGCAGTTCTGGAGCGTCACGCTGCCGCTGCTGACCCCGATCATCTTCTTCAACCTGGTGCTGCAGATCATCCACGCCTTCCAGTCGTTCACCCAGGCGTTCGTGGTCAGCGGCGGGACCGGTGGTCCGGTGGACGCAACGCTGTTCTACACGCTCTACCTCTACGAGCAGGGCTTCACCAACCTCGACATGGGCTACGCCTCGGCGCTGGCCTGGCTTTTGCTGCTGATCATCGCGGCCTTCACCGCGATCAACTTCTTCCTGGCCAAGTTCTGGGTGTTCTACGATGACTGAGACGCTGGCGAAACCTCCTGTCACGAACCGACCTCCGGCCGATCCGGTGCGGCGCTCGCGGCTTCGACCGCGCCTGCGGCGGGTGATCAAGCACCTGCTGCTGATCGGTTCGGCGCTGGTGATGCTCTACCCGCTGCTGTGGATGCTCGCCAGCTCGTTCAAGCCCAACGCGCTGATCTTCCGCGACCCCTCGCTGATCCCGGCGCAGCTGGACCTGTCGAACTACCCCGACGGCTGGGCGGCGCTGGCGCACCCGTTCAGCCACTACCTGCTGAACTCGGCGGTCATCGTGGTCGGCTCGGTGCTGGGCAACCTGCTGTCCTGCTCGATGGCCGCCTACGCCTTCGCCCGGTTGAACTTCCGCAGCAAGCGGCTGTGGTTCGCGGTCATGCTGATGTCGATCATGCTGCCGATCCACGCGGTGATCGTGCCGCAGTACGTGCTGTTCTCCAACCTGGGCTGGATCAACACCTTCCTGCCGCTGATCGTGCCGAAGCTGCTGGCCACCGACGCGTTCTTCATCTTCCTGATGGTGCAGTTCTTCCGCGGCATCCCCACCGAGCTCACCGAGGCGGCCAAGATCGACGGTGCCGGGCACTTCCGGATCTACTGGCAGATCATGCTGCCGCTGTCGCTGCCCGCGCTGGCCACCACGACCATCTTCACGTTCATCTGGACCTGGAACGACTTCTTCAGCCAGCTGATCTTCCTGACCGACCCGGAGATGTACACCGTCCCCGTGGCGCTGCGGACCTTCGTGGACTCCACCGCGGAGAGCTCGTGGGGCGCGCTGTTCGCGATGTCGGTGGTCTCCCTGATCCCGATCTTCCTGCTCTTCCTGTTCGGGCAGAAGTACATCGTCAAGGGGATCGCGACGACGGGCCTCAAGTGACCGCTCCTCACCGCGCTCCCCGGGATCGAACCGGTTCCGGGGAGCTCAGGTGCCGAGCCGGAAGGCTCCCCGGGCGATGCCCAGCAGCAGCCGATCGGCGGTCGCCCGCGGGGCGAGGTCGGTCGAGTCCAGGACGTGGTGCTCCAGCTCGCCGAGGTCGCTGAACTGGCGGTGCATCTCGCGCACCGGTTCCGGCTCGGTGAGGGTGTTCTCGGCCGTGCGGCCGGTCGCCCGGCGCACCACCTCCTGCTCCTGCGGGCGCAGCACCGCGTAGTGCAGCGGGCGCCCGGCGGCGCGCGCCGCGACGCGGAACAGTTCGAGGAACCACGGACCGACGACGCCGTCCACGATCACGTGGTAGCCGCCGGCGGCGTAGCCGAACGCGGCGCCGACCAGGACGTCGATGACGACCTCGTTCTGCCGCTGGGCCTCGGGCAGGTACGGCAGGACCGCGCCCGTGCGGATGCAGGCCCAGAAGTCGTCGGCGTGCAGGTGGACGCTCGGATCGAGCTCGTCGGCCAGCAGCGGTGCGATCGTGGACTTGCCCGCCCCCGGCGGGCCGGTCAGCAGCACCACCGGCGCGAGCGCCCCGTCCGATCCGGTGGGACTCATCGCAGCAGGATAGCCCGGTGCTTCCGATCGCGATCACCGGCGCTCGACGGCTCGCACCGCGAGCTCTGCCCCGGGCGGACGTCCTGGCGGTGCTCGGTGGTGGATTCGGCCGGTCCGGCGCTCGCGGAGCTGGGCGAAGCAGGAGGGATTCGCGGCCCCGTCGAGTCGCGGACGACCGGGTGCGGCGTTGAAGGCCGCGACACGCCGCCGCGCGACGCTTAACTTTTACAACGAACGATGTCACATTGATCAGCGGCACCGAGGTGCGCGGGTAGTGCTGTCCCAGCCCGGTACCCGACCGACCGGGCTCGCCCGCGACCGCCGGGGTGGGCAGGAGCGGCGGCACGCTCCGGCCCACCTCGGTGGTCCTCGACGACCCCGCTGCTCAGCTCAGCGTGACGTGCGGGTGGATTCCCGGACCACGAGCTCCGGTTCGAAGACCACCTGGCGGTGCTCGGGGTGCGCGGTGGAGGTTTCGGCGATGAGCAGCTCGGCAGCGGTGCGGCCGAGGCTGCGGGCGGGCTGGCGCACCGAGGTCAGCGGAACCGCGGCCGCCCCGGCGAACTCGATGTCGTCGTAGCCCACGATCGCCATCTCCTCGGGCACCTTCACCCCGGCGCCGACCATGGCCTGCAGCACTCCCAGCGCCAGCAGGTCGTTGGCGCAGAACACCGCGCTCGGCCGCGGACTCATGCCCAGCAGCCGCGCGCCGGCGTCGCGCCCGGAGTCCGCGTCCAGCGCCGCGACCTCCAGCACCGACAGCCGCGCCCCGCTGCCGTCGAGCACCGAGCGCACCCCGGCCTCGCGCTCGCGGCACTGCACGAGCAGCTCCGGACCGTTGACGAAGGCGATGTCGGTGTGCCCGGCCTCCAGCAGGTGGCGCGCGGCCAGCGCTCCCCCGGCCACGTCGTCCACCGATACCGAGCTGCCCTGCAGCTCCGGCACCTTGCGGTCGACGAACACGTAGGGGATGCCGCTGCGCGCGAAGGTGTGCAGCCGGTCGCTCACCGACTCCACGGGGCTGAGCAGCACGCCGCGGACCCGCTGCTCGGCCAGCATCGCGAGGTAGGAGGTCTCCAGGTCGACGCGCTGGCCGCTGTTGCAGGTGATCACGTTGAGTCCGGCGGCGTGCGCGGCTTCCTCGGCGCCGCGGGCGAGGTCGACGAAGAACGGGTTGCCCAGGTCGAGCACCACCAGCGCCATGATCCTGCTGCGCCCGGCGCGCAGCTGCCGCGCCGACTCGTCGCGGACGTATCCGAGCTCGTCGATCGCGGTCTGCACCCGCCTGCGGGTCTCCTCGGACACCAGGTGCGGACGGTTGACCACATTGGACACCGTGCCGATGGAAACCCCCGCCTGGCGGGCCACGTCCTTGATTCCGACCATGCTCACCCTCGCTTACGAACTCCTGGTGAGCCTAGTCGGCGGAACACCGCGGAGCCCGCACCGGGGACGTGTCGCGCCGGGCGGATCCGCGGCGCGACCGCCCGGCGCGATGCCCCGCGCGCCGGTTCAGCCCTCCCGGGGCAGCTCCTTGACCTCGCGGCGCAGGATCTTCCCGGTCGGGCCCTTGGGCAGCTCGGGCAGCAGCCAGATCTCCCGGGGGTACTTGTAGGCGGCGATGCGCTCCTTGACGAACTCGCGCAGCTCGTCGGTGCTGACCTCCTGGCCGGGCTTGAACGACACCGCCGCGCCGACCTCCTCGCCGAGCTCGGGGTGCTTCACGCCGATGACCGCGGCCTCGGCCACCGCCGGGTGCTCGTAGAGCACCTCCTCGACCTCGCGCGGGTAGACGTTGTAGCCGCCGCGGATGATCAGGTCCTTCTTGCGGTCGACGATGAAGAAGTAGCCGTCGGAGTCCTTGGTGGCGATGTCACCGGTGTGGAACCAGCCGTCGCGGATCGCCTCGGCGGTGGCCTCGGGACGGCCCCAGTAGCCCTTCATCACGTTCTCGCCGCGGATGACGATCTCGCCCGGCTCGTCGACGCCGAGCTCGTTGTCGTCCTCGTCGACGACCTTCATCTCGCAGCCGCGCACCGGGAAGCCGATCGAGCCGGGCTTGCGCTCGTGGCCGGGCTGGTTGAACGAGGCCACCGGGGAGGTCTCGGACAGGCCGTAGCCCTCCAGCACGTGGCAGTCGAACTTCGACTCGAAGCCGCGCAGCACCTCCACCGGCATCGCCGAACCGCCGGTGGCGCAGGTGCGCAGCGTGCTCATGTCCGCCGAGTCGGCGTCGGGGTGGTTCAGCATCCCGGCGTACATGGTGGGCACGCCCTCGAAGATGGTGACCGCGTCCCGCTGCACGATCTGCAGCGCCTTGCCCGCGTCGAACCGCGGCAGCAGCGTCAGGCAGGCGCCGACCCGCACCGCGGTGTTCAGCGCGCAGGTCAGGCCGAAGACGTGGAACAGCGGCAGGCAGCCCATCACCACGTCTTCCGCGCTGAGCTCGAACAGCGTCTCCACCGCCATCCCGGCGTTGGAGGCCATGTTGTGGTGGGTCAGCTCCGCGCCCTTGGGCTGCCCGGTGGTGCCGGAGGTGTAGAGCAGGACCGCGGTGTCGTCGTCGGCGCGCTCGACCGGCTCGGTGATCGGCTCGCCGGAGAGCTCGGTCGGGCCCATCGCGCCGACGACCACGCCCGGGATGCCCACGGCGGCCGCGGCCTCGGGCACGGCGTCGCCGCCGCCGTCCCAGCCGTAGACCAGCGACATCCCGGAGTCCTTCAGGTAGTACTCGACCTCGCGGGCCTTGAGCAGCGGGTTCATCGGCACGACGACTGCCCCGGCCAGCAGAGCGCCGTAGAACAGCACCGGGAACGCTGGCACGTTCGGGAAGACCAGTCCGATGCGGTCACCGGGATTGATACCGCGCTCGCGCAGGTCACCAGCCACGGCGGCCGCCGACGCGTGCAGCTGCGAGTAGCTGACCACGTGCTCGTCGAGGCGCACCGCGGGGCGATCGCCGTGGCGTTGCGCGGTGGCGACCAGGTTCGCTGCCAGGTTCGTCATGTTCCGTTCCCGTCGTCGTTGAGTGGTTCGGACCCGGCGTCAGCCGTCGAGATCGAGGACCTCAGGCAGAGATAGTCCACGCTCCGCAGCTCGGAGGCAATCCATCGGGTGCACATTTGGGTAACACGTACATCGTGAACCAGGTAAATGGTCCGCGCTGCCCGTTTTCCGAACCGATCAGGAGGCACGGTCGGTCAGCACCGGTCGCGGGCGTTCGATCATTCGGTGGCCAGCAGCTCGGCGGCCAGCGCGGCCAACGAGGTGGACTCGACGTCGAACTCGCCGTCGGCGTCCGGGCAACCCTCCCGCTTGACGTAAGCGGTGCGCATCCCCTGCGCCGCGGCGGCGCGCAGGTCCCACGGGTGCGCGGCCACCATCAGCACTTCGCCCTCCCCCGCTCGCAGCAGGTCCAAGACCAGCCGGTAGGCGGCCGGGTCGGGCTTGTAGCAGCGCACGAGCTCGGTGGGCAGCGCGGCGTGCCAGCGCAGCCCGCCACCGCGGGCGATCTCGATCAGCGCTCGCGCGGTGCTGTTGGACAGCGCGACGGTGTTGAACCGCTCGGCCAGGGCACCGAGCCCCGGAGCGGCGTCCGGCCAGGGCCGGGGCACCAGCGCGGCGGCGGCGAGGTCGTCGAGGGCGGAACCGCGCAGGGCCGCACCTGCGCTCTCGGCGGCCGCGTCGAGGGCTTCGCGGTTGAGCTCGTCCATCGGCCGGAACTCCTGGCCGCCGGCTTCGGGCATGAGCTCGTCGATGCGGTCGAGCCAGGCGTCGACCAGCGCATCGGCCGGTTCGGCGGACTCCCCCGCGGCTTCCAGCGCGCTGCGGGTCTCGGCCAGGCGGTGGCCCCGTTCGTCGACGATCGTGCCGAGGACGTCGAGGACCAGTGCGGAAATCTTGGGCACATCTAACGACACGCGGGGGATCATGCCGCCCGCCCGGCCGCCCCCACCGCACGCGCGAAGCACGGTTCGATCTCGAATCCGCATCCGCGCGCAACCAGACTCACCCCTCGCGCGCGGCGGCCTCCAGCAGCGCGCGCATCCGCAGCGGCATGGCCTCGCGCAGCGAGATGACGGTGCTGCTGCGCACCACGCTGTCGATGGCCAGGACCTCGTTGGTGATGCGGTGCAGGTCCTGGGTGTCCCTGGCCACGATCTTGACCAGCAGGTCCGCATCACCGGTGGTGGCGTGCACCTCGACGGCCTCGGGCAGCTCGCGCAGCGCGGCCGTGGTGCGGGGCTGCATGGACTGGCTGATCTCCAGCGACACGAAGGCGACCATCTGGTAGCCCAGCGCGGTCGGCTCCACCCTCCTGCTGAAATCGCCGAGCACGCCGTTGCGGCCGAGCTTGCGCAGCCGGGCGTGCACCGTGTTGCGCGCGACGCCGAGCTGCCGGGACAGCGCCAGGATGGTCAGCTCCGGGTCGTCGTCGAGGGCGAGCAGGATGCGCGCGTCCAACGAGTCGATTCCGTCCACGCCCGCTCCCCCTCGTGTGCACGGCGCCACACGCCGTGATCGACTACGTGTGACGAGAACAAGCCAATTGCGCATATTGGCACATCTGGTCGTGGTAGTGCGACTTCTGTCGCAGGCCTCGGGTGCTGTGTTGCTCCTGCGGCAGCCGGAACCGGAAAATTCCGAACATGACCGCAACCGTGCAGGCCGCAGAACGCGGCCCCGAGACGCCTGCCCCGACCGCGCCGCCGCACTCCCGCACCGAGGACGCCCTCGGACTGCTCTCCGGCACGTTCGTCGTCTCGCTCGGGTTGTACCTGCTGCAGGGCAGCCAGCTGGTCACCGGCGGCACCGCCGGTCTGTCGCTGCTGCTCAGCTACGGGCTGCCGGTGCCGTTCTGGCTGGTGTTCCTGCTGGTGAACCTGCCGTTCATGGCGCTCGCCGCGCGCCAGAAGGGCTGGGACTTCACGCTGCGCACGCTGGTGTCGATCGCGCTGGTCTCGGCGTTCTCCCCGCTGCACGCCCAGCTGTTCGGCGAGTTGCACCTCGAACCGCTCTACGGCGCGATCGCGGGCAACCTGCTGGCGGGCATCGGCCTGCTGATCGTGTTCCGGCACGGTTCCAGCCTCGGCGGGTTCAACGTGATCGCGCTGATCGCCCAGGAGCGCTTCGGCTGGCGCGCCGGTCTGGTGCAGATGGGCATGGACGTCGTGGTGGTGCTGTGCTCGATGGCGGTCACCACGGCCACCGGCGTGCTCCTGTCGGCGCTGGGCGCGGTCGTGCTCAACGGCGTCCTCGCGCTCAACCACCGCCCCGGGCGCTACCTGGCGGCCTAGATCCCCGCGGCCCGGAACCGCGCGCTGCGGGGCGTGCGGGTCCGGGCCGCGGCGCGCTACTTCACCGCGATCGGGTTCACCGGCGCACCGACGGCCCCGGTGATCGGGATCGGCGCGGCGGTCAGGAGGAACGCGTGCTGCCCGTCCTCGGCGCAGTCGGCCGCGAGCGCGTCGAGATCCCACATCTCGCCGAGGAACAACCCGATGTGCGGGATGGCGACCTGGTGCAACGGCTGGAAGGCGTCGTCGAACTCGTTCGGCCGCACCTCCACTCCCCAGGTGTCGGTGGCGACCGCGGCGATCTCGGTGCCGTGCAGCCACTCGGCGGTGGTGAACGACAACCCCGGCGCGGGCCCGCCGGCGTAGGTGCCCCAGCCGTCGCGCCGGGCGCGGGCGAGCTGACCGGTGCGCACCAGCGCGATGTCCCCGCGTCCCACCGGGCTGCCCTGCCGCTCGGCGATCTCGGTGAGCTCCTGGGCGGTGATGGCGTAGCCGTCGGGCAGCTCGCCGCCGGTGCCGAGGGCGCGCCCGGCGTCGAGCAGGACCGCTCGCCCGGTGAACCCGTCGGCGACCGTCTCGATCCCGGTGACGTGATCGCCCGCGGCGGTCACGACCTCCTCGGCGGGTCGCCCGTTCCAGGCCTTCGCGTGGTCGAAGATGTGCCCCAGCCCGTCCCACTGGGTCGAGCACTGCAGCGGCATGCTGACCACGTCGTCGGCGCCCCCGATGCCGTGCGGGAAGCCCTGCTTGCCCGCGGCGGCGTCGGTGCCGGTGTCGAGCATGGTGTGCACCGGGTTGGTGCGCCGCCGCCACCCGCGCTGCGGGCCGTCCACGTCGAAGCGCTGGGCCAGCGAGAACACCGCGCCGCGCCGGACCAGCGCGGCGGCCTCGCGGCGCTTGGCCTCGTCGAGGTGGTTGAGCGTGCCGCGCACGTCGTGCTCGCCCCAGCGGCCCCAGTTCGAGCAGCGCGCGGCCATCTCGGCGACGGCCGACTCCGGGTCGGCGCGGTCGAAGGGGAAGGTCATGGCAGCTCCGCGAAGGTGTCCTGGATCCAGTCGGCGGTGAAGGTGCTGACGTGGGCGAAGTGGTCCAACCCGATGTGCTCGGCGCCGCCCTCGGCCTCGTCGAAGACGCGCAGCTCGCACTTCGGGCTGCTGATCGCCTGCTCGTGGCTGCGGTGGGCGTAGTGCAGCGGGATCTGCCGGTCGTTGGCGCCGTGGGTGATCAGGAACGGCACGCTGATCTTGTCCACCACGCCGTCCAGGCACACGTCCTCGACCTTGTCGATGAACGTGTCCAGGTCGTCCTCGCCCCACACCCACAGCACGTGGTTCCAGTAGTGCGGCACCGGGTTCTCGCCCTCGCGGTCGAGCCTGCGCTTCTGCACCGCGCCCCAGTCGTGGTTGGCGCCCCAGGCCACGCACAGCGCGAGGCGCTTCTCGAAGGCCGCGGCCCTCGGCGCGAAGTAGCCGCCCAGCGACCAGCCCACCAGGCCGATCCGGTCGGCGCGCACCCCGGGGCGGGTCTCCAGGTGGTCCACGCAGGCGGCGGCCCAGGCCTCGGTGTCCACCCGCGCGGTCAGCCCGCGCATCCGCAGCGCCTCGCCGCTTCCCGGGCAGTCGACCATCAGCGTGGAGATGCCCCGGGCCGCCAGCTCCGCGCCGAAGCCGGAGAGGTACATGTGCTCCTTGGTGCTGTCCAACCCGTTCCACATGATCACGCACGGCGCGGGCTCGCCGTCCCGCGAGGCGTCGGTGAAGTACGCGGGCAGCGAGGTCTCCTGGTAGGGCACCTCCACGCGGCTGGTCCGGGGGCCGATGAGCTCGAAGGTGCTGCCCATGAGCTCCAGGCAGCGCTCGTAGATCGCGTTGCGGTCGGGCGTGTCGGCGCTCTGCATCCGCTCGGCGTGCACCAGGTAGTTGGTGGCGCGGTGGAACTTCTGCCCCGCGGTGCGCGCGTGCCCGGCCGCGCGGTCCTGCTGGGCTTGGGCGACCAGGTCGTCGACCACGGTCGTCCAGGACTTCAGCAGCTCGCCGGTGCCCACGTCGGAGCCGCGCGCGCCGGCCTCGCGGATCGGCCGGCAGGCGCGATCGACCTCGTCGATGAGCCCGCCGCTGTTGAGCGCGGCGACCACGGTCAGGTTCCACACGTAGTTTCCGGGAAAGTACTCGAACATCTCGCTTCTCTCGGTTCGCTGGTGGGAGGTCACGATCGGTCGCGGGGCCGCGGCGCGGCCCGGCGCACGGGTGGGGGTTCGGTCCCCTCGGTGACGCGGTTGCGGATGGTTCCGATGCCCTCGACGGTCATCTCCACGACGTCACCGGGTTCCAGGGCGGGCGGATCGGCCCGGTCCGGCCTGCCCCACAGCTCGGCGAGGCAGCCGCCGTTGCCGCAGGTGCCCGAGCCGAGCACGTCGCCGGGCCGGATCTCGGCACCGCGCGAGGCGTAGGACACCAGGTCCTCGAACGGCCATCCCATGTTGGACAGCAGATCGCGGCCGATCTCCTCGCCGTTGACCGACACGCGCATCTGCAGCCGCAGGAACCCGTCGGAGTCGCGGTAGGGCTCCAGCTCGTCGGCGGTGACCAGGCAGGGGCCGAGGGTGCTGGCGAAGTCCTTGCCCTTGGCCGGCCCGAGCCCCACCTTCATCTCGGTGGACTGCAGATCGCGCGCCGACCAGTCGTTGAGGACGGTGTAGCCGGCGATGTGCTCGCGCGCCTGCTCCGGGGTGAGGTCGCGCCCGGTGCGGCCGACGACCGCGGCGACCTCCAGCTCGAAGTCCAGCACCCGGCACCCGGGCGGCCGCGCGACCTCGTCGAACGGCCCGGTGACGGCGTGCGGGTTGGTGAAGTAGAAGGTCGGCGCGAGGTACCACTCCGGAGCTACCCCGGTGCCGCTGACCGCGCGGGCCACGCCTTCGACGTGCTCCTCGAAGGCCACGAAGTCGCGGATCGTCGGGGGCTGCAGCGGTGCCCGCAGCCGCACCGACTCCAGCGGGACGCCCGCGCGCGAGCGCGCCCGCCGCCCCGCTCCGGCGAGCTCGCCGGAGCTCAGCAGTTCCCGCAGGTCGCCGCCGTCGACCGGGTGAAAGCGCTGCCGGTCGAGCAGCCCGCAGAACTCCTCGCCGTCGATCTCGGCGGTGGCGAATCGCATCAGGCCCTCCTCACACCGGCGGAGCGACGAAGACGCCGCGGTCGGGGTCGTTGAACGACTCGGCGGCCACGAACTCGTCCATCGGGTTCGCGGTGCCCCACTGGTCGGAGACCTCGGGCTGGGTGAAGTCGTAGAGGTGCGGGTGCCAGGTGTCCTCGTCGAGCAGCTCCAGCTCGGTGGTGTACTCGACGGTGTTGCCGTGCGGGTCGAGGAAGTAGCTGAAGGTGTTGTTGCCCGCCAGGTGCCTGCCCGGTCCCCAGACCTTCTTGATGTCGTTGCGCAGCAGCCGTCCGGTGCCGCGCATGTACTCGTCGATGCCGCGCATCTCGAACGAGGCGTGGTGCAGCGACACGTGCGGGCCCCGGGCGATGGCGAGGCTGTGGTGCTGCGGGTTGCAGCGCATGAAGTACATCGCCTCGCCGAGGTTGGGGTGGAACAGCGTGTCCGACAGCGAGAAGTCCAGGTGCTGCTCGTAGAACGCCCTGGTGCGCTCCGGGTTCGGCGAGTTGATCACCACGTGCGAGAGCTTGACCGGGATGGACTCCTGCTCCTCGATGCGGCGGTGCGCGCGCACCTGCACCTCGCAGGAGATCTCGACGGTGCGACCGTCGACGTCGAAGAACCGGAACCCGTAGCCTCCGCCCGGCGTCTGCAGCGCACCGGGTTCGCCGACCAGCTGCACCCCGGCGGTGGCCAGGCGCTGGGCCAGGGCGTCCACCGAGGCGCGGTCCTCGGCCCCGAGGGCGATGAGGTCCAGGCGCTTGTCCTCGGCCTGCCGCAGCCGCACCACGTACTGCTCCGGGGAGCCCTCGGCGGCCAGGAAGCTCAGCCCGGGCTCCTCGACGACCGGGGTCAAGCCCCACAGGTTGGTGTAGAACTCGCGCTGCTTGGCGTAGTCGGGCACCGCGATGTCGAGGTGCCGGAGATGGGTGATGAGTCGATCTGTCACGTACTGCCTCCTTCGTCAGACGGGTTGGGCGACGAGTTCCGAGACCCGGGCCATCAGGCCGGGAACGTCCCCGCGCTCGCCGTCGAGCAGCCACTGCGCGAGCTGGTCGGACGCCTCCACCACGGTCTTGGCGCGGTCGAACCGCCGGGCCGCGTAGGCCTCGAGCGCGGCGTCGGTGGCATCACCGGCCGACAGCACCTCCTCGGCGAGCGCGACCGCGTCCTCCAGCGCCTGCGCCGCGCCCTGCGCGAGGGTGGGCGGGCAGACGTGCAGGGCGTCGCCGGCGAGCGCGACCCGGCCGCGGTGCCAGGGCCTTTCGAGCAGGTGCGATTCGAAGTGGGTGTAGTGCACCGCGTCCGGGTCGGTGAGCTGGCGACGGATCTCCTCCCAGGGGCCGCCGTAGTGCCCGGCCAGCTCGCGCATCAGCTCCAGCGACTCGGCCGGGCTCAGCCCGGTGCGGTCCTGCGCCCGTTCGGCCAGGTAGGCGTACAGCGAGTTCTGCCCGGTCGGGCAGTACCCAGCCAGGTAGCAGCGGCCGCCGTAGTAGATGTCGGTGCGGGCGACCGACTCCGGCCGGGGGACGAACGCCCGCCAGATGCCGATCCCGGTCGGCCGGGTCTCCAGGTCGACGCCCAGCAACCCGCGGGTCGACGAGCGGACCCCGTCGGCGCCGACGACCAGGTGGTAGTGCTGCACCCCGCCGTCGACGAAGGTCACCGCCACCGACGGTCCCGCGTGCTCGAACCCGGTGCAGGAGTCGCCGAAGCGCACCCGCACGCCGACCTCGCGGGCGCGCTCGACGAGGGCGCGGGCCAGTTCGGGCCGGTACGTCCCGAGCGTGGCGGGCAGGTCCGGCCCGCCGGTGCGCACGTCGTCGAACTCGGCGAGCAGCTCGCCGTCGGGCGCGCGCAGACCCAGGTCGTCGAACGCGAAGCCGCTCGCGCGCACGCGTTCCCACACCCCGAGGCGCCGGAGCACGCGCAGGGCGTTGCCCTGCAGCGTGATCCCGGAACCGATCGCGGTCACGGCGGGTTTGATCTCGACGAGATCGACCTGCCAGCCACCTTCGGCCAGCAGGATCGCGGTGGCGCATCCGGCCGAACCCGCGCCCACCACCAGCGCCTTGCGCGTTGTCATGTTGCTTCTCCGAGTGCCGACGAGCTTTCGATCTCCACTCTGCGGCGCGGCTCACTATCGGGGAAGAGCCAACTGACTATGCCGAGTATTGGCGTGAGCTATAGTCCGGCGATGGACGTGCGGGCGCTGCGGAACCTGGACCTGAACCTGCTGCCGTCGCTGGACGCCCTGCTGGAGGAGCGCAACGTCTCCCGCGCCGCCGACCGGGTGGGCGTGAGCCAGCCGAGCATGAGCGCCGCTCTCGGCAAGCTGCGCAGGCACTTCGGCGACGAGCTGCTGCAGCGCAGCGGCAACCGCTACCACCTCACCGCGCTGGCCGCCCAGCTGGCCGGGCGCACCAAGGCCGCGCTGGCGGGGGTGGAACGGGTCTTCGACGCCGCACCGGATTTCGACCCGGCCGCATCGCGGCGCGAGTTCACCCTGTTCACCAGCGATTACGCCGCGCTCGTGCTGGGCAGGCAGCTCAGCGAGCTGGTCGCCGAGCGCGCCCCGCACGCGCGCCTGCACTTCGAGCAGAACGTCCCGCAGGTCGTCGAGCACATCGACGAAGCCCTGCGCACCGTCGACGGCATCATGATGCCGCACGGCTTCCTCGACGAGCTGCCCGCGCAGGACCTCTACACCGACGAGTGGGTGTGCGTGGTCTCCGAGGACAACGAGCGCATCGGCGAGCCACCCACCCTCGACGACCTCGCCGAGCTGCCGTGGGTGGCCACCTACCGAGGCCCGCACGCCTACACCCCGGCCATCCGCCAGCTCAAGATGCTGGGCATCGAGCCGCACGTGCAGGTCGCGGTGGAGAGCTTCCTCGCGGTGCCGTTCCTGATCAGCGGCACGCCGCGGGTCGCGCTGCTGCAGAAGACCCTGGCGCGCCGCCTGGGGCCGTCGGCGGACGTGCGCGCGCTGCCCTGCCCGTGGGACGTCCTCCCGCTGCCGGAGGCCTTCTGGTGGCACCCGCTGCACGACGCCGACCCCGCCCACCTGTGGCTGCGGGAGGTGCTGCGCGAAGCCGGCCGCCAGGTCACCGCGCGCTACGGCCTGCCCACCGGCTGACCGCCCGGATCGAACGCGGTCGACGACCACCGCGAACCGCGCGCCTCGGGCCGATCGCGATCGGCCTCGCCGCGAGCACCACCGGTGGTAACTTCACCCGTCGACCCCAGGGCTTCCCGACCGCGGAGGAACGAGTGCACGACGAGCTTCCCGACTTCGACGCCGTCTACCGCGGCCAGGGCATCACCGAAGGCGCCGACCAGAGCGTGCCGTGGAACATCGGGGTTCCGCAGCCGGCCATCGCCGAGCTGATCGAGCAGGGGGTCGGCTCACCGGTGCTCGACGCCGGCTGCGGGGTCGGGGTGACCGCGTTGGACCTGGCCGCGCGCGGTCACGAGGTCGTCGGGGTCGATTCCTCGGAGACCGCGATCGCCGAGGCCGAGGCGGCCAAGGACGCCCGGCACGCCACGGCGAGCTTCCAGGTCGCCGACGTGACCGAGCTCGACGGCTACTACGACGGCCGCTTCAGCACGGTCATCGACAGCACGCTGTTCCACTCGCTGCCGGTCGACCGCCGCGACGACTACCTGCGCTCGATCGCCCGAGCCGCCCGCGACGGGGCCGTGCTGCGCGTGCTGGTGTTCCGGTCCGACGCCTTCCCCGAAGGCGGCGGGCCCAACGCGGTGACGGCAGAGGAGCTGCGCGCGGCGGTCGAGGAGCACTGGAACGTCGACTCCATCGAGGACAGCAGCATCGCCGCCTTCCTGCCCGCGGAACTCGGCGGGGCGGCCCACCCGACCGACGAGCAGGGGCGCTCGCGGATTCCCGCCTTCCTGCTCACCGCGCACCGCTGAGCACCCCGGTTCGCCGGTTCGCGTTGCTAGCCTGAGCCGATGTCACCGGACGCCTCCCCGAGATCCGTCGACGCGGTGCTGTTCGACACCTTCGGCACCGTCGTGGACTGGCGCAGCGGCGTGGCTGCCGCCGTGGCCGAGTTCGCCCAGCAGCACGGGTTCGACGCCGACCCCGGCGAATTCGCCCTGCGCTGGCGCGCCCGCTACCAGCCGGCGATGCGCGCCGTGCGCCTCGGCGAACGCGAGTTCGTCGACCTCGACGTCCTGCACCGGGAGAACCTGCTGGCCACCGCCGAGGAGCTGGGGATCGCGCTGGATCGGGTCGACGACGCCGAGATCGACCGGCTCAACCGGGCCTGGCACCGGCTCGACGCCTGGCCCGACGCCATCGCCGGGCTGACCCGGCTCAAGCGGCACTTCATCATCGGTCCGCTGTCCAACGGGCACACCGCGCTGCTGACCAACATGGCCAAGCACGCCGGGCTGCCGTGGGACGTGATCATCGGTTCCGACTTGACCCGCGCCTACAAGCCCGACCCGGAGGCCTACCTGCGCACCGCGGCGATCCTGGACCTGCCACCGGAGCGGGTGATGCTGTGCGCCGCGCACGACGAGGACCTGGCCGCCGCGCAGCGCGCCGGGCTGCGCACGGCGTTCATCCCGCGCCCGCAGGAGCACGGCCCGGCGCAGCGCGCCGACCCGGAGCCGGGCGGCTCGTGGGACGTCGTGGCCCGCGACGTGCCCGATCTCGCCGCCCGGCTGCTCGACGGGTGATCAGCGCGGCGGCCAGGGGTTGCCGCCCGGCCGGTGGTTCGGCAGCTGGCCGAGCTGCTGGGGCGGCGCGAAGAACCCGGACCGCTGGTTGCGGGCCCACGGCGGTTGCGGGGCCTGCGGAACGCGCCGGAAGAACGCGTTCCTGGCCACCCGCATCAGGCCCACGATCGCGTCCCGGCGGGCGAAGAAGCGCTCCGGGCTGATCGTTCGCCGCTCCGCGCGGGCGTGCAGCAGCGCCAGCTCGGTGGCCGCCAGCTGGTAGTCGCCCATCGCCCGCGCGCCGGTGACGCCCGCGGTGCTGCGCGCCCAGGCGCGCGCCCGCCTGCGGCCCGGGATCGAGGCGAGCATCCGCAGGTCGTTCGGCGCGACCAGACCGCTGGGCACGTAGGCGGGCAGGAAGCGGCCGATCTGGCCGACCAGCCGCTTGCGGTCGACCACCAGCACCACGACGAGCGCGATCAGCACCACCGCCTCGATGAGGTAGGCGAACACCATGCCGGGGAAGCCCGCCAGGGTCAGCCCTCCGTTCCACAGCGCGTGCAGCAGCACGGCGCCGCACCAGCCGAGCACCACCGCGAAGAACCGGCCGGCACCGCGGTGCGTGGCCGCGTAGGCCACGCCCAGACCGGTGATCGCGGTGTACATCGGGTGCCCGAGCGGGGCGACCACGCCCCGCAGCAGCACCGTCCCCCAGACCTCGCCGGGCGCGGCCAGCCCCCGCATGTAGTACAGGACGTTCTCCACCAGGGCGAAGCCGAGTCCGCACAGCGCCGCGTAGACGATGCCGTCGGTGGCCCCGTCGATCTCGTGGCGGCGCACCACCAGCAGGAACAGCAGCAGCGCGCCCTTGAAGCTCTCCTCGACCACCGGCGCGATCACCGTCACCGTCAGCGCCGAGGCCGGTTCGGGCCCGAACAGCACGGCCAGCACCGACTCTCCGGCGGTGTTGACGATCAGCGCGCCGAGCAGCGCCACCCCGGCTCCCCAGGCGAAGGCCACGCACAGCATCAGCCGCGGTTCCGGCTCCAGCCGGTCGATCCACAGCACCAGAGCGACCAGCACGATCGCGGTCGGCAGCGCCAGCAGCATGCCCACGACCACGTTGGTCGGGGCACCGGGGACCAGCAGCACGTAGGAGCCCAGCGCGAGCAGCAGGCACAGGCCGGAGACGACCAGTCCGACGATCAGCGGGACCGGGGCGCGGTTGGAGCTGCGTCCTTCCAGGACGGACTTCGGGCTCAGTGCGGGCATGCCCGGCAGGGTATGGGAACGCGACCGGCCACGTGGCGGGAACCCGGCAGCCGGGCCGGGAATCGCGCTCCCGGAGGGAACACCGCTCCCGGCCCGACCGCCGCCAGGACCCCGCCCGTCAGCGGCGCTCCTGCTCGGCCAGCTCCAGGCAGTCGGCGAGGACCTGCAGCGCCCGCTCGGCCTCGTCCTCGGTCAGCGTCATCGGCGGAGCCAGGCGCAGCACGTTCCCGTGCAGACCGCCCTTGCCGATCAGCAACCCGCGCGCCTTGGCCAGTTCCATCACGCGCGCGGCCGCGAGGGCCGACGGACCTCCGTCCGGTTCGACCAGTTCCACGCCGATCATCAGCCCCTTGCCGCGCACGTCGCCGATCAGCGCGCGCTCCTCGGCCTGCGCGCGCAACCCGCGCAGCAGCTGCCCGCCGAGCTTGGCGGCGTTGCCCTGCAGGTCGTGGTCGAGCAGGTAGTCCAGGGCCGCGGTGGCACCCGCGGTCGAGACCGGGTTGCCGCCGAAGGTGGAGATCGAGTTGGCCCCGATGCCGTTCATCAGCTCGGCTTCGGCCACCACGCCACCGATCGCCAGGCCGTTGCCCAGACCCTTGGCGAAGGTCATCGCAGCCGGGGTCACGCCGTGCGCGCCGATCCCCCAGAAGTGCTCGCCGGTGCGCCCCCAGCCGGTCTGCACCTCGTCGGAGATCAGCGGGATGCCGTACTCGCCGAGGACCTCGGCGAACGCGCCGAAGAGCCCGTCGGGCGGGGTGGCGAAACCGCCGACGCCCTGGATCGGCTCGACGATCATGCACGCCACGTCGCCGGCGGTGGTGGTCTCGATGACCTCGCGCAGGTCCTCGACGCACGCGGCGATGTAGCCGGCGTCGGAGAGGTCGCGGAACGGGCTGCGGTAGCGGTAGCCGCCGTGCACGTAGCTGACCTTCACCGGTGAGAGCGAGGTGGCCGACCAGCCCCGGTTGCCGGTCACGCCGATCGTGCCGAAGGCGCGGCCGTGGTAGGAGTTGCGCAGCGCCAGGACCTGGTTGCTGCGCCGGTGCTGCGTGGCCAGCATCAGCGCGGTCTCGTTGGCCTCGGTGCCGGAGTTGGTGAAGAACACCCTCGGCTCGCGCAGCCCGGAGAGCCCGGCGATGCGCTCGGCGAGCTCGACCTGCTGCCGGATGAGGTACAGCGTCGAGGTGTGCAGCACGCCGGTGTCGACCTGTCGGCGCACCGCGTCGCTGATCTCGGCGATGTCGTAACCGATGGCGTTGGTGAGGATTCCGGCGAAGAAGTCCAAGTAGGTGTTGCCCTCGGCGTCGGTCACGTGCCGGCCCGAGCCGCTGACGATCTCGACGGGTTCCTCGTAGTACAGCGCAAGCCAGTCGGGCAGCACCGCGCGGTGCCGGGCCAGCAGCGAGTCGGACATCAGGTTCCTCCTCCGGGTCGATGCGCCCCCAGTCTCGCGCTCCGAGCGGACGCTGGCCACAACCCGCGGCGGATCGACGTCATCGCAGGTCACAGCATTTCCCCATACCCCTGATGACGGCGCGCTCACCGGGTGTAACCTGTGGCGCGTCGGTCACGCCCCGCCAGCACCTCCCCCCAGTCGCTGACGGTGGCGTGACCGGCTTTTCACTCCCAGTGATCACCGTCGCTCGCATGACTCTTTCCGGTGATCCACTCGCCGTTTCGCCCCACAGCCATTGCGCCGAACGGGTCACACCCGTCTAGCCTCACGTCACGCACGCACCCCGCCCGCGTCTCGTTCGCGGAGGTGGGGAAATGACCAACAGCAACCGAGTCCGCACCGCACTGCTCAACCGCCTGCCGGGCGATCCGGTCGACACCAGCTTCGGCCCTCGCGAGCGACAACGGGGAGGGAGGATCTGATGGGCGGCACCGTCGCGGTCCGTTTCGCCGCAGGGGTGGTCGGCGAATCGCATCGGCAGGCCCACTTGGCCCAGCGCCCGGACGGCGGCGTCCCGGCCGCGTGGCGCACGCTGTGCGGCCAGGAGATCCCCTCCCATCTGGCCGAAGTGGCCGATCGTCCCGCGGGCATGCCCTGCTTCGGCTGCCTCGCGCGCCTGCCCGTGCCGAAGGTCAACCCGGAACTGCCGAGTTGAGGGGGCGGTTCGGCTTGGTGGGCCGATCCGCGTCTCACGCCGAGCGGCACAACGACAGGGCGAAGTCGCCGGCCTCGTCGGTCCACCAGTGCTCCAGGACGAATCCCGCGACGGCGAGCTCGTCGCGGATCCGGTCGTGGCGGAACTTCGCGGAGATCTCGGTGCGGATCTCCTCCCCCGCCGCGAAATCCACTTCGAGCCCGAGCTCGGCGACCCGTACGCGCATCGCGCGCTCGGCCCGCAGCCGCATCTCGATCCACTCCTGCTCGGCGTTCCACCGCGCGGCGTGGGTGAAGGCCGCGAGGTCGAAGTCCGCGCCGAGCCGCTCGTTGAGCACGCGCAGCACGTTCCGGTTGAACTCCGCGGTGACCCCGGCGGCGTCGTCGTAGGCGCGCAC
This sequence comes from Saccharopolyspora griseoalba, assembly GCF_042665275.1. Lineage (NCBI taxonomy): Bacteria > Bacillati > Actinomycetota > Actinomycetes > Pseudonocardiales > Pseudonocardiaceae > Saccharopolyspora > Saccharopolyspora griseoalba. The sequence goes on along the minus strand of NZ_JBHTCJ010000001.1, from coordinate 415,641 downwards.
CAGCCGGTCGGGGTCCTTGACCAGGTCGGTGCCCAGCAGCAACCACTCCCCCGGCACCATCGCCTCGCGCAGCGCGCCGAAGAACCCGGCGCGCTCCTCCGGCAGCAGGTTCCCGATGGTCCCGCCGAGGAAGGCCACCAGCCGGTCCTCGCCGTCGTCGAGGCGACCGGTGGTGAAGTCGTCGACCACCCCGCGCACCTCCAGGCCCGGGTAGTCGGCCTCGATGGCGGCGACCGCGGTTTGCAGCGCCGAGGCGGAGACGTCCAGCGGCACGAACCGCTGCAGCGCTCCGGTCTTGCGCAGCGCGTCGAGCAGCAACCGGGTCTTCTCCGAGGAACCGGAGCCGAGTTCGACCAGGGTCCTGGCACCGGTGGTCTCGGCGATGGTCACGGCGTTGGCGCGCAGGATCCGCGCCTCGGCCCTGGTCTGGTAGTACTCCGGGAGTTCGGTGATGCGCTCGAAGAGCTCGCTGCCCGCTGCGTCGTAGAACCACTTGGGCGAGAGCCACTTCGGGTCGTCGGTGAGTCCTTCCCGGACGTCGGCGCGCAGCTCGGCCGCCGCGTCGGCCTCGGTGAACCTGGTCTTCACGCTTCCTCCTCGAGGGATGTGACCTCGGTGTGCTCGGTGTCGGCGACCAGCAGGCACCGGTCGGGGACCTCGACCCAGCGCTCCGGCGCCCCGTAGGGTTCGGAGGCCACCGCGACCGAACCGGGCCCCTTGCGCACCCACAGCGAGTGCGTCCAGGTGGTGGCGACCAGCTGCCCGCCATCGCACAGCAGCAGGTTCAGCCGGGAATCGGGCGCGGCCGCGAGCACCTCGCCCACCAGGTCGCGGACGGCCGAGGGCGGGTCCTCGCCGGCGTCGAGGCGCTGGCGCAGCAGCGCCCACAGCACCGCCGAGTCGATCGGCGCGGTGGTGAGCAGATCGGTGGTCTCCAGCCGCCCGGCGAGCTTGGCCAGCGAGTCGGGCCAGCCGCCGACCTTCCCGTTGTGGCTGAACAGGCGCTGCCCGTCGGCCAGGGGCGCGCACGCCTCCACCGACACCGGCATGCCGACGGTGGCCGAGCGCACCGCGGCCACCACCGCCGAGGCCCGAACCTGCCTGGCCACCTGGGGGAACGAGGTGTCGGTCCACATCGGAACCGCTGCGCGGTAGGTCGCGGGCTCGCCGTCGTCGCCGAACCAGCCCGCGCCGAAGCCGTCGGCGTTGACCGTACCGCCGCCGCGCATGTCGGTGGGATCCCAGGACTGCTCGAGCAGCGAGTGAGCGGGGTCGAGCAGCAGCTCGGCCAGCGTGCGCTCGGGGCCGAGGTAGCCCAGGTGACGGCACATTCAGCCCTCCAACGCGGTGCGGGCGCAGCGGAACCCGGCGAAGATCTGCCGCCGGATCGGGAAGTCCCAGTTGCGGAAGCTCCCGCGGCAGGCCGCCCGGTCGGTGCCGAACGAACCGCCGCGCAGCACCTTGTGATCCGACCCGAAGAACACCTCGGAGTACTCCCGGTACGGGAAGGCCGCGAATCCCGGGTACGGCAGGAAGTCGCTCGCGGTCCACTCCCACACGTCGCCGATGAGCTGGCGCGCGCCGCACGGGGCCTCACCGGCCGGATAGGCACCGGCCGGTGCCGGTTGCAGGTGCCGCTGGCCGAGGTTGGCGTGCTCGGGCTCGGGGTCCGCATCGCCCCACGGGTAGCGGCGGGAGCGACCGCTCGCCGGGTCGTACCGCGCGGCCTTCTCCCACTCGGCCTCGGTCGGCAGCCGCTTGCCGGTCCACGCGGCGTAGGCCTCGGCCTCGTGGAAGCTCACGTGCACCACGGGCTCGTCGGCGGGCACCTGCTCGACGTGGCCGAAGCGGCGGCGCAGCCAGCGCCCGCCGTCGCGGAACCAGAACCGCGGCGCGCGCAGGTCGGCCTTGTTCCGGTAGGCCCACCCGGCCTCGCTCCACCACTGCGGCTGCTCGTAGCCGCCTTCGGCGATGAACCGCTGGTAGGCACCGTTGGTCACCGGCGCGGCGTCGAGGTGGAAGGCGTCGACGTGCACCTCGTGGGCGGGTCGCTCGTTGTCCAGCGCCCAGGGCTCGGTCGAGGTGCCCATGGTGAACGGGCCGCCCGGCACGAAGACCTCCTCGGCCGGCAGGTCCTCCGCGCGCCGCGGTGGCGGGGCTTCCAGCGCGGGTGGCCCGTCGCGCAGCTGGTGGGTTGCCAGCATCGTCTCGTCGTGCTGCTGCTCGTGCTGCACGATCATGCCGAAGGCGAAGGCGTGCTCGACCAGTTCCCGCCCCTCCAGCGGAGTGCGTTCGAGCAGGTCGAAGACCTTGTTGCGGACCGTTCCGATGTAGTCGCGGGCCTCCGAGGGTCCCAGCAGCGGCAGCTGCGGGCGCTCGGCGCGCGGGTGCTGGAAGGCGTCGTAGAGGTGGTCGATGTCCGGGCGCACCGCCTCCGCGCCGCCGACGTCGCGCACCAACCACAGCTCCTCCTGGCTGCCGACGTGCGCGAGGTCCCAGACCAGCGGCGACATCAGCGGCGAGTGCTGACGCACCAGCTCGTCGTCGTCGACGGCGTCGGTGAGCTGGGCGCTGCGCCGCCGGGTGCGGTCCAGCTCCTCGGCGACGTGGTCGCGCAGCCGGTCGTGGGTGAGCTCGTTGAGATCCTTCACCGGGGCACACCTCCAGGTGCTCGGCGCTCGGCGGCGGCCAGCCGCCGCGACAGGTGATCGGCGAGCCGCTCGGCCAGGCCGGGCCCTCGCGCGGTTTCGGACAGCAGCTCGCGAGCGAGGTCGAGGATCTCCCGCGCGGCGCGCGCCAACGCGGGATCGCGCAGTCCGTGCTCGGCGGCGCGCATCCAGCTCCCGGCCACCGGAGCCGCCCGCGCGGCGACCTCGTCCACCACGGCCTCGTCGGCGAACAGCGCGGCCAGCGCTGCGGCCGGGAGCATCCAGTCGGTCCCGGGCTGCGCGTCCAGGTAGCGCACCTCGAGGTAGCCGCGCGGGCGCACCGGCGGGAAGACCGTGGTCAGGTGGTAGTCGAGGTCCTCGCGGGTGGGGCCGCCCCGGCGGATCCACTCGGCGAAGCTCAGACCGCTCGGCGCGCTCCAGTCGTCGCCGTCGCGGCGCTGGCACAGCACCGAGACGTCGAGCATCCGGCGCGCCCAGCCCAGCGCCGGGTCCCCGGCGGTGGGCCCCGGCAGGGTGCGCGGCGGGTCGGTGTTGAGCAGCACGCGGGTGCGCGCGGACTGCCAACCGGTGTCCGCGCCGCTCATCCGCGGCGAGTTGCCGAAGGCCGCGATCATCACCGGGCCCAGCGCGTGCAGCGCCGACCAGCGGGCGGCCACCCTGCCGGGTTCCCCGGCGTCCAGGCACACCTGGACGCCGGCCGTGCTGCACATCATCAGCCGGCCGTTGATCCCGATGCGGTCGAAGGCGGCTTCCATCGCGGCGTAGCGCGGCACCCGCAGGATCCGGTTCGGGGGGCGGTGCGGGTCCAGGCCGTGCTCCCCCAGCACGAGGTCCGCGGCGGCCAGCCTGCGGCGCAGGTAGGCGGCGTCGGCTTCGACCGCGCCGAGCAGGCCGGGAAGTGATGTGGTGGGGAGGCTTGAGATCTCGACCTGGCCACCGGGTTCAACGGTGAGCACCGAGCCGTTCGGCAGATCCCGGTGCGGGCTCTCCGGTGCCAGGGAGGGTGGGGCGTGCGGGCCCAGCGCGCTGACCAGTGTCGCGACGTCGAGGGCACGCCCTGGATCGGATCGATGGTGCACGGTCCACTCGAGCTCGACGCCGAGGAGTCTCGGAGGTCCGTGCTTGAAGCACACCGAGGCCACGTAAGCTTCCGCCTCCGCCCGCGTGCGCAGGCGCGAGGTCGGGAACTCCGCGGCCGCCGGATCGGTGGAAATCGGCATGTCATCACCGCCCGTCGTCGGCCGGTCACCGACGCTACCGTTCGGTCCCGACAGTCGCGAGAGTTGCAGCTCGGCGCGGATCCGGAATCCGGCGGGCACCGGGCAGCAAAACGTACGTACGGATTGCATCTGCTCGGGGAATCCTGGGAACATCGCCGCATGCCCCGTGTCAGTCAGGATCACCTGGACACCCGGCGTCGTCAGATCCTCGACGGCTCCCGGTCCTGCTTCGCGCGCTTCGGCTACGAGGGTGCGACCGTGCGGCGGCTGGAGGAGGCCACCGGCCTGTCCCGCGGTGCGATCTTCCACCACTTCAAGGACAAGGAATCGCTGTTCCTCGCCCTCGCCGAGGACGACGCCACCAGGATGGCCGATGTCGTCGCCGAGCAGGGCCTGGTGCAGGTGATGCGCAACCTGCTCGACGAGGCCACCGGAATCGAGGAGCGGGCGCTGGGCGCGGACTGGCTGGGCACCCGGCTGGAGGTCTCCCGCAGGCTGCGCACCGATCACGAGTTCCGGGAGCGCTGGGCGCGGCGCTCCGAACTGCTCACCGCGGCCACCCGCGCGCGCCTGAAGTGGCAGCGCGACTCCGGGAACCTGCGCGACGACGTCGACGTGGACGTGCTCACCGCCTACCTGGAGCTGGTGCTGGAAGGGCTGGTCTCGCACCTGGCGATGGGCCTGCCCGCCGACCACCTGCGCTCGGTGCTGGACCTGGTCGAGGAGAGCGTGCGACGCCACCGGAGCCAGTGATCCCACTCCGCGGCCGAGCTTCGACGTAACCTCGGGACGCGGGAACCAGCGAACGAAGGAGCCGGGCGGCGCATGTTGAGCCAGTGGTGGAATCGCTTCCTGGCTTCGGATCCGTCGCTGCGCCGCCTGCGGGGCGCCGTGCGGGTGCTGCTGTCGGTCGCCCTGACGCTGGGCGCGAACCTGCCGCTGCTGTCGATGTGGGGTCAGCCCGCGCCGATGGCCATGATCGGCGCGGTGGTGGCGATCAACGGCTCGATGGGCGTCAGCGAGACCGAGCGCGGGGCGCAGCTGCTGACCTTCGCGCTGCTGCCGCTGCCGGTGGTCGCCGCGCTGGTGCTGTCCATCACCACCCAGCCGCTGCCGCTGGTGCACAGCCTGCTGTTCCTGGTGGTGAGCTTCGCAGCCGTCTACGTGCGGCGGTTCGGGGCGCGCTACTTCCCGCTGGGGATGGTCGCGTTCATGGGCTACTTCTTCGCCATGTTCCTCAAACCGCAGATGGCCCAGCTGCCCGCGCTGGTGGTGGCGGTGGTCGTGGGCGCGGCGGCCGCCGCGGTGCTCAAGCTGGTGGTGCTGCGCGACGACCCGGAGGGGATCCTCGACCGCGGAAGGCGCACGCTGCGCGCCCAGGTGCACGGGCTGCTGCACGCGGTGCACGACGTCGCCGAGCACCCCGGGTCCGAGTCGCGGCGGCGCAAGCTGCACAACCACTCGGTGCGGCTCAACGAGACCGCGCTGATGCTGGAGAACACCATCGGCCGCCTGGACGCGCTGCCGGAGTCCCGGCGCGAGCTGCTGCGCCAGCGGGTGCTCGACGTGGAGCTGGCCGCCGAGAACATGGTGACCAGGCTGCTGCGGCTGGTCGACCACCCCAGCGGTGGTGGCGAGGTCGGCCACGCGGTGGGCGCGCTGCTGGAGGTGCTGGAGAGCCCGCACGCCGAGATCCACGAGGTGACCCGGCAGGTCTCCGAGCAGGTCGAGCAGCGCGGCTCGGTGCAGCTGGCGATGGCGATCCGCCGCCTGGGCAGCGCGCTGGCCGAGCTGGCCGGCGCCACCGGCGAGCTCGGCGAGCAGCAGGTGGACGAGGACGAGGTCGAGCCGGCCGACGAGCAGGACGCCGACGAGGATACCGGAACCGGGCTGAACCGCCCCGAGGTGCGCACGGCCATCCAGGTCACCGTCGCCGCGGGTCTGGCCATCCTGTTCGGCCAGCTGGTCTCGCCGAACCGCTGGTACTGGGCGGTGATCACCGCGTTCGTCGTGTTCATCACCACCAACAGCCGCGGCGAGCTGCTGGTGCGCGCCTGGCAGCGCACGCTGGGCACGCTGCTGGGCGTGCTGGCCGGGATCCTGGTGGCGGTGAACATCACCGGGGACCTGGGCGCCGAGATCGCGGTGATCCTGCTGTGCGTGTTCCTGGCGTTCTACTTCGTGGGCTACTCCTACGCGGCGATGACCTTCTTCATCACCACCATGCTCGGCGTGCTCTACGGCATGCTGGGCGTGTTCACCTTCTCGGTGCTCGGGCTGCGGCTGGTCGAGACGCTGATCGGGGCGGCTTCCGGGGCGCTCGCCGCGGCCGTGGTGCTGCCCACCCGCACTCGCGAGCTGGTCCGGGACAACACCGCGGAGTTCCTGGGCGCGCTGCGCGACTTCCTGCGCGGCGCGGGCACCGAGCTCGCCGAGCGGGGCACCGCGACCGGCCTGCAGGAGCCCATCCGCACCCTGGACGACGCGCTGCACAAGGTGCTGGCCAGCTCGCGGCCGCTGACGCTGTACCGGCTGCGGTCCCGGCAGAGCCAGGTGCAGCGGATGGCGCTCAAGCTCAGCGGCTGCGCCTACTACGCGCGCAACGTGGTGGTGGCCCTGTCCCAGGCGACCCCGATGGTCGACGCCGACACCCGGCAGCGGCTGGCCGAGCTGATGAATGCGCTGGCCGACGCGGCCGAGGGGCTCAACGACCGCAACCGCGAGACCTTCGACGAGGCCATGGCCGCCGCGCAGCGCACCAGCGACGCGCTGCACGACATCGCCGAGTCGCTCACCGACGGGCCGACCTCGCTGCACCGCACGATCACCTGGCTGGACCGCGTCACCCAGGTGATCGACGACCTGGCCCGGGAACTGGCGCTGGAGCCGCACTCGGCTCACTCCGCGGCGTGAAACTCGCGGACGCGCCCGCCCGCTCGCCGCGCCCCGCCGGGGAACCGATCTAACCTCCGAGATCGTCCGCCCCTCGGCTCGCGGAGGTCTCGTGAAGCGCTCGACGGCACTCGGTCTCGTTGCGGCGGCCGTGGTCACCACCGCCCCGGCCGCCTCCGCCGCGCCGGCAGGCCTGGAGTTCGGGCCGTGCCCGGAGGACATCGCCGGGCCCTATCCGCAGATGCGGTGCGCCGAGCTGAGCGTACCGCTGGACTACGCCGATCCCGGCGGCGAGCAGATCGAGCTGCTGGTGTCCAAGCTGCCCGCGCGCAAGCCCGAATCGCGCCGCGGATCGCTGCTGGTCAACCCGGGTGGTCCGGGCGGTCCGGGCGTCGCGTTCGCCGGTGGGCTGGCCTCCCAGCTGCCGGCTCCGGTGCGCGACTCCTACGACCTGATCGGCTTCGACACCCGCAACTCCGGGCACAGCCAGCCGATCACCTGCGCGGACCCCGAGAAATACTGGCGCACCCCGCTGCCCGACCCGGACTCGCCAGCCGCGCGGGAGGCCAACTGGCAGCGGGCCGCGCAGTACGCCGCGGGCTGCCAGGAGCGGGCCGGGAAGTACCTGCCGCACCTGACCACCCCGAACAACGCCAGGGACGTGGACCGCATCCGCGCCGCGCTGGGCGAGCAGCGGATCAGCTTCCTCGGCTACTCCTACGGCACCTACCTGGGCGCGGTCTACGGCGAGATGTTCGGCAGGCACGTGGACCGGATGATCCTGGACAGCTCGGTCAACCCGGATCCCTCGGAGATCTGGTACGGCAACAACCTCGCCCAGGACGTCGCCGCGCAGCGGCGGCTGGAGGACTTCTACGGCTGGGTCGCCCAGCACCACGACCACTTCGGCCTCGGCACCGAGCCCGCCCAGGTGCGCGCGGCCTGGGAAGGGGTGCGCGACGGCCTGCGCCGCGCCCCGCGCGGACCGCTGGGCCCGGCCGAGTTCCTCGACATCACCTTCGACGCGCTGTACAGCGACTCGCGCTGGCAGCCGCTGGCCAAGGCGATCGCGCAGGTCCGGTTGCGCGGCGAGGACCAGAAGCTGGTCGGCATGGTCGAGCGCAAGGACGCCGCGGCCGAGACCTCCAACGCGATCTACACCGCCGTGGAGTGCGCCGACGCGCCGTGGCCGCGCAGCAAGGCGTGGTGGGAGCGCGACTCGGCGCGGATGGCCGCCGAGCACCCGTTCGCCGCCTGGTACAACAGCTGGACCGTCGCGCCCTGCCGCACCTGGCCCGCGCCCTCGCAGCAGCCGATGCGCATCACCGGCACCGGACTGCCCCCGGTGCTGATGTTCAACTCCGAGCACGACGCGGCCACCCCGTACCGGGGTGCGCAGGAGATGCACCGATCGCTTCCGTCCTCGGTGCTGGTCACCGAGAAGGACGCGGGCGAGCACGGCGTCTGGGCGCTGGCGGGCAACGACGCGGCCGACCGGATCGGCACCGCCTACCTGCTCGACGGCGAGCTGCCCGCCGGGGACGTCGCGGTCCCGGGCCACCCGCTGCCCGACCCCGGCGCGCGGGAGGAGCGGACCCGGACCGTCGAGCTGCGCTGACCCGCGCGACCACGCGAAAGGGCCGACCCCGGGAACTCCGGGGCCGGCCCTTTCGCACCACGCGCGACGTCAGTTCACGCCGTGCATGTACTTCTTGATGCTGCGGGAGGCCACCAGCAGCAGCGCGGCGCACCCGATGGTGGCCAGGCCGATGATCGCGAAGTAGGTCTTCTGGTTGTCCACCGAGTACAGCTGGACCACCTGGGCGCCCAGGCCCTGCCCCATCGCCGGGGCGAGGAAGTACAGGCCCATGGTCTGCGAGGCGAACACCTTCGGCGCCAGCTTGGTGGTCACCGACAGGCCGACCGGGGAGAGCAGCAGCTCACCGACGGTCATGATCACGAACACCAGCGCCAGCATGAGCGGCAGGTGCTTGCCGTCCCCGGAGACCACGTTCGACAGCACGACCCACAGGAAGGCCAGCGCGACGAACAGCAGACCGCCGACGAACTTCTGCGGGGTGGACGGCTGCTTGTTGCCCATCTTCACCCACAGGGCGGCCACGGCGGGCGCCAGCACGATGATCGCCAACGGGTTGACCGACTGGAACCAGGAGGCCGGGATCACGAAGCCCAGGACGTTCAGGTCGGTGTCGGCCTCGGCCAGGTTGGCCAGCGTGTTCGGCTGCTGCTCGAACAGCAGGAAGAACAGCGCGGTGGCCAGGAAGAGCGGGATGTAGGCCACCAGGCGGTCCCGCTCGACCTTGGTGATCTGCTTGCTGGAGAGCATCACCGCGAAGTAGACGACCGGCAGCACCGCGGAGATCAGGCTGACCACGTCGACCATGCCGCTGAGGCCCATGACGCCGCTGACGGACAGGGCCACCAGCACGGCGACGAACGCGACCACGATGCCGCCGGCGCGACCCAGCACCCGGCCCTTGTGCTCCGCGGGCAGCGGGTTGACCGGCTCGACGCCCGCCGAGCCCAGGTTCTTGCGCCCGATGACGTACTGGACCAGGCCGAAGGCCATGCCGACCGCAGCGGCGGCGAAGCCCAGGTGCCAGTTCACCTTCTCGCCGAGGGTGCCGACGATGAACGGCGCGAAGAAGGCGCCGAGGTTGATGCCCATGTAGTAGATCGAGAAGCCCGCGTCGCGACGGGTGTCGTCCGCGCCGTAGAGCCCGCCGACCAGGCCGGAGACGTTCGGCTTGAGCAGACCGGTGCCGATCACCAGCAGGATCAGGCCGACCAGCACCGGGGCGATGCCGCCGGGGACGGCCAGCGCGAGGTGGCCGAGCATGATGATGAAGCCGCCGTAGAGCACCGCGCGCTGGGCACCGAGGATGCGGTCGGCCAGCCAGCCGCCGAGGATGCCGGTCATGTAGACCGAGGCGCCGTAGACGCCGACCACCGAGAGCGCGGTCGACTCCGGGATGCCCAGGCCGCCCTCCGACACGGCGTAGTACAGGTAGTACGCCAGGATCGCGCGCATGCCGTAGTAGGAGAAGCGCTCCCACATCTCGGTGAAGAACAGCGTCAACAAACCGCGGGGATGCCCGAGGAATCCCGTCTGCGGCGCGTCCGCAACCGTGGGGGTACTCACGATCACGTCCTCTCGTGTTTCGAACAGGGGGCGGCGTTAACCGCAACAACGTTTGCGGCAGGTTACGTCGTCCCCGAGTGGATCAGACCACCGGGTCACCTTCGTCACAGTGACGATCACCATAACGCCCTCACCTCGGGGAACTCGGCGCGCTGCTGGAACGTACGCACGTACCGAGGCAACACGCCCCCGGCCAGAAGTCGCCGGTACTGGGAATTGTGCGAATTGTGATCGCACCACCACTGAAAGCGCCCGGACCTCGCGGCTACACTGAGTCGGAACCTTTTATGCGGTTTCCACCTTTTTCGAACATGGGAGTGAGCAACTAAGTGCCAGCGGCACAATCGCCCGAGGGCCCGGCCGAGCCGAGCAGTACCGAGCCGGGCTCGCGACCCGGCGACCCCGCTCCGGCCCAGCGCAGCAACTGGCGGGCCGAGGTTTGATCGAAGTTCTGCTGTCCGCGGCGGGCCTGCTGTTCGTCGGAGTCCTCACCCTGGGCACCGGCTTGGCCGTCGCCGCCGAGTTCTCCCTGACCTCGCTGGAGCGCAGCACGGTCGACGCGCACGTCAACGCCGTCGGGGACCGCCGTTCCCACGCCGTGCAGCGCGCGCACCGCACGCTGTCGTTTCAGCTCTCCGGCGCGCAGGTCGCCATCACCCTGACCACGCTGATCACCGGTTACGTCGCCGAACCGCTGATCGGCGATCTCATCCAGCCGGTCCTGGCGGCCTTCGGCACGCCCGAGGCGATCGTCTCCGGGGTCGCCCTGGCGCTGGCGATCCTGCTGGCCACCGCGCTGTCGATGGTCTTCGGCGAGATGGTGCCCAAGAACCTCGCGATCGCCCGGCCGCTGCCCACCGCGCGGGTGGTCTCGGGCTACCACGCCGGGTTCTCAAAGGTGTTCGGCTGGTTGATCAACCTGCTGAACAACACCGCGAACCACCTGGTGCGGCGCTTGGGCGTCGAACCGCAGGAGGAGCTGCGCTCGGCTCGCTCGCCCGACGAGCTCGGCTCGATCGTGCGCTCCAGCGCCGAGCGCGGAACGCTCGACGAGTCGACCGCGACGCTGATGGACCGGTCGCTGCGCTTCGGCGACCGCACCGCCGACGAGCTCATGACCCCGCGGGTCAAGGTCGGTGCCCTGGCCGTCGGCGACACCATCACCGATCTGCTCGACCTCGCCCAGCGCACCGGGTTCTCCAGGTTCCCGGTGCACGGCGACGACCTCGACGAGGTGCACGGCGTCGTGCACGTCAAGCAGGCGTTCGGCGTGCCCGCCGACCGCCGCGACTCGACCCGGGTGGAATCGCTGGCGCGGCCGGTGCCCACCGTGCCCGAGTCGCTCGCCGGTGACGCGCTGCTCAACCGGCTGCGCGGCTCGGGGCTGCAGATGGCCGTGGTGGTCGACGAGTACGGGGGCACCGCGGGCATCGTGACCCTCGAGGACGTCGTCGAGGAGATCATCGGCGATGTGCGCGACGAGCACGACCGCCAGGAGATCGCGGCGGTGCGCAGGCTGGGCGCCGACGTGTGGCTGATCTCCGGCCTGCTGCGGCCGGACGAGCTGACCGAGGCCACCGGTTTCGCCATGCCCGAGGGCGACTACGAGACCGTGGCCGGGTTCCTGCTGACCCGGCTGGGCCGGATCCCCGAGGTGGGCGACCGGCTCGCCCTGGACGGCTGGCTGCTCACGGTGATGCGGATGGATCGGCACCGCATCGCCGAGCTGCGGCTGACCCGCCAGCGCGCGCACGCCGAACCGGTGGGGGTGACCCGATGAGCGACGGATTCGCCATCCTGCTCGGCGTGGGCCTGCTGCTGCTCAACGCGCTGTTCGTCGGCGCGGAGTTCTCGCTGCTGTCGTCCCGCCGGGACCGGCTGGAAGCGCTGCTCGCCCAGGGCGTGGGCCGGGCCCGCACGGTGATCAAGGCCAGCCAGGAGGGCTCGCTCATGCTCACCAGCGCGCAGCTGGGCATCACGCTGTGCTCGCTGGGCCTGGGCCGGCTCGGCGAGCCCGCGGTCGCGCACGCCGTGGGCGGGCCGTTCGCGCTGCTGGGCATCCCCGAGGCGGTGACCCACGCGATCTCCTTCGCGATCGCGCTCGCCGTGGTGGTCGTGCTGCACGTGCTGGTCGGCGAGATGGTGCCGAAGAACCTGGCGCTGTCCGAGCCGGAACGAGTCGCGCTGTGGCTGGTTCCGCCGCTGGTGGCCTTCGTGCAGGTCGCGCGCCCGCTGATCGCGCTGTTCAACATGCTGGCCAACGCGGTGCTCAAGCTGCTCAAGGTCGAGCCCAAGGAGGAGCTGGAAACCGCCTACACCTCGGCCGAGCTGGCCGAGCTGCTGGTCGAGTCGCGCCGCGAGGGGCTGCTGGAGCAGTCCGAGCACCGCAGGCTCGCGCAAACCCTCTCGTCGGTCGAGCAGACGGTCTCCGAGGTGCGGGTGCCGCTGGCCGAGGTGACCGTGCTGCCTCCGCGGCCCACGCTCGGCGACGTGGAGCGGGCGGTCGGCGAGACCGGCTTCTCGCGGTTCCCGGTGCGCGGCGACGACGGCGATCTCCTCGGCTACCTGCACATCAAGGACGTGCTCGACCAGGCGGGCAACGACCCGCGCACCCCGATCGCCGCGGCCCGCTGGCGGCGGCTGCCGACGGTGCCGGTCACCGCGAGCCTGGCCGAAGCCATGGCCGAGCTCCGCCGCGCGGGCAGCCACCTCGCCGCGGCCGTGGACGCCTCCGGCGAGGCGACCGGCGTCATCGCCCTGGAGGACCTGGTGGAGGAGTACGTCGGAACCGTCCGGGACGGCACCCACGTGCGCTGACGGGCGCCCCGAGGGCTCCGCCGCCGCTTCGCCGGGCCGGTCCCCGGCGAAGCGGCGCTTCGGCTTCCGGGTAGTGTCTCCACGTGCGAGATGATCAGCTGGTGCCGTCCCGCGCGGACGTCGCCGAGTCCGGCCGCGTGATCGGCGGCCGCTACCGGCTGGAGCGCACGATCGGTCGCGGCGGCATGGGTTACGTGTGGTCCGGCAGCGACATCCTGCTGGGACGTCAGGTAGCGGTGAAGGAGCTGCGCTTCCCCCCGGGCCTCCCCAGCGTCGAGGCCGCCGAGATGCGCGAGCGCGCGCTGCGCGAGGCGCGAGCGATGGCCACGTTGAGCCACCCGAACACGGTGATGCTCTACGACGTCGCCCGGGAGGCCGACCAGCCCTTCGTGGTGATGGAGCTCGTCGCGGGGCAGAGCATCTCGGCGCTGCTCAAGACGCACCGGGCGCTCAACCACTACCAGCTGGCGGTCTTCGTCGACGGCGTGGCGGCCGCGCTGCAGGCCGCGCACCGGGTGGGGATCGTGCACCGCGACGTCAAACCGGGCAACGTGCTGCTGGGTCCGCTGGGGCAGGTCAAGCTCGCCGACTTCGGGCTGTCCCGCAACGTCGCCGAAGCCACCATGACCCGATCCGAGATGCTGGTGGGCACGCCGACCTACCTGCCGCCCGAGATCGCCCGCAGCCGCACCCTGGAGGCCTCCGCGGACCTCTGGAGCCTGGGGGCGACGCTCTACGCCGCCGCGGAGGGCCGGCCGCCGTACGACAAGTCCACCGACCCGCTGGCCACGATCAGCTCGATCGTGCACGGACCGCTCCCCCGCCACCACCAGACGGGCCCGATCGGAGAGGTCCTGGGCGGGCTGCTGGTCAAGAACCCGGAGCAGCGGATGCCGCTCTCCGAGGTGCGCAACCGGCTGCGCGAACTGGTCCTCGACGCCGGTGAGCAGCCGTTCGAGGCGCTGCTCAACCCCAGCACCGCGACCACCGAGCGGATGTCGGTGCCGAAACCTCCCTCGGCGCAGGCCATCCCCCGGCAGCACGACCGCCGCGCCGCTCCACCGCCACCTCCCGGCCGCGCCCGGCGTGCCGCACCCGCACCGCGACGCCCGGCGCCGGCGCAGCCCAAGCGCGCGGCTCCGCTGCAGGACACGCCCTCGCGGGCGATCCCCTCGCGGTTGCCGGTGCGCACCCCGGTCGCGCTGGCGGTGGCCGGGGTGGTGCTGGTGGTCGGGGCGGCGACCATCGGCTTCCTGGCCGGGCGCGAGGGCCCCGGAACCGCTTCGGTGTCCAACGAGCGCAGCCTGACCTTCGGCGAGGCGTACCGGAAGCTGCAGGTCGAGCAGGGCACCACCGTGGGGCGCAGGGTCTCGAAGAGCGCCGAGGACGGCGTGCGCTACCTCGGTTCGCTGGCGGCCGGGGACGTGCTGCGGCTGGACGGCGTGGCCTTCGGACCCGTGCCCGCCACGGAGGTCGTCGCCCGGCTGCGCACCACCGGCGATGCGACCGGCGCGCACCTGGACATCCGGCTGGACCGCCCGGACGGCGAGCTCGTGGGGCGCATCGACGTCGCCTCCGCCGGCGGCGGCACCGGCTGGCGGAACGCGGCGGTGCGGCTCGGGCGGGGCGTCACCGGCACGCACACCGTCCACCTCGTCGTCGGCGCCGCCAACGGGCAGGACGACCTCGTCCAGCTCGACTGGATCCGCTTCCACCGCTGAACGTGATCCCGGCCCCGCGCGGTGGGCATCACCACCAGGACCCCGAGCACCGTCGGCTAACCTGACCAGCGATGTCGGTGTTGAGCGAGCAGGAGTGGCGGGCGCGGCAGGCAGCCCACCGGGAGCGCGTGTCCGTCTGGACCGCGCCGCATCGCGAGCGCCAGCAGGAGAAGCGGAAGCACCCGGTGCTGGACTTCCTGTTCACCTACTACTCCTTCCGGCCCGCCCGCCTGGAGCGCTGGCAACCGGGTGTCGGCGTGGCCTTGGAGAACGGCGCGCAGTTCCTCGACCGGCGGGGGTTCGTCGAGACCCCGGACGGGGTGTCGCTGGACCCGGCCGAGCTGACAGACAAGCGTCGGGACGGCGCCGAGTTCGTCCTCGGCCTGCTGTCGGCCACCGCCTCCCGGCAAGCGCGGCTGGGCTGCTTCGGGCTGCACGAGTGGGCGATGGTCTACCGGACCGAGCCTGGCGACGTGCGGCACTCCGGGTGGCCGCTGCGGCTCGGGCACGCGGGCACCGACGAGGTCGTCGAGTCGATGCCGATCAGCTGCACCCACCACGACGCGTTCCGGTTCTTCACCCCGCAGGCCCGCCCGCTCAACGCGCTGCAGCCCGAGCGCGCCGACCAGGTGCGCCTCGAACAGCCGGGCTGCCTGCACGCGAACATGGACCTGTTCAAGTGGGCCTACAAGCTCGACCCGTTCGTGCCCGCCGAGCTCATCGCCGACTGCTTCGAGCTGGCGGTGCGGGTGCGCGAGCTGGACATGTGCGCCAGCCCGTACGACCTCAGCGCGCTCGGGTACGAGCCGGTGCCGATCGAGACCCCGCAGGGCCGGGCGGAGTACGTGCGGCGCCAGCGCGAGTTCGCCGAGGAGGCCTCCGGCCTGCGGCAGCGGCTCATCGACACCTGCCGGGAGATCCTGTCCTGGGGCGCCCAGCGCGAATCGGCCTGAAATCCCACCTCCGGACGGGGTGCGGTTTCCGGCCGAACCGCTAGACCACCGCGGGCTCGCGCTCGCGGGTGACGGCGCGCCGGGCCATGCCCAGGTAGACGGCCATCGCGGCGATCGACAGCACGCCCATGACCAGTGCCATCGGCACCGCGGTGTGCGAGCCGGCGGCACCGACCAGCGGCGAGGCCATGCCGCCGACGGCGAACTGCAGCACCCCCAGCAGCGCCGAGGCGCTGCCCGCGGTCTCCGGGCGGCCGGACAGGCTCAGCGCGGTGGCGTTGGGCATCACCAGGCCGACGCTGGCCACCGTGATGAACAGCCCGGGCAGCAGGCCCACCAGCCCGAGGCCGGCCAGCACCGCCACCAGCACCAGCAGCGCGCCCAGCAGGTTGCAGCACAGCCCGATCGCCAGCATCTTGCGCGGATCGGCCCTGCCGACGAGCCGCCCGTTGAGCTGGCCGATGCCGACGATGCCGATCGCGTTGACCGCGAAGACCACGCCGAAGGTCTGCGCGGACATCCCGTAGACGTCCTGCAGCACGAACGACGATCCCGAGATGTAGGCGAACATGGCCGCGAAGGCCAGCGAGGCCGACAGCGCGAAGCCGACGAACAGCCGGTCGCGCAGCAGCTCGCCGAAGGTGCGGAGGGTGATGCCCAGGCTTCCCGGCCGCCGGTTGGCGGCGGGCAGCGTCTCCGGCAGCAGGAAGGTGGCCACGGCCAGCAGCAGCGCGCCCACCGCGGTCAGCGTCACGAAGACCCCGCGCCAGGTGGTCAGCTGCAGCAGCTGGCCGCCCACGACCGGCGCCAGGATCGGCACGATGCCCACGACCAGCATCAGCATCGAGAAGAACTTCGCCAGCGCGACCCCCGAGTACAGGTCGCGCACCACGGCGCGGGCGATCACGATGCCCGCCGCGCCTCCGAAGCCCTGCACCAGCCGCATCCCGGCCAGCGCGTACCCCGAGGGCGCCAGCGCGCACAGGATCGAGGCGAGCACGTAGATCGCCACCCCGACCAGCAGCGGCCTGCGGCGCCCGAGGGCGTCCGACAGCGGCCCCATCACCAGCTGCCCGAGCGCGAGGCCCATGGTGCAGGCCATCAGGGACAGCTGGACCTCCGCGGCGCTGGCCCGCAGGTCCTCGGCGATGGCCGGGAAGGCCGGCAGGTACATGTCCATGCACAGCGGACCGAACGCCGTCATCCCGCCCAGAATCAACGCGTACTTGGCCCGGCTTGGCGGAGCCTGAGTCATCCCATCCTCGTTCGTTCGCAAAAGAAAAATTTCCCCGCAAAACCGTAACCGGCTTCGGCGCGCCGCGCGATGAGTTGTTCGTCGCACGCGAGTCCAAACCCGTGAGACCAGCACGAGACGGGGAGGGCCGAATGCCCGGAACGCACGACCTCGGACCCGCCGCGCACCACCTCGCCGGCCTGCTGCCGGGCATCGGCGAGGACGACCTGCGCTCGCCCACGCCCTGCCGCGACTACTCGGTGGCCACCCTGCTCGACCACGTGCACGGGCTGGCCGCCGCCTTCGCCGCCGCCGCGGTCAAGGACCTGGAGACCACCGCGCAGCCGCCGGACCCGCGCGCGGAGAACCTGCCCTGGGATTGGCGCAGCAGCATCCCGCACCGGCTGACCGAGCTCGCCGAGGCCTGGCGGGACGACGAGCCCTGGACCGGCGTGACCCAGGCCGGCGGGGTGCCGCTGCCCGGCGAGCTGGCCGGGCTCGTGGCGCTCAACGAGATCACGGTGCACGGCTGGGACCTGGCCGCGGCCACCGGGCAGCGCTTCGACCCGGATGCGGCGTCGGTGGCCGCCTGCCTGGAGTTCGCCAGCAGCTTCGCCAGCGAAGAACCCGATCCCGACAGCCCGTTCGGCGCGGCGGTGCCGGTACCGCCCACCGCACCGCCGCTGGATCGCCTCCTCGGGCTCACCGGCCGCGATCCCGCGTGGAAACCCGACGTGGTCTGAGCTGAGCCTCAACCCACCCGGAAGCCGTAGGGCAGCTCCAGGCGGTGGGCCGCGAGGAACTCCTCGTCGGCCAGCAGATCTGCGGTCGGCGCGTCGGCCACGACGCGACCGTCGTCGATCACCACGCTGCGCGGGCACAGCTGCAGCGCGTACGGCAGGTCGTGGGTGACCATCAGCATCGTGCTGTCCAGCGACAGCAGGACCTCGGCGAGCTCGCGGCGGGCCACCGGCTCCAGGTTCGCCGAGGGCTCGTCGAGAACCAGCAGCTCCGGCCGGCAGGCCAGCACCGCGGCCAGGGCGACCCGCTTGCGCTGGCCGCCGGAGAGGTGCATCGGCGAGCGGTGCGCCTGCTCGGCCATGCCCACCGCGTCCAGCGCCCCGTGCACGCGCTGCTCCAGCTCGGCGCCGCGCGCGCCGAAGTTGGCCGGGCCGAAGGCGACGTCCTCCCGCACGGTGGGCATGAACAGCTGGTCGTCGGGGTCCTGGAAGACCAGGCCGACGCGTCGGCGGATCTCCTTGAGGTTGCGCTCGGCCACCTCCAGCCCGGCCACCGAGATCCGGCCGGTGCTTCCCCGCAGCACGCCGTTGAGGTGCAGCGTCATGGTGGTCTTGCCCGCGCCGTTGGGGCCGAGCACCGCGACCCGCTCCCCCGGCGCGACCCGCAGGTCCACCCCGCGCAGCGCGGCGTGCCCGTCCGGGTAGGCGTAGGTCAGCCCGGAGACCTCCAGCGCCGGCGCCACCTCGGGTGTGGTGGCCGATCCTGCTTGCTGCTCGCTCACGCCGTCCACAGCGAAACTCCCAACACGACGGCGGCCAGTGCGGGCACCGCCAGGCCCGCGCTCCAGGTCCGCACCGGGGTCCGCCGAACCGGCTCCAGGTCGGGCATCTCCCCCGCCCAGCCGCGCGAGACCATCGCCAGGTGCACGCGCTCGCCGCGCTCGTAGGACCGGATGAACAGGCTACCGATGCCGCGCGCGGTGGCGCCCAGCTGCCAGACGAACCGCGGGTCGTGACCGCGCGAGATCCGCGCCAGCCGCATCCGCGCGGCCTCGGCCGCGATGACCTCGGCGTAGCGCAGCATCAGCGTGATGATGGTGATCAGCAGCTTCGGCGTGCGCAGCCGCTGCAACCCGAGCACCAGCTCGCGCGGCGCGGTGGTGGCCGCCAGCACCAGCGAGGTGCCCAGGCCGAGCGTGCCCTTGGCCAGGATGTTGAAGCCCGCCAGCAGGCCCTCGGTCGACAGCTCCAGGCCCACCACAGCCGTGGTGGGGCCACCGGCGGTGAACGGCAGCAGGAAGGCCAGCACCACGAACGGGACCTCGATGAGCAGCCGGCCGGCCAGCCAGCGCACCGGGATCCCGGCCAGCCGCGAGGCGGCGAAGACCATCAGCGCGTAGCAGGCGAAGGCCCAGAACAGCTCGCGGGGCGTGGCCACCACGCAGAGCACGAACAGGAAGGCCGCGACGATCTTGACCTGCGGCACCGCCCGGTGCAGCGCCGAGGAGCCCGGCAGGTGCAGCGCGTCGGCGTGCCCGGCGGCCATCGCTAGCGCTCCCCACCCCTGCGGCGCAGGCCCCAGAACAGCCCGCCCGCGGCCGCGAGCGTGACGATCGCGCCGATCACCCCGGCCACACCGGTGAACCGGTCGTCACCACCGAGCGCGTAGTCGGCCAGCGGACTGTCGGAGAAGGCGTGGTCGCTGGCGTGCTGGGCGATGCAGTGGCCGCGCAGCTGCTCGCCCTGCTCGGTCTGCACCGCGGTGCAGCCCCGCTGGGTGACCGCGTCCAGGCCGTCCGGGTCGGAGTCGGCGAAGTAGGCCACTCCCCCGGCGACCACCAGCACGACCAGCGCGAAGATCAGCAGGAAACGTCCTCGCCGGGCGTTCATCGGACGGCCTCCCCACGGCTCGTGCGCAACAGGTGGACCAGATCGGGCCGGGCGGCGGCCACCGCGCCGACGGTGGCCGCGGTGATCAGCCCCTCGCCGAGTCCGATGAGGGCGTGCACGCCGATCATCGCCACCGAGACCGTGCCCAGGCCGACCCCGGCCGCGCCGCCGATGGCGTACTCCAGGATGAAGCCGCAGGAGGCCACCACGGTGTTCACCCACGCCGCGACGAACGCGGTGGTCAGCAACCCCGCACGGCTGCGCTTGGCGAACCGGCGCAGCGCGAGCGCGACCAGGTAGCCCGCGGCGGTTCCGATCAGCGCCATGTTGGTGATGTTCGCGCCGAGCATGGTCAGCCCGCCGTCGGCGAACAGCAGCGCCTGCACCACCAGCACGATCGACACGCACAGCGCTCCGACCCACGGTCCGGCCAGCAGCGCGGCCAGCGCGCCGCCCAGCAGGTGCCCGCTGACGCCGGGCAGCACCGGGAAGTTGATCATTTGCGCGGCGAAGACGAACGCGGCGACCAGCCCGGCCATCGGCGCGGTGCGGTCGTCGAGGTCCGTGCGCGCCTTCAGCAGCGCAACGGAGAGCCCCGCGATCGCCACCGCGGCGAACAGCACCGCCGTCGGCGCGTTGAGCAGCCCGTCGCTCATGTGCATGGCGAGCGTGGTGGTCTGCACGGCCCGTCCCCTCTGGTTCTCGACAACAGCGGACCAAGGGTAGTTGCCGATGACCTGCTATCACCAGTACCTGGCAAGAGGGGAAGATCGCAGCCGGGCCGTGAAAAAAGCCGTCGGCCCGGGTCGCAGCACCCGGGCCGACGGCTCGAAGCCTGTTGCGAGGTCAGTCGCGCACGGCCAGCGCCAGCTCGCCGTTGGAGTCCCGCTCGGCGTCGAGGGTCTTGTCGCCCAGCAGCTGAGCGACCTCCTGCTCCAGGAAGACCCGGACGCCGGATTCCTCGATGACCTCGTCGCCCTCCTCGGGAGATTCGGCGACCGAGGCCTGCAGTCCCTGCTCGGCCGACGCGATGCGCAGACCGGAGCTCTCCGAGGATTCTCCGCCGATGAGGACGAGCTTGATGACCTCTACGGCGTTCTCACTGATGGTCAGCATGCGTAGCTCAACTGCTTCCTGCGCGTTGTTCCGTCGGTTGAAGGGGCCACCGTGTCAAAGCCGCGAGCCCCGACGCAAACCGGTCCCCACCTGGCGTGTCGGGCACGCCAGGTGGGGACCGCAGCGCGATCCGAGGTGCGGCCGAGGCACGAGCCGACCCGAGCTCAACGCGCGAACCGGCGAGCAGCACGAGCCCGGAGCAGCTGCTCAGCCCTGGTAGGCGTCCAGCGGCGGGCAGGAGCAGACCAGGTTGCGGTCCCCCCGCGCGCCGTCGATGCGCCGCACCGGCGGGAACACCTTCGCCGAGTCGTAGCCCATCGGGTAGGCGGCCTCCTCGCGGGAGTAGGCGTGGTTCCACTCCTGGGCCAGGCAGGCGGCGTTGTGCGGAGCGCCCACCAGCGGGTTGTCCTCGGCGGGCCACTGCCCGGCCACGACCTTGTCCACCTCCGCGCGGATGGCGATCATCGCCTCGCAGAAGCGGTCCAGCTCGGCCAGGTTCTCGCTCTCGGTGGGCTCGACCATCAGCGTGCCCGCGACCGGGAAGGACATCGTCGGCGCGTGGATGCCGTAGTCCGACAGCCGCTTGGCGATGTCGTCGACGCTGATGCCGCTCTCCTTGCTCACCTGCCGCAGGTCGAGGATGCACTCGTGGGCCACGAAGCCGCCCTCGCCGGTGTAGAGCACCGGGAAGTAGGCGCCCAGCCGCTTGGCCACGTAGTTGGCGGCGGCCACCGCGGTCAGCGTCGCGCGGCGCAGCCCGTCGGCCCCCATCATCCGCACGTAGGACCAGGAGATCGGCAGGATCGAGGCGCTGCCCCACGGGGCCGCGCTGATCGGGCCGACGCCGGTGTCCGGACCGGCCGCGGGCTGCAGCGGGTGGTTGGGCAGGAACGGCGCCAGGTGGCCGCGCACGCCGATCGGGCCGACCCCGGGCCCACCGCCGCCGTGCGGGATGCAGAAGGTCTTGTGCAGGTTCAGGTGCGAGACGTCGGACCCGAACTTGCCCATCCGAGCCAGCCCGATCAGCGCGTTGAGGTTCGCGCCGTCGACGTAGACCTGCCCGCCCGCGTCGTGCACCAGGCCGCAGACCTCGCGCACGGTGTCCTCGTAGACGCCGTGCGTCGACGGGTAGGTGATCATGATCGCCGCGAGGTCCTCGGCGTGCTTGTCGGTGAGCTCGCGCAGGTGCTCCATCTCGATGTTGCCCTGCTCGTCGCAGCGCACCACGACCACCCGCATGCCGGCCATCACGGCGCTGGCGGCGTTGGTGCCGTGCGCCGAGGCCGGGATCAGGCACACGTCGCGACCGGAGTCGCCACGGCTGCGGTGGTAGGCGCGGATCGCCAGCAGACCGGCGAACTCGCCCTGGCTGCCCGCGTTGGGCTGCAGGCTCACCGCGTCGTAGCCGGTCACCTCGGCCAGCCACTGCTCCAGGTCCGAGACCACCTGCAGCAGGCCCTCGGCGTCCTGGGCGGGCGCGAACGGGTGCAGCGAGGAGAACTCCGGCCAGGTGATCGGCTCCATCTCCGCGGTCGCGTTGAGCTTCATGGTGCACGAGCCCAGCGGGATCATGCTGCGGTCCAGCGCGATGTCCTTGTCCGACAGCGCGCGCAGGTAGCGCAGCAGCGAGGTCTCCGAGCGGTGGGTGTGGAACACCGGGTGGGTCATGTACTCGGAGGTGCGCGTCAGCGCGGCGGGCAGCGCGTCCGGGGTCTCGGCGTCCACCGAGTCGGCGTCGCCGTCCTGGATGCCGAAGGCCCGCCACACCCCGGCCAGGTGCGCGCGGGTGGTGGTCTCGTCGCAGCTGATCCCGACGTGGTCGGCGTCGACGCGGCGCAGGTTGATGCCCTCGCGCCGGGCCGCGGCCAGCACCGCGTCGGCCTTGCCGGGGACCTTGGCCTGGACCGTGTCGAAGAACTCGTCGTTGACGACCTCGACCCCGCCGCGGCGCAGCTGCCCGGCCAGCACCGCGGCCATCCGGTGCGCGCGGGTCGCGATCGCGCGCAAGCCCTCGGGACCGTGGTAGACGGCGTACATCGAGGCGACCACGGCCAGCAGCACCTGCGCGGTGCAGATGTTGCTGGTGGCCTTCTCGCGGCGGATGTGCTGCTCGCGGGTCTGCAGCGCCAGGCGGTAGGCCTGGTTGCCGTCGGCGTCCACGCTCACCCCGACCAGCCGACCGGGCAGCTGCCGCTCCATGCCCTTGGCCACGGCCATGAACCCGGCGTGCGGACCGCCGAAGCCCATCGGCACGCCGAAGCGCTGCGTGGAGCCCACCACGACGTCCGCGCCGATCTCGCCCGGCGAGCGCAGCAGCGTCAGGGCCAGCAGGTCGGCGGCCACGACGGCCTTGGCCCCGCGCTCGTGGATATGCGCGATCAGCTCGGCCTGGTCGCGCACCGCGCCCGAAGCGCCGGGGTAGGACAGCAGCGCGCCGAAGAACTCGCCCTCCGGCAGCTCACCGCCCGAGAGGTCGGCCACGACCACCTCGATGCCCAGCGGCTCGGCGCGGGTCTCGATGACCGCGATGGTCTGCGGCAGGGTGTCGGCGTCGACCAGGAAGCGCGGAGACTTGTTCTTGCCCGCGCGGCGCACGAGGGTCATGCCCTCGGCCGCGGCGGTGGCCTCGTCCAGCATCGAGGCGTTGGCCACCGGCACGCCCGCCAGGTCGGCGACCATGGTCTGGAAGTTCAGCAGGGCCTCCAAGCGGCCCTGCGAGATCTCCGGCTGGTACGGGGTGTAGGCGGTGTACCAGGCCGGGTTCTCCAGCACGTTGCGCAGGATCACCGGCGGGGTGGTGGTGCCGTAGTAGCCCAGCCCGATCATCTCGGTGTGCGGGTCGCAGCGACCGGCCAGCTCGCGCAGCTCGGCCAGCGACTCGGTCTCGGTGGCCGGATCCGGCAGCGCCAGCCGCAGGTCGCCCTCGCGGATGGACTCCGGGACGGCCTTCTGGCCCAACTCCTCCAGCGAGCCGACGCCGATGACGTCGAGCATGCGGGCGAGCTCGGCGGGCATCGGCCCGACGTGGCGGTCGGCGAACGGCCGTCCGTGCTCCAGCGCGGCCAGTGGGATGCGATCGTGCTTACCGTCGGTCATCGCCAAAACCTCAATCATCACGGCGAACAAAGGGCGGCAGCCGGGGCTGCTCTCCCCCTCTGTCACTGTCCGCGAAGCGAACGCCTGAGAGCTTCACCCGCTCGCAGCGGGCTTGCACCGTCGGCGGAGCGCACCATCGGTCCGGCGCACCCTCTTTCCAGAGGTATCTCGCCCGCGCGGTCCAGGTGGCCTGAGAGGTTGTCGGGGAGTTTTGCTCCTTCGGCGCCTGCTCCGGCGAAGCCGGTCCAGGACTCTCCCGCACGGGGTCGGCGATAGCGGTCAGGCTACCCGATCAACAGCGCCTTGCGGACCCGCGATGTCGCCTGTCGCACAAACAGACGACCGGCTCGGAGCCGTTGAGCTCCGCTGATGCGGTGAACCCGCGGCGACGAGGTTCGGCCGCGACGGGAGCCGTCAGCCCACCTCGGCCCCGGTTCCCGCCACCGCGGCAGCACCTCGAGGCGCCGCCGAGCGGTGCCAGTGCTCCCCGGCGAGGATCAACCGGTCTCGGCCTGGCGCTCGCGGCGGCGTCGTGCGAGCTCGTCGGTGAGCTGGGCTTCGATGTTCTCGCCACCGTCGGCCCGCTCGGCCGGGAACTCGTGGATCGTCCCGCTGATCTCGCGCATCGCGCCGCTGACGGCGATGCCGAACACGCCCTGGCCGCCTTGCAGCAGGTCGACCACCTCCTCCGCGGAGGTGCACTCGTAGACCGTGGTGCCGTCGCTGAACAGCGTCAGCTTCGCCAGGTCCTGAACGCCGCGCTTGCGCAGGTGCTCCACCGCGACTCGGATGTTGTGCAGGGAGACCCCGGTGTCGAGCAGGCGCTTGACCACCTTGAGGACGAGGATGTCCTTGAACGAGTACAACCGCTGCGAACCCGAGCCCGCGGCGCCTCGGATCGACGGGCCGACCAGCTTGGTCCGCGCCCAGTAGTCGAGTTGCCGGTAAGTGATGCCCGCGATCTGGCAGGCCGCCGTGCCGCGGTAGCCCACCAGCTCGTCCGGCAGCGAGGCGTCGGCGAACAGTTCACCCTGCTCCGCAGCACTCGATTCGGCTGCTTCCTCGACCACGCCTGCCTCCCCTCGTCCGGCCTCGCGGCCGACGACGATCACCAGCGCTAGGACCCGTGGAGATCCAGCGCCGCGAACACTGTGCCGATGCCGCCCGAGGCGGCCCACCGGCTGAATCACACCGGGGCGATTCGCGCACTTCGAAGGTAGGCCCGCCCGGCGACCGGGTCAACGCGACGCGCGGGCGCTGCGGGCAACACTTCGACGGGCGAACGAAGACCCCTGGGGCGAGCGCCCCAGGGGTCGAGGTCTGCTTCTCACGTGTCGGCGCCGCGGAAGTCCTCCGGGGAGACAGAGTCGAGGAACTCGCGGAACTTCTCGACCTCGTCCTCCTGCTCGTCCGGAATGATCAGCCCCGCCTCGTCCAGCACCGACTCGTCGGCGTGGATGGGCACACCGATGCGCAGCGCCAACGCCACCGAGTCGCTCGGCCGCGCGGACACCCGCACATCCCCGTCGAACACCAGCTCGGCGAAGAAGGTGCCTTCCTGCAGGTCGGTGATCCGGACCTGCTCCAGGTCCCTGCCCAGCGCACCGATGACGTCCTTGAGCAGGTCGTGGGTCAGCGGTCGCTGGGGCCGCACGCCCTGCTGCTCGAGGGCGATCGCGGTGGCCTCCACCGACCCGATCCAGATCGGCAGGTAGCGCTCGCCCTGCGCCTCGCGCAACAGCAGGATCGGCTGGTTGGCTGGTAGTTCCACTCGCACGCCGACGACGCGCATCTCGCTGCTCATCGTCACATCGCCTCCTCCAGCGCGCCGAAGCGTGACTTCCCCGTCGAGGATCGCGCACCGACGCCTCCGACGCTACCCGCGATACGGCGGACGCGCCCATCCCCGGCGAGCGGTGCGGCCGTCCTCCGCTCAACGCGATCGTTGTTGTCCGGGCTCGCGGCCCGGACCGCCGGCTCAGCTCCTCGTTGAGCGTCACCCGGCACGATACACCGCACGAACTCCCGGTTCGCCCAGTGGAAACCGCTTGTGCCGCCGGAAAATTCCCGGCATTCGGGGCGCGGTCGCGCGCGGGCGCGCAGCTGCTTCACGCGTCAGCGGGGCGACGCCCTGCGGCGCCGCCCCGCTGACGGTAGTCGATTACCCCCTGAGGTCGACCTCAGCGGCCGCCCTGGCCCCCGTCGATCGGCCCGGTCAGGAACACCAGCCGGAACTTGCCGATCTGCACCTCGTCGCCGTTGGCGAGCACCGAGGTGTCCACCGGTTCCCGGTTCACGTAGGTGCCGTTGAGGCTGCCCACGTCGACCACCACGAAGTCGTTGCCCTCCCGGCGGAACTCCGCGTGACGGCGGGACACCGTGACGTCGTCGAGGAAGATGTCGCTGTCCGGGTGCCGTCCGGCGTTGGTGGTCTCCCGGTCCAGGAGGAACCGCGAGCCGGCGTTCGGGCCGCGCTTGACCACCAGCAGGGCCGACCCCGCGGGCAGCGCGTCGACCCCGGATGCGGCGGCGGGCTCCGGCGCCCCGCTCTCGGTGCTCTCCTGCTCCGAGAAGGGCCTGAAGACCGAGGTGGTCTCCGGTGACTGCTCCGGCGGAACGTCGCCGAAGCCGCTGTTTTGGCTCACCTGAGCTCTCCTCTACGCGGATAGATCGTGCCAAGTATGTACCCAACGTACCGTGCCTGGACAGGGCTGGGACGCGCGACTCCCGACATGGTCCCGCGCCAGGCGGCCGCGGGAACGATCATGCCTGGTCGATGACCTTCTGGTACGCCTCGGCGTCGAGCAGACCGGCCCACTGCTCCGGATCGGCCAGCCGGATCTCCACCATCCAGCCGTCTCCCAGCGGGGCCGAGTTGACCAGCTCGGGCTGGTCCTCGAGCGCGTCGTTGCGCGCGGTCACCTCGCCGCCGACCGGGGCGTAGATGTCGGAGACGCTCTTGGTCGACTCCACCTCGCCGAGCGAGTCCCCGGAGGCGACCTGCTGCCCCACGTCCGGGAGCTGCACGAACACCACGTCGCCGAGCTGCTGCTGGGCGTAGTCGGTGATCCCGATGCGCACCACGTCCTCGGCCGTGCGCTGCACCCACTCGTGCTCTTCGGTGTACTTGATCTCCGGGGCCGCCACGAGGTCCCGCCTTCCTGCCGCTGTTGCAACGCGCCGTTGATCGGCTTCGGCGAAAGGTACTGGCCGCGCGCGAGAGCCCGCAAGGCGACGCGCAGGCCGCTGAGACGCCCCTCAGCCACCCGGCAGGCGCGCCCGCGCCCCGAGGACCGGGCGCTCAGCCCGGGGTCGAGGTGCGGGCCTGGCGGACCGCCGCGATGACCTGGCCGAGGTAGAGGACGCCCGCCCACACGTAGAGGGCGCCGCCCCAGCAGGTGAAGGCGTAGGCGATCGGGCGGACCACGTCGGCGCCGGTGAAGTCCTCCTGCACCAGCAGCAACAGCGGGAACGCGTACATCAGGCAGAACGTGGCGGCCTTGCCCAGGTAGTGCACGTCCGGCGGCTCGTAGCCGTGCCAGCGCAGCACCGGCAGGCACAGCGTGAGCACCACGTCCCGGCCGACCAGGGCGGCGGCCGCCCACCACGGGATGACGTCGCGGAGCACGAAGGCCACCAGGGTGGCCACGATGTAGAGCCGGTCGGCTGCGGGATCGAGGAGCTCGCCGATGCGGCTATACTGGTTGAGCCAGCGGGCGAGCTTGCCGTCCAGCCAGTCGGTGGCCCCGGAGACCACCAGCACCAGCAGGGCGAGCAGGTCGGACTGCGGACCGAGCAGCAGCCACAGGAACAGCGGCACGCCGGCCAGCCGGACCACGCTGAGCAGGTTCGGCAGCGTCCACAGCGGATCGGCCCAGACCCCGCGGGCGACCTCGCGGATCCGGTCCATACCGGGGTCCGGGTGGCCCTCGCTCACGCCGCCCGTCCCGCTCGTGGCGTCATCCGTGGTGCGCTCGGCATCCTGCACCACGAGCCTCCCCTGAATGGTCGTCCCCACTACCCGCGCCGGGTGCGCACCCGTGCATGCTTACCCGATCAGGGTCTCATATGGGCAGCACAACCCACTTGGCGGCCGGGCAGCGGAGGCGAGATCGACGCGACCTGGCCCCGCGAGACCGACCGCCGGGCGAGGAGGTCAGCGGCGGCGGTGGCTCCACCCCCGCCGGTGGAGCTCGGCGTCGGTGAGGAACCGCGCTCTGCCGCGGTCGTCCACGCCCGCCCAGCGGGCTCCGGAGGCGCCTTCGCGGACGTAGCAGTGGCCGCCGCTCCACACCACGCTGCACGGCGCGGTGGGCAGTTCGGCCCCGGTCTGGTCCTCAGCTCCGGCGGTTTCATCGGACGGTGACTTCCCTGCGGACAGGGCGGGTTTCGTGCTCATCGTTCGTAGCACCTCCGATTCGTTTGTCGGCACCGATCACCTCAGCGTTAGCCGCAAATCGCCTCTGCGCAGATTG
The DNA here is from genome assembly GCF_042665275.1 of Saccharopolyspora griseoalba. Lineage (NCBI taxonomy): Bacteria > Bacillati > Actinomycetota > Actinomycetes > Pseudonocardiales > Pseudonocardiaceae > Saccharopolyspora > Saccharopolyspora griseoalba. The sequence goes on along the minus strand of NZ_JBHTCJ010000001.1, from coordinate 387,655 downwards.
TGTGCCCCGTGCACCCGGCCTGTCGCGGTGGAAGCGCCGCCGAGCGCCCAGCGGGTCATCCGCGTCGCCGAAGCGCGAACCGCCGGCAGCGCGCCGTTCAGCTCGGCGGATGAGCGCGACGTCCACTCACCCGCTCGGCGCGCACCCGCGGTGCGCTCCGATGACCACCTCCTCCCGGTGCGGAACCTGGCGCAGCCCGCGCATGTGCGGTACTACCGGGGCAACATCACCACCGCCGACACTGGAGTCTGTCAATGGGTGCCTACAGCGAGGCCTATCAGCGGAGCCTCACCGACCGCGAGGGCTTCTGGCTCGACGCGGCGGACGCGATCGACTGGGACCGGAAACCGACCCGAGCGCTGGACGAGTCCGCGGCACCGATCTACCGCTGGTTCCCGGACGGCGAGCTCAACACCTGCTTCAACGCCCTGGACCGGCACGTCCGCGACGGGCGCGGCGAGCAGCCGGCGCTGATCTGGGACTCGGCGATGACCGGCGCGGTGCGGAGCTTCACCTACGCCGAGCTGCTGGAGAAGGTGGCCCACTTCGCCGGGGCGCTGCGCGCCCAGGGCGTGTCCCGGGGCGACCGGGTGGTGCTCTACCTGCCGATGATCCCCGAGGCCGCGGTGGCGATGCTCGCCTGCGCGCGCATCGGAGCGGTGCACTCGGTGGTCTTCGGCGGCTTCGCGCCCAAGGAGCTCGCCGCCCGCATCGACGACGCGCGGCCGACCGCGATCGTGGCGGCCTCCTGCGGGCTCGAACCGGGCCGGGTGGTGGAGTACAAGCCGATCGTCGACGAGGCGCTGCGCCAGGCCCAGCACCAGCCGGACCGGGTGATCGTGCTCCAGCGCCCGCAGGCCGAGGCAGAGCTCGGCGCCCGCGACGTCGACTGGCACGACGCGCTGGCGCAGGCGGAGCCGGCCGGGTGCGTGCCGGTGGCGGCCACCGATCCGCTCTACGTGCTCTACACCTCGGGCACGACCGGCCGCCCCAAGGGCGTGGTGCGGGACAACGGGGGGCACGCGGTCGCGCTGCGCTGGTCGATGGCCAACATCTACGACATCTCCCCCGGCGACGTCTTCTGGACGGCGTCCGACGTCGGCTGGGTGGTCGGGCACTCCTACATCGTCTACGCGCCGCTGCTGACCGGGGCGACCACGGTGCTCTACGAGGGCAAGCCGGTGGGCACGCCGGACGCGGGCGCGTTCTGGCGGGTCATCGCACAGCACCGGGTCAAGGCGCTGTTCACCGCGCCGACCGCGCTGCGCGCGATCAAGCGGGTCGACCCGGACGGCGAGCTGCTGGCCGAGCACGACATCTCGTGGCTGCGCACGCTGTTCCTGGCCGGCGAGCGGCTGGACCCGGAGACCTACCACTGGGCTGCCGAGAAGCTGGACGTGCCGGTGATCGACCACTGGTGGCAGACCGAGACCGGCTGGCCGATCTGCGCCAACCTGCGCGGGCTGGAGCCGATGCCGGTCAAGGCGGGCTCGCCGACGGTTCCCGTGCCGGGCTTCGAGATCGAGGTCCTCGACCAGGTGGGCAACCCGGTACCGCCCGGGACCGACGGGGCGATCTGCCTGAAGCTTCCGCTGCCGCCTGGCACGCTTCCCACGCTGTGGGGCGACGACCAGCGGTTCCACGAGTCCTACCTGTCGCGCTACCCCGGCTACTACCTCACCGGCGACAACGGCTACGTCGACGCCGACGGCTACGTGTTCGTCATGGGGCGCACCGACGACGTGATCAACGTCGCCGGGCACCGGTTGTCCACCGGTTCGATCGAGGCGGTGCTGGCCGCGCATCCCGCGGTGGCCGAGTGCGCCGTGATCGGCGTGCACGACCAGCTCAAGGGCCAGGTGCCGCGCGGGTTCGTGGTGCTCAAGTCGGGCGTGGAGATCACCGAGGAGCGGCTGCGCGAGGAGCTGGTGGCCGCGGTGCGCGAGCAGATCGGGCCGGTCGCGGCGTTCCGGGACGTCGCCGTGGTCGACGGGCTGCCCAAGACCCGCTCGGGCAAGATCCTGCGCAAGTCGATGCGCGAGATCGCCGACCGCGGGGACACCGCCGTTCCCTCCACCATCGAGGACCCGGGCGTGCTCGACGGGCTGCGACCGGCGCTGCGGGGCGAGTAACCGGATCCGATACGTCCGTTCGGAGGCTTTCCGGGGCGGGCGTGGTCTATACCTTTGGGTGGTCACCTCCGAGAGGAGCCCACCCATGAGAGCTGGACCCCGTTCGACGGCGCGCCGAGGCGCGCTGCTCGTGGCCGCCGGGGCGCTGCTGGCCGCCGGAACCGCCGTTCCCGCCAGCAGCGCCTCGCAACCGGCCTCCCGGCTGACCGACGTGATCCCCGCGCCGCGCTCGGTGACCGCCGATCCGGGCACGACCTTCGAGCTGTCCGAGCGGACCGCGATCCGCGCCTCCGGTGCCGCAGCCCCCGTCGGCGACTACCTCGCCGGCGTGCTCCGCCCCTCGACCGGCCTGCCGCTGCCGGTCGCCCCCGGGCGCGGCACCGGCGACATCGCGCTGCACCTCGACGGAGATCCGGCGCTGGGCCCGGAGGGCTACCGGCTGCGGGTCGCCGAGGACTCGGTGCAGCTGCGCGCCACCAGCACGGACGGGCTGTTCAACGGCGTGCAGACGCTGCGCCAGCTGCTGCCCGCCAGGGTCGAGAGCGGCGCGCCGCAACCGGGTCCGTGGACGATGCCAGGCGGCGAGATCGCCGACGCGCCGCGCTTCGGCCACCGCGCGGCGATGCTGGACGTGGCGCGGCACTTCTTCGGCGTCGAGGAGATCAAGCGCTACATCGACCAGCTGGCCCGGTACAAGATCAACAAGCTGCACCTGCACCTCTCCGACGACCAGGGCTGGCGGATCCAGATCAACAGCTGGCCGCGGCTGACCGAGCACGGCGGCAGCACCGAGGTCGGCGGCGGCCCGGGCGGGTACTACACCCAGCAGGACTACGCCGAGATCGTCGAGCACGCCGCCTCGCGGCACATGACGGTGATCCCCGAGATCGACATGCCGGGGCACACCAACGCCGCGCTGTCGTCCTACGCCGAGCTCAACTGCGACGGCCAGGCCCCACCGCTGTACACCGGGATCGAGGTCGGGTTCAGCTCGCTGTGCGCGGGCTCCGAGATCACCTACCGGTTCGTCGAGGACGTCGTCCGCGAGGTCGCCGCGCTCACGCCCGGGAAGTACCTGCACATCGGCGGCGACGAGGCGCACTCGACCACCGACGAGGACTACCTGGCGTTCATGTCGGAGGTCCTGCCGCTGGTGGAGAAGTACGGCAAGACGCCGATCGGCTGGCACGAGTACGGCAAGGCCGAGCCGCGGGGCGATTCGGTGCTGCAGTACTGGGGCACCACCAACAGCGATCCCTCGCTGGGCGCCGCGGTCGCCAGGGGCAACGGGATACTGGTCTCGCCGGCCGACAAGTCCTACTTGGACCAGAAGTACGACGAGAGCACCGAGCTCGGCCTGAACTGGGCCGGACCGACCTCGGTGTCGGAGGCCTACGGCTGGGACCCGGGCAGCTACTTGCAGGGCGTGCCGGAGGAAGCCGTGCTCGGCGTGGAGGCCCCGCTGTGGACCGAGACGCTGGAGACCTCGGAGCACCTGGAGTTCATGTCCTTCCCCAGGCTGCCCGCGATCGCCGAACTCGGCTGGTCGCCCCCGCAGGAGCTGAACTGGGAGTCGTTCCGCCAGCGGCTGGCCACCCACGGCCCCCGGCTGGAGGCGGCCGGGATCGACCACTACCGCTCCCCGCAGATCCCCTGGCCGAACTAGCACCCGAACCTCTCGAGCGCGGCGTCGTCCCTTTTTCATCAAGAGTCCCCGGGGCGCCTGGGGACTCTTGATGAAGAAAGGGACGACGGCGGCCCGCGGTGCGGTCACCGGGGTCAGAGCTTGGGTTCGAGGACCTGCCACCAGTCGGCGAGGGTGGGGCGCTCGGCCAGGTCGGCGAAGGTGATCTCGATGCCGAGCTTGCGCCACCGCTCGACCAGGGTCATCACGCGCACCGAGTCCAAGCCCCAGTCGACGAGCTCCTCGTCGTCGGCCAGTTCGGCGGGGTCCTCGTAGAGCATCTCGGCGACCTGGGAACGCACGTCCTCCGGGGTCAGCTTCGCGGTCATCGGGTCGTTCTCCTCGCAGCTCAAACGGTTTCGGTCGCGCGGGCCAGGTCGTCGGCCAGGTTGGCGGCGGTGTCGACCACGCCGCAGTTGCGCGCCGCGTACTCCAGCGCCATCCGGTGGTTGTCCGGGGAGAAGTCGGCGACCCCGTCGGCGACCAGGAACGCCTGGACCTCCTGCTGGAAGGCTTCGGCCGCGGTCATCATGCAGCCGATGTGCGCGTAGATGCCGGTGATCACCAGCTGGTCGCGCCCCCACTCGCGCAGCAGCTCGCGCAGCTCGGTGCGCTGGAAGGCGCTGTAGCGCCACTTGGTCAGCCGCACGTCGCCGGGCCGGGGGGCCAGCTCGTCGATGATCTCCTCCATCGCCGGGTCGGCCACTCCGGGCCCCCACCACTCCAGCTGCAGGCCGCGCTGCTCCGGGGTCTGCCCACCGGGCTGGGCGCAGTAGACCACCGGAACGCGCGCCGCGCGGGCGCTCTCGGCCAGCCGCGAGATGTTGGGAACGACCTCGGCGAGCGGGTCGGCGTCCGGGGTGAAGGCGTTGACGAAGTGCCGCTCCATGTCGTGGATCAGCAGCACGGCGCGGGAGCTGTCCGGGCGCCAGTCCACCTTGTTGCTCGGCAGCTCGTCCGGCTGCGGGACGCGGTAGGGGGCGATCCTGGGAAGCGCCACGGTGGGTCCTCTCTGCTCTGGGGCGGGTCGGTTTCAGCCGCGCAGCTGCGGGACCAGCTCGCGGCTGATCGCCTCGCGGAGGTCGCGCTTGCTGGTCTTGCCGACGCCGGTCTGCGGGAACTGCTCGACGAACACCACCCGGTCTGGCAGCTTGTACCCGGCGAGCCCGCGCTGCCGCAGGAACTTGACGAGTTCCCGGGACTTCGGCGCGGCACCCCTGGCGATCACGAACGCGCAGCTGCGCTCGCCGAGGTAGTCGTCCGGCATGGAGACCACCGCGGCGTCGTGCACCGACTCGTGGGCCAGCAGGTGGTTCTCCACCTCCTCGGCGGCGATCTTCTCGCCGCCCCGGTTGATCTGGTCCTTGGCGCGCCCTTCGACGACGATGTTGCCCTCGGCGGTCAGCCGAACCAGGTCACCGGTGCGGTAGAAGCCCTCGGGGGTGAACGCGCGGGCGTTGTGCTCGTCCGCCGCGTAGTACCCGCGGATGGTGTAGGGCCCGCGGGTGAGCAGGTGCCCGGTCTCCCCCGGCCGGACGGGGTCGTCCTCGTCGTCGAGCACCAGCACCTCGTCGTCCGGTGAGATCGGGCGCCCCTGGGTGCTGACGATGACCTCCTCGGGGTCGTCCAGCCGGGTGTAGTTGACCAGTCCTTCGGCCATCCCGAACACCTGCTGCAGCGTGGCGCCGAGCACCGGGCGGACCCGGCGGGCCACCTCCTCGCCGAACTTCGCCCCGCCGACCTGCAGCACCTGCAGGCTGGAGAGGTCGTGCGAGCTCTCCGGCGCGGCGTCGAGCCACAGCAGCGCCAGCGGCGGCACCGCGGGCGCCTGGGTGACCCGTTCCCGCTCGATCAGCGGGAAGACCTCGTCCGGGCTGGGCCTGCGCGCGAGAACCACGCGGCCACCGGCGTGGAAGACCCCGAGCGCGCCGGGCGAGCTCATCGGGAAGTTGTGCGCGGCGGGCAACGCCACCAGGTAGACGGTGTCCTCGGTGATCCCGCAGATCTCGTTGCTGGCGCGGAAGGAGTAGATGTAGTCGTCGTGCGTGCGCGGGATGAGCTTCGGCACGCCCGTGCTCCCGCCGGACAGCTGCAGGAAGGCCACGTCGCTCGCGGCGGGCTCGTCCAGGCCCACCGGATCGGCGTCCACATCGGACAGCGCGGTGAACTGGCCGGGGTCGCCGGCGATGAGAACGGTGAGCTCGGGCAGCTCCTCGCGCACCTCGGCGGCGAGATCGCGGTGGTCGAACCCTGCCTCGACGTCCGCGGTGATGTAGGCGGCGGCCTCGCTGAACTCGCAGAAGAAGGAGATCTCGGTCAGCCGGTGCGACGGCAGCGCGAACACCGGCAGGGCCCCCAGCCGGAACAGCGCGAAGCAGACCTCGTAGTGCTCGGCGGTGTTGGGCAGCTGGACCACCACCCGGTCGCCCTTGCCGATGCCGCGCTCGCGCAGGCCCGCGGCCAACCGGTCGGCCCGGTCGTCGAGCTCGCGGTAGGTCACCCGGCGCTGGGCGTCGACGACCGCGACGCGGTCGGGGTGCTTGGTGGCGCGCACCCGCAGCATCTGGCCGTGGGTGTAGCCCTGCCAGTACCCCGCGGCGCGGTAGCGCTCGGCGAACTCGTCCGGCCACAGCGTGACCCCGGGCAGTGAAGCGATCATGTCTTCCCCTCAGTTGGCCTGGTCCAGGCCCATCGCGGACAGCGCGGTGCGGAACTTCGCGGTGGTCTCGGCCAGCTCGTCGGCGGGATCGGAGCCGGCCACGATCCCCGCGCCGGCGAACAGGCGCAGCGCGTCCCGCTCGACGTCGGCGCACCGGATGGCCACCACCCACTCGCCGTCTCCGCCGGCGTCGCACCAGCCGACCATGCCCGCGTAGTAGCCGCGGTCGAACGGCTCGGTCTCGGCGATCGCCGCGCGCGCCCGATCCAGCGGGGTGCCGCACACCGCCGGGGTCGGGTGCAGCGCGTCGGCCAGCTCCAGCGAGGTGGTGGCCGGATCGCGCAGCTCGCCGGTGACCTCGGTGGCCAAGTGCCACATGGCGTTGGTGGAGACCACCGCGGGCGCCTGCGGGACGTGCAGCTCGGCGCAGAACGGGCGCAGCGCCTCTGCGACGGCCTCCACCACCGCGGCGTGCTCCCGGTGGTCCTTCTCCGAAGCGGCCAGCTCGTCGGCGCGCCGCCGGTCCTCGACCGGGTCCGCGCTGCGCGGCCGGGACCCGGCCATCGGGTTCGAGCGCACGGCGGTGCCCTGCCGGGAGACCAGCAGTTCCGGGCTCGCGCCGAGGAAGGTGCGGGCCAGCTCGGGCTGCGCGCCGAAGTTGTCGCGGGTGCCGTCCTCGCCGCGGCGCGGGAGGTCGACGGCGAAGGTGTAGCTGGCCGGGTCCGCCAGCGCGAGGTTGCGCAGCATCTCCCGGACGTCGACCGGCCCGCTCGGGGTGAGCTCCAGCGAGCGGGCCAGCACGGCCTTGCTCAGCTCGCCCCGCTCCATCCGGCGCAGCAACCGCTGGACGCCCAGCGCGTACTCCTCCGGCTCGGGCACCGGGCGGACGTCGAAGTCCGGGCCGGTCGCCCGGCTGGCCTGCGGCACCAGCACGTTCAGCGGCTCGGCCCGCACCACCTCCTCGGGCAGCACCAGGTGCGCCGGGAGGTCGTCGTCGAAGGGCACCGCGCCGACCACCATCGGATTGCGGCGGCCGAATTCCACCGCGCCGTCCAAGAATTCGCGCATCCGCTGGGGAAGCCGCTCCCGCGCGCACTGGGTCTTGGGCACGGTGGCGGCGACGCCGCGGGTGAGCAGCACGCCGCGCGGCCCGGAGAACAAGAACGACGATCCGGCTTCGTACGCCGCGAGCAACCGGGCCGAGCCGGCGACGAGGGTGTCGTCGTCCAGCACCCCGGGTTCGGTGTCGATCGTGGTCATGGCAACCTCTCGCGATTCGCGGCGGGTTCAGGCGCGCAGCGCGGCGCCACCGTCGACGTACAGGTCGTGCATCGTGATGTGCCCGGCCTCTTCGGAGGCCAGGAAGACCACCGCGTTGGCGATGTCGGCCGGGGTCGCGATCTTGCGCAGCGGGATGCCCGCCTTGTAGGTCTCCGGCGAGCCCGCGATCACCCGCGCGGCGCCGTCGTCGTCGGCCCACATGCCGCGCTGCATCTCGGTGTCGGTGGATCCGGGCGCGACGATGTTGCAGCGGATGCCGTGCTCGGCCAGCTCCAGGCCGAGGGACTTGGTGAACATGGTGGCCGCGGCCTTCGAGGCGGCGTAGGCCGACATCGAGTGCCGCGGCACGCCGGCCGCGTTGGACCCCACGGTGACGATGGCGCCGCGCCGCCGGGAGACCATGCGCCTGCTCACCTCGCGGCAGAAGTTGAACACGCCGGTGGTGTTGACCGCGAAGGTGCGCTGCCACTCGGCGTCGGTCATCTCCTGCACGGTGCCGTGCTGCAGCACGCCCGCGACGTTGGCGAGGATGTCGACCGGCCCCTGCTCGGCCTCCACCAGGGCCACCACGTCGGCAACGGCCGCCGGGTCGGCGACGTCGGCGCGGTGGGCCCGGACCCGGTGGCCCTGCTCGGTCAGCCGCGCCGCGACCGTCTCGACCTGCTCGCCGTTGCGGTCCACCGCCGCCACCTCGGCACCGAGCTCGGCCAGAGCGGCGGCCACCTCGGCCCCGATCCCCTGCCCGGCGCCGGTCACGATGGCGACCTTGCCGCTGATCCCCGTCCGGTTCATCGCGCCCTTCTACATACTCAGGCAAGCCTAACCTTTGTCAGGCAAGCCTGAGTTTAGAACACGAACCGTCCGCTTTCGCCCCGCCGGAGGGGTGGCTTTGATCACCGATCTGCGCGAGCCGGATCGCGCTCCCCCGACCGGCCCCGAGCGGCGCCTAGCGCGCGATGCCTCGCGCGAAGCCGAGCTCCACGAGGTCTTCCGGGCGGATGCGCAGGAGCCCGGCGAGCTCGGGAACCTCGGCCTCCTCGCGCTTGAGGATGGCCGCCGCCGACTCCGGCGCGATGACGGCGAAGTAGGCGTCCGAGGTGATCCAGGTGCGCTCGGGGGCGGCCAGCGCCAGCGCACCGCCCGAACCGCCCTCCCCGATGACCAGCGTCGTCACCGGAACGCGCGCCTCGGCCACCGCGGTGAACACCTCGGCGATGGCCGGCCCGACACCGCCGCGCTCGGCGGCCGCGTCGTTGGCCGCGCCGGGGGTGTCGACCAGGGTGAGCACCGGCGCGCCGAGCTGGTCGGCGAGCCGGATCAGCCGCGCCGCGGTGCGGAACCCGGCGGGGGCGTTCGCGGTGCCGCACTGGGCGGCGAAGGCGATCGTGCGGCCGTCGCGGTCGCCGAAACCGCAGATCATGCCCTCGTCCCGGCCACCGGCGCGGTCGCCGCTGATCTCGAAGCACCGCTCGAAGTAAGCCTCCAGGTACTCGCGAGCGCGCGGCCGCCCCTCCGCGCGGGCGCGCCGCAGGGACTCCAGCCCGCTGCGCGCGGGCGTGCCCGCGGTCAGCGCTGCCGGCACCGGCGCCGGTTCCGGCGGGCGCGGCAGCCGCGCCGGGTGCAGCAGCTCGACCAGCTCGGTCAGCTGCTCGGGGAGCTCGTCCTCGGGCACGATCCGGTCGAGCTGGCCGTCCTCGAACTTGCCCTCGGCGCGGAACTCCTCGCCGTCGGTTCCCCCGCGCACCCGGGCACCGCCGAAGGCCACCGCAGCCCCGGGCAGCCCGAGCACCACGTCGGCCGCGGCGGCCAGGGCCGCCCACATGCCACCGGTGGTCGGGTCGCGCAGCACGGTGATGTGCGGGATGCGCTCGCGCCTGGTCAGCAGGCAGGCGTGCGCGATGACCTGCAGCTGGCGCAGCGCGCGGATGCCCTCCTGCATCCGGCTGCCGCCGGAGGCCACCAGCGAGACCACCGGCAACCGCAGCTCGCGCGCCCGCTCGAACGCCGCGGCGATGCGCGCCCCGGCTTCCTGGCCGACCGAACCGCCCAGGAAGCCGAAGTCGAAGGCGATCAGCACCGCTTCCCGCGCGCCCAGCCACGCGCGCCCGCACACCACCGACTCGTCGCTGCCGCAGCGGTCGGCGGCGCGGGCGCGCTGCTCGGCGTAACCGGGCCAGTCCAGCGGTCCGTCCCCGGTGGTGGCCGCGGCCGGGGGTTCGAACTCGGCGAACTCCCGGCCGATCGCCTCCACCAGGGCGCGGCCACCCCCGTGCTCAGCCACGGCCGCCTTGCCCGATGAGGGCCTTCTTCTGCACCTTGCCCATCTCGTTGCGCGGCAGCGACTCGCGCAGCCGCACCTCGCGGGGGCGCTTGTGCGGGGTAAGCAACCGGGCCACGTGGTCGACGAGCTCCTGCTCGTCGACCTCACCGGCGGGCACGACCCAGGCGATGATCCGCTCGCCCAGATCCGGGTCGGCTTCACCGGTGACCGCGACCTCGGCGACCGCGGGGTGCTCCAGCAGGCAGTTCTCGATCTCGCCCGCGCCGATCTTGTAGCCGCCGCTCTTGATGATGTCGGTGGCCTTGCGGCCCACGATGCGGATGTAGCCGTCGGGCGCGCGCACCGCCATGTCACCGGTGCGGAACCAACCGTCGGCGAAGGCCGCCTCGGTGGCGTCCGGCCGGTTGAGGTACCCGCTGAACAGGTTCGAACCGCGCACCAGGATCTCGCCGACCGCCTCGTCGTCGCTGGCGGTGAGCTCGGCGCCCTGCTCGTCGACCAGCTTGAGCTCGACCCCGGCGAAGGGCTTGCCGACGTAACCGGGCCGCCGGTCGCCGTCGGCGCGCACCCCGCAGTTCATGATCGTCTCGCTCATCCCGTAGCGCTCGACCACCCGCTGACCGGTGAGCCGCTCGATGCGCTCGTGCTCCACCGCGGGCAGCGCGGCCGAGCCGGAGACCAGCAGCCGGGCCTTGCCGATGGCCCGGCCCAGCTGCGGGTCGTTCTCGGCGTCGGCGGCCAGCCGGTGGTACATCGTCGGGACGCCGAACATCATCGTCGCCGTTCCGGACAGCTCCCCCGCCACCACCGCGGTGTCGAACTTGCCGAGGTGGCGCACCGCCCCGCCCAACCGGACCGGGCCGAGCGTGCCCAGGATCAGCCCGTGCACGTGGAACAGCGGCAGCGCGTGCACCAGCACGTCCGAGGAGGTCCACTGCCAGGCCTCGGAGAGCGCGTCGAGGTTGGCCGCGATCGCGCGGCGCGGCAGCACCACGCCCTTGGGCGGCCCGGTGGTGCCCGAGGTGTAGACGATCAGCGCGGGCTCGTCCCGACCGGCGTCGTCGGGCAGCTCCCCGCCGCGCGCCTCGACGTCGACCTCGGCGATCGGGACGTCGCCTAGCCCCTCGGGCGGCTGGAAACCGGGTTCGGCGAAGATCAGCTCGGGTTCGCTGTCGCCGAGGATGTGCGCGAGCTCGCGCTCGCCCACCTTCGGGTTGATCGGCACCACGGCCGCTCCCGCGCCGAGCCCGCCGATCACCGCCACGGCGGTCTCCAGCGCGTTGGTCGCCCACACCGCCACGCGCCGCTTGCCCGCGGCCCGCGCTGCGACGGCTCCGGCCGCACCGGCCAGCTCCCGGTAGTTCAGAGCCCGATCGCCGAACCGCAGCGCCTCGGTCTCGTCGGGTTCGCGCAACTTCGGGAACAGCACCTGGTCGGCCATGACCACCTCCGCGCTCGCACTCTGGGTGATTCCACCTTTGTCACCGCGGTCGAACCCAGTCAAGGCGGCGATCACCACGTCCGCCGCCCCTCCGCGGTCACGCCGGGTGACCGGCCGCTAGGGTTCTGGGGGTTTGTCGCCGGGGTTCGGAGAATCGGTTGATCGGGTGGTTGCTGGCCACTGCGGGCACTGCCGCGCTGGGCGCGCTGTTCCCGCTGGTCAACATCGAACTCTACCTGCTCGGCGTGGTCTCCACCGTCGACGGCGTCAGCTGGTGGGGTCTGGCGCTGGCCGCGGCGATCGGCCAGGTCGCGGGCAAGACGCTGTTCTACTTCGCCGGCCGGGGCGGCTTCGCGCTCGGCGAGCGCCTGACCCGGCGGGTGCAGCGCGAGCGCAACGGCCGCTGGGCGGCGTGGCTGGACGGGTTCCACCGCCGCACCCAGGAACACCCCTGGTGGGGCATGGGCGTGCTGGCCGCGAGCGCGGTGCCCGGGCTCCCGCCCTACAGCCTGATGTGCCTGCTCTCCGGCGCGGCGGGTCTGCCGCTGCTGGGCTTCCTCGCCGCCAGCCTGCTGGGCCGCGTCGGCCACTTCCTCATCGTCGCCGGGGCTCCCGGCGTGCTGAGCTGGTTGAACCCGGCGCTGGCGGCGTGAGCGCGCCGTCCGGACGATCATCTTCTACCGTTCGGTCCCGTGAGCCTACTGCGAACGCTGCCCGTCGAGGACATCCTCGCGCGCGGTGAGCACAGCGATCTCAAGCGGCGGCTGACCGGCAAGGACCTCGTCGGCTTCGGCATCGGCGTGATCATCGGCACCGGGGTGTTCACCCTCGCCGGGGTCGAGGCCAAGCAGCACGCCGGTCCGGCGGTGGTGCTGTCGTTCCTCATCGGCGGGATCGTCGCGGCGCTGGCCGCGCTGTGCTACGCCGAGCTGGCCGCCTCGGTGCCGACCGCGGGCAGCGCCTACACCTACGCCTACGCCACCCTCGGGGAGCTGTTCGCCTGGATCATCGGATGGGACCTGGTCCTGGAGTTCTCGCTGGGCGTGGCGGTGGTGGCGCGCAGCTGGTCGGGCTACGTCGCCAACCTGCTGGGGCTGCCCGGCGAGTTCTTCGGCGAGGACGCCCCGGTCAACCTCGGCGCTGTGCTGATCATCGCGGTGCTCGCGGCGGTGGCGGTCGCCGGCATCCGCGAGTCGTCCTGGCTGACCAACGGCCTGGTGGTGATCAAGGTCTCGGTGTGCGCGCTGGTGGTCGTGGCCGGCCTGTTCTTCTTCAACGGCGCCAACCTGGACCCGTTCGTCCCGCCCGCCCAGCCGCCCGAGGCCAGCGCCAGCGCGCTGGAGCAGCCGCTGCTGCAGGCGCTGGCCGGCGTCGAGCAGTCCGTCTACGGCTTCGGCGGGGTGCTCACCGCGGCGGCGGTGGTGTTCTTCGCCTACACCGGGTTCGAGGCGCTGGCCAACCTCGGCGAGGAGACCCGCCGTCCGCAGCGCGACCTGCCGGTGGGCCTGCTGGGCAGCCTGATCTCCTGCACGCTGATCTACGTGCTGGTCGCGATCGTGCTCGCCGCGATGATCGACTACCGGCAGCTGGACGAGGGCGCTCCGCTGGCCGCGGCCTTCCAGACCGTCGGGCAGCCGTGGGTGGCCGCGCTGATCTCGCTTGGCGCCGTGACCGGGCTGACCTCGGTGATGCTGGTGAACCTGGTGACCATCGGCCGGATCGGCTTCGCGATGGGCCGCGACGGGCTGCTGCCGCAGCGCATCTCGCGGGTCCACCGCAGGTGGGGCACCCCGCACCGGGTGACCATCGGCGCCGCGGTGCTGGTGATGCTGCTGGCGGCGTTCGTGCCGATCTCGGAGCTCTCCGACATGGTCAGCATCGGCGCGCTCTCCGGCTTCCTGATCGTGTGCGTCGCGGTGCCGGTGCTCCGACGCACCCGGCCGGAGCTCGCGCGCCCGTTCCGCGTCCCCCTCTCCCCCGCGCTGCCGGTCGTCGCCGCGCTGGCCTGCCTGTACCTGATGGCCAACCTGGACATCATCACCTGGCTGCGGTTCGCCGCGTGGTTGGTGCTGGGGCTGGCGATCTACTTCCTCTACGGTCGGCGGCACGCGCGGCTGGCCACCGCGCAGGTCGATCGTTGACCGCCGGGCCGCGCACAATGTGGTGTCGCGGGCCGGGCAGCCCGCTCGTAACGTCGAGTGCGCCGCCGGAGCACCCAGGAGGTTCGATGAATCCCGAAACGCCCGATGCCGACGCCGCCGAGCAGGCGCGCCAGGCCGACGAGCTGGTCGAGGAGAACGAGACCCTCCCGCCGGACCGACCGCTGGACGCCGACCCGGCCGACCTGGTCGACCAGCACCGCGAGGTGCCGGTCGACGACGCCTACGAGCACGACTGATTGCCGGGCAGGACCGCTCCCTAACCGCCGGGCAGGACCCGGGTCGGGTTGAGGATGTCGTTCGGGTCGAGCGCCCGCTTGATGGCGTGCGAGGTCCGCAGCCCCGCCTGGTCGAGCTCGCGGCCGAGCCACTCGCGCTTGAGCTGACCGACGCCGTGCTCACCGGTGATCGTGCCGCCCAGGCTCAGGCCCAGCGCCATGATCGCGTCGAAGGCCTGGCGGGCGCGCGCGGTCTCGTCCGGATCGGACTCGTCGAAGGCCACCACCGGGTGCATGTTGCCGTCACCGGCGTGACCGGCGCACAGCACCTGCACCCGGTGCTCGGCCTCGATGCGGTTGAGCCCGGTGACCATCTCCTCCAGGTTCCTGCGCGGCACGCACACGTCGTCGATCAGCAGCGCCTTGCCGAGCTTCTCGTGCGCGTCGCCGACCAGGCGGCGGGCCTGCATCAGCAGCTCGCCCTCGGCGGCGCTGTCCGAGACCACCACCTCCGCGGCCCCGGTCGCGGAGGCGACCTCCTCGAAGGCGGCGAGCTGGGCGGGTGCTGCCTCGCCGATGTCGGACTGCACCAGCAGCATCCCGGCCATCCCCTCGGGAAAGCCCAGGTCGGCGATCTGCTGGACCGCCGCGACCGAGGAGGCGTCCATGAATTCGAGCACCGAGGGCCGGTGCCCGGCGGCGAGGAAACCGGTCACGGTGCGCGCCGCCTGGGCGACTTCGGGGAAGAAGGCCACGGCGGTCAGCGGCTGCGCGCTGGCCGGGCGCAGCGCCACGGTGACCTCGGTGACCACGCCGAGCGTGCCCTCGGCGCCGACCACCAGCCGGGTCAGGTCGTAGCCCGCGACGCCCTTGGCGGTGCGGCGGCCGGTGCGCATCACGCTGCCGTCGGCCAGCACGACCTCGAGGCCGCGGACGAAATCACCGGTCACGCCGTACTTCACGCAGCACATCCCGCCGGCGTTGGTCGAGACGTTGCCGCCGATGGTGGAGATGCCGCGCGAGCCCGGGTCCGGCGGGTAGAACAGCCCCTTCTCCGCCACCGCCGCCGCGAGGTCGCCGTTGATCACGCCGGGCTGCACCACCGCGACCTGCTCGTCGGGGTCGATCTCGACGATCGCGTCCATCTTCTCCAGCGACAGCAGCACGCTGCCGTCGAGCGCGTTGGCCGCACCGGACAGCCCGGACCGCGCGCCCTGCGGCACGACCGGAACCCGGTTGTCGTTGGCCCAGCGCAGCACGGCGGACACGTCCTCGGTGCTGCGGGCGCGCACCAGCGCCGCCGGGGTGCCCGAGGGGCAGAAGGTCGCCCGGTCCCTGCTGTGCGCCGCCAGCACGTCCGGGTCGTCGAAGACCCGGCCCTCCGGCAGCAGTTCCCGCAGCGCCGCGACATCGGTGGTGGTCATGCTTCTCCCGCCAATTGGTCCTACCACCGGAGAACCTAGACCGCCGAACGATCGCGCGACAGCCCCGCGCTCAGAAGCCGGGCGCGATCATGGTCACCCACACGATCACGGGTGCGCTGACCACCATCGACCCGCCGTAGAGGGCCAGGCGCTTGAAGACCACGTCCCGGTCCTGCTCGCGGGAGTTGGCCAGGCAGATCGCCCCGCTGGTGGAGAACGGGCTGATGTCCACCACGGTGGAGGCCACGCCCAGCCCGGCGACCATGCCGGCCACGCCGACGTGCCCGGAGGCCATCAGCGGAACCGCCAGCGGGATCAGCGCACCGAGCAGCCCGGTCGAGGAGGCGAACGCCGAGACCACGGCACCGATGACGCACAGCAGGAAGGCCGACAGCAGCGGCACGCCGATGCCGTTGACCGCGTTGCTGACGTAGTCGATCGTGCCCATCTCCTGGAGCACGCCGACGTAGGTGAGCACACCGCAGATCAGCAGCACGGTCGGCCAGGTGACGTTCTTGACCGCGTCCTGGTGCGCCGCGGGCATGACCAGACCCAGCACCACGGAGATCGTGATGGCCACCAGCCCGATGTCGAGCTGCAGGAACAGCGTCAGCACGACCATGGTCAGGATGCCCAGCAGGGTCAGCGCCTTGTCCCGGCTCATCTCGACCCGCTGGAGGGCCGAGACGTCGCGCGCCGCACCGGGTCCCTCGGCGGGCGCCGGCCGGGCACCGCGTCGGCCGAACAGCAGGAACGCCACCGAGGCGAGCACCAGGTTGACCGCGGCGCTGGCGAGGAACAGGAACAGCGGGCTGCCGTCGAGCCCGCTGCGATCCACCACGCCGTTGACGATCACGCCGAACACCGAGATCGGCGAGTAGCCGCCGACCATCGTGCCGTGCACCACCATCACCGCCATCAGCAGCGGGTTGATGCCGTGCTTGGCGGCCAGGCCCATCGCGATCGGGGCGATGATGGCCACCGCGGCGGGCGGCACCGCACCGATGGCGGTCAGCAGCGCCGAGACCGCGAGCATCACCCACGGCACCAGCGCGATGCGCCCGCCGACGAGCTGAACGGCCTGGTAGACCAGCCAGTCGATCGTGCCGTTGGCGCGCGCGATGGCGAACAGGTAGGTCACGCCGACCAGCACCATGAAGATGTCACCGGGGAATCCGGCGAGCACGTCGTCCGAGCTCATCCCGGCGGCCAGGGTGCCGACCAGGAACGCCGCGGCGAACGAGAGCGCGCCCATGTTCACCGAGAACGCGCTGGCGATCACGAACACCGCCACCAGCGCGAGGATCGAGATCAGCTCAGGGGACATCGGCGCCTCCGGTCAGCTCGGCGATCGCGGCGGTGACCCCGCCGGGCCGGTGCGGCACCCCGGCCAGCCCCAGCCCGGCCTCGATCGCGCCCAGCGCGCCGAGCAGGCTCGCGTCGTTGAACGCGCCCAGGTGACCGATGCGGAAGACCTTCTTGGCCACTTTGGACAGACCCGCCCCCAGCGAGGTGTCGAAGCGCTCGAGGATCACCTCGCGCAGCCGGTCGGCGTCGTGCCCCGGCGGCAGCAGCACCGCGGTGAGCGCCCCGCTGTGTTCGGTCCCCGGCGCGGTCGCCGGGTCGGCGCACAGCACTTCCAGCCCCCAGGCCCGCACCGCCGCGCGGGTGGCCGCGCCGTGCCTGCGGTGCCGGGCGAAGACCTCGTCGAGCCCCTCCTCCAGCATGATCGCCAGCGATTCGCGGAGCCCGAAGAGCAGGTTGGTCGGCGGGGTGTAGCGGAAGTAGCCCTTCCGGCCCGCCTCCAGCAGCGGTCGCCAGTCCCAGTAGGACCTGCGCGATCCCGCGGACTCGGCGGCCCGCAGCGCCCTGGTGCCGATCACGTTCAGCCCGATGCCGGGCGGCAGCATCAGGCCCTTCTGCGAGCAGCTGATGGTGACGTCGATGCCCCACTCGTCGTGCCGCAGGTCGATCGAGCCCAGCGAGGAGATCGCGTCCACCATGAGCAGCGCCGGGTGGTCGACCTCGTCGATCGCGGCGCGGACGGCGGGGATGTCGCTGACCACGCCGGTGGAGGTCTCGTTGTGCACGACGGCGACGGCCTTGATCCGGTGCTCGGCGTCGGCGCGCAGCCGCCGGGCGATCGCGGCCGGATCGGCGCCGGTGCGCCAGTCACCCGGCAGGATCTCGGGGCGCAGGCCGAGCTCGACGGCCAGGTCGAACCACAGCTGTGCGAAGTGCCCCGTTTCGTACATCAGCACGCCGTCGCCCGGCGAGAGCGTGTTGACCAGCGCGGCTTCCCACGCGCCGGTGCCCGAGGAGGGGTAGAGCACCACTTCGCCGGAAGTGCGGGTCACCGCGCGGAGCCCGTCGAAGATCTCCAGGGCCAGCTCTGCGAAGTCCGGGCCGCGGTGGTCGATGGTCTGGTTGGCGATCGCGTGCAGCACCCGGTCGGGAACGTTGGTGGGGCCGGGGATCTGCAGGAAATGTCGACTGCTGGCAACGGACATCGGGCCCTCCACGGTGAGGACGATCTTCCGGCAAGCGAAACTCGATTCTCGGCAGCTTGAATTCTGTAGACAAACTGCGGATCATGTCAAGCGGCCCACCGCTCGCTCGACAGCACATCCTCCCCGCAATTCGTCCCTGCCCGGCAACGGTTTTCGCCGAGCAGAACACCGGAAGGATCCGCACGTGCGCCAGGTCGACACGGCCCTCGCCGAGGAACTCCGCCGCCATCTGGACGGGAACGTCCGGTTCGACGACTACACCCGCCACCTCTACGCGACCGACGCGAGCATGTACCAGGTCCGCCCGGTGGGCGTGGTCTTCCCGCGGCACGCCGGCGACGTCGAGACCACCGCTCGCCTGTGCCGGGAAGCCGGAGCCGCGTTGCTGCCGCGCGGTGCCGGGACCAGCCACTGCGGGCAGGCGGTCGGCGAAGCCGTCGTGCTGGACTTCTCGAAGCACATGAACCGCCTGCTGGAGCTCGATCCGGACCGGATGCTCGCGCGGGTGCAGCCCGGGCTGGTCCAGGACGAGCTCAACCTCGCCGCGGGAGAGCACGGGTTGTTCTTCGCCCCCGACACCTCCACCAGCAACCGGGCCACGCTCGGCGGGATGATCGGCAACAACTCCTGCGGGTCCCGCTCGGCGCGCTACGGCATGACCATCGACCACGTCGAGGAGCTGGAGGTCGTGCTCTCCGACGGCTCTCGGGCGCGCCTGCGCGAGCTCTCCCCCGCCGAGCTCGCCGAGAAGGCCGCCGGCAGCGGCCTCGAAGGCGAGATCTGCCGCGAGCTGCCGAGAATCGTCGACTCGGCGCGGCCCGGTCTGGCGCAGCAGTCCCAGCAGTTCTGGCGCCGGGCCGGCGGCTACCGCCTCGACCGGCTCGCCGAGGGACCGTTCGACCTGGCGAAGTTCCTGGTCGGCTCCGAGGGGACGCTGGCCACCGTCACCGAAGCGCTGGTCCGGCTCACCCCCAGGCCGAAGGCCACCGCGATGGTCGTCGGCCACTTCGACTCCACCGCGGCCTGCATCGCCGCCACCGACACCGCGATGCGCACCGGCGCGGCAGGCATCGAGATGGTCGACGACTTCATCCTCGGCCTGGCCCGCAGCTCACCGCAGCACGGCCACCTCTTCGGCGCGCTGCACGGCGACCCGAAGGCCCTGATGTTCGCCGAGTTCTACGGCGAGACCGCCGAGGAGGCCCGCGCGGGCGCGCAGGCCCTGGCCGCCGCCTGGCGCGCCGAGGGCCACGGCTACGCCAGCGCGCTCGCCGCCACCGAGGCCGAGCTCGCCCCGCTGCGCGCGCTGCGCAAGTCCGGCCTGGGACTGCTGATGGCCGCCGGCCGACCCGCCGAGCGCTCCATCGCCTTCGTCGAGGACACCGCGGTGCCCCCGGAGCACCTGGCCGAGTACACCGCCCGGTTCGCCGAGATCCTCGACTCGCACGGCCTGCGCGCCGGTTTCTACGGGCACGCCTCGGCCGGCTGCCTGCACGTCCGGCCGTTCCTCGACCTCACCCGGCCGGATCAGGTGAGCACCATGCGCCGGGTCGCCGAGGAGGTCTGCGAGCTCGCGCTGTCCTACGGCGGGGTGAACTCCAGCGAGCACGGCGACGGCTACGCGCGCAGCGAGTTCAACCGGCGGATCTTCGGCGACACCGTCTACGAAGCGATGCGCGAGGTCAAGGCGCTGTTCGACCCGGAGCGCCGGATGAACCCCGGCAAGGTCGTCGACGCGCCGCCGATGACCGACAACCTCCGCGAGCCCACCCTGCCGGTGCCGACGCCGATCGACACCCACTTCGACTTCGGCCGCCACGGCGGGATGCGCGGCGAGGCCGAGCGCTGCCAGCGCATCGGCGCCTGCCGCAAGCCGCCGACCTCGGGCGCCGCGATGTGCCCGTCGTTCATGGCCACCCGCGACGAGGAGCACTCCACGCGCGGCCGGGCGAACGCGCTCGTGCTGGCGCTCTCCCAGCCCGACCCGGCCGCCGCGCTCGGGGGCGACCGGCTCAACGAGGTGCTGGACCTGTGCCTGGAGTGCAAGGCGTGCGCGCACGAGTGCCCGATGTCGGTGGACATGGCCACGCTCAAGAGCGAGGCCCTCGCCCACCACCACGAGCGGCACGGGGTCGACCTGCGCTCCCGGCTCTTCGGCGCCACCCGGCGGCTCTACCGGCTCGGCGCGCTGGCCGCCCCGCTGACCAACCGGCTGGCCGCCCCGCGCCCGCTGCGCGCGCTGCTGCAGCGGATCACCGGCATCGACCGCCGCCGACCGCTGCCGACCTTCCGCCGCGACCACCTCCTGCGCTGGAACAGCACCAGGCCGGCCACCCCGGTGGCCCCGGGCGTGGAACCGGGCGAGCGCGGCGAGGTGGTGTTCCTGGCCGACTCGTTCACCAGCCACACCGAACCCGAGATCGGCAGGGCGGCGATCCGCCTGCTCGAACACGCCGGCTGGAGGGTGCGCGTGGAATCGGAGGTGTGCTGCGCGCGCCCGCAGATCTCCAAGGGCCTGCTGCCCGAGGCCGAGCGCACCGCGAGCGCCCTGGTCCGGCGGCTCGCCCCGGAGGCCGAGCGCGGCGCGCGCATCGCCGGGTGCGAACCGTCCTGCGTGTCCGCGCTGCGCGACGAGCACCCCCGGCTGCTGGGCGACGGGCGCACCGAGGCGATCGCCGACCGCGCGGCGCTGGTCGACGAGCTGCTGCTGGAAGCGCTGGAGGACGGGACGCTGACCCCGGCCAGCGGACCCGCGCGGATCGCCTTCCACGGGCACTGCCACCAGAAGGCCGTCCTGGGCACCGGCTCCTCGGCCGGATTGCTGCGCCACCTCGCCGAGGTCGACGAGCTCGACGCCGGGTGCTGCGGCATGGCCGGATCGTTCGGGTTCGAAGCCGAGCACTACGAGCTGTCCATGCGCATCGGTGCGCAGCGGCTGTTCCCGGCGATCGAGTCCGCTCCGGACTCGACCGTCGCCGCCACCGGCGTGTCCTGCAGGCAGCAGGTCGCCCACGGCACCGGTCGTCGAGCCCACCACCCCGTCGAGCTCCTCCACGACGCGGTGTTCGGCGCTCGATCCGATCCGACCCTGCGGCGCGGCGCCTT
Source organism: Saccharopolyspora griseoalba (assembly GCF_042665275.1). NCBI lineage: Bacteria > Bacillati > Actinomycetota > Actinomycetes > Pseudonocardiales > Pseudonocardiaceae > Saccharopolyspora > Saccharopolyspora griseoalba. The sequence goes on along the minus strand of NZ_JBHTCJ010000001.1, from coordinate 366,761 downwards.
CCGGTGAGGGAGGCGCCGGCGATCACCCCGGCCAGAGGCCGAACAGGCTGGCGAAGCCCTCCCGCCAGCTCGGCCAGGTGGGCCGCCAGCCCAACGTCTCCCGGATGCGGAAGTTCGTCGCTCCCCGCTGCTCGGTGAGCTGGTGCACGGTCAACCAGTCCAGCTGCGCCTTCGCCTGGTCCAGCGTGAGCGACACCGGCGCGGGGCCACCGGCCATCCGGGCGTAGGCGGGGAGCCACTCCGAGCACTCGGCGGGCTCGTTGTCCACCACGTTGTACGCCCCGGGGTCGCCGCCCTCGAGGAATTCCAGGATCACCCCGGCGGCGTCGTCGACGTGGGTGAACGAGGTCAGCCCCATGCCCTCCTCGACCAGCGGGAGCTCGCTGCCGCACACCCGCGCGTGCAGCTCGCCGCCGGGGGCGTAGGCGGTGTCCGGCCCGTACAACGAGCCGTAGCGCAGCACGAACCCCTCGATGCCCGCGCGGGTGAGCAGCTCCTCCTCCATCGAGGCGATCGAGCGCACCACCTCGCCCCAGCCGTCCGGGGCCTCGGTCCACAGTGGGGAGTCCTCGTCCAGCACGTCGTGACCGTGCGGTTGGTAGGCGGCGGTCATGCTCTGCGCGATGAACCTGCGCGCACCCGCCTGCGCCGCCGCGTCCAGCAGGTTCTTCGATCCCCGCGCGCGCAGCTCGGCGGTGCGCCGGAGGCCCTCGTCGCGGTCGGCCGCGCTGAAGCCCGACGTCAGGTCGACGACCACGTCCGGCTCGGCCGCGCGCACGCGCTCGGCGAGCCCGTCGGGGTCCAGCACGTCGGCGACGGCGACCTCATCGGCGGGCACGCCTTCCAGCCTCTCCGGCTTGCGGACCAGGGCGGTGACGTGGTGCTCGCGCTCGCCGAGCCGCGGGAGCAACGTACGACCCACAACGCCGGTGGCCCCGGCAACAACCACACGCAGCGGCACTAGCGACCCCTCGTACCTGCATCAACTACACCTCGCAGGCCGAGGCTACATTCCGCGCGGACCCCGTATCGGGTGAAAAATGCTCGTGTTCCTCGGGAACCTCCGGGGCGGCAGGCCGGGCCGCGGGCGGCCGGGACCTGCCGCCGCCGGAAGATCCGGTCTCGTCAGATGGTGCGGATACCCGCAGCCTGCGGGCCCTTCGGCCCCTGGGCGATGTCGAACTCCACGCGCTGGTTCTCCTCCAGCGTGCGGAAACCGGTGGCGTCGATGGCGGAGTAGTGGGCGAAGACGTCAGAGCCGCCGCCGTCCGGGGTGATGAACCCGTAGCCCTTCTCCGCGTTGAACCACTTGACCGTACCGGTAGCCATTCCTTGTTTCTCCTGTTTCTACTGGCCAGGGTCAACACTGCGCAGACCCCCGGTCGCCGAGCTGATCACCGCTCGCGGGCACGAGCATCACGGCACAAAAAAAGCGCCTGCGTTCTGGCAGGCACTTCGCAGTAACGCTGGGACCAAAACCGCAACCACCGGCAACGCTAGCACTCCGGTAGCAGGTTGTCACACGTCGAACGCACGCTGTCAGGGGACCCGCGAACGGCGGACCCCGACCGGTCCGGTCCGGTCCGATACCCGCTGGCATCACCCGGGTTTCGCGCGCCGCGCGCTTCGGGTCCGCGCCGCGCGGCGCGGACCCGAAGCGGACGATCAGGGGATGCTCAGCAGCGCCCTGCCCTGCTCCTCGGCGGCCCGGTTCTCCTCGGTGCGCTGCTCGGCCATCATCAGCGCGGCCTCCCGAGGCGTGCAGCCCTCGGCGTCCCAGGAGGCCAGCAGCGGTGGGATCTTGGCCAGCATCTCCTCCCGCAGCACCTGGAACGACAGCACCGGATCGGCGTCGACCCGGCCCATCAGCAGCCACCACGCCCAGGCCGCGGCGCCCGCGTTGGCCACGAAGTCCGGGATCACCGGGACCCCGCGGGTGGCGAGCAGCTCCTCCGCCTCCGGGGTGACCGGGTTGTTGGCCGCCTCGACGACGACCCGCGCGGCCACCGCGGGCACCTGCGGGACGTCGATCGCGAACGAGACCGCGGCCGGGATGAGCACGTCGACCTCGATCGACAGCACCGCCTCGCGGGGAAGCCGGGCGACGTCCTCGGGGACCTGCTGGCGGTCGATCTCGCCGTAGCGGTCCCTGGCCTCCAGCAGGGCGGGCACGTCCAGGCCGTCCGGGTGGTAGAGCGTGCCCGAGGCATCGGCCATGGCCACCACCTTGAGCCCCGCCTCGTGCAGGTAGTAGGCCGCGCCCCCGCCCATGGTGCCCACGCCCTGCACGGCCACGGTGGTCTCCGGGGCCGTCCAGTCGCGGGCGTGCAGCACGCCCAGGCAGCACTGCGCCACGCCGTAACCGCCGACGACGTCGCCGAGCAGCAGACCGCCCGGAACCGGGGCGTTGAGCCCGGCGCGCACCCGGCGCAGGGTCCGCTCGGCGTCCGGGGCGCGGGTGATCGCCGCGTGGTAGCTCTGGTGCATGCCCAGCTCGGCGAAGACCTCGTCGATCAGGTGCTGCGGCACGCCCAGGTCCTCCGCGGTCACCCAGTGCGCGTCCAACCAGGGGCGCATCGCCTGCAGGAAGCGGCGCAGCACTCCCTTGGCCTCGGGATCCTTCGGGTCGCAGTCGATCCCGCCCTTGGCGCCGCCCACCGGCAGGTCGAACACCGCGGTCTTGCGGGCCATGCCGCGCGCCAGGTGCTCGACCTCCTCCATCGTGCAGCCGGCCCGCATCCGGGTCCCACCGGTGGCGAGACCGGAGACGAGGCTGTGCACGACGAGGTAGCCGTTGCGGCCTGTCACCGAATCCGTCCAGGTCACCTTCATGAGCGGTTCGCCGCCGACGAGTCCCATGGGCCGAACCTCCTTTCAGAGCGCATAACGAGTGCGGGCGCAGTTCGCGCCCGATGTGACCGGATCCCGATCAGGAGTGCGTTAAGGCGAGACGCCGAAAGCCGAGAAGGGGGAGAGCAGAACGGGCAGGACGCGGAAGAAGGTTCAAGTCGGTTCGCACGAAGCCCACCTCCCACGTCAACCCCGGATATGGCTCGAAGTTAAGGTCCCGCGAGCCGGATTGTCAACAATCATCATCCCGGACAACGGCCGCGTGCCCGGTACGGGTCCTCGCACCCCTGTTCATCGCCGAAACGGCCTGCTGCGTAACGAGATCAACTCGACCGGCCCACCAGCGCGAGCCGTGGCCCTAAGCTGCCGTTCGCAACCTGTTCGATAGCGCTCTCCCGGCCGCGTCGGAACTCGGGGGATCCGGACGCGGGCGCGTTGCCCTTTTGGAAGGATGAGCAGCATGAGTCAACCGGGACCAGGTGTCCAGCCGGGAGCGCTGGACGAAGCCGCGCAGCAGCAGTTGATCCAGGAGATCGGCCGGGTCATCGTGCGCGCGTTGCCGCCTGGCTGGCACGAGGCCACCGTCGAGTACCGGGCGGTGGGCGCGCACCGGGAAACCGTCGGCCAGCTGATCGCCCCCAACGGCACGGCCATCCCGCTGGCACCGCCGGCCGAGACCGATCAGCTCTTCGCCCGCCTGCGCGAGGGCATGCACAAGCCCGACCGGGGCACCTGGGTCAGCGCGCTCTACCGGCTGCAGCGGCCCGGCAGCTACACCGTGGACTTCAACGGCGACTACCGGCCGAACTGGCGCACCCCTCCCCCACCGGAGGCCTGCGCGGAGGAGCTGCGCCGCTTCCCGCGCCCGGACTCGCTGGTCCCCGACTGGTTCCGCGCCTCGCCGGCGCCCGCGGCCAACGGCGGCCTGCGCACCGCGGAGGTCTTCGACGACGACGGGCGGCCGATCACCGAGCGCCCGGAGCTCGCCGCCGACGAGCGCGACCGGGTGATCGACTACCTGGAGCGGGCGCCGATCGTGCTCGCCGCGCGCAGCTACGACACCGACCGGCTGGACCCCCGCGGTGCCTCCTCGGTGCCGATGACCTTCCACACCGACGGCACCTGGGTGTGGCCCGGGGCGGTCGGCTACTACCTGCGCGCGCACGGGGTGGCGCCGGAGACCGAGCTGGTCGAGCACATCCGCGGCCTGGGCTTCCAGCTGCCGGAGGTCGGCGAGCCGCAGAAGGAGCTGGCCGTGTCGCTGATCACCGGCGAGCAGCGGAACTAGGTCCGCCATGACCGAGGTGGCCTTCGTCGACGGCCCGGTGGCCACCATGGACGCCGCCCGCTCGGTCACCGACGCGGTGCTGGTGCGCGACGGGCGGATCGCCGCGCTCGGCGAGCAGGCGGTGCGGGACGCCCGCGGTCCGCGCACCGAGGTCATCTCCCTGCGCGGCGGGCTGCTGCTGCCCGGCTTCCACGACGCGCACGCGCACCCGGTCTTCGGCGGGCTGCAGCTGCTGCGGTGCGACCTCTCCGAGGCCGCCGACGCGACCGACTGCCTTCGCCGGATCGCCGAGCACCTGCGCGCGCGCCCCGAGCAGGACTGGCTGCTGGGCAGCGGCTGGGACGCGGGCCACTTCGCGGAGGGCTGGCCGACCCGCCGGGCCCTGGACTCGGTCACCGGGGACCGCCCGGCCTTCCTGGTCAACCGCGACCAGCACGGGGCGTGGGTCAACTCCGCCGCGCTGCGCCTGGCCGGCGTCGACCGGCGCACCCCGGACCCGCCCGACGGCCGCATCGAGCGCGACCCGGCGGGACGGCCCGACGGCACCCTGCACGAGGGCGCCGTCCGGCTGGTCGCGAGCGCGCTGCCCGCAGCGGATCCCGCGGAGTACCTGGACGGGCTGCTGGCCGGCCAGCGGCACCTGCACGAGCGGGGCGTGACCTCCTGGCACGACGCGATCATCGGGCCCTACCTGGGCTACGCCGACCTGCTCGAGACCTATCTGACCGCCGACCGGCGCGGTCTGCTCACCGGCAAGGCGCGCGGGTCGCTGTGGTGGGACCGCGAGCGCGGGCTCGCGCAGCTGCCCGAGCTCACCGAGCGGCGCGACCGAGCGCGCGGTGCGCGGTTCCGGGCCGAGTCGGTCAAGATCATGCTCGACGGGGTGTGCGAGAACGCCACCGCCGCGATGCGGCTGCCCTACGTCGGCCAGCGCGGCAGCGGGATGTCCTTCGTCCCGCCCGAGCAGCTGGCCGAGGCGGTGCCCGCGCTGACCGAGCGCGGGTTCGGCCTGCACTTCCACGCCGTCGGCGATCGCGCGGTGCGCGACGCGCTGGACGCGCTGGCATCGGCGCACCCGGCGGGCGGGCGCCACCAGATCGCGCACGCGCAGGTGGTGCACCCGAGCGACCTCGGCCGGCTCCGGGAGCTCGGGGTGGCCGCCACCGTGCAGCTGCGCTGGGCGGTCAACGACCCGGCGATGACCGAGCTGACCGTGCCCAAGCTCGGGCACACCCGGGCGGGCTGGCAGTACCCGTTCCGCTCGCTGCGCGCCTCGGGCGCGGTGCTCGCCGCCGGCAGCGACTGGCCGGTGTCGGAGGCCGACCCGCTGCTCGGGGTGCACGTGGCGGTCAACCGGGCCGACCCCGGCGACGCCGACCCGTTCGCGCCCGCCGAGGCGCTGGAGCTCGTCGACGCGCTGGCGGCCTGCACCGCCGGCAGCGCGTGGGTGAACCACGCCGAGCGCGAGACCGGCAGCATCGAGCTCGGCAAGGCCGCCGACCTGGTGCTGCTCGACGCCGACCCGTTCGGCTTGCCGCCGGACGAAATCGGGCGTTGCGGGGTGGTTCTGACCATGGTCGACGGGGAGTTCGTGCACCGGCGGTGATCACCGCGACGGGCCTCGCTGGGCTGAGCGGGGGACCCATTTTCCCGATCGTGTGCAACGACGGGCGCGGCATCGACCGCGGCTGGCGGGGGCTGGTTTGGTCGCTCTCGCGACGGGACACCACGCGAGGAGGCCACGCCGACATGCCGTCCTTTCGACTTCCGGACTTCTACCTCTCCTACCCCGCCCGGTTGAACCCGAACCTGCAGCGCGCCCGCGAGCACACCAAGCGGTGGGCGCGCCGGATGGAGATGATCGACGTCCCGCAGCGGGGCAAGGAGATCTGGACCGAGGGAGATCTGGACAAGCACGACTACGCGCTGCTGTGCGCCTACACGCATCCGGACTGCGACGGCGACGAGCTCGACCTGATCACCGACTGGTACGTGTGGGTGTTCTACTTCGACGACCACTTCGTCGAGCTGTACAAGCGCTCCCCCGACCTGGTCTCGGCGCGCGAGCACCTGGACCGGCTGCGCGCGTTCATGCCGGTCGAGGGGCCGATCACCGAGGAGCCGACGAACCCGGTGGAGGCGGGGCTGGCGGACCTGTGGCAGCGCACGGTCCCGGCGATGAGCGTCGACTGGCGGCGGCGTTTCGCCGACAACACCAAGCACCTGCTCGACGAATCGCTGTGGGAGCTGGCCAACATCACCGAGAACCGGCTGTCCAACCCGATCGAGTACATCGAGATGCGCCGCAAGGTCGGGGGCGCGCCGTGGTCGGCGAACCTGGTCGAGCACGCCGCGGGCGCCGAGGTGCCCGCCGAGATCGCCGAGACCCGCCCGCTGCAGGTGCTCCGGGACACCTTCTCCGACGCGGTGCACCTGCGCAACGACCTGTTCTCCTACGACCGCGAGGTGCTCGACGAGGGCGAGCTGAGCAACGGCGTGCTGGTGTTCGAGGAGTTCCTCGAGTGCAGCACCCAGGAGGCCGCCGACGCGGTCAACGACCTGCTCACCTCGCGGCTGCACCAGTTCGAGCACACCGCGGTCACCGAGGTGCCGCGCCTGCTCGACGAGCACGGCATCGACCCGGCGGGGCGGATGGCGGTGCTCGGCTACGCCAAGGGGCTGCAGGACTGGCAGTCCGGCGGCCACGAGTGGCACATGCAGTCCGGCCGCTACCCAGACGGCGGCGGCTCCACCGCGCTGCTGGGCGGCCCGACCGGGCTGGGCACCGCCGGGGCCTACATCGGCAAGTCGCTGCTGACCACCGCGCCGCAGCGCGCGCGGTCCTTCGGCCACGTGCCGTTCCAGCGGGTCGGTCCGGTGCGGCTGCGCGAGATCGAGCTGCCCTACCAGCTGCAGCTCAGCTCCCACCTGGACGCGGTGCGCGAGGACGTCGTGCACTGGTCGCGGCGGATGGGCATGTTCGACGACGTGCCGCAGATCTGGGACGAGGACGCGCTGCGGATGAACGACCTCCCGCTGTGCGCCGCGGGCCTGGACCCGGACGCGACCCGCGAGGAGCTGGAGCTGGCCTCCGAGTGGCTGGTGTGGGGCACCTACGGCGACGACCTCTACCCGCAGCTCTACGGGCACACCCGCGACCTGCCGGGGGCCAAGGCGCAGAACGCGCGGCTCGAGGAGCTGATGCCGCTGCGGGACGAGACCCCCTCGGTGCTGCCGGTGAACATGCTGGAGCGCTCGCTGCTGGACCTGTGGCGGCGCACCAGCGCCCCGATGACCGACGCGCAGCGGGGGTCCTTCCGCGACGCGATCTGCACCATGATCGACAGCTGGACCTGGGAGCTGGACAACCAGCACCAGAACCGGGTGCCCGACCCGGTGGACTACTTCAACATGCGGCCGCGCACGTTCGGTTCGGACCTCACCATGAGCCTGTCCCGCTTCTCGCACGGCAACGCTGTTCCCGCGGAGGTCTACGGCAACCGCACGATCCGCAACATGGAGAGCTCGGCCAGCGACGTGGCCACGATGATCAACGACCTGTTCTCCTTCCGCAAGGAGATCGAGTTCGAGGGCGAGGTGCACAACGCGGTCCTGGTGGTGCAGAACTTCCTCGACTGCGACCTGGAGCGGGCCTTCGACATCAGCTACCGGCTGCTCGACGCCCGGCTGGAGCAGTTCCAGCACACCGTGGAGGTGGGCCTGCCCAACCTCTTCGAGGAGTTCGACCTGGACTCCGAGGCGCGCCGGGTGCTGCAGCAGTACGCCGCGGAGCTGCAGGACTGGCTGGCCGGGATCCTCAACTGGCACCAGCAGTGCCGCCGCTACTTCGACGAGGCGCTGCGGTACAACACCCCGCTGAGCCCCGGCACCCCCGGCCTGCCGGGGCCGCCCACGGTGGAGTCGTTCTACCGCTCGTCGCTGCCGTGGAACCCGGTCGTGGGCTGACTCAGCCGGTCAGCGCCCGCCAGGCGGCGAGCCCGATCGCCGAGCTCGCCGCCGCGCCGGGCCCGCCCCGGTAGCCCTTGGTCGAGATCGGGTCGGTGAGCTGGTCGACGAGCACGGCCAGCACGACCTCGGGGCGCGCGCGGCCGATAAGCGCCACGTCGTGCCGCAGCCCCTTGATCTCACCGGTCTTGTTCCAGAACCGGGCCTCCTCGGGCAGCAGGGCCGGCAGCCGGTCGATCACCTGCTGCCGGGCGAGCACGTCGAGCGCGTGCGCGGTGAGCTCGGCGGGCAGCGCCGCGCCGTCGGCCAGCGCGGCCATCACCCGCGCCTGGTCGAGCGCGGTGGTCCGCAGCGCGCCGGGCGCGTCGACGTCGGCGATGTGCCGCTCGATCCGGGTGGCCGCGCAGCCCAGGTCGGTCGCGCAGCCGGCGATGGCGTCGAAGCCGACCTGGTCGATCACGGCGTTGGTGGCCGCGTTGTCGCTGACCACGATCATCAGGTTCACCAGGTCCCGCAGCGACATCCGCGAAACGCTGGGCATCTCCACCAGCACCCCGGTCCCGGGGGCCCGCCGCAGCGGGAGGTCCACCATCCCGTCCAGGTCGAGCCGCCCGTCGCGCACCGCGCGCAGCGCCGCGATCATCACGATCACCTTGATCGTGCTGGCCGAGTGCACCTGCTGCTCTGCCCCGCGCAGCACCGGTTCCCGCTCGCCGAGGTGCCAGGTCGCGATGCCCACCCGGCCCGGCAACGGGATGCCGTCCAGCTCCTGCTCGAAGCGTGCTGCGTAACCCACTGAGTCAGTCCCCTTCCACCGCGGCGCGCACGAACCGTAGCCCGGACTCGCCGATCATCGTTCGCAAGACTCCTGCACCTCACCGCGCCGCCCGACGGATCGCTCGAACTGCGCTCGCCCGCAGGCGATTTCGGCGAGAACTTCGGGCGGACCTCGCCACCCGCGGCACGCTGCGCACCGACCACGTCCTCCGCCTGCGATCGGCTCCGGTGGTGCGACTGCACCGCGAGCTCTTCGAGACCCGCGAGCCCTCAGAGCCTGCCGAGCACGGCGAGGGCCGCGGCGGCGTCCTGGACGCCGATGCCGACGGAGTTGTAGAAGACCAGGTCACCGCTCCCCCGCCGGCCCTCGGATTCGCCCACCAGCACCGAGCCGAGGTCGGCCAGGTCGGCTCGCCGCACCGAACCCTCCGCGAGGGCCGTCATGATCGGTCCGGCGTGCTCGGCGGCCGTGCCGACGTCGTCGACGACGACGGAGTCCGCGCGCCGCAGCAGCTCGGCGTCCACCTCGCACCGTTGCGGTTCGAAGCTGCCGACGCTGAGCACGGTCGCGCCTGCGGCGAGGTCCGCGGTGGGCACCACCGGGGACTCGCTGAGCGTGCAGGCCGCGACGAGCGGGACGTCCCGCACCGCCTCCCGCGCGCTCGCCGCGGGCCGCACGTCCAGCCCGAGCTCCTCGGCCAGCTCCGCGGCCGCGCGCTCGCGCCTGCCCGCGTCGCGGCTGTGCAGGCGCACCGAGCGCAACCCGCGCACCCGGGCGATCGCCCGCACGTGCGCCCGCGCCTGCACTCCCGAGCCCAGCACCGCCAGCGCGTCGACCGAGGTCGGCGCCAGCGCGTCGACGGCCACCGCGCTGGCCGCGGCGGTGCGCAGCTCGGTCAGCGCCGTGGCCGCCATCGTGGCCACCGGGAGCCCGGTTCCGGCATCCAGCGCGAGCACCGTCGCGGAGATCGCGGGGAGTCCGCGACCGGTGTTGCCGGGGTGCACCGACACCAGCTTGCTCACCGCGCCGTGCCGCGGCGACAAGCGCGAGAGGTAGGAGAGCACCGTGTTGTCCCCGGTCCGGACGGCGGTCTTGGCCGCCTGCTGCGCCTCGCCACGCCCCAGCGATTCGAAGGCCAGGCGCTGCGAGGCGATGGCCGCGTCGAGGTCCAGCGCCGAGCGCACGTCGGCGTCGCTGTAGGAGTCCATGCGCCCGCAGCCTACGCCGCGAGATCAACCGCTAGGAGAAGCGAAGCTGGTGCTCAGCACGACGAGAAATCACTCTTCTGATCCTCGGCGTGGCGCACGTCTCCGTTCTACGGTGATTCCCAGCGTGGTCCTTCGAGCAGGAAGAGGTGCATGTCGGTGCAGTTGAGCTCCGTGATCGGACCGGACTCCCCGCCGCTGACCGGCGGAGGGGGCGAGTACCTCTCGAAGAACCCGGCGAACCTCGACGACGTGGTCGCCGAGGTCTCGCTGGGCACTCCCGGAACGCTGACCGCCGCGGCCGAGCAGGCGCGACGCGCGCAGCGCGAGTGGGCCCAGATCCCCGCTCCGGTGCGCGGGCGGGTGATCACCGGGTTCGGCAGGTTGGTGGAGGCCAACAAGGAGTCCCTGGCCCGGCTGGTCACCCGCGAGATCGGCAAGCCCTACACCGAGGCCCTCGGCGAGGTCCAGGAGATCGTCGACACCTGCGACTTCTTCCTCGGCGAGGGCCGCAGGCTCTACGGGCAGACGGTGCCCTCGGAGATGCCGGACAAGCAGCTGTTCACCTTCCGGGTGCCGGTGGGCGTGGCCGCGATCATCACCGCGGGCAACTTCCCGGTCGCCGTGCCCTCCTGGTACCTCGTCCCCGCGCTGCTGTGCGGCAACGCGGTGGTGTGGAAGCCGGCCGAGTACGCCGCCGGCGCGGCCTACGCCGTCGCGGAGATGGCCTGGCGGGCAGGCGTGCCCAAGGGCGTGCTCAACCTCGTCTACGCCGACGGCGAGTCGACCTTCGAGGGGCTGGAGCAGGCCCTCGAAGCGGGCACGATCGACAAGGTCGGGTTCACCGGCTCCAGCGCGGTGGGCCGCCGCGTCGGCGAGCTCTGCGGGCGCCACCTGCAGAACCCGTGCCTGGAGCTCGGCGGGAAGAACCCGATGGTCGTGGCGCCCGACGCCGATCTGGACCTGGCCGTGGAGGGCGCGCTGTTCTCCGGCTGGGGCACCGCCGGGCAGCGGTGCACCTCGCTGGGCAACCTGATCGTGCACCGCGACGTCCACCGGGAGTTCGTGCGCAGGCTCGACGAGGCGCTGCGCGCGGCGACCGTCGGCGATCCCGGCGGGGACGTGCTCTACGGCCCGATGCTCTCGGAGAAGTTCGCGGAGAACTTCGAGTCCGTCCTGGACACCCTGCAGCCGCACCACACCGCGCTGGGCTCCGACGCGGTCGGCCGGATCACCGAATCCGCGCCGCGCAAGGGGTTCCAGGGCGACGCGGCCGCCGGGCTGTACTACCACCCGGTGCTGGTCGACGGGATGCGCACCGACGATCACATCTTCGGCAACGAGACCTTCGGCCCGATCGTCGGCCTGACCACCTACGGCGACCTCGACGAGGCGATCGAGCTGGGCAACGCACCCGGCTACGGGCTGTCCGCGGCCGTCTACACCACCGACCCCGCCACGGCGTTCCGGTTCCGGCAGGGCATCGGCGCGGGCATGGTCAGCGTGAACAACTCGACCTCGGGCGCGGAGGCGCACCTCCCGTTCGGCGGCAACGGCAAGTCCGGCAACGGCGGCAGGCTCTCCGGCATGTGGGTGCTCGACCAGTTCACCCGCTGGCAGTCGTTGAACTGGGACTTCTCCGGCAAGCTGCAGAAGGCCCAGATGGACGTCGACACCGTCGAGCCCGAGCTCGACTACCGGCTGCCCCCGGAACTCGGCGGGCGCTGATGCTGCCGCCCGCTGCCGACGTGGTGATCATCGGAGGTGGGGCGGTGGGCACCAGCTGCGCCTTCCACCTCGCCGAGGCCGACGTGCGGGTGCTGCTGCTGGAGCGCGACGAACTCGGCTCCGGCAGCAGCAGCAAGGCCGCCGGCGGGGTCCGGGCGACGTTCTCGGACCCGGTCAACATCGAGCTCGGGCGTCGCGGTCTGACCGCCTTCGAGCGGTTCGCCGACCGCCCGGGCGGCGAGATCGACCTCAAGCAGCACGGCTACCTGTACCTGCTCTCCGACGAGGCCGACGTCGCGGCGTTCGAGTCCGGCGTGGCGCTGCAGAACTCGATGGGCGTGCCCAGCAGGATGCTCACCCCGGCCGAGGCCTGCGAGCTGTCCCCGCTGGCGGTGCCGGACGGGCTGCTGGCCGCCGCCTACTCCCCCACCGACGGTCACTGCACCCCGGAAGCCGTGGTGCAGGGCTACGCCCGCGCCGCCCGCGAGCGCGGGGCGGTGCTGCGCCGCGGCTGCCCGGTCACCGGCATCGAGCGCAGCGGGCGGCAGATCACCGCGGTGCGGACCGCGGAAGGCGCGGTGCGGACCGGCGCGGTGATCTGCGCGGCGGGTGCCTGGTCGGCCGCCGTCGGCGAGCTCGTCGGGGTGGAGCTCCCGGTGCGCCCGCTGCGCAGGCAGATCCTGGTCTCCGAGCCGTTCCCGGACCGGCCGCCGCGGTTGCCGTTCACCATCGACTTCGCCACCAGCTTCTACTTCCACGAGGAAGGACCGGGCCTGCTGATCGGCATGTCCGACCCCGACGAGGAGTTCGGGTTCAACCTCGGCACCGACGACCGCTGGCTGGAGCGGCTCGCCGCGGCCGTGGAGCGGCGCGCACCGCGGATCTCCGAGGTGGGCATCGCGCACGGCTGGGCCGGGCTCTACGAGATCACCCCGGACCACAACGCGCTGGTCGGCGAGTCCGAGGAGGTGAGCCGGTTCCTCTACGCCACCGGGTTCTCCGGGCACGGGTTCCTGCAGAGCCCGGCCGTCGGCGAGGTGATGCGCGACCTGGTGCTGGAGCGCGAGCCGGTCGTGGACGTCTCCGGCCTGCGCGCGGACCGCTTCGCCGGTGCCGAGATCCGCCCCGAGCACAACTGCGTTTGAAGGGAACATCCGTGGATCCGTTGCAGGGCATGGACGAGTGGGGACCGGAGAAGGTCGTGTGCGTCTCCGACGCGCGCACCGGGATGCGGGGCGCGCTGGTCATCGACAACACCGCGCGGGGCACCGCGAAGGGCGGCACCCGGATGGCCCCGGGCGTGACCGTCGGCGAGATCGCGCGGCTGGCGCGGGTGATGACCTGGAAGTGGGCGGCGGTGGACCTGTTCCACGGCGGCGCCAAGGCGGGCATCGCGGCGGATCCCGGCTCGCCGGACAAGGAGTCCGTGGTGCGGTCCTTCGCGCGCAGGCTCGCCGACCAGATCCCGGCCAGCTACGTCGCGGGGCTCGACATGGGCATGACCGAGCACGACGCGGCGATCATCCAGGACGAGCTCGCCGACCGCGGTGCGGCGGTCGGCGTTCCCGAAGCCCTCGGCGGGGTGCCCTACGACCAGCTGGGCGTGACCGGCCACGGCGTGGCCGAGGCGGCGCTGGCGGCCCTGGAGCGCAGCGGGCGTCCGGTGGCCGGGGCGCGGATCGCGGTGCAGGGCTTCGGCGCGGTGGGCGCCGCTGCGGCCGCGCGGCTGCACGAGCTGGGCGCGCAGCTGGTCGCGCTGTCGACGGCCGAGGGCGCGGTGCACGACCCCGGCGGCCTGGACGTGCCCGCGTGGCTGGCGGCGCGCGCCGAGTCCGGGGACGCCTGCGTGGCAGCGGCCGCTCCGGCGCAGCGGCTGGCACCGGGCGAGGAGCTGGAGGTCGATTGCGACGTGCTGATCCCCGCGGCCCGGCAGGACGTGATCGACGACGAGGTGGCCGCGCGGGTCAAGGCCGATCTGGTCGTCGAGGGCGCGAACCTGCCCACCACCCCGAGCGCGCGGGCGCTGCTCGACGAGCGGGGCGTGGGCCTGGTGCCCGACTTCATCGCCAACGCCGGCGGCGCGATCGCGGCCGGCTTCGCGATGGACGCGCGGTACTCGGCCTTCCGCCCGGAGCCCGCCCGCATCCTGGAGGAGGTCGCTGCGCGGACCCGCCGCAACACGCTGCTGGTGCTCGACGGCGCCGCCTCGACCGGTGTGCTGCCGCACGCAGCGGCGCTGGCGATGGCCAAGGACCGGGTGCGCACCGCGATGCGGATGCGCGGTCGGCTGCCCGCCACCGCGTGAGGGGAGCCGCGTGCTCAACCCGATCCACCTGAGAACGCTGCAGGAGTGCGTGCGGACCGGCTCGTTCGCCGAAGCGGGCCGGGTTCTCGGCTACACCGCCTCGGCGGTCTCGCAGCAGATGGTGCTGCTGGAGCGGGCGATCGGCGCGCCGCTGTTCGAGCGCTCCGCGCGCAGCGCCCGCAGCACCGCGCTGGCGGTGCGGCTGGCCGAGCGCAGCCGCGACGCGCTGGGCGCGCTGGACTCGCTGGAGCGCGAGGTGCGGGCCATGGTGGCCGGCGAGGAGGGCAGCCTGCGGCTGGCCTCCTTCGCCACCGCCAACTCGCGGGTGCTGCCGGGGGTGCTGGCCGCGGTGATCTCCCAGCGCCCGAACGCCGAGGTGCAGCTCGACGAGGGCGAACCGGACGAGGTCATCGACGGCGTGCTCGACGGGGTGCTGGACGCCGCGGTGGTCTTCGAGTACGACCTGGATCCCAGGCAGTGGCCGGTCGAGCTGTGCGTCGAGGAGCTGCTGGCCGAACCGCTGCGCCTGATGCTGCCCGGCGAGCACCCGCTGGCCCGCTTCTCCGAGGTGGAGCTGCGCGAGCTGGCCCGGGACAACTGGATCTGCACCCGGGAGGACACCGCGGGCTCGCGCACCCTGGTGCGGCTGGCCGCCGCGGCCGGGTTCGTCCCGCAGATCACCTTCCGCAGCAACGACTACTCGGTGATCCGCGACCTGGTGGGTCGCGATCTCGGGGTGGCGCTGCTGCCGGGGCTGGCGATCCCGGACGACCGGGTGCGGGTGACCCGCATCGCGGGCTGGCAGCCGTACCGCCGGGTGAAGGTCCTGTACCGCAAGCAGAACACCAATCCGCTGCTGCCGATCGCGCTGGAGCACCTGGCGAAGTCCTGCGCGACGGTGGCCGACGACTGGGAGGGCTGAGTGGGCGAGCCGGTCGACGACCACTTCCGCGAGACGCTGGCCGGGTGGTCGGCGGGGCCGCCGGGCGACGTCCCGGCCGAGGAGCTGCTGGCCCTGTTCGACTCCCAGGCCGGCAGCAGGCACCTGGACTTCCAGGCCCGCGAGCTGGGCAAGCGCGGCCTGGGCTTCTACAGCATCGGATCCAGCGGGCACGAGTCCAACGCCGCGGTGGCCGCCGCGCTGCGCCCGAGCGACCCGGCGCTGCTGCACTACCGCTCCGGCGGGTTCTACGTGCGCCGGGCGCGGCAGGTGCCCGGGGTCGATCCGCTGCGCGACGTGCTGCTGGGGGTGGTGGCCTCGGCCGACGAGCCGATCTCCGCGGGTCGGCACAAGGTGTTCGGCAACGCCGAGCTCTCGGTGATCCCGCAGACCTCCACGATCGCCTCGCACCTGCCGCGGGCGGTCGGGCTGGCCTTCTCGCTCGGCCGCGCGGCCAAGCTCGGCATCACCGCGGAGTGGCCCGCCGACTCGGTCGTGGTGTGCAGCTTCGGCGACGCCTCGGCCAACCACTCCACCGCCGCGGGGGCGATCAACTCGGCGCTGCACTGCGCCTACCAGGGCCTTCCGATGCCGCTGCTGCTGGTGTGCGAGGACAACGGGATCGGCATCAGCGTGCGCACCCCCGGCGGCTGGATCGAGACCTCCCTCGGCGACCGGCCGGGGCTGGAGCGCTTCGCCGCCGACGGCTCCGACCCGGTGCGCTGCCTGCAGGTCGCGCGGCGGGCGGCCGAGCACGTGCGCGAGCACCGCTCCCCCGCGCTGCTGCACCTGCGCACCGTGCGGCTGATGGGGCACGCCGGATCGGACGTGGAATCGGCCTACCGCTCGCGCACCGAGATCACCGGCGACCACGCCCGCGATCCGCTGCTGGCGACCGCGAAGGCGTTGGTGGACAACGGCATCCGCACCCCGCAGCAGGTGCTGGAGCACTACGAGGCCAAGCGCGCCGAGGTCGCCGAGCGGGCCGAGGACGCGCTGGGGCGGCGCAAGCTGACCAGCGCGGCCGAGGTGATGTCGGCGATCCACCGCCACTCGCCCGTGGCGATCGCCGCGCGCGCCACCGCGGTTCCGCCCGGCCGGGACGAGACCTTCGACGTGGCCCCGGAAACCGAGGGGCCGCTGACGTTGGCGCAGTCGCTCAACCGGTCGTTGGCCGAGGAGCTGGGGCGGGATCCGGGCGTGCTTGTCTTCGGCGAGGACGTGGCGCGCAAGGGCGGCGTGTACGGCGTGACCCGCGGCCTGCGCAAGCGGTTCGGCGGGACCCGGGTGTTCGACACGCTGCTGGACGAGCAGAGCATCCTGGGCACCGCGCTGGGCGCGGGGATCTCCGGCATGCTGCCGATCCCGGAGATCCAGTACTTGGCCTACCTGCACAACGCCGCCGACCAGCTGCGCGGCGAGGGCAGCACGCTGAGCTTCTTCTCCGACGGCCGCTACCGCAATCCGATGGTGGTGCGCATCGCCGGGTACGGCTACCAGAAGGGCTTCGGCGGGCACTTCCACAACGACGACAGCGTCACCGCGCTGCGCGACCTGCCCGGCGTGGTGCTGGCCTCGCCGTCGCGGCCGGACGACGCGGCGGCGATGCTGCGGACCTGCGTCGCCGCGGCCCGCGAGGACGGGAGGGTGTGCGCGTTCCTCGAACCCATCGCGCTGTACCACACCCGCGACCTGCACGAATCCGGCGACGACGGCTGGCTGGCGCGCTACCCGGCGCCCGGCGAGCACCACGTGCCGATCGGTCGCGCCCGGCTGCACGGAACCGGCCGCGATCTGACCGTGGTCACCTTCGGCAACGGGCTGCCGATGAGCCTGCGGGTCGCCGAGCGGCTGCGCCGCAGCGGCATCGAGGCGCGCGTGCTCGATCTGCGGTGGCTGGCTCCGCTGCCGGTCGACGACGTGCTGGAGGCGGCCGCGGCGACCGGCAAGGTGCTGGTGGTGGACGAGACGCGGCGCAGCGGCGGGGTTTCCGAGGGGGTGGTGACCGCGCTGGTCGACGGCGGGTTCCGAGGTGCGATCGCGCGGGTGACCAGCGAGGACAGCTTCATCCCGCTGGGCGCCGCGGCCTACCGCGTGCTGCTCGACGAGGACACCATCGAGACCGCGGCCCGGAAGTTGGTGGGATGACGCGGTCCGACCCGCAGCCGCGCCCCGGAGCAGCTGCGGCTGCGGGCCGAACCGCTAGGGAGTGCCGAAGACCTTGCCGGGGTTGAAGATCCCGGCCGGGTCCAGCGCTTCCTTGAGGGCGTGGTGCATGCCCACGACGGTCGGGCTCAGCTCGGCGTGCAGGCCCTTGCGCTTGAGCAGGCCGACGCCGTGCTCACCGGTGACCGTGCCGCCGAGCGCGATCGCGTCGGCCACGATGTCGTCGAAGGCCGCCTGCGCGCGCTCCCGCGCGGCATCGTCCCCGGGCGGGGTGATGATCAGCGGGTGCAGGTTGCCGTCCCCGGCGTGCGCGATGTTGGCGATCTGGGTGTCGTGGCGCTGGGCGGCGGCTTCGATCCGGCCGAGCATCTCGGGCACCTCGGCGCGCGGCACGCACACGTCCTCGGTGAGCACCGGGCCGAGCCGCTCCAGGGCCGGGTAGGCCAACCTGCGCGCGGCGAACAGCGCGTCGGCCTCCTGCTCGTCGGTCGAGCGCGCGCTCCAGGTCGCCCCCGCCCGCTCGAAGCACTCCAGAAGGGCGTCGACCTCCTGCTCACCGGCCTGGCCCGGGCTGTCCGAGCGCCCCAGCAGCAGCACGTCGGCCTCGGCGGACAGGCCCATGTTCTTCCAGTCGTCCACCGCGCGCAGGCAGTGCTGGTCGAGCAGCTCCAGCGCCGAGGGCACCACCCCGGCGGCGGCCACGTTGGCCACCGCCGCACCGGCGTCGGTCAGCGAGTCGAAGTAGCCGACCACGGTGCGCTCCGGGGCGCGCAGACCGGGCAGGAGCTTGACCGTCACCTCGGTGACCACTCCCAGGGTTCCCTCGGAACCGACGAACAGGCCGCACAGGTCGTACCCGGCGACGCCCTTGGCGGTCCGCCGCCCGAGCCGGACCACCTCCCCGGAGCCGACCACGGCCTCGACGCCCAGCACGTAGTCGCGGGTCACGCCGTACTTCACGCAGCACACACCACCGGCGTTGGTGGCGACGTTGCCGCCGATGGTCGACCACGGCGAGCTCGCCGGATCCGGCGGGTACCAGGCGCCGCGCTCGCGGCAGGCGGCGCGCAGGTGGTCGTTGACCACCCCGGGCTGCACCACGGCCAGCTGCTCGCGCGGGTTGATCTCCAGGATCTCGTCCATGCCCTCCAACGAGATCACCACGCAGCCGTCCACCGCGTTGGCGCCGCCGGACAACCCGGTGCCGGCACCGCGGGGGACCACCGGCACGCCGTGCTCGGCGCAGATCCGCACCGCAGCGGCCACGTCCGCGGTGCTGCGAGCCCGCACCACCGCGAGCGGCTTGCCGCAGGGCGCCCACTCCGCGTCGTCGTGGGCGAACCTGGCGGTCGAGTCCGGATCGGTCAGCAGCACCGGTTCGCCGAGCTCGGCGCGCAGCGCGGCCAGCGCCTCGCTTCCCACCATCTGAAACCTCCATCCCGCGAGAGCCACCCACACGCTAACCGCCCGGGCGCACCGCGGGACCGGGTACCGCTGGTTCGCCCGGAATCGCCCGTCGGGCCGGCCTCCGGGCGAACCAGGTCAGTCCCTCGGGAAGTGACGGCTCCAGATCTCGCGCGAAGCGGCGATCGGGTCGGACGCCACCGAGATCGGCACGTCGAAGATCCGAGCCATCCGGTCGGCGGGCTCGTGCGCCGGCCATCCCGGGTCGCCGGTCGTCGCGAACGACACCCACGCCTCCCGCAGCGCCCCGGAGAGCTCCTCGAAGTCCGCCGAGTCCTCCCCCAGCAGCTGCCTGGCCAGCGGGTCGTCGGCCACGCCGAAGGTGAACGGGACGTCCAGCCCGTGGCACGCGCCCAGCGCCCCGCCGCGCTGCGGGCTCTCCCAGGAGAACTGGTACAGGTAGCTGCGCGCGCCCGCCGCAGCGTGCGCCTCGGCGGTCCACACCGCGGGGATCCGGAACAGCTGGTCGCCGAGCAGCAAGGTGTGCAGCTCGCGATCGCCGATGCCGGGGTGGGCCGCGCGGTACTCCGCCACCATCTCCGGCGGGATCCGCAGCCCGGCGGCCAGCTGGTCGGGATCGCGCGCGTCGTCGGGCAGGTCGGCGGTGAACAGGCTGCCCTCGTCCCGGTTGTACCCGGTGATCAGGTCGACCGCGGGGGCCGCGCCGTTGCGCAGCGCCACCCACGGCAGCTCGGAGAGCACTTCGCCGTCGAAGACCACGCCGTAGGGCACCCCGTTTGTCCAGGAGGCCCGGTCCCGGTTCATCTCGTCCTGCGCGCGCTGCTGGGCGGCGTGCAGGTCCTCGGCCTTGGTGTCGACCAGGCCCGCGGTGGTGGCGGGAACGCCGAGCGAACCGGTGACCAGCTCGCCGACCTTGCGGGCCTCGTCCTCGTCGAGGTACATCGCGGCGGGGCTCTGCGCGATCGCGCGGCGGAACAACCCCCTCCTGCCGGAACCGGCGACGAGCGCGGCGACCGAGACCGCACCGGCCGACTCGCCGAAGATCGTGACGCTGTCCGGGTTGCCGCCGAAGGAGATGATGTTGTCGCGCACCCAGCGCAGCGCGGCCAGCTGGTCCAGGATGCCGCGGTTGTTCGGCGCGTCCTCGACCCAGCCGAAGCCCTCGTAGCCGACGCGGTAGTTCACCGTCACGACCACCACGCCCGCGCGGGCCAGCTTCGTGCCGTCGAAACCGCTGGCCGCGGCCGTGCCGCCGAGGTAGGCGCCGCCGTGGAACCACACCATGACCGGCAGGTGCCCGCCCCGGTCCGGGGTCCACACGTTGACCGTCAGGCAGTCCGGGTCGTCGCCCGGGCGCCAGACCGGTGGCGCCCCTGGCAGCATCGCCGGTTGGGGAACCGAGGAACCGAATCTGGTGGCATCGCGGAGACCGTCCCAGCGGACCGGGGTCGCCGGCGCCTGGAACCGGCGCGGGCCCTCCAGCGGAGCCGCGTACGGGACGCCCTTGAACGACAGGACTTCCCCGTCGGAGTCGCCCTGAACCGCACCGTGCTCGGTGCGCACCACTCGGTCCATGCCTCCATATAACCACCGGAATCCGGGCTGTGCCGGGCCTTCGATGGGAACCATGCGCTCACGCCCCGTCATCGAGTTCGGCGACCGCTTGTGGCAGCGCCTCGCTGAGCTTCTCCAGATCGGGCAACGCGGCCCGATTCGCCTGAACCCCGATGTGCACTGCGTCGCGGTACTGCGACACCGCGATGGCCAGCGCGTGCCCGGCGGCCAGCGGTGCGACCGGGTACAGCTCGGCGAGATCCGCGCCGTCGATCGCCGCGGGCAGGTTCGGCAGCGGGACGTTGGTGACCATGGTGTCGAACAGCAGCGGCGCGCCCTGGCCGGCCACGGGTGTCGCGAACTGGTGCACCAGTTGCGGGAGCCTCCCGGCCAGCACCGGGAACGCTCCCGGACCGCGCAGCGGGCCGTTGCCCTTGTGCCGGCTCATCTCCTCGCGGATCAGGCGCAGCCGCGTCGCGGGATCGGGTTCGGCCACGGGCAGCTCGCACAGGTAGCCGGAGAGCTGGTTGCCCCCGTCGGTCTGCTTGCGCGCGCGTCGGCACACCGGGATGAGCGCCCGCGCCGGGACGTCCTCGACGCGCTGCCCGCGGGCGTCGAGCCAGCGGCGGAGCGCTCCGGTGATCACCGCGAGCACCGCGTCGTTGGTGGTGCCGCCGTGCCGAGCTCGGATGCGGCGGATGTCGGCGAGGTCGACCGGCACCAGCGCCAGCCGGCGCGCCGCCGAGGTCGGGGCGTGCAGCGGCGAGTGCTGCACCGGCCTGCGCACGTTGCGCACCACCGAGGCGGCGATGCCGAGGGCTTCGGACGAGCTGGACAACGTCTCGCGGAGGGTGCCGAGCAACCGCGCCGGGTTGCGGACCAGCTCGAACGCCTCGTCCAGCGGATTGCGCAGCGGGACGTCGTCGTCATCGGAGAGATCGGTGTAGCCGTCGAGCAACCGCAGGCCGACCTGCACCGCCTCGCGCCCGTCGACCAGGGCGTGGTGGAACTTCACCAGCACCGCGAACCGGTCCTCGGCCAGCCCGGTGATGACGTGCAGCTCCCACAGCGGGCGGTCTCGTTCGAGCGGCTCGGCGACCAGCTCGGAGACCAGGGCCGCCAGCTCCTCGCGGCCGCCCGGCGCCGGGACGTGGTGGTCCTGCACGTGTTCGGTCGCGTCGAACCGGGCCGACTCCCGCCAGTGCGGCTGCACCCAGGAGTTCTCCAGCCGCATCCGCAGCCGTCCGATGCGCGCGGCCCGCGCGGCCAGCAGTTCGCGCAACCGGTCGCGGTCGATCGGACCGTCCGGCCGGAAAACCGCGACCGCTCCGACGTGCATGGGAGCGGTGTCGCTCTCCATGCACAGGAACGCCCGGTCGAGGGCGGTGAGTTCACTTGTTCGCGGCGCGCTCGCGGTCATCGCGTTCCCCAGTGACGATGAATTGGTCCGTTGTGTTGCGAACGGGTTTCCGAATCGGTTTCGCCACCCGACCGGAAGAACCCCTTTTCGTTTCGCGGCCGAACCGGGAAGCTGCCGCGCGCCGGACGTTCGCCGCTGGTAACAGGGTCATCGGCGCATTTCCCTTCCGGCGCGCGGGCGGGTGACGATCGGATGCGATATTCGCCGCGGTGGCGCGGTCGCGGTTTTCGGCGCACGGCGCCGATTCGCTCCCCGCGCACCGTTGCGCAATTCGTCAGCTTACCGGTTCGGCAGCTCGTCGACCGTAGCGAAAAGCCGATCACATGGAAACGACCGACAACGCGCGAGCCGCTACACATTCGGGTGTCAATCGCTGCGTTCCGTGCCAAATTGGCCGAGGTTGATCACCCGAAAGAATGCATGAGAGTCCGAGATGCCCGGCTCGGCCGAGCCGCCCGATGACGCCCCGCGCAGCAGAACCGCACCCACCCGCGGCGAATTCTCACCCGAACGCTAGACGGCCGGCGAACGCACCTCGCCCCGCCACCGCGTTCGCGGCGACGGGGCGAGGTGTTCCCAGCCAGGGAGGGTTCGGTTCGCTCGTCAGCGGTGCGACCGGCGCACCAGGTCCGGTCACCGGCACCACCGCCGAGGCGGGACGGAGGTCGTCAACCGACCGGCGACCAGTAGTCGAGCATGGCGGCGAAGGTCTCGAAGGCCGGCTTGTTGTAGCCGTAGGGGGCCTCGAGGTGGATGCTGATCGGGAAGTCCAGGTCGGCGACCCCGTCGACCACGCGCTTGTAGAGGTCCACGACGGCCTTCTTGCGGCCCTCGAAGTCCAGCTCGGCGGTCTTGGCCACGAACTCCTGCTCGGCGGCGACGGCCTCGTTGCCCGGGTCCTGGATGAGCCACTGGATGAGCTTCTTGCTCTTCTCCACGCCCGGGATGAAGCCGAAGGACAGCAGGATCTCCGGCCGGTGCGGCGTGGTGCGCGCGAACTCCTCGAGGAAGTCCACGATCGCGGTGGAGTGCAGCAGCTGGGTCATGCCGTAGGTGGCGCCGCGCTCGCACTTGAAGCCGAAGCGCCCCTGCTCGCCCTCGCGGGTGGGGATCAGGATCGAGCCGCGGTGCGGCACGATGTCCTGGAACTTGGTCAGGGCGTCCACGGGCGGCACACCGGGACCCTCCCCGTCGGCCATGGTGCGCGGGACGCCGACGAACGCGATGCCGTCCATGTCGGCGGCGCGCAGCGACTGCAGCCGCTCGGCCAGCGCCCGCTCGTCGTGGAAGGCGGTCACCTGGGTGCACAGCCCGCGCATGTCGCCGAGCTCGGTGCGGATGGCCTGCCAGTAGTCGATGGTGTCCAGCTTGGGCCGGTAGTCGACGGGACGGTCGGCGTCCTCCTGGATGATCCCGGGGATCATCGCGTGCCGGATGCGGCCGGTCAGCCCGAACTCCCGGCTGAGCTCGGCGATCTCACGCCCTTCTTCAACGGCCCTCTGCACACCGCCGTCGAGGTCGGGCGGAACCAGTTCGAGTGCGATGGTGGTCATGTCGGCCTCAGGTTTTCCTTCTGTCGACTTCGGTCACCGCAGCGCCTCTGCTTGGATACGCCTGCGAACCTGCACTTTTCGGCAGGGACCGGATTTCTTCAGTGGAGAAAGGACTTCTCGGCGAGAAAAGGTGAGCTCTCGTCGTCCACGCGGCCCGCGGGAAAGGAGCCGAATTCCGTTGTGGACGATCGCGGCGGTCCGTTGTTCCCCGGTGGACCGCTCCCCGCAGCGCTCGCCGCGGGCCCGGGGCGGGTGGCCGCCGCTCGAAGGCGGCGGCCACCCCGGAGGTTTCCGCTGTCGACGGATCAGTAGCGGTAGTGCTCGGGCTTGTACGGCCCGTCCACGTCCACGCCGATGTAGGCGGCCTGCTCCTTGGTGAGCTTGGTCAGCTTCACGCCCAGGGCGTCGAGGTGCAGACGCGCGACCTTCTCGTCGAGGTGCTTGGGCAGCACGTAGACGTCCGTCTTGTACTCACCGGGCCTGGTGAACAGCTCGATCTGCGCGATCGTCTGGTTGGTGAAGGAGTTGGACATCACGAAGCTCGGGTGACCGGTCGCATTGCCCAGGTTCAACAAGCGCCCCTCGGAGAGCACGATGATCGAGTGCCCGTCCGAGAAGGTGTACTCGTGAACCTGCGGCTTGATCTCCTGCTTCTTGACACCCGGGGTCTTCTCCAGACCGGCCATGTCGATCTCGTTGTCGAAGTGGCCGATGTTGCCCACGATCGCCTGGTGCTTCATCTTGGCCATGTGCTCGGCCTTGATGATGTCGTAGTTACCCGTCGTGGTGATGAAGATGTCGGCGTACTCGACGACCTCTTCCAAGGTCTTGACCTCGTAGCCCTCCATGGCCGCCTGCAGAGCGCAGATCGGGTCGATCTCGGTGACGATCACCCGAGCGCCCTGACCCCGCAGCGACTCGGCCGAACCCTTGCCCACATCACCGAAACCGGCCACCACGGCCACCTTGCCGCCGATGAGCACATCGGTCGCGCGGTTGATGCCGTCGACCAGCGAGTGCCGGCAGCCGTACTTGTTGTCGAACTTCGACTTCGTCACCGAGTCGTTGACGTTGATCGCCGGGAACAGCAGGTCCCCCGACTTCACCAGCTCGACGAGCTTGTGCACACCGGTCGTGGTCTCCTCGGTGACGCCCTTGATCTCCTTGGACAACCTGGTGAACCGCTGCTTGTCGTTGGCCAGCGACGTGCGCAGGGTCTCCAGGACGACCTTGAACTCCTCCGGGTCGTCATCAGTCGGCTGCGGCACCGCACCCGCGGCCTCGAACTCGACACCCTTGTGCACCAGCAGCGTCGCATCCCCACCGTCGTCGAGGATCATGTTGGCGACCTTGCCGTCACCGAACTCCCACAGCTGATTGGTGCACCACCAGTACTCCTCCAGCGTCTCGCCCTTCCAAGCGAACACCGGAACACCGGCCGGCTTGTCCGGGGTGCCGTTGGGACCCACGACCACGGCCGCAGCCGCCTCGTCCTGGGTGGAGAAGATGTTGCAGGAAACCCAACGCACCTCAGCACCGAGCTCGACCAACGTCTCGATCAGCACAGCGGTCTGCACGGTCATGTGCAGCGAACCCGCGATCCGCGCACCCTTGAGCGGCTTCGAAGCCGAGTACTCCTCACGCGTGGCCATCAGACCCGGCATCTCGTGCTCGGCCAACCGAATCTGATGCCGACCGGACTCCGCCAGCGCAAGGTCCCTCACGGCGAACTCGATACCGTTGACCTTCTGCAGCTCTACGCTCATGACTTCCTCTCTCGTTTGACCAAATTGCAGCTGTTGGACCAGCGGAATCAGGTGTTGAAGTACTTCGCCTCGGGGTGGTGGGCGATGATCGCGTCGGTGGACTGCTCCGGGTGGAGCTGGAACTCCTCGGAGAGCACGACACCGATGCGCTCGGCTTCCAGCAGGTCGACCAGCTTGGCCCGGTCCTCGATCTCCGGGCAGGCGCCGTACCCGAAGGAGTAGCGCGCGCCCCGGTAACCGAGCTTGAAGAACTCCCGGACGTCCTCGGGGTCCTCCTGGGCCACGTTGCCGCCGCTGGACCACAGCAGCTCGCGCCGGACCCGGCGGTGCCAGTACTCGGCCAGCGCCTCGGTGAGCTGCACGCCCATGCCGTGCACCTCCAGGTAGTCCCGGTAGGCGTTCTTGGCGAACAGCTCGTTGGCGTAGTCGGCGATCGGCTGACCCATGGTCACCAGCTGGATCGGCAGCACGTCGACCTGACCGGTCTTCTCGGCCTGCTCCCGGGTGCGGAAGAAGTCCGCCAGGCACAGCCGGCGGTCCCGCTTCTGCCTCGGGAAGAAGAACCGGTGCCGCTCCTGGGCGTCGGGCTCCTCCTTGTCGAGCACCACGAGGTCGTTGCCCTCGGTGACGCACGGGAAGTAGCCGTAGACGACCGCCGCGTGCTGCAGGATGCCCTGCGTGGACAGCTCGTCGACCCAGTGGCGCAGCCGCGGCCGGCCCTCGGACTCGACCAGCTCCTCGTAGGACGGTCCCTCGCCCTTCTTGGAGCCGCGCAGGCCCCACTGCCCGAAGAACGTCGCGCGCTCGTCGAGCAGCTGCAGGTAGTCGGCGACCGCGACGCCCTTGACCACCTTCGAACCCCAGAACGGCGGGGTCGGGACCTCGACGTCGGCGGCCACGTCGGACCGCGTGGTGTCGTCGTAGCCCGGTTCCTCGCCTGCCTCGGCCTTGCGCTTCTCGGCGATGCGCTGCGAGCGGGCGCGCCGCTCCTTGCGCTCGGCCTTCTTGGCCTCCTCGGCGGCGTCCTCCTCCGGGGAGTCCCCGCGCTTGATGGCCATCAGGCGGTCCATCAGGTTGAGGCCCTCGAAGGCGTCCTTGGCGTAGCGGACGTCGCCCTCGTAGACCTCGTCGAGGTCCTGCTCCACGAAGGAGCGGGTCAGCGCCGCGCCGCCCAGCATCACCGGGTACTTCTCGGAGAGGCCCCGGGAGTTCATCTCCTCGAGGTTCTCCTTCATGATCACGGTCGACTTCACCAGCAGGCCGGACATGCCGATGGCGTCGACCTTGTGCTCCTCGGCGGCCTCGATGATGGCGTTGATCGGCTGCTTGATGCCGATGTTGACCACGTCGTAGCCGTTGTTGGACACGATGATGTCGACCAGGTTCTTGCCGATGTCGTGGACATCGCCCTTGACCGTGGCCAGCAGCAGCTTGCCCTTGCCGCCGGAGTCGTCCTTCTCCATGTGCGGTTCGAGGTGGGCCACGGCGGCCTTCATCACCTCGGCCGACTGCAGCACGAACGGCAGCTGCATCTGACCCGAGCCGAACAGGTCGCCGACGACCTTCATGCCGCCGAGCAGGTCCTCGTTGATGATCGCCAGCGGCGCCTTCTCCTGCATGCCGGCTTCGAGGTCGTCCTCGAGGCCGTTGCGCTCACCGTCGATGATGCGCTTCTGCAGGCGCTCGAACAGCGGCAGCTTGGCCAGCTCCTCGGCGCGCGAGGCACTGCTGGACTTGGCGGTCTGACCCTCGAAGAGCTGCATGAGCTTCTGCAGCGGGTCGTACTCGCCGTCGCGGCGGTCGTAGACCAGGTCCAGCGCGACCTGGCGGTGCTCCTCCTCGATCTTGTTCATCGGCAGGATCTTGGAGGAGTTCACGATCGCCGAGTCCAGCCCGGCTTCCCGGCACTCGTTGAGGAACACCGAGTTGAGCACCTGGCGCGCGGCCGGGTTCAGGCCGAACGACACGTTGGACAGGCCCAGCGTGGTCTGCACCTCGGGGTGCTTGCGCTTGAGCTCCTTGATGGCCTCGATCGTCTCGATGCCGTCCCTGCGGACCTCTTCCTGACCGGTCGTGATCGGGAAGACCAGGCAGTCGATGATGATCGCGGACTCCTCGAGACCCCAATTGGTCGTGAGGTCCTCGATCGCCCGCTCGGCGACCCGCAGCTTCCAGTCCTTGGTCCGGGCCTGGCCCTCCTCGTCGATGCAGGTCACGACGACGGTGGCACCGTGCTCGCGGATCATGGACATGACCCGGTCGTAACGCCCGCCGGGCTCGACGCCGTCCTCGTAGTTCACCGAGTTGACCGCGCACCGGCCGCCGAGGTGCTCCAGGCCGGCCTCGATGACGTCCGGCTCGGTGGAGTCCACCATGATCGGCAACGTGGAGGCGGTGGCCAGCCGGGAGGCCAGCTCCCGCATGTCCTTGGTGCCGTCCCGGCCCACGTAGTCCACGCACAGGTCGAGCATGTGCGCGCCCTCGCGGGTCTGGGCCTTGGCGATCTCGACGCAGTCCTCGTAGCGCTCCTCGAGCATCGCCTCGCGGAACGCCTTCGAGCCGTTGGCGTTGGTCCGCTCGCCGACGTTGAGGATCGAGGCGTCCTGCTCGAACGGGACCGCCTGGTAGACCGACGAGATCGACGGGATGACCTCGGGCGTGCGCGGGGTCGGCGGGGTGCCGCCGACCGCCTCGGCCACGGCGCGGACGTGCTCGGTGGTGGTGCCGCAGCAGCCACCGACCACCCGCGCGCCGAACTCGCGGACGAAGCCGGTGAGGGCCTCGGCCAGCTCGTCGGGCTGCAGCGGGTACACCGCGCCGTTGGGGCCCAGCTCCGGAAGACCGGCGTTGGGCATCACCGAGATCGGCACCCGGGAGTTCTCCGCCAGCACCCGCAGGTGCTCGCTCATCTCCGCGGGACCGGTCGCGCAGTTCATCCCGATCAGGTCGATGCCCAGGGGCTCCAGCGCGGTCAGCGCCGCGCCGATCTCCGAGCCGACCAGCATGGTGCCGGTGGTCTCCACCGTCACCTGCGCGATGATCGGAAGCCTCAAACCGCGCTCTTCCATCGCGCGCTTGGCCGCGACGATGGAGGCCTTGGTCTGCAGCAGGTCCTGGGAGGTCTCCACCAGGAACACGTCGATGCCGCCGTCGAGCATGCCCTTGGCCTGCTCGTAGTAGGCGTCGCGCAGCTGCGTGTACGGCGCGTGGCCCAGGGTGGGCAGCTTGGTGCCCGGCCCCATCGAGCCCAGCACGAACCGCTTGCGGTCCGGGGTGGAGAACTCGTCGGCCGCTTCGCGCGCCAGTCGGGAACCCACCTCGGCGAGTTCCTGGATGCGCTCCGGGATGTCGTACTCGGCCAGGTTGGCCCAGTTCGCCCCGAAGGTGTTGGTCTCGATCGCGTCCGAGCCCGCCTCGAGGTAGCCCCGGTAGATCGAGGAAACCACGTCGGGCCGGGTCACGTTGAGGATCTCGTTGCAGCCCTCGAGGTTGGAGAAGTCGTCCAGGCTGAGGTCGTAGGCCTGCAACGCCGTCCCCATACCACCATCGGCGACGATGACCCGCTCGTCGATGGCCTTGAGAAAGCCGCTGGGATCGTTGTGCCCGTCTGACATGCCGCTACTCCCCGTTCGTCAGCGCAGAACCGGCTTGACCTCGGCGACCGCTTCTTCGCCGTAGGCCTCTGCGATGCGAGCCAGGAAGGACTCCTTGTCGAAGTCGTACTCCTGGGGGCCGTCGGTCTCCAGCGACACGGTGGCCAGCGTGCAGCCCAGCTGCAGCGATCGCTCGAGGCTGAGGCCGTGGGACTGGCCGGCCAGGAAGCCCGCGCGCAACGCGTCGCCGACACCGGTCGGGTCGCCCTTCTGCTTTTCCTTAGGCGGCTCGATCACCAGGGTCTGCGCACCCTTGGCTTCAACCTGCACGCCCTTCGGGCCGAGGGAGGTCACCCACTTGCCCACGCGGTCGAGGACCTCGTCCTTGGTCCAGCCGGTGGACTGCAGCAGCAGACCGCTCTCGTACTCGTTGGTGAACAGGTACTCGGCACCTTCCACCAGCTTACGGATGTCCTCGCCCTCCATCCGAGCCAGCTGCTGACCGGGGTCGGCGAGGAACTTGTAGCCGCGGTCCCGGCACTCCTGGGTGTGCCGGATCATGCCCTCGGGATCGTTGGCCGAGATGACCACGATGTCGAGCCCGCCGAGCTTGTCGGCGATCGGCTTGAGCTCGATCTCGCGGGCCTCGGACATGGCGCCCGGGTAGAACGAGGCGATCTGGTTGTGGTCGGTGTCGGTGGTGCACAGGAACCGAGCGGTGTGCTTGGTCTCGGACACGTGAACCGACTTGGTGTCCACGCCGTGGCGGGAGAGCCACGCGGCGTACTCGTCGAAGTCCTTGCCGACGGCGCCGACCAGCGTCGAGGTCACCCCGAGCTTGCCCAGCCCGAAGGTGATGTTGGCGGCGATGCCGCCGCGACGCACGTCCAGCTCGTCGACCAGGAACGACAGGGACACCTGGTCGAGCCGGTCGGCGACGAGCTGGTCGCTGATCCTACCGGGGTAGGACATCAGATGGTCGGTGGCGATCGAACCGGTCACCGCAATCCGCACTGAATTTACTCCTTCGCCAGGGCAGGCTGCGGGGCACGAGCGCATCGCGCCCCGCAGCCTGCGACAGCTTCGTGTCGGTTGTGCTTACAGCCCGGCCGCGGCCTTGAGGGCCTCGGCGCGGTCGGTGCGCTCCCACGGCAGGTCGACGTCGCTGCGCCCGAAGTGACCGTAAGCAGCGGTCGGGGCGTACAGCGGCCGAAGGAGGTCCAGGTCACGCACGAGCGCGCCCGGGCGGAGGTCGAAGACCTCGTTGATCGCGGCCTGGATCTTGACCGGGTCGACGTTCTCGGTGCCGAAGGTCTCCACGAACAGGCCGACCGGGGCGGCCTTGCCGATCGCGTAGGCGACCTGGACCTCGATGCGGTCGGCAAGGCCGGCGGCGACGGCGTTCTTGGCGACCCAGCGCGTGGCGTAGGCGGCCGAGCGGTCCACCTTCGACGGGTCCTTGCCCGAGAAGGCGCCACCGCCGTGGCGGGCCATGCCGCCGTAGGTGTCGACGATGATCTTGCGGCCGGTCAGACCGGCGTCGCCCATGGGACCACCCACGACGAAGCGGCCGGTCGGGTTGATCAGCACCCGGGCGTCGTCCGCGTCGATGCCGGCGCGCTCGATCTCCGGGGTGATCACGTGCTTCTGGATGTCGCCCATCAGCTGGCCCTCGAGGTCGATGTCCTCGGCGTGCTGGGTGGACAGGACGACGGTGTCCAGGCGGACGGCCTTGTCACCGGCGTACTCGGCGGTGACCTGGGTCTTGCCGTCGGCGCGCAGGTACGGCAGCGTGCCGTCCTTGCGCACGTTGGTCAGCCGGCGGGACATCCGGTGCGCCAGGGTGATCGGCAGCGGCGCCAGCTCGTCGGTGTCGTTGCAGGCGTAGCCGAACATGAGGCCCTGGTCGCCGGCGCCCTGCTTGGCGATCTCGTCCTCGCTGCCCTCGACGCGCTTCTCGTGCGCCTCGTCGACGCCCTGGGCGATGTCCGGCGACTGCTTGCCGATGGACACGCTGATGCCGCAGGACGCGCCGTCGAAGCCCTTCTCCGAGGAGTCGTAACCGATCTCCAGGATCTTCTCCCGGACCAGGCTCGGCACGTCGACGTTGGCCTTCGTGGTGACCTCACCGGCGACGTGAACCTGGCCGGTGGTCACCATGGTCTCCACCGCCACGCGGGACTTCGGGTCCTGGGCGAGCATGGCGTCCAGGATCGAGTCGCTGATCGCGTCGCAAATCTTGTCCGGGTGGCCCTCGGTCACCGACTCACTGGTGAACAACCGGCGGTTGATCTCACTCACGACTGCTCCTCACCTCACTGCTTATGCGGTGTTGATCCTTGCGTATTCGGTAATGGCGGGTGATATCCGGGTTCGTCAGGACCGGGCGTGGATGATGCCCCAGGCGAGGTTGCCCGCCTTACCGCCGTTGACCCAGTTGCGGAGACCGGTCTTCATCTTGTTCCGGTACTCGTCGCTGATCTTGTCCGCCAGTTCGCCCTCGTGGGCTTCCAGCTCCTGCAGCACCCGGCCGTAGTGCATGGCCAGGTACTCGGTCAGGTCGTCGAACTCGAAGTTCTGCAGGCCCAGGCGGGCCAGCTCGCGGCGGTAGAAGCCCGGCGAGCCCATGCTGTCCAGGTTCAGCCGGTCCAGGATCGGGCCGAGGTCGTCCTTCTTGGCGGAGTCCGCGGCCATCGGGTCGGTGAACAGGAACGAGCCGCCGGCGCTGAGCACCCGGGCGACCTCCTCGAGGACCCGCGGTCGGTCGCCGGAGTGCAGGATCGCGTCCTGGGACCACACGACGTCGAAGGCGTTGTCCTGGAACGGGATGTCCTCGAAGGAACCGTCCTTGACCTCGATGAGGTCGTCCAGGCCCTCGGCCCGGTTGAACTCGACGTTGCGCCGGTTCTCCACCTCGGAGAGGTTCAGGCAGGCGACCTTGCAGCCGTAGGTCTTGGCCAGGTAGCGCGCCGCACCGCCGTAACCGGCACCGATGTCGAGGATCCGGGTCTCCGGGGTGATCTCCAGCTTGGAGGCCATCCGCTCGACGGTCCGCCGCGAGGCGGTGTCGATGTCCTGCTCCGGGGTCTCGTAGAGGCCGACGTGGATGTCGTTGCCGCCCCAGACGTGGTAGTAGAAGTTGTCCGCGTCCTCGGAGTTGTAGTAGTCCCGAGCGGTGTGGACGGCCGAGGAGTAGGTGTCCGACAGGTCGTCGTCCTCGATGTACTTCTTCTCCGCCACGTGGATGTAGAAGTCCGGCTCACCGTCCTTGAAGGTGGCCTGGAAGTCCCCGTAGGTGTCGATCCGCTGGAAGCCCACCTCGCGCAGCAGCCGGCGGGTGTAGTTCTTCCGCAGCGGGTACATGTTCAGGAAGAATTCGGACTTGTCCGGGAACGTGTACTTGAATCGGGCCAGGCCCTCGTCCACGTAATCCGGCTCCGCCGAAACGTCCTCACCAGCGTAGTAATAGGTGTGCTTCGAGGAGAAGCCCTCGTCCAGAATGGAATCGTAATTCCGCTGGTCGATGATCAGAACACCGTCGTGCTTGAGCATCGCGTAGAACTCGGCCAGCGTTTTCCGGCGGTCCCGCTCGGAGAACAGGTGGGTAAACGAGTTACCCAGGCAGATGATCGCGTCGTACTCGCCGTGCACGTCACGATTCAGCCAGCGCCAGTCGGCGTGGACGACGCGCAGGATGTGCCCGCCGTACTCCAGGCCGTTCTCGAAGGCCTTGGCCAGCATCTGGGGGCTGCCGTCGGCCGACACCGTCTCGAAGCCCTCCTCGAGCAGCCGCACCGAGTGGAACCCGGTGCCGGTGGCCACGTCCAGGACGGACTTGACTCCACGAGCCTTGAGCTGGTCGACGAAGAACGAGCCCTCGGACTCGTAGCGCTTCTTCCAGTCGATCAGATCGTCCCACTTCTCCACGAATCCACCGACGTACTCGTGGGTGTAGTGGTCGGACTCGCGGACCTCCAACGGATTTTCGCCGAAGACCTGCTCTTCCCGAGCCACGAGATCAGCGGTATCCGCCGACCCAGAGCTCCCACCAGAAGCCAGGTCGTCCACGCTCTTGGCCATTTTCACTCCCACCACTCACGTTGGTCATGCGCCACCCACAAACTCCAGGCATGCGCAAATCCGTGCCCCGAGCATGTGACTCGCGGCCGTGCGGGTCGCCACTGCGAAAAAAGGCAACACCTCAGACCGGCGCGGGCAGCCGAGAAACGCTCAAGGCCGCGGCACCACGCCGATCACACTCAGCTGGCCTCCTTGCCAACCGGCGCGACGCATTTCCGTGCGTCGCTTAACCAACCTAGGCGAAAGAGATCGCGAATCAAGCGTACAAACGTGTGACACTAATCACCGCAATGCGATGATTGCGTGATTCGCATTGTCACCCTGGGTGAAAAAATGCGCCGCTACCTGGGATTATTCGACTATTTTCAGCGGAAGGTAACGATCGCGCAGATGCATTATGTCACCGGCGAGGGTACGCTCGCGCGCGCTTATATCATATGAGATGCGAATTGCACAACCGTCGGAATCGACGAAAATCCCTTGGATTGCCGGGTGCGGCGGTTGACTTTTCCGCCCTCCCAACCGTTGCATCGAAGAGCGGAAGTCGGATGTTACGGTCTCCGCCCCCGCGACGCCATACCCATTTCCAAGAAATCAGTCAATCAGCGGTGCCACTGGCTCGAAGCCGAACCGATCCAGCCGCACCGATTCAGGCACTGACCGGCGGAAATGGATCTCGGCGCCACCCCGTCGGCCGCTCCCGGAGCCTCCGGATCGGGCCAACCGCGGGTCCGGATCGCGGGACACCACCGCGCCGCGGGCGCCACCGCGAGCGCTCCCCGAGCCGAACGGCGCGGGGATCTGGATCACCCCGCCGCCCCGGCCGTCGTGCATTTCCGAAGATCGGCGAGCGAATTCTTCGCACGGGGGCGAGGCTCACATCTGCCTTGACTCCCGCGCGGGGCTCCGGCCCCCGGCGTCCGCGCGGGCGCCGGGCCACCGCCGCACCGGCCCCCGAGAGCTCCGAGCGTTGCTCCGTTCCACCGACCCTGCCGCCGCCGTGTTGACCTTCCGTGCGGTCTTGGTCACTGTTGTTGATTACTGGTGATTTTCTCTCGGATTCACCGGCGTGCAGGAGGACAAGATGAACTTGCCCGCAACACTGGCCACCGTCGTGCTCGTCACCGCCTCCGGGATGCCCACCTCCTCGGCGGCGCCCGCCGAGGACTGGCGAGCCGAGCAGCCACCGCTGACCACGCCCTGGACCGACGAGGTCGGTCCGGACAACGCGCTCCCCGAGTACCCCCGACCGCAGCTCACCCGCGACCGCTGGCTCAACCTCAACGGGCTGTGGGACTACGCGGGTGGCGCCGAGCCACCCGGTTCGACCTCCGAGCGGATCCTGGTGCCCTACCCACCGGAGAGCGGGCTGTCCGGGATCCAGCGCCACGACGACCACATGCTCTACGAGCGCACCTTCACCGTGCCGCCGGACTGGGACGGCCAGCGGCTGCTGCTGCACTTCGGCGCCGTCGACCAGCGCGCCGAGGTGTCGGTCAACGGTGAGCGGGTGGCCGTGCACGAGGGCGGCTACACCTCGTTCTCCGCCGACATCACCGACGCCCTGGTGCCCGGCGCGCGGCAGCACGTCTCGGTGGCCGTGCACGACGCCAACGAGAACGCCCCGCACCCGGTGGGAAAGCAGCGCAACGACCCCGGCGGGATCCTCTACACCGGCGCGTCCGGCATCTGGCAGACCGCGTGGATCGAGCCGGTCCCCGAGGCGCACGTCGAGGACCTGCGGATCACCCCGGACCTCACCGGCTTCGACTTCTCGGCGGAGACCACCGGCGGCAGCGCCGTGCAGGTCAGCGTCCGCGACGGGCGGGGCACCGAGGTCGCACGCGCAACCGGCGCGCCGGGCGCGCCGCTCCGGGTGGAGGTGCCGAACCCGCACCTGT
Source organism: Saccharopolyspora griseoalba (assembly GCF_042665275.1). Lineage (NCBI taxonomy): Bacteria > Bacillati > Actinomycetota > Actinomycetes > Pseudonocardiales > Pseudonocardiaceae > Saccharopolyspora > Saccharopolyspora griseoalba. Next base: position 332,243 of record NZ_JBHTCJ010000001.1, on the reverse strand, counting down.
GGACCCCGGACGATCCGCACCTCTACGACCTGCGGGTCCGGCTGCTAGGCCCGGACGGCTCGGTGATCGACGAGGTCGGCAGCTACACCGGGTTGCGCACCGTGCAGAAGGTCGCCGACGAGCAGGGCAGGCCGCGGCTGGCCCTCAACGGCGAGATCCTCTTCCAGCACGGACCGCTGGACCAGGGCTACTGGCCGGACGGCATCTACACCGCTCCCACCGACGCCGCGCTGCGCTACGACCTCGAAGCGACCAAGGATCTCGGCTTCAACATGGTCCGCAAGCACGTCAAGGTCGAGCCGCAGCGCTGGTACTACCACGCCGACAAGCTCGGTCTGCTGGTCTGGCAGGACATGCCCTCGCTGCCGATCGACCTGGACGTCCCGCCGGGGGAGAACCCGCCGCCCGCCGCCGAGGCGCGGGAGAACTTCCGCGCCGAGCTGGTCGACATGATCGAGCAGCACCGCAACTCGCCATCGGTGGTCGCCTGGGTGCCGTTCAACGAGGGCTGGGGCGAGTTCGACACCGCCGCGGTCGCCGACCTGGTGCGGCGCACCGACCCCACCAGGCTGATCGACGTCTCCAGCGGCGTGAACTGCTGCTACTCGCTGCCCGACAGCGGCGCCGGCGACATCTACGACGATCACACCTACGTCGGCCCCGGTGCGCCGGAGATCACCGACGAACGGGCGACCGCGGACGGCGAGTACGGCGGCCTCGGGCTGGTCGAGGAGGGCCACGTCTGGCCGGGCGAGCCCAGCGCCTACGAGATGACCGACAGCCGCGAGCAGCTCACCCGGCGCTACGGCGAGGTCAGCGCCGAGCTGTCCCGCATCATCCGGGAGCGGGGGCTCTCGGCGGCGATCTACACCCAGACCACCGACGTGGAGAACGAGGTCAACGGCCTGCTGACCTACGACCGGCGGATCGTCAAACCCGACGCGGCCCAGGTCCGGGCCGACAACCTCGCCGCGATCGAGGCGGGAACCCCAGGAGGAGATCGATGAACCGGAAGTTGAGCAGACGAACCGCGCTGCTGTCGGCCGCGGGCGCCACCGCCGCGACCGCGGCCACCGCCAGGACGGCGACCGCTCGACCCGCACCGCCGCTGGGGCCGCCGACGGCCCACGGCCGGCTCTACGAGATCGGCGTCGGCCGGAACAGGGCGGTGATCGCCGGGGTCGCGGCGACGCTGCTGTCCTGGACGGTCGACGGCGAGGAGATGCTGCTGACCCACTCCCCCGACGAGGTGGGCGAGGGCTACCGGGGCAAGACGATCCTGCCGTGGCCGAACCGGATCGGCCAGGGCGCCTACGACTTCGAGGGCCAGGAGCTGCAGGTCCCGATCAACGAACCGGACCGGGAGGCCGCGCTGCACGGGCTGATGAGCTTCGTGGAGTGGCAGCCGGTCCGCCGCACCCCCGGTTCGGTGGTGCTGTCGTACGTGCTGCCACCGACCTACGGCTACCCGTTCCACCTGTCGTTCGAGATCGAGTTCGCGGTGGACGACCGCGGCGTTCGCAGCACGCTGACCGCGACCAACATCGGTCCGACCGCCGCGCCGTTCGGCACCGCCAACCACGCCTACCTGGCAGCCGGGCCCACCGGGAAGATCGACGACATCGTCCTGACCATCCCGGCCGACACCTACTACGTGGTCGACGACCGCCTCATCCCGACCGGCACCGCGCCGGTGGCGGGCACCGAGTACGACTTCCGCACCGCGCGGCGCCTCGGCACCACCCGGATGGACACCGCGTTCACCGGGCTGGCGCACTCCGGTGGTGAGGCGGTGGTGCGGTTCGAGCGCCCGGACGTCGCCGTCGAGCTGTGGGTGGACGAGACGCACGCGTACCTGCAGTGCTACACCGACGACTCGCCCGAGGCCGACCGACCCGGCCGCCAGGGCATCACGGTGGAGCCGATGACCTGCGCGCCGAACGCGTTCGTCACCGGTGACGGCACGATCGTCCTGTCCCCCGGCCAGAGCCGCACCGGTTCCTACGGCTGGCGCATCGCCGAGTAGCACCGCGGCGGGGCGGCGGGACACCACCGTCCCGCCGTTTCCTCCGGCGGGTGGAGTCGCCGAGCGATCGGCGGCACTAAGGTTGGGCTCGTGGCCGAGTACATCCAGATCCCGACCCCCGCCGGGAACTTCGACGCGCTGACCTCCGGTCCCGAAGACGGACGCCCGGTGCTGCTGCTGCACGGCTTCCCCGAGGCGGCCGTGGAGTGGAGCGAGCAGCTGGCGGTGCTCGGGGGCGCCGAGTGCTTCGCGGTCGCGCCCGACCAGCGCGGCTACTCCCCCGGCGTGCGCCCGCAGAACGTCGCCGACTACAAGATGGACGAGCTGGTCGGCGACGTGCTGGCCATCGCCGAGCACTTCGGCTGGCAGCGCTTCGACCTGGTCGGCCACGACTGGGGCGCCGCGGTGGCCTGGGCGGTCGCGGCCGCGCACCCCGACCGCGTGCGCACCCTCACGGCGGTGTCGATCCCGCACGTGGACGCCTTCACGAAGGTCATCCGCGAGGACGAGGACCAGCAGCAGCGCTCGGCCTACATGCAGGCCCTGCGCGCCTCGACGGCGGAGAAGACGCTGCTGGCCGACGACGCGCGCAAGCTGCGCGCGATCTACCGGCCCGGCGGGGTCCCGGACCACCACCTCGACGACTACGTGCGGCGGCTCACCGAGCCGGGCGCGCTCACCGCGGCGCTGAACTGGTACCGCGCGATGAAGCACAACCCGGAGATCGGGCCGGTGAAGGTGCCGACCCTGTACGTGTGGAGCACCGAGGACGTGGCGGTCGGTTCGGCCGCGGCGATGGCCACCGAGCAGCACGTCACCGGTCCCTACACCTTCGAGATGCTGCAGGACGTCACGCACTGGATCCCGGAGGAGGCTCCGGATTCGCTCAACCGGCTGCTGCTCCGCCACCTGGTGGCGCACCAGGAGTGATCGTCTTCGGGGCCGCGACCCGTCCCGCGCTTGCCCCGGCGCGTGCGGGCAGTGAGCATGAGGCTTGATCCGCTCGGAGGGAGCTTTGCGGTGAAGGGTTCCGAAAGCCTGCTGGAAACCGCGGTGACGGCCGGGATCGAGGTGTGCTTCGCCAATCCCGGCACCACCGAGATCGACCTCGTGGAGGCGTTCGACCAGGTGCGAGCACCGCGCTCGGTGCTGGCGCTGTCCGAGGGCGTGGTGACGGGTGCCGCCGACGGCTACGGCCGGATGAGCGGTGCGCCCGCGATGACGCTGATGCACCTGGGGCCCGGTCTGGCCAACGGGATCGCCAACCTGCACAACGCGCGTCGCGCGCGCACCCCGGTGATCAACGTCATCGGCGACCACGCCTCCTGGCACCAGCCCGCCGACGCCCCGCTGGCCAGCGACATCGAATCGCTGGCCCGGCCGGTCTCGGGACGGGTGGTGCGGACCACCTCGGCGCAGGCGGCTTCGGGCGAGTTCGCGACGGCCTGGGCGGCCGCGCTGCAGCAGCGACTGCCCTCGACGCTGATCACCGCCGCCGACCACATGTGGAGCCAGGGCGGCGAGCCGACGCAGCTGCCGGCGATCGAGCCGCGACCCGCGGTCGACGAGCAGCGGGTGGCCGAGGTGGCCAAGGTCGTCGCGGCCGGGCGCCGACCGGCGTTCCTGCTCGGCGACGACGCGCTCGACCCCGAGGGCGTGCGCGTGGCGGCGCGGATCGCGGCCAACGCCGGCGGCGTGCTGCTGTGCGAGCGGGGCGCCGCGCGGATCGAGCGCGGCCCCGGCGTCCCGGTGGTCGACACGCTGCCCTACTTCCCCGAGGACGTCTTCGCCGTCCTGGAGGACTTCTCCGACCTCGTCCTGATCGGGGCGCGCAAACCGGTGGCCTTCTTCGGCTACAAGGGCATGCCCAGCCATCCGCTGCCGGAGGTCCTGCGGGTGCGCGAGCTGGCCGGTCCGGACGACGACGTGCTGGGAGCGCTGCGGGCGCTGGCGGCGGCCACCGACAGCGCGGCCACCGAACCGCTGGCGAGCGATCGCCCGGAAGTCCCCGAGCCCACCGGGCGGCTGAACGCCGAGGCGCTCGCCGCCGCGATCGTGCGCACCCAACCCGAGAACTCGATCCTGGTCAACGAGGGGGTCTCCTCCGCCGCGGCCTACCCGGCCGTCGCCGCCTCGGCCCCGGTGCACACCGAGCTCTCCCAGACCGGCGGAGCGATCGGCATGGGCATGCCGGTGGCCACCGGCGCGGCGATCGCCTGCCCGGACCGGTCGGTGATCAACCTGCAGGCCGACGGGAGCGCGGCCTACACCGTGCAGGCGTTGTGGACCCAGGCCCGCGAAGGCCTCGACGTCACCACGGTCATCTGCGCCAACTCGCGCTACCGGATCCTGGAGGGCGAGCTGCAGCGCGCCGGGGTCGACGCGCCCGGCCTGGCGGCCAGCGGGATGACCAGCCTCGGCAACCCGATCGTGGACTGGGTGGCCGTCTCGCAGGGCTTCGGCGTCCCGGCCCACCGCGCCACCACCGCCGAGGAGCTCGTCGAGGCGCTGCGCCGCGCCCACGCCGAGCCCGGCCCGACGCTCGTCGAAGCGGTGCTCTAGCGACCTCGGCGAACGAGGGGTCCCCCGCGAGCCGAGCTCGCGGGGGACCCCTCGTCGCGAACGCGACGGTCGGTGCGACCGCCCTCAGATGGTCCAGGTGTCGTTGCCGGTGAGCAGCTTCTGCAGGTCCGCGGGCTTGGCCTCGGCCGCTTCGGCGACCTGGGCGCGCGCCTGGTCGTCGTAGGTCGGCCGGGCCGTGCTGCGGAAGATCCCGGTCACCGCCGGGTTGAGCTCCTGCCCGCCCAGCCGGGACAGCGCGAACGCGTAGGACGGGTCCTCCCGAGTGGCGTCGTGCACCACCACGTCGGACTCGTCGACCTCGGAGAGCTTGGCCACCCGCATGCCGTCCGGGCCCTGCACCACGCCGTAGCGCTCGTCCTCCGGGCCGAAGGTGATCGGCTCGCCCTGCCGGAGGTCGACGATCCGGCGCTCCTTCTCCTCGGCGTCCTTGAGCACGTCGAAGGCGCCGTCGTTGAAGATCGGGCAGTTCTGGTAGATCTCCACCAGCGCGCTGCCCCGGTGCTCGGCGGCCGCGCGCAGCGTCTCGGTGACCCCCGCGCGGTCGGAATCGATGACCCGCGCGACGAAGGAGGCCTCCGCGCCCAGCGCCAGCGACACCGGGTTGAACGGGTGGTCCAGGGACCCCACCGGGGTGGACTTGGTGACCTTGCCCAGCTCGCTGGTCGGCGAGTACTGCCCCTTGGTCAGCCCGTAGATCCGGTTGTTGAACAGCAGGATCTTCAGGTTCACGTTGCGCCGCAGCGCGTGGATGAGGTGGTTGCCGCCGATGGACAGCGCGTCGCCGTCACCGGTGACCACCCACACCGACAGGTCCGGGCGCGAGGTGGCCAGGCCGGTGGCGATGGCCGGGGCGCGGCCGTGGATGGAGTGCATCCCGTAGGTGTTCATGTAGTACGGGAACCGCGACGAGCAGCCGATGCCCGAGACGAACACCATGTTCTCGCGCTTGAGGCCCAGCGACGGCAGGAAGCTCTGCACGGCGTTGAGCACGACGTAGTCGCCGCAGCCCGGGCACCAGCGGACCTCCTGGTCGGACTTGAAGTCCTTGGCCTTCTGCGGCTCTTCGGCTGCCGGCACCCCGGCGAGCCCGCCGAGGCCCGGCATTCCCAGCTCGGTGGCGGTCACGCGGACACCCCCTGCATGAGGTCGATCAGCACGTTCTGGAGTTCTTCGGCCTGGAAGGGCAGCCCGGCGACCTTGGTGTAGGACCGCACGTCGACCAGGTAGCGGGCGCGCAGCAGCGTGGCCAGCTGCCCCATGTTCATCTCGGGCACGATGACCTGGTCGTACCGGCGCAGGACCTCGCCGAGGTTGCCGGGCATCGGGTTGAGGTGGCGCAGGTGGGCCTGGGCGATCCGCTTGCCCTGCGCGCGCACCCGGCGGCAGGCCGCGCCGATCGGCCCGAACGACGAGCCCCAGCCCAGCACCAGCACCTTCGCCTCGCCGGAGGGGTCGTCCACGGTGATGTCCGGGACGTCGACGCCGTCGATCTTGCGCTGCCGCAGCCGGACCATGTGGTCGTGGTTGTCCGGGTCGTAGGAGATGTTGCCCTTGCCGTCGGCCTTCTCCAGACCGCCCACCCGGTGCTCCAGGCCGGGGGTTCCGGGGATGGCCCACTCGCGGGCCAGCGTCTCGGGATCGCGCACGTAGGGCCAGAACTCGCCGGAGCCGTCCGGGGCGTTGGGCTCGGTGGCGAACTCGACGGTCAGGTCCGGCAGCGTCTCGACGTCCGGGATCAACCAGGGCTCGGAGCCGTTCGCCACCGCGCCGTCCGAGAGCAGCAGCACCGGCGTGCGGTAGGTCAGCGAGATGCGCGCGGCGTCCAGCGCGGTCTCGAAGCAGTCCGCGGGCGAGCGGGGCGCGAGCACCGGTACCGGGGACTCGCCGTTGCGCCCGTGCAGCGCCTGCAGCAGGTCGGCTTGCTCGGTCTTGGTCGGCAGGCCGGTCGACGGCCCGCCGCGCTGGATGTCGCAGACCAGCAGCGGCAGCTCCAGCGCCACCGCCAGGCCGATGGTCTCGGACTTCAGCGCCAGCCCGGGGCCGGAGGTGGTGGTCACGCCGAGCGCCCCGCCGAAGGAGGCGCCCAGCGCTGCGCCGACGCCGGCGATCTCATCCTCGGCCTGGAAGGTGGTGACCCCGAAGTTCTTGTGCTTGGCCAGCTCGTGCAGCACGTCCGAGGCCGGGGTGATCGGGTAGGTGCCCAGGAAGACCGGCAGGCCGCTGCGCTGCCCGGCCGCCACGATGCCGTAGGCCAGGGCGGTGTTGCCGGTGATCTGCCGGTAGGTGCCCTCGGGCAGCTTGGCGGGCGCGACCTCGTAGGTCACCGCGAAGGACTCGGTGGTCTCGCCGTAGTTCCAGCCCGCGCGGAAGGCCAGGATGTTGGCCTGGGCGATGTCGGGCTTGCCCGCGAACTTCTCGCGCAGGAACTGCTCGGTGCCCTCGGTCGGCCGGTGGTACATCCAGGACAGCAGGCCGAGCGCGAACATGTTCTTGCAGCGCGCGGCGTCCTTCTTGCCCAGGCCGGTCTCCTCCAGCGCACCCTGGGTCAGGGTGCCCATGGCGACCTCGTGCACCGCGTAGCGCTCGGCGAGCTCCGGGTCCTCCAGCGGGTTGGACTCGTAGCCGACCTTGGAGAGGTTGCGCTTGGAGAACTCGTCGGTGTTGACGATCAAGGTCCCACCGTGCGGGAGATCGCCGAGGTTGGCCTTCATCGCCGCCGGGTTCATCGCGACCAGCACGTCCGGGCGGTCGCCCGGGGTGAGGATGTCGTAGTCGGCGAAGTGCAGCTGGAAGCTGGAGACGCCGGGCAACGTGCCCGCGGGAGCGCGGATCTCGGCGGGGAAGTTCGGCAGCGTCGCCAGATCGTTGCCGAAAGCGGCCGCCTCCGACGTGAACCGATCACCGGTCAGCTGCATACCGTCACCGGAGTCGCCGGCGAAGCGAATCACGACCCGGTTGAGCTTGCGGGTCCCGTTCGCCCGGTGGCCGTTCGTGGTGCCCAATTTGGTCCGTTCCCCTTCACGCGCAGGCAACGTTTGGTCCTGTGGCGCACGATACAGGGCTGCCCTGCGCATCGATCACGAGCACGGACCGGATGATCACCGTGCGAGATCCCGCGCGGCATCCGGTCCTGGGCCGGACATCACCTGCGCACGGCGCTGCCGCCACCGATGGTCCTCCTCGCGGCGGGGCGGGCGCCATGACCGCGGAATCGAGACACCTGTGATCTGCCACACGGTCCTCGCTTCTCACGATGTGGGCGCAGCTTCGCTGAACTGGCCGATATCCACCGGGTGGTCCGGTCGGATTACATCTGTGGCGAGCCGTTGACCGCAGGAGGACCACGCCATGCCGTTGCATCCGGATGCCGAACCGTTCGTCGCGCAGATCCGGGAGTTCTTCCCGGACGTGGGCGGTCGGGTCACCGATGCCGCCACCGCGCGCCGGATCCAGGCCCAAGGAGCGGTCGAGCGCCCCCGGCAGGAGGTCGCCGCGGTCGAGGACCACGAGATCCCCGGGTCGGCGGGCGTGCGGGTGCCGATCCGGGTCTACCGGCCCGCCGGGCGCACCGCGGCGTCGCTGCCGGTGGTCGTCTACTTCCACGGCGGCGGCTGGGTGCTGGGCGACCTGGACACCCACGACGGCGTCGCCCGCGCGATGGCCAACGGCGTCGGCGCGATCGTGGTGTCGGTGGGCTACCGGCTCGCACCCGAGCACCGCTACCCGGCGGCCGTCGAGGACGCCTACTCCGCCACGGTCTGGGCCGCCGAGCACGCCGCCTCGCTGGGCGGCGACCCGGCGAGGCTGGCTGTCGCCGGGGACAGCGCCGGCGGCAACCTGGCAGCGGTCACCGCGCTGCTCTGCGTCGAGCGGGGCACCCCGCAGCTGAGGTTCCAGCTGCTGGTCTACCCGGTCACCGATCACGACTTCGACACCCGCTCGTACCTGGAGAGCACCGAGGAGTGCCTGCTCACCCGGCAGCACATGATGTGGTTCTGGGACCAGTACGCGCCCGACCGCGAGCTGCGCGACCACCCGCACGCCTCGCCGCTGCGCGCCGACGACCTCACCGGGCTGCCGCCCGCGCACGTCCTCACCGTCGGCATGGACCCGCTGCTCGACGAGGGCCGGAAGTACGCCGAGCGGCTGCGCGAGGCCGGCGTGCCCACCTCCACCCAGCACTGCGAGGGCCTGTTCCACGGCTTCGTGGGCGGCGCCGAGCTGCTGCCGGTCGCCGGGGAGGCGATGAGCGAGGCGCACGCGGTGCTGCGCGCCGCGCTCGAGTGACGCTCCCGAGGTGCGCACCCGCGTGACCGGTGGTGCGCTGGGGCCGCGATATCCGTTCGGTGGATGGAGTGGTCCGAGTGCCTGACGAGGTCGACGTGGTGGTCATCGGGTTGGGGCCGGGTGGTGAGGACCTGGGCGCTCGACTGGCGACGGCCGGGCTGTCCGTGGTCGGCATCGAGTCCCGGCTGGTCGGCGGGGAGTGCCCGTACTTCGCCTGCATTCCGACCAAGATGATGGTGCGGGCCGCCGACGCGCTCGGCGAAGCGCGCCGGGTCCCTCGGCTGGCCGGGTCGGCGACCGTCGAGCCGGACTGGGCCCCGGTGGCCGCGCGCATCCGGGACGAGGCCACCACCGGGTGGGACGACACCATCGCCGCGGAGCGCTTCGAGCGCACCGGCGGCAGGCTCGTGCGCGGCACCGGCCGGATCACCGCCCCCGGTGAGGTCTCGGTCAACGGACGCACCGTGCGCGCCGCCCGCGCGATCGTGCTCAACCCCGGCACCGAGCCCGACGTGCCGCCGATCGAGGGCCTGGCGGGAACGCCGTTCTGGACCAACCGCGACGCGGTGAGCGCGCAGCGCGCCCCGCGTTCGCTGATCGTGCTCGGCGGTGGCCCCGTCGGCTTGGAGTTCGCGCAGGTCTTCGCCCGCTTCGGCACCCGGGTGACGGTGCTGGAGGCCCAGCCGCACCTGCTGCCCGCCGCCGAGCCCGAGGCCGCCGAGGTCATCGCCGAGCGGCTCGCGGCCGAGGGCGCGTCGGTGCTGACCGGCACGCCCGCAGAGCGCGTCGACCACGACGGGGTGTTCCGGGTGACCGCCGGCGGCGAGGAGATCGAGGCGGAACGGCTCCTGGTGGCCACCGGACGGCGCACCGACCTGGCTGCGCTGGGAGTGGGCGCGGTGGGGCTCGACGAGCGGGCGCGCACCATCGAGGTGGACGAGCGGATGCGAGCGGCGCGCGGCGTGTGGGCCATCGGCGATGTCACCGGCACGGGCGCGTTCACCCACACGTCGGTCTACCAGTCGCGCGTGGCCGCCGCCGACATCCTCGGCGAACCCGGCCCGACGGCCGACTACCGCGCGATGCCGTCGGTGACCTTCACCGACCCGGAGGTCGCCGCGGTGGGCCGCACCGCCGCGCAGGCCGCGGACGCCGGGCTGCGCGTGCGCACCGCGTCGACGCGGATCGCGGACTCCGCGCGGGGCTTCATCCACAAGGTCGGCAACGAGGGCCTGATCAAGGTGGTCGCCGACGCCGATCACGACGTCCTGGTGGGGGCCACGGTGGTGGGCCCCGGCGCGGGCGAGATCCTCGGAGCGCTGGCGGTGGCGGTGCACGCCGAGGTGCCGGTCGACCTGCTGCGCCAGCAGATCTACGCCTACCCCACCTTCCACCGGGCCGTCGAGAGCGCCCTGGCGGATCTGTGAGGCGACTTGGGCCCGCTCAGCGCCGCGACCGGCGCCGGTGCCACTTGTTCTCGTACATGTTCTGGTCCGCTTGGTGCAGCAGCGATTCCTGGGTCTCCCCCGGGTCGCCGCTGACCGCGTACCCCACGCTGGCCCGCAGCGGAACGGTCAGGTCGTCGAGCACGACCTCGGTGTTGAGGTGGCTCTCCACCCGCTCGCGCAGCGCCTGCGCGGCCTCCGCGTCGGCCACCACGCTGACCACCACGAACTCGTCGCCGCCCAGGCGCGCGACGGTGTCGCCGGCGCGCACGGCCTTCTTCAGCTCGCCCGCCGCGGCGATGAGCAGGCGGTCGCCGATGGCGTGGCCGTAGCGGTCGTTGGCGGGTTTGAGCTGGTCCAGGTCGGCGAGGACCACGGCGAGCACGCCGTCACCGCGGGCGATCTGGAACAGCCCCTGTTCGAGCCGGTCGGACAGCAGCGCCCGGTTGGCCAGCCCGGTGAGCGGGTCGTGCAGCGCCAGGTGGGCCAGGTGGGCGTCGACCAGCCGCCGCTCGCCGATGTCCTCGTACTGGCTGACCACGAACGCCGGGGTGCCGTCGGCCCCGGGCACCGCGGTGGCGCGGATGAGCACCCAGATCGGGTGGCCCTTCTTGTGCCGGTAGCGCTTCTCGATGTTGAGGCTGTCCACGAGCCCGGAAGCCAGGTCGTCCAGCGCGTTGGAGCCCTGCGCCTCGTCGTCCTCGTAGGTGACGTCGGCGAAGGACATCGCCAGCATCTCCGCGCGGGAGTAGCCGAGCATCTCGCAGAGCGTGTCGTTGACCTCGGTCCAACCGCCCTTGAGGTCCAGCAGCGCCATGCCGATCGGGGCGTTGGCGAAGCTGCGCCGCCACAGCAGTTCGGCTTCCCGCCGCTGGGTGATGTCCTGGATCTGGGAGAGGTAGAACATCGGTTCGCCGTGGCTGTCCCGGATCGCCGAGACCGCGACCAGCGCCCAGATCACGCTGCCGTCGGAGCGAACGTAGCGCTTCTCCCTGGCCACGGCCGTAGCGCTCGGCCCGTCGTCGTCCACATCGTCCGGGTGGGTGAAGTCGCGGTAGTCCTCGCCCTTCAGATCCTCCACGCGGTAGCCGAGCATGCGGCACAGCGCCTCGTTGACGTACAGGTAGCGGCCCTGCAAGTCGACGATCGCCATGGCCGCGGTCGCCTGGTCGAAGATCCGCTCCCAGGGGACGTCGGCCGCGCTGTTCGGCTCGGAGGTGGACATGAGAACCGAACCATAACGGGATCCCGCCTCCTCCGCACCGACCTGGTGCCCGTTACCCCCGGCGCTCGCGGTGATCTGCGCCCCGTCGTACCGAAAGTCCTGGTTTCCCCCGAGGGCTGGCGCGCAGGCGCCTCAGCGCGCGTCGACGCGCGCGGCGACCCCGTCGAGGATCCGCCGAAGCCCGTACTCGAACGGGCTGTCCGATTTGCGCGGTTTCCGCTCGGCCAGCTCGCCCATCACCTCGGTGACGTTCGGATAGGCCTCCCCGCGACCGAGTTCGGCGATCAGCTCGGTGTCGATCATGGTGTGCTCGGTGGCCCGCGCCGTGGCCACGAACGGCGCGATGCCGCGCACGAACCCGTTGACCAGCACCACGGTGTTGAGCTTCTCCGCGGGGCTGAGCCCGGTCCCGGAAAGCGCGGCGAGCGCCACCTCGACGTAGGCGACCTCGTTGGGCCCCATCGTGCGCGGCCGGGCCACCAGCGACAGCACCCACGGATGGCGCCCGAACACCTCGGCGCAGCTCCGCGCCCAGGTCTCCATCGCGCTGCGCCAGCCCGCCCGAGCGCTGATCCGCGGCGGGGCACCGACGGCCGCGTCGAGCATCAGCGCGATCAGATCGTCCTTGCTCGGCACGTAGCGGTACAGCGACATGGTGCCGACGCCGAGCTCGGTGGCCAGCCGCTGCATGGACAGCGCCGGGAGCCCTTCCCCGTCGGCCAGAGCGATCCCCTCCGCCACGATGCGGTCGACGCTCAGGCTCGGCTTCGGTCCGCGAGCCGGGCGCTCCCTGCCGCCCCAGAGCAGTTGCGCGGACCGGTTTTCCCGATCGGTCATCGCGATCCATCCTCGCGCTCTGCGTCGTCGTCGCGCCCGGGGAGGATTTCGGGACGAGGCGCTCCGCGGCGCGCCGGAGCACCCGGGCCAGATGCGGCGGCATCACCCCCAGCCGACGCCGCCGCACCACCCCGACCCGATCGCACCCAGCCCCCACTGCGTGCGCCGTACGCGCATTAGCGTACGCCTCGCTCACCACCCGCCCCGAACCGCACCCCCGGACCGTCCCGCCCCGCTTTCCCCGCGATGCCGCGGAGTTCGGCGACGCCGGCTCGCCGTGATGCTGCGCACGACGCGTCGCGGATCGCCGGCCCGCGTCGTTGACCTCCCGGGGGCGCCCGCCTAACGTGCGCCGAACCCGCCGTGCGCGCGAGCGCCCACCGCAGCGGTGCCCGCGCTCGCCCGAAAGACCTTGGAGGACAACTCGTGTCGGAACCCGACCGGATCAGCTGCACCGTGACCGACGGGGTGGCCGACGTGCGGTTGAACCGCCCGGACAAGCTCAACGCGCTGGACCCGGAGATGTTCCGGGCGCTGGTGGACACCGGGCTGCGCCTGTCCGAGGACTCGCGCGTGCGCGCCGTGGTGCTCTCCGGCGAGGGCCGCGCGTTCTGCGCGGGACTGGACTTCGAAGCGCTGGCGAGGTTCTCGGAGGGCTCCAACACCGAGGACCTGGTCGCCGAGCGGGCGATCGGCCCGGCCAAGGCGCGCGGCCAGCAGGCCGCGTGGGTGTGGGCGCAGCTGCCCGTCCCGGTGATCGCCGCGCTGCACGGCGTGTCCTACGGCGGCGGGCTGCAGATCGCGCTCGGCGCGGACATCCGGCTGATCGCCCCCGACGCGCGGATGTCGGTGATGGAGATCAAGTGGGGCATCGTCCCGGACATGACCGGCACCCAGCTGCTGCCCGAGCTCGTCGGCCGCGACCTCGCCAAGGAGCTCACCTTCACCGGCCGGGTGGTCGAGGGCGAGGAGGCCGCGAAGACGGGCCTGGCGACCCGGGTCGAGCAGAACCCGCGCGCGGCCGCGATGGCGCTGGCCGAGGAGATCGCGGGCAAGAACCCCGAAGCGGTGCGCGAGGCCAAGCGGCTGCTCGACCTCGCGGGCCGCGTCGACCTGGACGCCGGTTTCGCCGCCGAGCAGGACTCGATCCGCGCCCTCTTCGGCACCCCGAACCAGGTCGAAGCGGTCACCGCCAACCTGGAGAAGCGCGACCCGGAGTTCACCGACCCGGCCTAGGAAGCGCTCGAACGAGGCGGCGGCCGAGTTCCGCTCAGCCGTCGAGACCGTCCGCGGCGGCTGCGAGCACGGCGTCGGCCGCCGCGGCGAGCACGGGCGAGTCGAGCTTCCACTGCTGCCAGTGCAGCGGCACGTCCACCGAGCACCCCGGCCGCACCTCGACCAGCGAACCGTCGGCCAGCAGCGGCTCGGCCTGCACGCGCGGCACCAGACCCCAGCCGAGACCACCCACCACCGCGGCGACGAAGCCCTCCGAGGAGGGAATCCGGTGCCGCATCGCCGCCGCTCCCCTCCCCCGGGTCACGCGGCGCGCGAAGGCGTCCTGCAGCCGGTCCTCGTCGTCGTAGTAGAGCACCGGGCCCTCGGCGATCAACCGCTGGACGTCCGGGAACCGCTCGACCAGCGACGGCGCGGCGCAGGCCAGGTAGCGCATGCTGCCCAGGCGGCGGACGGCGCAACCCTGCACCGGCTCGGCCGTGGAGGTCACCGCGGCCATCACCCGCCCCTCGCGCAGCAGCGCGGTGGTGGCGCTCTCGTCGGCGCGGTGCAGCTCGAAGCAGATCTCCCGGGGCGCGCGGCTGAGCGCGGGCACGAACCAGGTGGACAGCGAGTCGGCGTTGACCGCGATGGGCACGCGGTGCGCCTCGCCGGCACCGGACATGCCCAGCTCGGCGCGCACGTCGCCTTCCATCCGGGTGAGCTGGCGCCCGAAGCGCACCACGACCTGCCCGGACTCGGTCAGCCGCACCGGCTTGGTGCGGATCAGCAGCACGCGACCGGTGCGCTGCTCCAGGGCCTTGACCCGCTGGCTGACCGCCGAGGGCGTCACGTGCAGCGCTTCCGCGGCCGCGTCGAAGGTGCCCGCCTCGGCCACCGCGAGCAACGTCCGCACCTGGTCCAGCGGCAGATCGGGATTCACACCGGCTAATGTTACCTAAGAATCTTTAGCTGTACTGCTGCTCGCGGGCTGCCTAGGTTGGACGGCATGGGAAGCGCTTTGCCCGCCGCTGCCGCGGGGTTCGGAACCTGCCTGTCGCTGATCGTGTCCATCGGCGCGCAGAACGCCTTCGTGCTCCGCCAGGGCCTGCGACGGCACGCCGTTCCGCTGGTGGTGGCGATCTGCATCGCCTCGGACGTGGCGCTGATCGCGATCGGCGTCGGCGGGTTCGCCGGCATCGTCAGCACCCGGCCGTGGCTGATGACCGCGGCCGCGATCTGCGGCGGGCTGTTCGTCATCGGCTACGGGCTGCTGGCCGCCCGCCGCGCGTTCCGCCCCGGGGCTCTCGAGGTCGGCGCGCAAGCCACCGGGTCCCGCCGCAGAGCGGCGCTGACCTGCCTGGGCGTCACCTGGCTCAACCCGCAGGCCCACCTGGAAGCGGTGTTCATCATCGGCTCGGTCGCCGCCGGCTACGGCGCCCTGCGCTGGGAGTTCGGCGCGGGAGCCCTGGCCGCCAGCTGCGTGTGGTTCATCTCGCTGGGCTTCGGCGCCCGGCTCCTGGCGGGTCTGTTCACCCGCCCGGCGGCCTGGCGGGTCCTCGACGGCGCCATCGCCACCATCATGGTCACCTTGGGCACCTCCCTGCTGCTCACCGCCTGACGACGGCGAATTGCCGGGAGTTCGCCCGGTCGAAAACCCTCGAGTTCGCCGGGTCGAATTCGAGGGTTTTCGACCTCGGGGTGGTTCGCGGTCCGGCGTGGTAGGTGTTGGGGCATGGTGAGGGTGGAGTATCGGCAGTCCGGGTTCCGCGTCCCCGCGGGGGCGACCGACGTGGTGCTGGTCCGGCACGGGGAGTCCGCGCCGGCCATCCCCGGCGAGCCGTTCGAGCTGGTCGGCGGGCAGGGCGATCCGGACCTGGCCCCGCCCGGGCGGGAGCAGGCCGATCTCGTGGGCGAGCGGCTGGCCGAGGAGGCCTTCGCCGCGCTCTACGTGACCAACCTGCGGCGCACCGCGCAGACCGCCGCACCGCTGGCGACCAAGCTCGACATGACGCCGCGGGTGGCCGCGGACCTGCGCGAGGTCCACCTCGGCGAGTTCGAGGGCGGCCTGTTCCGGGTCAAGGCCGCCGAGAACGACCTGGTCATCCAGCGGATGCACGCCGAGGGCCGCTGGGACGTCATCCCCGGCGCGGAACCGACCGACGCCTTCCGAGACCGGATTCGCGCGGCGCTGGCCCGGCTGGCCGCCGCGCACCCGGACGAGCGGATCGCGGTGTTCACCCACGGCGGCGTGATCGGCCAGATCATCGAGCTCGCCTCGGGTGCCCGGCCGATGAGCTTCCTCGGCGCGGCCAACGGCTCGATCTCGCAGATCGTGATCACCGGTGAGCGCTGGATCGTCCGCCGCTTCAACGACACCGCGCACCTGGGCGACGGGCAGCAGCCCGCCGCCCTCGGCTGACCTACTTCGGTCCCAGCGCGCGCACGGCCTCGGTGGGGTCGCCCTGGTTGAGCAGGGCGATCACCGGGGTCGTGACCCCGTTCTCGACGTACTGCTGGACGCGCTCGCGGCAGCGCTCGGCCGGACCGTGCACCACCAGGTCGTCGACCACGGAGTCCGGGATCGCCTCCAGCGCGGCCTTGCGGTCGCCCGCGTCCCAGGCCTCCCACATCCCGGCGAGCTCGGAGCGGCCCAACCACTCGTGGAAGGCCCGGTAGACCGGCACGTTCATGTAGGCGGCGATGTGCCTGCGCGCGATCGCCCGGGAGGTCTCCGGATCCTGGTCGGGCAGCACGAAGATCCGCGCCACCACCTCCTTGTCCGGTCCGCCCTGGTGCACGTGGGGCACGACGGTGCGCACGTCGTCCGGGGACAACCAGTTGATAATCGCGCCGTCGGCCTCCCGGCCCGCCAGCTTGAGCATGCCCGGGCGCAGCGCGGCCACCAGCACCGGCGGCACCGGGTCGGCCACCACCCCGGCGGTGAACCCCCTGACCTGGAAGGTGTCGTAGGACTCGGTGACCTTCTCCCCGGTCAGCGCCTTGCGCAGGAACCGCACCGTGTCGCGGACCTTCTTGAAGGGCTCGTCGAAGGGGATGTCGTTCCAGCGCTCCACGATCACGTTCGACGACGTGCCCACGCCGAGCGCGAACCGCCCCGGCGCGGCCGCGCCCATGCTGGCCGCGCTCATCGCCAGCGTCGCCGGGCCGCGGGTGTAGACCGGCACGATCGCGGTGCCCAGGCGCAGCTGCGGCGCCCAGGTGCTGGCCAGGGCCAGCGGGGTGAACGCATCGGTGCCGTTGGCCTCGGCCGACCACACGTCGGTGTAGCCCAGATCCGGCAGCTCGGCGATGAGCTCGCGCTGCTCGGCCAGACCCAGGCCGGGCAGCGAGACGGTGATGCCCCAACGTCGATCCACGAAAATTCCCTTCTCGGTGCGAACAGCGGTCATCGCGACCGCGAGTACCGCGCTTTCAACTCGCCCTTGACCAGCTTGCCGGTGGGCGTGCGCGGGAGCTCGTCGAGGAAGTCCACGCTGCTCGGCGCCTTGTAGTGGGCCAATCGCGCGCGCACGTGCTCGATGATCTCCCGTTCCAGCTCGGGCCCCGGCCGCGAACCGGGAGCGGGCTGGACGACGGCCTTGACCGCCTCGCCCATCTCGGCGTCCGGCACGCCGAAGACCGCCACGTCGGTGATCGCCGGGTGCAGGGCGAGCTCGTTCTCGACCTCCTGCGGGTAGATGTTCACCCCGCCGGAGATGATCATGAAGGCCTTGCGGTCGGTGAGGAACAGGAAGCCGTCCTCGTCGAGGTAGCCCAGATCTCCGGTGGTGGCCCAGTGCTCGTGCTCCGGATGCCGCGAGCGCCGGGTCTTCTCCTCGTCGCCGAGGTAGCGGAAGGTGATCTCCTCCTGCTCGAAGTAGATCGCGCCCACCTCCCCGGCGGGCAGCTCGGCGCCCTCGTCGTCGCAGACGTGCACCACCCCGGAGACCGACCTGCCCACCGAGCCGGGCTTGTCCAGCCAGGCCGACGAGTCGATGAGCGTCATGCCGATGCCCTCGGTGGAGGCGTAGTACTCCAGCAGGATCGGGCCCCACCAGTCGATCATCGCGCGCTTGACCTCGATCGGGCAGGGCGCGGCCGCGTGCACCGCCAACCGGTGGCTGGACAGGTCGTAGCCGGCGCGCACCGACTCGTCGAGCTTGAGCATCCGCACGAACATCGTCGGGACCCACTGGCTGTGCGTGACGCGGTACCGCTCGACGGCCCGCAGCGCCGCCTCCGGCTCGAAGTGCTCCATCATCACCACGGTGCCGCCGAGCGCGTGCGTTCCGGCGCAGTAGCGCAGCGGTGCGGCGTGGTAGACCGGCGCGGGCGAGAGGTAGACGGTGCCGTCGTCGAAGCCGAAGAAGCCGCGCAGCAGCTCGACCAGGATGTTGCCGGGCTCGTGCACCTGGCGGTCGGGCAGCTCCGGCTTGATCCCCTTGGGTCTGCCCGTGGTTCCCGAGGAGTAGAGCAGGTCCAGACCGCAGGGCTGCACCGCGGGAACCTCGGCGGAGGCCGTGCGCAGGACATCCGCGCAGTCGTCGAAACCGCGCACCGCGCCGCCGAAGGCCAGCATCACCGGTGGCCGGTCGATCCGCTCGGCCACCTGCTCGGCGAGCTCGCCGAGCGCGGCCGAGACCACCAGCGCGCCCGCGCCGGAATCGCCGACGACGTAGGCGATCTCGTCGGGCTGCAGGTGGCTGTTGACCGCCGTGATGTACATGCCGGAGCGAACCGCGGCCCAGTACACCTCGAAGGCGCGGGGATCGTTGTCCGAGAGCAGTGCGACCACGTCGCCCTCGCCCAGTCCGGCGGCGCGCAGCGCGTTGGCCAGCCGCAGCGAGCGGTCGTCGAGTTCCCGGTAGGTCGTCACCGCGCCGGAGCCGGCCATGATCACGGCGGGCTTGTCCGGGGTGTTGGCCGCGTGCACGCCTGGATACATCGGTTCCTCCTCGAACCAAGCTCACCGGCGGATCAGCTTGCCAGGCCTTCGACCTTCCCGAAAAGGCGTTCGGCCTGCTCGGCGCTGGGCACCACGAAGGCGCCCTCGGCCTCGACCAGCACGTGGTCGGGTTCCTCGGCGGTGGCCACGGTGGCCCGCGACCTCGTCCAGCGGCCGTCGTGCTCGTCGATCTCGCCGACGATGCGCAGCGGGGTGCTCAACGGCACCGGGCGCCGGTAGCGCAGCGAGAGCCGGACCGTCATCCCGGCGGGCGCACCCGCGGCGGCGTGCGCGTGCCCGAGGATCTGGTCGAGCAGCATCGCGCTCACCCCGCCGTGCACGTAGCTGGGCGGGCCCTCGTAGGCCAGGCCCAGCGTGCAGGTGCCCACGGCCTTGCCCTCGCCGTGCTCGACCTGCATCGGCGGGGCGACCGGGTTGCCGGGGCCGATCGCGGGGTTGTAGATCCGCAGCCGCCGCGCGCCCTCGTCGACGGTCGCCATCTGCCCGCGCACGCGGCTGGCCGCGCTCAGCGGCGGCAACAGCCCGCGCACCTGCTCGGCGACCTCCCGCAGGGTTTCCGCATCGACCTCGGTGGACACCGCGGCGTCGGTGAGCTCGCGCAGCGCCTCGCCGAGCTCGTGCACCGCCTTCCGCCGCTCCCGCGCTCCCGACTCGGCGGACGAAGCACCTTCAGCCACGCTGTTCTCCTCCACATCCGCGTACCCGCCCCAGTCTCGCCCGCAGATCGCCCGCAGTCCAGACCGACCGGCCGGTTTGTCACCCCGAGGCGCGTCCCTTCTCCATCGAAAGCCCTGGGGAGCTCCCCGGGACCTTCGATGAAAGAAGGGGCCGAGCGCGCGAGGGCGCCGCCGACCGGGTGGTCGGCGGCGCCCTCGGCTCGATCTCCCGATCAGGTCATCGGGCGGTCGGTCGGCTCGATCGGGGCCGGGAGGACGTCCCGGCCGTTCATCAGGTAGCGGTCCACCCCGGCGGCCGCGGCGCGGCCCTCCGAGATCGCCCAGACGATCAGCGACTGGCCGCGACCCATGTCCCCGGCGGCGAACACGCCGCCCACGCTGGACATGAAGTTCTCGTCGCGGGCCACGTTGCCCCGCGGGTCGTAGTCGATGCCGAGGTCGTCGAGCAGGCCCTCCTGCTGCGGTCCGACGAAGCCCATCGCCAGCAGGACCAGCTGGGCCGGGATCTCCCGCTCGGTGCCCTCGACCGGCTCGAACCCGGAGTCGGTGCGCCGCACCTCCACCAGTCGCAGGGCGCGCACGCGACCCCGCTCGTCGCCCAGGAACTCCTGGGTGTTCACCGAGTACAGCCGCTCACCGCCCTCCTCGTGCGCCGAGGACACCCGGTAGATCATCGGGTAGGTCGGCCAGGGGTGCGCGTCCGAGCGCTCCTCGGGCGGCTGCGGCATGATCTCCAGCTGCGTGACCGAAGCCGCGCCCTGGCGGTGCGCGGTGCCCACGCAGTCGGCACCGGTGTCCCCGCCGCCGATGACCACGACGTGCTTGCCCTCGGCGTGGATCGGAGCGCGCGCGAAGTCGCCCTCCTGCACCTTGTTCGCCAGCGGCAGGTACTCCATGGCCTGGTGGATGCCGTCGAGCTCGCGGCCGGTCGCGGGCAGATCGCGGGCCTTGGTGGCCCCGCCGGCCAGCACGACCGCGTCGTAGTCGGCGCGCAGCTGCTCGACGGTGACGTCCACGCCGACGTTGACCCCGGGCCGGAACTCGGTGCCCTCGGCGCGCATCTGCCCGAGACGCCGGTCCAGCCGGCTCTTCTCCATCTTGAACTCGGGGATGCCGTAGCGCAGCAGCCCGCCGATGCGGTCGGCCCGCTCGTAGACCACCACGCTGTGCCCCACCCGGGTCAGCTGCTGCGCGGCGGCCAGGCCGGCCGGCCCGGAACCGATGACCGCGACCTTCTTGCCGGTCTGCTTGGCAGCCAGCTGCGGCTTGACGAAGCCCTTCTCCCAGGCCTTGTCGATGATGGAGATCTCGACCTGCTTGATGGACACCGGGTCGTCGTTGATGCCGACCACGCACGCCGCCTCGCACGGGGCGGGGCACAACGTCCCGGTGAACTCCGGGAAGTTGTTGGTGGCGTGCAGCCGCTCGATCGCGGCCTCCCAGTCGTCCCGCCACACCAGGTCGTTCCACTCGGGGATCAGGTTCCCGAGCGGACAACCCTGGTGGCAGAACGGAATCCCGCAGTCCATGCACCGGCCGGCCTGCTTGGTCAGCCGCGGCTGCTCGAACTCCAGGTAGACCTCGCGCCAGTCCTTGATGCGCACGTCCACCGGACGACGCTGCGGGTTCTCCCGCGGCGTCGTCATGAATCCCTTGGGGTCAGCCATGAGCCGCCTCCATGATCGCCTCGTTGACGTCGCGACCCTCGCGTTCGGCGGCGCTCTGGGCCTGCAGCACCCGCTTGAAGTCCTTCGGCATGACCTTGCCGAAGCGCTCCACCGCGGTGTCCCAGTCGGCCAGCAGCTCGTGCGCCACCGCCGACTCGGTCTGCTCGTAGTGCCTGCGCACCCGGTCGTGCAGGAACTCGCGGTCCGCGTCGTCGAGCGGGTCCAGATCCACCATCTCCGGGTTGATCCGGTTCTCGTCGATGTCGAGCAGGTAGGCGATGCCGCCGGACATGCCCGCCGCGAAGTTGCGGCCGGTCTTGCCGAGGATCACCGCGCGACCGCCGGTCATGTACTCGCAACCGTGGTCGCCGACGCCCTCGACCACCGCGATCGCGCCGGAGTTGCGCACGCAGAAGCGCTCCCCGACCACACCGCGCAGGAACAGCTCGCCGCCGGTGGCGCCGTAGGCGATCACGTTGCCCGCGATGATGTTCTGCTCGGCGGGGAAGGTCGCCTTGTGGTCCGGGCGCACGACGACGCGCCCGCCGGAGAGGCCCTTGCCGACGTAGTCGTTGCCGTCGCCCAGCAGCCGCAGGGTGATCCCGCGCGGCACGAACGCACCGAAGGACTGCCCGGCCGAACCGGTGAAGGTCACGTCGATGGTGTCGTCCGGCAGGCCCTCGCCGCCCCAGCGCCGGGTCAGCTCGGAGCCGAGCATGGTGCCCACGGTCCGGTTGACGTTGCGCACCGGCAGGTCCAGCCGCACCGGGGTGCCCTCCTTGAGCGCGCCCTCGGCGAGCTGGATGAGCGTGTTGTCCAGCGCCTTCTCCAGACCGTGGTCCTGCTCGGTGGTCTGGTGCCGGGAGGCCTCCTTGGGCAGCTCGGGCACGTGGGTCAGCGGAGCCAGGTCCAGGCCCTGGGTCTTCCAGTGCCGCACCGCCTCCGAGGTGTCCAGCAGGTCGGCGTGCCCGATGGCCTCGTCGAGCGAGCGGAAGCCGAGCTCGGCCAGGTACTCCCGGACCTCCTGGGCGATGAACTCGAAGAAGTTCACCACGTACTCGGCCTTGCCGGAGAACTTCTCGCGCAGCTTCGGGTTCTGCGTGGCCACGCCCACCGGGCAGGTGTCGAGGTGGCAGACCCGCATCATGATGCAACCCGAGACCACCAGCGGCGCGGTGGCGAAGCCGAACTCCTCGGCGCCCAGCAGCGCGGCGATGACCACGTCGCGGCCGGTCTTGAGCTGGCCGTCGGTCTGCACCACGATCCGGTCGCGCAGGTCGTTGGCCAGCAGCGTCTGCTGCGTCTCGGCCAGACCGAGCTCCCAGGGGCCGCCGGCGTGCTTGATCGACGACAGCGGCGAGGCACCGGTGCCGCCGTCGTGCCCGGAGATGAGCACCACGTCGGCGTGCGCCTTGGACACGCCCGCCGCGACCGTGCCGACACCGACCTCGGAGACCAGCTTGACGTGAATGCGCGCCTTGGGGTTGGCGTTCTTCAGGTCGTGGATGAGCTGGGCCAGGTCCTCGATCGAGTAGATGTCGTGGTGCGGCGGCGGCGAGATCAGGCCCACGCCCGGCGTGGAGTGCCGGGTCTTGGCCACCCACGGGTAGACCTTGCCGCCGGGCAGCTGACCGCCCTCGCCGGGCTTGGCGCCCTGGGCCATCTTGATCTGGATGTCGTCGGAGTTGACCAGGTACTCGCTGGTCACGCCGAAGCGCCCGGAGGCGACCTGCTTGATCGCCGAGCGGCGCGAGTCGCCGTTGGCGTCCGGGGTGAACCGGTCGGCGTCCTCACCGCCCTCACCGGTGTTGGACTTGCCGCCCAGCCGGTTCATCGCGATCGCCAGCGTCTCGTGCATCTCCTGGGAGATCGACCCGTACGAGATGGCACCGGTGGCGAAGCGCTTGACGATCGACGAGACCGGCTCGACCTCCTCGACCGGCACCGGCTTGCGCACGCCTTCGCGGAACTTGAACAGCCCGCGCAGCGTCATCAGGTCGCGCGACTGGTCGTCGACGGCCTGGGTGTACTCCTTGAACACCTCGTAGCGCCCGGCGCGCGTGGAGTGCTGGAGCTTGAAGACCGTCTTCGGGTTGAACAGGTGCGGCTCGCCCTCGCGCCGCCACTGGTACTCGCCGCCGACCGCCAGCGTGCGGTGCGGGGCCTGCACGTCGTCGGACGGGTAGGCGCGGCGGTGCCGCTCGGCGACCTCCTGGGCCAGCACGTCGAAGCCGACGCCGCCCAGGCGCGAGGTGGTGCCCGCGAAGCATCGCTCGACGACCTCCTCGCCGAGGCCGATCGCCTCGAAGATCTGCGCACCGGTGTAGGAGGCCACAGTGGACACGCCCATCTTGGACATGGTCTTGCGGACGCCCTTGCCCAGCGCCTTGATCAGGTTCGCGGTGGCCTGCTCGGCGGTGACGTCGGCGAGCACCCCGGTGCGCACCAGGTCCTCGACGGTGGCCATCGCGACGTAGGGGTTGACCGCGGCGGCGCCGTAGCCGATCAGCAGCGCGACGTGGTGCACCTCGCGCACGTCACCGGCCTCGACGATCAGGCCGACCTTGGTGCGCTGCTTCTCGCGCACCAGGTGGTGGTGCACCGCTCCGGTGACCAGGAGCGACGGGATCGGCGCCTTCTGCTCGTCGGCGTTGCGGTCGGAGAGCACCAGGATGTGCGCCCCGTCCGCGACGGCGGCCGAGACCTCTTCGCAGATGCGGTCCAGCCGCGCGCGCAGCGCCTCTCCCCCGCCCGCGACGCGGTAGGTCGCGTCGATGACCGCGGGCTTGAGGTCCGGTCGGTCGCCGTCGTCGTTGATGTGCACGATCTTGGCGAGCTGGTCGTTGTCGAGCACCGGGAACGGCAGCACCAGCTGGTGGCACGCCTCGGGGGCGTGGCCCAGCAGGTTGTGCTCCGGTCCGACGTGGGTGCTCAGCGAGGTGACCAGCTCCTCGCGGATCGCGTCCAGCGGCGGGTTGGTGACCTGGGCGAACAGCTGGGTGAAGTAGTCGAACAGCTGCCGCGGCCGGTCCGAGAACGCCGCGAAGGGCACGTCGTTGCCCATCGAGCCGATCGGCTCGGCGCCCGCCCGCGCCATCGGCTTGAGCAGCACGCCCAGCTCTTCCTGGGTGTAGCCGAACACCTGCTGGCGGTGCACCAGCGAGTCGTGCGAGGGCAGCTCGCGCTCGCGCTCGGGCAGGCTCTCCAGCTGCACCAGGCCCTCGTCGAGCCACTCCTGGTAGGGGTACTCGGCGGCGAGCTGGCCCTTGACCTCCTCGTCGTCGACGATGCGGCCGGCCTCGGTGTCGACCAGGAACATGCGGCCCGGCTGCAACCGGCCCTTGCGCACGACCCGCTCCGGCTCGATGTCGAGCACGCCGACCTCGCTGGCCACCACGACCAGGCCGTCCTCGGTCACCCAGTAGCGACCGGGGCGCAGGCCGTTGCGGTCGAGCACCGCGCCGATCTGCGTGCCGTCGGTGAAGGCCACCTGCGCCGGACCGTCCCAGGGCTCCATCAGGTAGTTGTGGAACTCGTAGAACGCGCGCCGCGCGGGATCCATCTCGGCGTGGTTCTCCCACGCCTCCGGGATCATCATCAGCACCGCGTGCGGCAGGCTGCGCCCGCCGAGGTGCAGCAGTTCGAGCACCTCGTCGAAGGTCGCCGAGTCGCTGCCGTCGGGCGTGGCGATCGGGTACAGCCGCTGCAGGTCGCCCGGGATGAGATCGGTCTCGAGCATGCTCTCGCGGGTCCGCATCCAGTTGCGGTTCCCCTTGAGCGTGTTGATCTCGCCGTTGTGCGCGATGAACCGGTACGGGTGCGCCAGCGGCCACGACGGGAAGGTGTTCGTGGAGAACCGGGAGTGCACCAGGCCGATGGCGCTGGCGAACCGCTCGTCGCCCAGGTCCGGGTAGAACGCCGGCAGCTGGGCTTCGGTCAGCATGCCCTTGTAGACGATGGTGCGCGCCGAGAGGCTCGGGAAGTACACGTCGGCCTCGTGCTCGGCGCGCTTGCGCACGCAGAACGCCCGGCGCTCGAAGGCCAGCGCCGACTCCGCCTGGTTCTCGTCGGCCGCGCCGATGAACAGCTGGCGGAAGCTCGGCATGACCTCGCGCGCGGACGTGCCCGCGCAGTCGTCGGCCACCGGGACCTCGCGCCAGCCCAGCAGCCGCAGGCCCTCCTCGGCCACGATCCGCTCGATGCGGGCGACCGCCTGCTCGGCGGCCTCGGCCTCGGCGGGCAGGAAGGCCGTGCCGGCGGCGTAAGCGCCCTTCTCGGGCAGCTCGAAGGGCACCACGGCGCGGAAGAACGCGTCCGGGATCTGGGTGAGCAGCCCGACGCCGTCACCGGTGTCCGGGTCGGCGCCCTTGGCGCCGCGGTGTTCCAGGTTGCGCAGCGCGGTCAGTGCTTTCTCAACCAGGTCATGGCTTTGCCGACCGCGGAGGTCGGCCACGAACGCGACACCGCAGGCGTCGTGCTCGGCTGCCGGGTCGTAGAGACCGTCGGCTTCGGCGCTACGCTGCGCCACGCTTCTCACATGGTGGGAAAGAGTCATCGGACCTCCCGTCGACAGGCCACACCCGCAGCAGGGCAGGAGTCACCCACTGCGGAACATTGGGACCTTTGGGGGCACTGACAAAAGGATGCGCCGTTGCACTCTTGGTCAGTTTGAGGCACTCTACAGATCGCTCAGCTGGAAAGCTACCGGCAGGTAACACGAAGTTAAGCGAACGTGACCACTCTCAGCCAGTGAGACGCCGTTGTCACGAACGGCTGCGAGTTCGTGGGATTGTGCACCACTGATCCGGCCGCGCGCGACTGTTCGTCCCGAGCAGTGGTGTTGTTCACGATCTTCTTGCGCGGCCCGGAATCCCGAAGCACCACCACTCGGAATCGGTTCATCGCCAACGAATTCCGCAATTGTTTGGTACACCGTCGACGAGTCGACGGCAATCACCCGGACGCGAGCCCGGTTCGCGAGAGGATTTTCTCCAGCGGAAGCTCAGCGCGCCGCGACCGCGGTTTCGCGCACCGGCTCCGGAACCGGCTCAGCAGCGGGTTTGCGCAGGCAGTGGCGCGCGAGCAGGCCGATCAGGACCAGCCCCCACACCAGGTAGGGATTGCCCAGCAAGTGCTCCAGCGGCGTCCACGGCGGACCGTTGGGAACCCACCCGAATGAGGCCACCACGACGGTCAGCAGCGTCCACCCCGCGGTCAGCAGCCATCCGACGCTGAGCCTCCGCACCGCGTGGCCCAGCAGCACCACCAGCCCGGGCACGCACCACACCCAGTGGTCCGACCAGGAGGTGGGCGAGATCAGCAGCGACAGCAGACCGGTGGCCATCACGCCCAGCGCGGGTTCCACCCGGCGAACGGCCAGCGCGACCACCGCGGTCAGCGCCCCGGCCAGCGCGAACCAGACCGCGTACTTGGCCGCGGACGGCAGGCCCAGCCGGGTCAGCTCGCCCAGGACCGCCTGGTTGGTGTGGAACGCCGAGCCGGAGACGCCCTGCGCCGGCCCCTGGTTGAACCAGTAGTCCATCGAGGCCTGGAGGTTCAGCGCGAAGCCCGCCAGGGTGCCCAGCACCGCCGTTGCCACGGCCACGGCGCTCGCGCGGAAGTCCTTGCGGACCAGGAAGAACAGCAGGAACGCCGCCGGGGTGAGCTTGATGGCCGCCGCGATGCCGATGAGCGCGCCGCGCGGCCAGCGCGGCGCGCGGGCCAGGCAGTCGACGATGACCAGCCCCATCAGCGCGATGTTGACCTGACCGAGCCCGAAGGAGGAGTACACCGGCTCCAGGAACAGGGTGAACGGCAGCAGCGCCATGGCGACCGCCACCGCGCCGCGCCTGCCCGCGGCGGGCCACAGCCGCCGGATCACCACGTACATCGCGGCGCCCATCGCCGCGAAGTCCACCAGGTAGAGCGCCACCAGGCCGACGGTGAACGGCAGCAGCGCGAACGGCAGCAGGGGCAGCAGCGCGAACGGCGGGTAGACCCACGGCAGCGGGCGCCCGATGCTCACCGTCGGCGCGTAGTTGACGATGTCGCCGCCCGCCAGCCAGGTGTGCACCGCCCAGCGGTAGACCTGGTAGTCGATCGCCCAGCTCGGGTCCAGCCCGGCGCGGTGCAGCAGCACCAGCAGCGCGAACGAGGCCGCCAGGAGCGGCAGCGACACGAGCGCGATCGCGCGCGCGTTGAGGAACACGAACGCGCGCAGCCGGGCGGTCAGCTCGCCGGTGCGCAGCGCGTGGACGGCTCCGGTCCGTTCGGTGACCACCCCGGGTCCTCTCGCTCGGGCGACCGGGCGCGAGCGCGTGACACCCGATCACGCCGAGCTCGCCGGGTCGCGAAATCCCCAAAAACCGGCAAAGCCTAACCCGTCGCGATGGCGCCGCGTCACACGACTCGCCCGGAGGCATTCGACCACCCGCGTGCTTACCGGTGCGGAGGCGGTTGCGGAAGAGCCATCGCTCACCCGGGCGGGTCGAGCGGTTCGAGGACCTTGGCCAGCAGGTCGGCCAGCTGCGCGCGCTCCCCCTCGTCCAGCGGGGCCAGCAGCTCGCGCTCCCACTCGACCTGCGCGGGGAAGACCCGCTCGACGATCTCGCGCCCGCGGTCGGTGAGCCGCACGTCGACCTCGCGGCGGTCGTGCCCGGAGGTGCTGCGGGTGATCAGCCCCTCCTCGGCGAGCTTGGCCAACCGCTTGGTGGTGGCCGCACCGGAGGACAGCGTCTCCCTGGTCAGCCTGCTGGGCCGCATCGCCCCTCCGGCGCGGTGCAGCGCGCTGAGCACCTCGAACTCCACGCGGGTGAGCCGGGCGTCGCCGACCACCCGGTCCGGCAGGTTCCCGGCGAGCACGCCGAGCCTGCGAACCCGACCCGCGACCTCGATCGGCGAGAGGTCCAGGTCCGGATACCGCTCGCGCCACTGCGCGCTGATCCGACCGACGACGTCCACCCTCACTCCTTCACGAGTAAACCACCTGGTAATATTTTACCAGTGAAGCATTTCGGCACCAGCACCGCGCGGCAACGGATCAGCACCACCTTGCGCACCCGGGACGCGCTGCGCGTCACCCGCGTCTTCGGCGGCGTGCTGGTCCCCGCGCTGCGCGTGGGCCTGTCCTACCTGCTGCCGATCGCCGCGCTGGCGACCACCGGACACCTCGACCTCGCGCCGTTCGCCGCGCTGGGCGCGTTCACCTCGCTGTACTGCCGCGTCGACCCCTACGCCCGGCGCGCCCGGCTGCTGCTGGTGGTCGGGGTCGGGCTCACCGCCAGCACGGCCGCGGGGGCGGCCACCGCGGCGAGCGACGCGGGCGGGGTCGCGAAGGTCGTCGTGCTGACGCTGGTGGCCACCGCCGCCAAGCTGGTGGCCGACGTGCTCGAACTCGGCCCGCCCGGCGGCTTGATGTTCGTCTTCGCCGCGGGCGCGGCGGCCTACTCCCCGCAGACCTGGACCGGCTTCTCCCAGGTCGTCGCGGTCACGGCCGCCTCGGCCGGGCTGTCCTACCTGCTGAGCATGTCCGGTGCGGTGCTGCACCCCACCGGACCGCACCGGCTGGCCACCGCGCGAGCCCTGCTGGCCACCGCCGACCAGTTGGAATCGCCGAGCACCGACCGGCGGCACCGCGCGCACACCGCCCTGCACCGCGCCCTGTCGGAGGTGCACGGGCACACCCAGGAGACCGCCGAGGAGCTGCGCGCGCAGCTCGCGCACGCCGCGCACCTGCTGCACCGCCCCTCCGGCCGCTCCGCCGGGGTCTCGGCGGAGATCTCCGCGCAGCTGCGCGCGCTGGCCCGCCGGTGCCGCCGCGGCGGCGTCCCCGCGGCCGACCACGCGCTGCCGGCGCCGCACCCGCTGCCCCGGCGGCGTCGCGGCCCGCTCGCCGCGCTGGCGCCGTACCGCAGCAACGCGGCGCGGATGGCGCTGGCCTCGCTGATCACCGGTCTGGCCCTCGCGGCCTTCCAGCTGGAGCACGCCTACTGGGCGGTGGTGTCGGTGAGCTCGGTGCTGCAGTCGCAGAACGCGACCACCACCTGGCACCGCGCGGTCCAGCGGTGCGCGGGCACCGCGGCGGGCTCGGTGCTGGCACTGCTGATCTTCGCCGCGCACCCCTCGCCGTGGGCGATGCTGGTGGTGATCGTGGTGTGCCAGGTCGCCGCGGAGCTGGTGGTGATGTCCAACTACGGGCTCGGGCTGACCTTCGCCACGCCGCTGGCCCTGTGCCTGGCGGCGCTGAGCCACCCCGACCACCTGGGCCTGGTGGTCGAGCGCGTCACCATGACGCTGGTCGGCGCGGTGATCGGGGTCGCGGTGTGCGCGGTGCTGCTCAACCGGCGCTCGGCGCAGCGCCTGCGCGAGGCGGTCCGCAGCTGCCAGCGGGCGACCGAGGAGCTGCGCTCGGCGCCCGCGGACGCCGAGGCGCGCGGGCGCCTGCTGGCGGCGGTCTTCGCGCTCCGCGACGCGCACCACGTGGTCTCCGGGGAGTTCCAACGCCACCCCGACCCGCGGCTGGTGCTCGACACCGAGCACCGCGCCTACCAGGTGCTGGCAGACACGGCCCCGAGCGCGGCCGCTCAGGGCTCCAGGGCGTAGAGCTCCGGCAGGTTGACCACGACGGCCTCCTGGGTGCTGCGGGCGATCACCACCACCGCGGGGCGCTCCGGGTCGGGGTTCTCCTCGCGGTGCGGGACGTAGGGCGGAACGAAGACGTAGTCGCCGGGCTCGGTGGTCAGCCGAACTTCCTCGGTGCCGTCGTGGAAGACGAACGCCGGATTGCCGCTGACCACGTAGATGGCGGTCTCGGACTCGCCGTGGTGGTGGTCCGCGGAGGCCGTGGCCGGGGCCACGTGCGTCTCCCCCATCCAGATCGCCTCGGAGCCCACGAGCTCACCGCTGACGGCCGCCAGCCGCCGCATGCCCTCGGTCTGGGCGGTGTTGCGGTCCAGATCGCGCGAGCGCACCAGCTGCACCCGGGTGCGCAGCGACCTGCGCCGCTCCTCCGGGACGGGATCGGACAGATCCGGGTGGAACGCGTCCTGCTGCGCCATTGAAATACCCCCAACGTCGAGATCACCGCCGAGGTAACCGCACCGGACGCGCCCGGCACAAGCGCGCGCGGCGCGCCTATAGGCTTGCCGGGTGCACCTCGGGGGAATTCGGTGATCGAAGAGCTGCTGCCCGCGACCGCGGCCGGCGCCGAGCTGTTCGGCGATCCGGTCCGGGCCCGGCTGTTCCCCGAGGAGGAGGCCCAGATCGCGCACGCGGTGGACAAGCGGCGCCGCGAGTTCAGCGGTGGCCGCTGGTGCGCGCACCGCGCCCTGGAGCGCCTCGGCGTTCCGCCCGAGCCGATCGAGCGCGGCGAACGAGGTGCGCCGCGGTGGCCGGCCGGCGTTGTCGGCACGATCACCCACTGCGCGGGGTACCGCGGCGCGGCCGTGGCGCGGTCCGACGAGCTCACCTCGGTGGGCATCGACGCAGAACCGCACAGCGCGCTGCCCGCGGGCGTGCTCGACGTCGTCTCCCTGGAAGCCGAACGCGCCCACCTGCGCGAACTGGCCGCGCGCGAGCCCGCGACGCACTGGGACCGGTTGTTGTTCTCGGCCAAGGAGTCGATCTACAAGGCCTGGTTCCCGATCACCGGGGAGTGGCTCGGGTTCGAGGACGCCGAGCTGACCTTCTCCCCCGGCGAGTTCACCGCGGAGCTCGCCAAGCCCGCCCGCTCGCCCGGACGCGAGCTGCACAGCTTCACCGGCCGCTGGCTGGCCCGCGACGGGCTCGTCCTCACCGCGGTCGCGGTCGCGTAGCAGTGGCGGGCGCCCACCGACCCCGCGCCGTTCGTCGCACGACCTCGTTCCCCCCTCTTGGAACTCCCTCGGCGCCGACGGTGCGCTCCCCTCGACGGTGGACGCCCGCCACACCCCCTTTCCCGATGGCCCGACCTCTTCCCAGCAAGACGTTATCGTCGAAGGTATCTTCCTAGCAAGTCATTTTCTGAGAAGCTTCTCTCCGGTAGGATGCTTGCTGGAAGCAACACTGCCGAAGGAGCGTCGCGTTGGATCACACGATCGACCCACCGCAGGTCGACGACGATCAACTGGTCACCTGGTGGGGCCTGGTCATCGAGGGCTACCACGTCACCGCCGACCGGCTCGCCGCCGAGATCGACCGGCGGTTCGGCCTCCCGATGGCCTCGTTCGACATCCTGATCAGACTGGTCCGCTCCCCCGGCCACCGGATGCAGATGACGGTGCTGGCCAAGGAGGCCGCGCTCAGCAGCGGCGGCTTCACCAAGGTCGCCGACCGGCTGACCAAGGCCGGGCTGATCCGCCGCGAGCCCTCCGAGACCGACCGCCGGGTCACCTTCGCCGTGCTGACCGAGCACGGCGAGGAGATCGCCACGCGCGCTCGTGCCGCGGCGGCCGAGCTCCTGCGCGAGCGCGTGCTCGCCCCGCTCGGCCAGCAGAACTCCGCGGCCCTGGCCGAGGCCATGCGAACGCTTCGCGCCGCCAACGGCCCCGAGTCGGGTTGACCCGGCCGCACCGGGCTCCGCGGCCGGTGTGACGTCCGTCCAGTGGCCGATCATCGCTTACCCGTCGCACCAGCCGTGTGCTACGAACGGAGCACGTGCGACGCGAAGGAGCGAGCGAAATGCGGGAAGCGGTGATCTGCGAGCCGTTGCGGACGCCCATCGGCCGGTTCGGCGGGGTCTTCAAGACAGTGCCCGCGGCGGAGCTTGCGGCCACGGTCATCCGCGGGCTGCTGGAGCGCAGCGGCCTGGAGGGTTCGGCGATCGACGAAGTCGTCCTGGGCAACTGCTACCCGAACTCCGACGCGCCCGCGATCGGCCGGGTCGCGGCGCTGGACGCGGGCTTGCCGGTGGAGGTCGGCGGCACCCAGGTCGACCGCCGCTGCGGTTCGGGCCTGCAAGCCGTGGTCGACGCCGCGATGCAGGTGCAGACCGGCATCAGCGACGTCGTGCTCGCCGGCGGCGTGGAGAGCATGAGCAGCGCCCCGCTGTACACCACCGAGGCCCGCTGGGGCGTCGGCGGCGGCGGGTTGCAGCTGCACGACTCGCTGGCGCGCGGGCGCACCACCGCGGGCGGCCGGAACCACCCGGTGCCGGGCGGGATGCTGGAGACCGCCGAGAACCTGCGCCGCGAGTACTCGATCCCGCGCGCCGAGCAGGACGAGCTGGCGCTGCGCTCGCAGCAGCGCGCCGCCGAGGCGCAGCGCGCCGGCCGGTTCGACGACGAGATCGTTCCGGTGACCGTGCGCTCGCGCAAGGGCGAGACGGTGGTGGACGCCGACGAGCACCCGCGCCCGGACACCACCCTGGAGCAGCTCTCCGGGCTCAAGCCGGTGCTCGGTCGCAACGACCCGGAGGCCACGGTCACCGCGGGCAACGCCAGCGGGCAGAACGACGCCGCCGCGATTTGCGTGGTCACCACCCCGGAGCGCGCCGCCGAGCTCGGCCTGCGCCCGCTGGTCAAGCTCGTCTCCTGGGCCAGGGCCGGGGTCCCGCCGGAGACGATGGGCATCGGCCCCGTGCCCGCCACGGCCAAGGCCCTGCAGCGCGCGGGGATCGGGCTCGACGAGGTCGATCTGATCGAGCTCAACGAGGCCTTCGCCGCGCAGGTGCTCGCCTGCACCCGCGAGTGGGAGTTCAAGCCGGGCGACTTCGACCGGCTCAACGTCAACGGCTCGGGCATCTCGCTGGGCCACCCGGTGGGCGCCACCGGCGGCCGCATCCTGGCCACCCTCGCCCGCGAGATGCGGCGCAGCGAAGCGCGCTACGGGCTGGAGACCATGTGCATCGGCGGCGGCCAGGGCCTGGCCGCGATCTTCGAACGCGTGTGACAGCAGCCCGGCCGGGAACCACACCCCCGAGGGATGCGGTTCCCGGCCGGGCTGCTGTTGAAGCGGAGTCCGCCGGGGTCCGAAGCCGGCGGAACTACCGCATCCGGGCCGCGCCTGCCCGAACGCGCTACACGTTATCGGGTGACCACCGGTGATTTGACCGGGTCCCCTGAACGCGCTGCCACCCTTCCGAACTCATCCTGCGCGCCCACCTGGTCGGCGCAGGACCAGGCCGCGGGGTACCAGCAGCGGGAATGCGCGCCGCGCCGGCCGCGTTGATCGGGAACGGTTCTCGCTCCCGGCGCACCGGATCCGGCGCAGCTCCGGGACGGATGCCCCCGTTCGCAGGCCTGCTGAGCGGCGCGGCCGGGCGCGAGCTCTTAGGCTGAAGGCATCCAGATCATTCGTTCGAGGAGCAATTCAATGGCGATCGCCACCGCCGACCGGGTCGACCGCGACGCGCTGCTGGAGTTCCTGCGCCCGCGCCACAAGGGGGTCCTGGTCACCACCCGCTCCAACGGCCGTCCGCAGACCTCACCGCTGACCTGCGGCGTGGACGCCCAGGGCCGGATCGTGATCTCCACGTACCCGGAGCGCGCCAAGACGCGCAACCTGCGCCGCAACCCGCAGGCCTCGATCTGCGTGGTCTCGGACGAGTGGAACGGGCCGTGGGTCCAGGTCGACGGGACCGCCGAGGTGCTGGACATGCCCGACGCCCTCGACGGGCTGGTGGACTACTTCCGCTGCATCTCCGGCGAGCACCCGGACTGGGACGAGTACCGCCAGGCGATGGTCAAGCAGGACAAGTCGCTGATCCGTCTCAACATCGAGAGCTGGGGACCGATCGCGACCGGCGGCTTCCCGCCCCGGCTGGCCGAGCAGTAACCGCTCAGCGGAGCCTGCGAACCGCGAGGCCGCCGCCGAGGATCACCGCGAGCATCGCCACCGCCCAGCGGCGCTTGTCCTCCGTCGAGTGCCCCGTCTCCGCCGCCGCGCCCTCGTCCTCGTCCTCGGACGAGGGCGTCGTCGTCTCCGACGGCCCGGGTGCGGCCTCGGTGTCCGTCGTGGGCGGCGCGGGCGCGGGTTCGGGCGACTGCGTCCTGGTCGGACGCGCGCTCGGCGTCGGCTTCGGTGATGCGCTCGGCCGCGGCGGCCGCGGCGGTTCGGGCGTCTCGGTCGTCGGTGTCGGCGTCTCCGTCGTCGGTGTCGGCGTCGACGTTTCCGGCGGAGCCGGACTCGACGTCGGCTCAGGCGGTTTCGTCGACGTCGGCGGCGGAGAGGGCGTCGGCGGTGGTGTCGGCGTCGGCGGCGGGGACGGTTCCGGCGGGGGTTGCGGGGCCGTCCAGCAACCGGCCATGTCCGAGGACGTGGCGAACTCCAGCTCCCCGAGCCGCCGGACCGAACCGTCCCGCTCGGCCCGGTAGAGCCCGCCCGCGTACCCGGACGCGTAGATCTCCCGGGAACGCCCGATCACCACCGAGCCGTAGTGGTCGTCCGGGAGTCCGGCCAGATCCGCGACCGGCTCGACCCGGCCGCTGCCGCGGTCGATGCGCACCAGCGCGCCGGAATCGCTCACCGAAAGCAGCGTCCCGTCCACCGGGTCGACGTCGAGGTCGCCGAGGTCGACCGGCTCCAGCTCGACCGCCGAGAGCACCCGCATCCGCTCGACGTCCACCGCGTACAGAACCTCGTCCTCCACCACGTACCAGCGGTTCCCGGCGATCGCACCGGCGGAGGGCAGCTCGAAGGGGTTGCCCCGCGGGCCGCGCACCGGCCCGCGGTCGCGGGTCGACCCGTCCGCCCGCACCTCCAGCACGTGCGCGCCGTCGACGAACCCGGCGGCCATACCGTAGGCCACCCCGTGCCGGCGCGAGTGCCCGAGCGCGTTGACGTACTCGGGAAGCGGCCCGATCCGCGAATCGTCCCCCGAGCTCAGATCGATGCGGTGCAGCACCGAGGCCGACCCGTGGCCGCGCACCTGCAGCGCCTGGCAAGCCGGCCCCGGACTGGCTGCTGGCGGAGCAGCCACGAGCAGGCCGCCCAGGAGCGCGGCGGTCAGCGCTGCCCGAGTCGTTCCAGCGCCCATCGGAAGGCCTCCGGCTCGACGGCAGAGCCCCCGCTGAACGGGTTCTGCAACTGGTAGATCGCGAAGAGCAGCAGCGCCAGCGCACCGGCAAGCGTGGACACCAGCATGATGTGCGGGAGCAGCCGGGTCCCGCCGAAGAGGTTCGGCAGCAGCACGCACACCAGGCTGCCCACCACCAGCACGAACCACACCACCGCCACCACCCCGCGGTCGAACGCGCGGGTCAACCGCTGGTGCCGCTCCTCGTAGACCTCGTCGAGGCGCTGCAGGGCCTCGCTCTTGCGCGCCTGCTCGAACTCGCTGTCGCCGTCGATCGGCGCCTCCCGCACCGCGGTCCGCAACCGGTCCAGCTGCTGCCAGCCCGGGCTGCGAACCTCCTGGCTGCGCTGCATCACCGGCCACTCGGTGTCGAGCACCGTGCGCAGATAGCTCACGCTGCGCGCGCGCACCTCCTGCGCGGCGTCGCCGGCGAACGAATCGACCGCCCAGGACACCGAAACCAGCGCCTGGGACTCGCGGAAGGCGCCTTCGCGCGCGTCGGTGACGGTGTCGAACAAGGTCACCAGGACGAAGGCCAGCACCACCGCCTGCAGACCGCTGACGATGGTGAACACCTGGCCCGCGGCATCGTTGTTGCTGGGCCGCCCCTCGTCCTGACCGATGCGCCGCACCAGGTAGCCGATGACCGCCGCACCGGCCGCGGCGCCGAGCACCCACAGCGCGCCGTGCAGCAGGATGGTCACGGCATCCCCCCTGCGAAGGACTGCGGGGCGTCAACCGGGTGGGGCGTGCCCGGATCGCGCTGGGGGTGGCGCTGCTCGGGGACCCGATTGGTCTCGGCCAGGAGCAGTTCGCCGACTTCGCACCCCAGCACCTCGCAGATCACGTCGAGGTCTTCGAGCTTGAGGCTCGCGGGCGTCTTCGACCACAGGCCGGACATCTTGCCGGCGGAGATCACCAGGCCGTGCTCGGCCAGCAGCCGCTGCAGGTCGGTGGCCTTCCAGATGCCGCGCTGCGCCGCGACCAGCCGCAGGTTCCACTTCACGCTGAATTCGCCTCCCGAGGACGATGACTTCCGGTTCGCCGCGGTCCGCCGGGCGGTCTTTCCATTTCGCCCGACGAGGTTTCACGTTGATCGAGGGAATCCGGGGAACGCCCGGCTGAACGACACCGGCAACAATACTCCAGAGATCGCGGAGAATGGATAACCCGATTCGTGGATTCCTCTTCGACGAAAGGGTCGCTCGCTCGGAGCAGTTAGCCGGGCGAAGGCTCGCGTTGTCCCGCTATCAGCTCGCCGGAGCACGTCGCACTGCTCCATGCGCGCGAACTTTCACGGCTTCATGCCTACTCAGCGCAGGCGCGCTGCGACGTTCGCGGCACGCGGCGCATTCTTGCGACGCCGTGATCTCGATGGATCCAGACCGCTCACTTTCGGGTGACTATACGGCCCCATTGGCCGCTGCTAACGTCACCGACGGCGGGTGATCAAGGGCGATCGCCCGAATCGCTCGCAATTTTCCCCCTCGTTGTCGCGCATTCGACGACGACAATCGCGAATCACCCATTCCGCCTTTCCGCTCTCCTCGTTGATTGGTGGTACATCAGCGTGACTGCTATCGATCCCGGCAACACCGACGAATCCGAGTCGCCGCAGCTGAGCCTGAGCACCGCGGCCGCGCGGAACCTGGCCACCACGACCAAGACCCCGCCGCAGATGCAGGGGATCACCTCCCGCTGGTTGCTCAAGCTGCTGCCCTGGGTGCAGGCCAACGGCGGCGTCTACCGGGTCAACCGGCGGTTGACCTACACGCTCGGCGACGGCCGGATCACCTTCACCAACACCGGATCCGACGTGCGGGTGATCCCGCAGGAGCTCCAGGAACTGCCCCTGCTGCGCGGTTTCGACGACGAGTCCGCGCTGCGCGAGCTGGCCGATCGCTTCGTGCAGCGCAGCTTCGAGCCGGGCCAGGTCATCGCCACCGCGGGGCAGCCCGCCGACGAGGTGGTGCTGATCGCGCACGGCAAGGTCAACAAGATCGGGACCGGCGAGTACGGCGACCAGACCGTGCTCGGGGTGCTCGCCGACGGCGAGTACTTCGGCGCGCAGGTGCTCGCCGGCAGGCGCGACGAGTGGGATGCGACCTACAAGGCCGTCACCCCGTGCACCGTGCTCTCCCTGCGGCACCAGGCCTTCCAGGAGCTCAACGGCAGCTCCGACGCGCTGCGGGAGCACGTGCGCCAGGCGCTGGCCGGGCCGGGGCGGCCGCACAACCCGCACGGCGAGGCCGATGTGGACATCGCCTCGGGCCACACCGGCGAGCCCGCGCTGGCGGGCACCTACGTCGACTACGAGCTCTCCCCGCGCGAGTACGAGCTCAGCGTGGCCCAGACCGTCCTGCGGGTGCACAGCCGGGTCGCCGACCTCTACAACCAGCCGATGAACCAGACCGAGCAGCAGCTGCGGCTGACCATCGAAGCCCTCCGCGAGCGCCAGGAGCAGGAGCTGGTCAACAACCCGGACTTCGGGCTGCTGCACAACGCCGACCTGCGCCAGCGCATCCCGACGCGCTCCGGACCACCGACCCCGGACGACATGGACGAGCTGCTGGCGCTGGTGTGGAAGGAGCCGGGCGCCTTCCTGGCCCACCCGCGCACCATCGCGGCCTTCGGCCGGGAGTGCAGCAAGCGCGGGCTCTACCCGCAGAGCGTCGACCTCGGCGGGCACCACGTACCTGCGTGGCGGGGCGTGCCGATCCTGCCGTGCAACAAGATCGGGGTCTCGGAGTCCCGAACCAGCTCGGTGCTGCTGATGCGGCTGGGCGAGGAGAACCAGGGCGTGGTCGGGCTGCACCAGACCGGTCTGCCCGACGAGTACCAGCCCGGCCTGTCGGTGCGGTTCATGGGCATCAACGAGCAGGCCGTCATCTCCTACCTGGTCAGCGCGTACTACTCGGCCGCCGTGCTGGTACCGGACGCGCTCGGCGTGCTCGAGCACGTCGAAGTGGGCCGGGAGGGCTGACCCGCTCGGGCCGGCCGCGGTCCTCCCGCGGCCGGCCCGGTGATCGCCACGCCACCGGTTCGGCCTGCCCGATCGCACCGATCACGCGCTTAGGAGTTGGACAGCAGTGACCACGACGGAGCCCACCGAGGAATCGACCGCGCTGAGCCTGGGAACCGCGGCGGCCCGCAAGCTCTCGACCACGACCAAGACCCGGCCGCAGATGCAGGGGACCAGCTCGCGCTGGCTGCTGCGCATGCTGCCCTGGGTGGACCTGGAATCGGGCACCTACCGGGTCAACCGCCGCCTGACCTACCGGCCCGGAGACGGGCGGATCACCTTCACCAACACCGGCGAGAACGTGCGGGTCATCCCGCAGGAGCTGCGCGAGCTGCCGCGGCTGCGCGGTTTCGACGACGACTCGGCGCTGACCGCGCTGGCCGAGCGCTTCGTCCAGCGCCGCTACGAACCCGGGCAGGTCATCGTGCCCGCGGGAACCCCGGAGTCCGAGGTGCTGCTCATCGCGCACGGCAAGGTCTCCCGGCTGGGCACCGGCGAGTACGGCGAGGAGGCGCAGCTCGACGTGCTCGGCGACGGCGGCTTCTTCGGCGACGCGGTGCTGGCCGGGCGGGAGTCGCGCTGGCGGAGCACCTACAAGGCGATCACGCCGTGCATCGTGCTGGCGCTGGAGCGTCATGCGCTGCAACCGGTCCTGGAGCAGTTCGGGGAGCTGCGGGCGCACCTGGCCGCGGCCGAGCACGCACCTCCGCAGAACAAGCACGGCGAGGCCAGCATCGACCTGGCCGCCGGGCACACCGGGGAGTTCGCGCTGCCCGGCACCTACGTCGACTACGAGCTGGAACCGCGGGAGTACGAGCTCGGCGTCGCCCAGACCGTGCTGCGGGTGCACAGCCGGGTCGCCGACCTCTACAACCAGCCGATGAACCAGACCGAGCAGCAGCTGCGCCTGACCATCGAAGCCCTCCGCGAGCGCCAGGAGCACGAGGTGCTCAACAACCCGGACTTCGGGCTGCTGCACAACACCGACCTGCGCCAGCGGGTGCACACCCGCACCGGACCGCCCACGCCGGACGACCTCGACGAGCTGCTGTCCCGGCGGCGCAAGTCGCGCTTCTTCCTGGCGCACCCGCGCACCATCGCCGCCTTCGGCCGGGAGTGCAGCAAGCGCGGGCTCTACCCGCAGACCACCGCGGTGGAGGGCCAGCCGATGCAGGCCTGGCGGGGCGTGCCGATCCTGCCCTGCGACAAGATCCCGATCAGCAAGTCCGGCACCAGCTCGATCCTGTGCGTGCGCACCGGCGAGGACGACCACGGGGTCGTCGGCCTGCAGCAGACCGGGATCGCCGAGGAGTACCAGCCGGGGTTGTCGGTGCGCTTCGCGGGCATCAGCGACCAGGCGGTCATCTCCTACCTGGTGAGCACCTACTTCTCCGCCGCGGTGCTGGTTCCCGACGCGCTCGGCGTGCTCGAGCGCGTGGAGATCGCCCGCTGACCGAAAGGCAGAGCCCATGACCACTCTCCAGCAACCGGACGTCAACGCGGGCGACGTCTCCCACGCGGCCCTGTCCCGCTGCCGGGCTCTGGTGGAGCCCGCGCTGCGAGCCGCGGTGGACCGGCTCCCGCAGCGGATGCGGCAGGTCGCCGGCTACCACCTCGGGTGGCTCGACGAACGGGGTGCGCCGATCAGCGGCGACCGGGGCAAGGCGATCCGCCCCGCGCTCGTGCTGCTGAGCGCCCGCGCCGCGGGCGGGGATCCGGCGACCGCGGTGCCCGCGGCGGTCGCCGTGGAACTCGTGCACAACTTCTCGCTGCTGCACGACGACGTGATGGACGGCGACGTCACCCGCAGGCACCGGCCGACCGCGTGGACGGTGTTCGGCAGCTCCACCGCCATCCTGGCGGGCGACGCCCTGCTGAGCCTGGCCTCCGACGTGCTGGCCGCCTCCCAGCACCGCGAGGCGACGACGGCGATCCGCACCCTCAGCAGCGCGGTGCTCGGCCTGATCGAAGGGCAGACCGACGACATCGACTTCGAGGAGCGCGGCGACGTCGGTCCGGACGAGTGCCAGCGGATGGCCCGCAACAAGACCGGAGCGCTGCTGGGGTGCGCGTGCGCGCTCGGCGCCCTCTACGGCGGTGGCAACCCGGAGCAGGTCACCCGGCTTCGCGGGTTCGGCGAGCACCTGGGGCTGGCCTTCCAGCACGTCGACGACCTGCTCGGGATCTGGGGCGATCCGGCCGCCACGGGCAAGCCGGTGTTCAGCGACCTGCGCACCCGCAAGAAGAGCCTGCCGGTGGTCGCCGCGCTGACCTCGGCGACCAGCGAGGGGCGCGAGCTCGCCGAGCTCTACCAGCGGGATCGCTCGCTCAACGACGCGGAGCTGGCCCGGGCCGCCGAGCTCATCACCGGCGCGGGCGGGCAGGCGTGGAGCCGCCACCAGGCCAACGGTCTGCTGGCGACGGCCCTCAACGACCTGCGGCGAGCCGATCCCGACCCGGACGCGGCCGACGACCTCGTCGCGCTGGCGCACCTGATGACCAAGCGCGACCGCTGACTCCCCTGGGGCAGGAGGCGGTCGGGTCGGGGGCCGCGGCCCTCGACCCGACCGCTGTCAGGACCGCCTGCGGCCGAGGAGGCCGACGAGGCCGGCGACCGCGGCGGCCACCAGGAAGGAGGTCAGCGCCGCGCTCATCCACGTCGGCACGGTGAAGCCGATGGCTTCGCGCACGCCGGTCCAGAAGGTCGTCCAGCCGCCGAGCTCGCCCGGGTTGATCACCTGGAAGGTCGCGAAGCCGAGGAACCAGGCGAACAGCATCCCCCAGCGCGACGGGGCCTCGGCCGAGACGTCCCACTCGCGGGCGCGGGAGCTGCCGAAGTAGTCGACGGCCAGCACGCCGAACATCGGCACGAACACCGAACCGATCAGCAGCAGGAAGTTGGAGAACTGCTCGATGTCGATGGTCAGCGCGCCGATGGTGCTGACCGCGCCGACGATCAGGCTCAGCACCCGGCGATCGGTGCTGGGCCGCAGGTTCTGGATGGACACCGCGGTCGAGTAGGTGTCGGCGAAGGACTGGTCGACCTCGCGCAGCACCAGCACCGCGAAGAAGATCACGCCCAGCGGCACCGCCAGCAGCGGGTCGAAGGCCTCGTCGCCGTTCCAGCCCACCAGCGCCAGGCCGAGCAGGCCCAGCAGGTAGCACGCGATCTGGGTGACCGAGTAGCCCGCGGTGGCCGCGGCGAACGCGCCCTTGGCCGAGCGCGCGTGCCGCGAGTAGTCCGAGGCGACCGGCAACCAGGACACCGCCACGGCCAGCGCGGCGTCCGCGCCGGGCCAGAAACCGGCCCAGGAGCCCTCGTGCATCGCGGGCAGCGGGTGCCGCAGCAGCTGCGCGAAGAAGTAGACCATCGCGATCAGCACGGCGACGCTGACGTAGCGGCGCAGGATGCGCAGCGCGCCGAGCGGGCGCAGCGTCAGGGCCGTGGTGATCGCCCCGCCGATGAGCACGTAGAGCCAGTGCGGGCCACCGCCGAAGAGCGCCTCGGCGCCCTGCGCGATGACCAGCAGCTCGAACATGCCCCAACCGACCAGCTGCAGGATGTTGAGCACCGTCGGCACGTAGGAGAGTCGGGTGCCGAACAGGCCGCGCAGCAGCATCATCGCGGGCGCCCCGGTGCGCGCGCCCGGGATGGCGGCGATGCCGACCATGATGCTGCCCAGCACCGTGCCCACCACGGTCGCGGTGACCGCGGCGGCGAACGACAGCTGCGGCACGCCCGCGGGGGCGAGCACCGCGAGCGCGCCGGAGAAGCCCAGCAGGCTCACGCCCAGGTTGCCCCAGAAGGCCGCCTGGTCGAGCACTCCCAGGGTCTTCGGCGCCGGTTCGTTCAGGGTGTGCGGAACTTCGGAACGTTCGACGTCGACCGCCATCAACAGCTCCCTACGCCGGCATTATCCGGACAGGTTCTGCGGTCGGTGGCGCGGTTTCCTGCCACCCTCTCAGCCCGATCCGCTCGAGCTCCCGCGTCGGTAAGTCGCGCACACCCTACCCGAACGGGTGAGCGTGCGGGGCGGGGGCGGGCACCGGTGGTCCTTACCACTCCGAACACGACTTCGGGACCCCGGATGACCACCGGAAATCTCTCGCCGTCGAGGGATGGGAACGATTCGTTCGCACGGCTAGAGTCCGCAGCGGAGCACGACGAGCAGAGGAAAGCACCATGCACCAGATCCGCGAGCGGATGACCGCCCGTGGCCGATGAGCTGAACGTCCAACTCGCCTACGGCGAGCGAGGCCTGTCCGTTCGGTTGCCCGCCGAGCGCACCACCGTCGTCCAGCCGCGGTTCCGCCCCGGCGCGCCGGACCAGCGCGCCGTGCTGCGCGCGGCGCTGCGCGAACCGACCGCCGGTCCCCCGCTGCGCGAGCGGGTCCGGCCGGGGCAGACCGTGGCGGTGTCGTTGTGCGACAGCACCCGGCCGCAGCCGCGGCACCTGATGATCCCGGCGCTGCTGGAGGAGCTCCAGGACGTCGTGCGGCTCGAGGACGTGGTCCTGCTGGTGGCCACCGGCACGCACCGGGCCAACACCGACGCGGAGGTCCGCGAGATGCTCGGCGACGAGGTCGTCGAGCAGGTCCGGGTGGTCAACCACGACGCGCGCGACGAGTCCTCGCTGGTGTGGCGCGGAGTCCACGGCGACGGCGTGCCGGTCTGGCTCAACCGCGAGTGGGTCGAGGCCGACGTGCGCATCACCACCGGCTTCGTCGAACCGCACTTCTTCGCCGGGTTCAGCGGCGGGCCGAAGCTGGTCGCCCCCGGGCTGGCCGGGCTGGAGACCGTGCTGACGCTGCACGACGCGGCGCGCATCGCGCACCCCGACGCGACCTGGGGGCTCACCGAGGGCAACCCGGTGCACGACGACGTGCGCGCGATCGCCGCGGGAACCGGGGTCGACTTCGCCTTCGACGTCATCCTCAACCGCGAGCACGAGATCATCGAGGCCTTCGGCGGCGACCTGCTGCCGATGCACCGGGCCGCCTGCGCGGCGGCGCAGCGGCTGGCCATGCAGCAGGTGCCCGAGACCTTCGACGTCGTGGTCACCACCAACTCCGGCTATCCGCTGGACCAGAACCTCTACCAGGCGGTCAAGGGGATGTCGGCGGCGGCGAAGGTGGTCAAGCCGGGCGGGTTGATCGTCTGCGCGGCCGAGTGCCGCGACGGGTTCCCCGACCACGGATCGTTCCGCGAGGTGCTGGCCTCGGCGGACTCGCCGCAGGCGCTGCTCGCCGACATCGAGGCCCGCGAGCACGCCGTGCCCGACCAGTGGCAGGTGCAGATCCAGGCCA
Source organism: Saccharopolyspora griseoalba (assembly GCF_042665275.1). Classification (NCBI taxonomy): domain Bacteria; kingdom Bacillati; phylum Actinomycetota; class Actinomycetes; order Pseudonocardiales; family Pseudonocardiaceae; genus Saccharopolyspora; species Saccharopolyspora griseoalba. The sequence continues at coordinate 288,996 of NZ_JBHTCJ010000001.1, read as the reverse complement.
AGATCCAGAGCAAGGCGCGGGTGGCGGTGCACAGCGATCACCTCGACCCCGAGCAGCTGCGCAGCGCGCACCTCGAGCACTGCCCCGACGTCGCGGCCGCGGTGCGGGCCGAGGGCCCGGAGGCGCGGGTGTGCGCGCTGCCGGAAGGACCGCAGACCATCCCGCACCTGTAGTGGAGAGGAGTGAGCCGTGAGCGGATTGGATCGGCTGCGCGCGCGCATCGCCGAGGAGGAGGCCCTGGTGGTCGCGTTCTCCGGCGGCGTGGACTCGGCGCTGCTGGCCGGGGTGGCCCACGAGGTGCTGGGTTCGCGGATGCTGGCGATCACCGCGGTGTCGCCGAGCCTGGCCTCCGACGAGCGCGAGCAGGCCAAGGAGTTCGCCCGCGAGCGCGGCATCCCGCACGTGGAGGTCTGCACCGACGAGGCCGAGCGCCCGGAGTACGCGGCCAACGACGGCGACCGCTGCTTCCACTGCAAGTCCGCGCTCTTCGACGCCGCGGAACCGCTGGCGGCGGCCATGGGCGCCCGCGTGGCGCTCGGCACCAACCTCGACGACCTCGGCGATCACCGCCCGGGCCAGCGAGCCGCCGCGCAGCGCGGGGCGATCGCGCCGATGGTCGATGCCGAGCTGAGCAAGGCCGAGGTCCGCGCGGCCAGCGCCGAGCTCGGCCTGTCCACCGCGGACAAGCCCGCCGCTGCCTGCCTGGCCTCCCGGGTGGCCTACGGCGATCCGGTGACGCCGGAGGTGCTCGAACGCGTGGAGCGCGCCGAGAAGGCGGCGCACGACCTGGGGTTCCCCGTGTGCCGGGTGCGCGCGCACGCCCGGGGCACGGTCGCCCGGCTCGAAGTCCCCGCCGAGGACATCGACCGCGCGGCGGCGCACCGCTCCGAGCTCGACGCCGCCGTCCGGGCGGCGGGTTTCGAGTTCTGCGCGCTGGACCTCGCGGGGTTCCAGAGCGGGCGGATGAACGTCCTGCTGCAGCTGCTGCCGTCGAGGAGCGCGTCATGACCGGGTTCAGCGATCTCGGCTACGCCCGCGTGGACACCGACCGGGAGTCCCGGCAGGGCTTGCCGGAGGTGGTCTACGGTCCGGGCAAGCAACCGGCCGAGATCTCCGGCATCGTCACCGAGCTGCTCGACCGCAGCACCGGCCCGGTGCTGGTAACCAGGGTCGAACCGGACGTCGCCGCGCAGGTGTCGGTGCCGGGCGGCAGCTACGACGAGACCGCGCGCCTGCTGGTCTGGCGACCGGCCGCGCCGGGATCCTTCCGGGTCTGCGTGGCCACCGCGGGCACCTCGGACTGGCCGGTGGCCGCCGAGGCCGAGGCGGTGGCCTCGGCGATCGGGCTGAGCACCACCGTGGTGCGCGACGTGGGCGTTGCCGGCATCCACCGGCTGCTGGCCGCTCGCGACGAGCTGGACCGCGCCGACGCGGTGATCGTGGTGGCCGGCATGGAGGGCGCGCTGGCCAGCGCCGTCGGCGGGCTGGTGGCCTGCCCGGTGATCGCGGTGCCCACCTCCACCGGCTACGGGGCCGCGATGGAGGGCGTGACCGCGCTGCTGGCGATGCTGACCTCCTGCGCGGCCGGGCTGACCGTGGTCAACATCGACTCCGGCTTCTCGGCGGCGATGGCCGCGCACCGGCTGACCGCGGTGGCGAGCCGGTGATCCTCTGGCTCAACCCGACCACCGGGGTCTCCGGGGACATGCTGCTGGGCGCGCTGCTGGGTCTCGGCGCCCCGCTGGACCGGGTGCGCGCGGCGATCGAGGCCACCGGCCTGACCGGCTGGTCGCTGTCGGCGCGGCAGGTGCAGGTCGACGGGATCGCGGCGACCAGGGCGGTGGTCGAGGTCGACGACGGGGCCGCCGAGCGGCACGCCTCCGAGCTGCTGGAGCGCGCGTCCAGGGCGCCCGAGCCGATCGCGAGCACGGCCTGCTCGGCGATCCGGGCGATCGCCGAGGTCGAGGGCGGGCTGCACGACCGCGATCCCGAGCAGGTCCACCTGCACGAGATCGGCGGGCTGGACACCATCGTCGACACCGTCGGGGTGGCCGCGGCGGTGCACGAGCTGGGCGTCGCGGAGGTCCGCTCGGCGCCGATCGCCCTCGGCTCCGGCACCGTCCGCTGCGCGCACGGCGAGCTGCCCGCACCCGCCCCCGCCGCGCTGCGCCTGCTGGAGGGCGCGGCGGTGATCGGCGCGGAGCTGCCCGGCGAGACCGTCACGCCCACCGGTGCGGCGCTGCTGCGCGCGCTGGGCACGCGCTACTCCCCTCCCCCGGCCATGACGCTGGGCCCCACCGCGCACGGCGCGGGCGGCAAGCGCTTCGAGCAGCGCCCCAACGTGCTGACCGCCTCGCTCGGCGAACCGGCCGCGGGCGGCTCCCCGATGCTGCTGCTCGAGTGCAATGTGGACGACGTGACCGCCGAAACCCTCGGCCACGTCCTGGACCTGCTCCTGGAGGCGGGCGCGGCCGACGCCTGGACCAGTCCCGCGGCGATGAAGAAGTCCCGCCCCGGGCACGTGCTGCACGTGCTCTGCCACCCGCCCGACGAGCGCGCGCTGACCGAGATCGCGCTGGCCGAGACCGGCAGCCTGGGCCTCCGCCGCCAGGAGGTCTCCCGCACCGCGCTGCCCCGCTCGATCAGCACGGTCACCGTGGACGGGCACCCGATCCGGCTCAAGCACGGACCGCACCGCACCAAGCCGGAGCACGACGACGTCGCGGCGGCCGCCCGCGCCCTCGGCCGCCCGCTGCGCGAGATCGCCGAGCGCGCCCTGCGTGCCGCCGGTTGAACGAACCCCCGGCACCCGCCGGCCCGTGCGTGGACCAACCGAATCGCCTGGTCATTTCCGCCTCTCCCCGGAATGGACTAAGACGATCGGGTGATGGCTGGAACCAAATGCGAATGAATTTGTTCCTATGGGCAGAAGGCATTGCGGCAAACGCCGAACCACGGGAGACCAGTCGATGCAGCAGCACGTGCACGCCGAGCTCGTCGGCGGACCGGAAGACGGCCGCTCGTTCATCATCCCCGCGCACAACGCGGACTTACCGATGGGGGAGTTCACCTTCCCGTCCCCGCGCGACGGCGAAGCGCCCTGCTCCCCCTGCGCCCACTACAACCTCCGCGACCGGCGCCCCGACGGCGTCTGGCGCTACCAGTACGCGGGCGAGGTCGTGCGCCCCTGACGACCCGCGCGTCGGGCGGTCTCGCCGGGGGCCAGCCCCCGACCAGGTCGTCGGTGCCGTGTGCGAGGCTCGCGCCATGCGGATCGCCACGTGGAACGTCAACTCGGTCGGGGCCCGGCTGCCCAAGCTGCTGGACTGGCTGGGCACCAGCGAACCCGAAGTGCTGTGCCTGCAGGAGCTCAAGTGCGCCGAGGACGCCTTCCCCTACGACGAGGTCGGTGAACTCGGCTACGAAGCCGCAGCGCACGGCACCGGCCGGTGGAACGGCGTGGCGATCCTCTCGCGCGTCGGGCTCGACGAGGTCCGCCACGACCTGCTCGACCAGCCCGGCTTCCAGGCCGACGGCGCCATGTTCGAGGCGGCCGAGCCCCGCGCGATCGCGGCGACCTGCGGCGGGGTTCGCGTCTGGTCGGTCTACGTGCCCAACGGCCGCGAGGTCGGGCACCCGCACTACGAGTACAAGCTGCGCTGGCTCGACGCGCTGCGCGCCACCGCCGCCGAGGAGCTGACCACCGACCGCCCGTGGGCGGTGCTGGGCGACTTCAACATCGCGCCCACCGACGCCGACGTGTGGGACATCGCCGCCTTCGAGGGCTGCACGCACGTCACCGACGACGAGCGCAAGGCGCTGACCGCGCTGACCGAGACCGGCCTGACCGAGGTCCACCCGCGTGCGCTGAAGTACGACGTGCCGTTCACCTACTGGGACTACCGCGCGCTGCGGTTCCCGAACAACCAGGGGATGCGCATCGACCTGGTCTACGCCAACGGCGGCTTCACCGGCGCGGTCACCGATTCCTACGTCGACCGCAACGCCCGCAAGGGCAAGGGAACCTCGGACCACGCACCGGTCGTGGTGGATCTCGAGCTGTCCTGACGGCTATGTTCGTCGCGTGTCCGACGAGATCTGCCACCGCACCGCCACCGAGCTCACCGCGCTGATCCGCTCGGGCGAGCTGTCCGCGCGCGAGGCGCTGCAGGCGCACCTGAAGCGGGTCGAGGAGCTCAACCCGAAGGTCAACGCGCTGGTCTCGCTGGCGCCCGAGCAGGCGCTGGAGGCCGCTCGGGAGGCCGACGAGCGCTTCGCCAGGGGCGAGGAGGTGGGTCCGCTGCACGGCCTGCCGATGGCGCACAAGGATACCCACGAGACCGCCGGGCTGCGCACCACGTTCGGCTCCCCGCTGTTCGCCGAGCACGTCCCGGAGCGCGACGAGCTGATCGTGCAGCGGCTCAAGGGCGCGGGCGCGATCACCTTCGGCAAGACCAACGTGCCCGAGTTCGCCGCCGGCTCGCACACCTTCAACCAGGTCTTCGGCACCACGGCCAACCCGTACGCCGCGAACCGCTCCGCGGGCGGCAGCAGCGGCGGTGCGGCGGCCTCCCTGGCCTGCCGGATGCAGCCGCTGGCCGACGGCAGCGACATGGGCGGCTCGCTGCGCAACCCGGCCTCCTTCTGCAACGTCGTGGGCCTGCGCCCGGCTCCGGGCAGGGTGCCGAGCTGGCCCGCCCCGGCCGCCTGGTCGACGATGGCGGTGCAGGGCCCGCTGGCCCGAACGGTGTCCGACGTGGCGCTGATGATGTCGGTGATCTCCGGCCCCGACCCGCGCAGCCCGATCGCGCTGACCGAGCCGGGCTCGACCTTCCTCGGACCGCTGGAGGCCGACCTGCGCGGGCTGCGGGTGGCCTGGTCGACCGACCTGGGCGGCGAGCTCGCGGTCGATCCGCAGGTGCGCGACGTCCTCGAACCGGCCGCCCAGGTGTTCACCGACCTCGGCGCGACCGTCGAGCTGGCGCGCCCGGACCTCGGCGGGGCCGACGAGGTGTTCCGCACGCTGCGCGCCTGGCAGTTCGAGCTGTCCTTCGGCCAGCTGCGCGACGCCCACCCCGAGCGGATCAAGCCGAGCCTGCGCGACAACATCGACGCAGGGCGCCGGCTCACCGGCGCCGACGTGGGCCGGGCCGAGCGGCTGCACACCGAGCTCTTCCACCGGGTCGCGGAGTTCTTCACCCGCTACGACGTGCTGGCGCTCCCGGTCAGCCAGGTCCCGCCGTTCGACATCGACCTGGAGTACCCGACCGAGATCGACGGTGAACCGATGGACAGCTACCTGGACTGGATGCGCTCGGCGTACTGGATCTCGGCGACCGGCAACCCGGCCATCAGCGTCCCCGCCGGCTTCACCGACGAGGGCCTGCCGGTCGGGCTCCAGCTGGTCACCGCCCACCGCGCCGAGCACGCCCTGCTGCGCATCGCGCACGCCTTCGAGCAGGCCACCCGGCACGCCGAGCGGGCGCCCGAGCTCTGACCCGTCGCCCCTCCCCGAGCGGGCTCAGGCCTGCCCGGACACCGCGTGGTCGTAGTGACCCACGACCCCGGTGGCGCAGTGCAGGGCGAAATCGGCCTGCGGGGTCGCCGGGGTGCCCGCGGTCTCGATCACCGCGCGAAGCGTCACGTCGACCAGCTCGTCGAAGGCCCGCCAGTTCTCGACCGACTCCTCGGCGCCTTCGGCGAAGTCCGCCTCGCAGCGCCGCAGACCCTCCCGCAACCGGCTGATCAGCCTGAGGAACGCCCCGTTCCCCGCGACGGGCGCGAGGTCGTCGGCGCGCGAGGCCACCAGGCCGCCCACGTGCCGGACCGCCTCGACGTGGTCGCCGAGCCACTTGCGCTTGCGGTGGATCGCACCGAGGCCGGGCCAGCGCTTGCGCGCGGCCTGGCGGCTCCTGCCCGTCAGCTCGCCGAGATCGGCGAGGCTGGCGCCGAGCCAGACGGCTTCCTCGGCCGCCCGCGCGACCCGCCGCGAGGCCGCGGCCGCCAGCTCCTCCTCCGCGGTCAGCGCGGCGCGCATCACCGCCAGCGACCGCGCCTTGACCCCCGGCTCCACCTGCGGTTCCGCGACCTCGGCGACCGCGCGCTCGACCAGCAGGCCGACATCCCCTCGAGACACCTCGACCTCAATCTGTAAACCGATGGTTCACAGTACGCCAGTGAACCGCGGGTTCACAACTGGCTCGAAGCTCGCCTCCGGCGACGTCCACAGTGGACGATCGAGTTCGCCGGAAATTCGCGCCACGAAAAGAATCCGCCGAAAACTCCTTGTTTCACCCGGTGCGCACCAGTTTACTTACTTAGCGAAGATAAGTTCACCCTCGAGCAAGGAGCAGAATGCCCTCCCCCGGGTCCGCCACGTCCGCGTCGCCGAGGAATTCGAAGATCGTCATCGTCGTCCTCGCCTCCTGCGGCATCGCCGTATCCCTGATGCAGACCCTGGTGGTGCCATTGCTCCCGGAATTCCCGCGCCTGCTGCACACCTCCAGCTCGAACGCGGGTTGGCTGGTCACCGCGCCGCTGGTCGCCGGCGCGGTGTGCTCACCCGTCACCGGGCGGCTCGGCGACATGTACGGCAAGCGCAAGATGCTGCTGCTCTCGCTGGCGGTGATGGCCGCGGGCAGCGCGATCGGCGCGGTCAGCGACGACTTCGCCCTGGTGCTGTTCGGTCGGGTGCTGCAGGGCGCGGCGGTCGGCGTGGTCCCGCTGGGCATCAGCATCATGCGCGACGAGCTGCCGGAGCGGCAGGTCCCCACCGGCGTCGCGCTGATGAGCGCCACGCTCGGCATCGGCGGCGCGGTCGGCCTGCCGCTGACCGGCGCGGTGGCCGAACTGCTCAACTGGCACTGGCTGTTCGCCGGGGCGATGCTCTTCGCGCTGCTGGAGATCGTGCTGATCCTGCGGGTCGTGCCGGAGTCGGCGCAACGCACCGGCGGGCGGTTCGACCTGCCCGGCGCCATCGTCCTGTCCATCGCGCTCACCTGCCTGCTGCTGGCGATCTCCAAGGGCAACGAGTGGGGCTGGTCCGGAGCGCTGGTGCTGGGCCTGCTGGCCACGGCGCTGCTCCTGCTGCTGGCCTGGGGGCGCTACGAGCTGCGCACCCCCGCTCCCCTGGTCGACCTGCGGGTCTCGGCCCGGCCGCAGGTCCTGCTGACCAACATCGCCTCGGTCCTGGTGGGGATCTCGATGTTCACCGGGTTCCTGGTCGGAGCGCAGATCATGCAGGCCCCGCCGCAGACCGGTTACGGCTTCGGGATGTCGCTGGTGGCCAGCGGCCTGGTGCTGCTGCCCATCGGTGCCGCGATGGGCTTGTTCTCCCCGGTCTCGGCGGCGATCACCCGGCGCTTCGGCCCGCGCACCACGCTGCTGGCCGGTGCCGCGGTGATGGCCGCGGGCAACTTCGCGGGATCGCTGGTCCACGGCCCGATGGCGCTGGTGGTGGCGAACCTGACCATCGCCTCGATCGGCGGTGCGCTGGCCTACGGCGCGTTGCCCACCGCGATCATGCGCGCGGTGCCCACCACCGAAACCGCCGCGGCCAACGCGCTCAACAGCCTGGCCCGGTCCATCGGCACCTCCAGCTGCAGCGCGATCGTGGTGGCCCTGACCACCGGATCGCTGGTGCACGTGGCCGGCGGCACCTACCCGTCGATCGAGGCGTACTCCTGGGTGTTCGCCGTGGCCGGTTTCGCGGCCGTGCTCGCGGGACTGCTCGCCGCGGCCACTCCGGCAACGCCCGAGCCCGCCCCGACCCACCTGGCCGAGCGCGCCGAACCCGCGTGCGCCTCCCGGCGCCCGCGGGCCGCGTAGCGGCGCGACCGCGGGAGGTGCGGGCGGCGCTCAGGCCGTGCGGCCGAGAGCGGTGTCGTGCGGGATCCCGTCGAGGGCCTTGTCGAACTGCTGGATGACGTCGGCGAGCGGCCTGGTGCTGTCCGGGTGGATCTCCAGCTGCTCGCCCGCGACCGCGAGGCGCTTGTCCAGCAGGAAGAAGCTCTGCACCACGTGCCGGGCGCCGAGCGAGTGCACCACCGGCCGCAGCGCGTAGTCGATGGCCAGCACGTGCGCCACGCTGCCGCCGGTGGCCAGGGGGAGCACCGCCTTGCCCGCGAAGCCGAACTGCGGCAGCAGGTCCAGGAAGGCCTTGAGCAGGCCGGAGTAGGCGGCCTTGTAGGTCGGGGTGGCCAGCACGACGCCGTCGGCGGCCGCGACCTCGGCCACCGCGTCCGCGATCGCCGGATCGTCCAGGTCGGCGCCCAGCAGCGAATCCGCCGGCAGCGCGCGCACGGCGAGGTGATCGACGTCCCGCCCCGCCGCGGCGAGGCGCCCCGCGACGTGCTCGCCCAGCCTCTCGGTGCGCGAGGGGTTCGACGGGCTGCCGGAAATTACCAGAACGCTGGACACCTGCGTGCTCCCTGATCTCGAGCGGGCCGCCGCCCGCGGTGCGTTGCCGGAGGACTTCGGCGCGCGGGTCTCGGCGAACCTGCTGACCTGCGCGTTTCACTGCTCCTGACCGCACCTCCAGCTCTTCGGCAGCACTTCGGTCATCGTCTTCGCGATCCACTCGCGGTGTCAATGCGCGGGCGGCGCATCCCACTCACCGGTTGCCGGTGATCGATCTGGACAGTTCGCTGGGCGAAGTTCATCGTTTTGGCACTGGCCAACGCGCATTCGGAGGGACGAGGCTGGAGCGGTACACCGAAGGAGGACCGAATGTCGAGCACCGACCTCTGGCACCCGTTCGCGGACATGCACGACGTCAAGAACAGCCAGTTCTGCGTCACCAAGGCCGAAGGGTCCTGGATCTACGACGACGCCGGGCGCCGCTATCTCGACGGGACCGCGAGCCTGTGGTACGCCAACGTCGGCCACGGCCGCAACGAGATCGTCGAGGCCGCCGCAGCGCAGATGCGCGAGCTGGAGTCCTATTTCGTCTTCAACGACTTCACCAACCCGCCCGCCGAGAAGCTGGCCACCCGGCTGGCCGAGCTGGCACCCGTGGAAGGCGCGAAGGTCTTCTTCACCACCGGCGGCGGCGAGGCCATCGACACCGCCGCCAAGCTGGCGCGGCAGTACTGGTCGGCGCGCGGCAAGCCGGAGCGCACGCACATCCTCAGCCGCGGCAACGCCTACCACGGCACCAACGGCATGGGCACCAGCATCGGGGGCATCGACGCCAACCAGGCCGGGTTCGGCCGCCTGGTGCCGGAGACCAGCCGGGTGCCGCACGACGACGCCGAGGCGCTGCGCAGCGCCATCGAGACGATCGGGGCCGAGAAGATCGCGGCGTTCTTCGCCGAGCCGGTCATGGGCGCCGGTGGCCTCTACCCGCCGGAGCCGGGCTACCTGGAGGCCGTGGCCAAGATCTGCGTCGAGCACGACATCCTGTTCGTCGCCGACTCGGTGATCTGCGGGTTCGGCCGGGTCGGCAGCTGGTTCGGCGTCGAGCGCTGGGGCCTGCAGCCCGACATGATCACCTTCGCCAAGGGCGTGACCAGCGGTTACCTGCCGCTGGGCGGTGTGGTGGCCTCCGGTCGCGTCGCCGCGCCGTTCTGGGACGAGCCGGGGCACCCGTTCCGCCACGGCGCGACCTACTCCGGGCACCCGACGGTGGCCGCCGCCGCGCTGGCCAACCTGGACATCATCGAGCGCGAACAGCTCCCGGCCCGCGCCGACGCCCTGGAGAAGCCGCTGCACGAGGCGCTGCTCTCGCTCGCCGACCACCGGGCCGTCGCCGAGGTGCGCGGCGGCGTGGGCCTGCTGGGCGCCGTCGAGCTCACCCCGGAGGTGCTCGACGACGGCGGCCTGCCGCGGCTGCAGAAGAAGATCCGCGAGCTCGGCGTGATCGTGCGCCCGCTGGGCAAGGCGCTGGCCGTGTCTCCCCCGCTGATCGTCACCGAGGAGGAGATCGGCCTGATCGGCGAGGCGTTCCGGGAAGGCCTGGACGCGCTGTGACAATTGGTCGGGGTGGATGAATGCGTCATTCACCCCGACCGATTTCACCCGGCGTTTATCTGATCACCGTCCGTCGTGTTACCGCGTTTCACCCCGTTTCCCCTCCGTTGCGGAACCGATACGTTCCGGGCTGGTCCGATCCAGGTTTCGTCACGTACGTTTCCACTAGTCCACCGATCCGCTGGCGACCGCGTCGCCGCAGCTGAGCAAGGCTGTCATCGACGCCCGCCCACTCCGGTGCGCTCGTGTTTTCGTCCGGTCAAGACCGCGGGGGATGCCGATATGCAGCGACACAGATGACCGACCCGGCCACCTCCGGCCCGGCGGGTTCGAGGTGCGCACGCGAGGCCAACCCCACCCGGGCCGCCAGTGGAGCGAGCACTGGAGCCGAAAGAGCCCCCTGCAGTCGAGCCACCCGCTAGAGTTGGCAAAATACGGCTTCCGGGTGAGAAAGCGCAGCGGGGGCGGACGGAGGAACACGACCAGGTGAACACCCAGACCGCACAAGTCGACGACCTGCGACTGATCGCGCTACCGAGCGCGGTGAACTGCGCCGAGATGTTCGTGCGCTTCACCCTCGCCGAGTGGAACCTGCGCGATCTGACCGACGACGCAAACCAGCTGACCTCCGCGCTGGTGACCGCGGCCGTGGACAGCGCCGACCAGACCAGCCCGGGGTTCCTCACCATCCGCCTGCGCCTGAGCGGCGAGAGCCTGGTCGCCGAGGTCGAGGACGAGAACGGAACGGTCCCGCCCCAGCTGGCCCCGGGCTTCGCCGACGGCCGCTGCGGTTCCACCAACTTGCAGGAGGGCGGCACGCTGGTGTGGTGCGAGCTGCCGCTGCCCGGTGGCGTCAAGGCCGACTCGGTGCCGCTGCCGCGCCGCTCGCGCACCAACAAGCGCCAGCAGTCGGCTTCCCCGGAGGAGACCGCCGAGGTCGACCCCGAGGTCATCAAGCGCCTGCTCTCCGGTCTGAGCAACTCCGACCAGATCTGAGCGGTTCCTCGCTCGGGCCGGGCGGTGCGCGCGACCGCTGCCTCCAGCGGCGTTCCGTCACTCCGCGGCCTGGACTTCTCGCCACCGGGTGTGCGCCGACCGGTCGCGGGGTAGCTCCGTTGCGTGGGAGCCGCCAGCGCATCGGGGGGTCGAAATGGTCATGGTGGATCGGGCCGAGTTGCTGCGCCTGCTCAGCCACGTGAGGTTCCCGGCGAGCAAGGACGAGATCATCGAGCAGGCCCGCGAGCTGGGCGCCGGGCCCGAGCACCTGGCTCGGCTGGAGCACCTGCCCGCCGACGTCTACGTCGAGGCGGACACGGTCCTGCAGGCGATCCCGCATCCGGCGCCGTGAGGACTACTGCGGGCTCCACCGGTTGCGGCGCATCTCGCAGAACAGCGCGACCGCGCCCACCGCCGTGAGCACCGCCAGCCCGACCGACGTCCACACCAGGCCGCTGACCAGGAACACGACCGAGGTCAGCCCGACGATCGACAGCAGCGCGAAGAACATCAGCCTGCGCACGTTCTCCCAGGTGCTGCTGCCGTCGAAGCGCTCGAACCTCTCCGCGAACTCAGGGTCGGCGGACACCAGCGCCGCTTCGATCTCGGCGAGCCGGTCCCGCTCGTGCTTGCTCAACATGACGAGCTCCTAGTGACGTCACCTGTGACCCCATCGAGGTACCCGCCCCTACCGGCTTCAAGCCTCCTGCGGGGCGCATCCAGCCTCGCACGCGATAGCGGCGCGACCTACGCGGCAAGCGGGTGATTTTTCCTCGCCGGTAACTCGCCGTGTTGATCACTGATCGTGGTGACCTGACCGATCCACCCGGCGGCTCAGCCGCAGTTCACCCGCACCGGTCGCCCGGCGGGTGAACACGAATCGTGTCCACCTCGGTCGCCGGGGATCACGTCGCGCATGCTGCGCCGCACCCGCCGCGGAGGTGCCCGGAGTTGACGATCGCTGATCTCGCCACCGCCCTCGACGAGCTGCCGCTGATCGATCACCACGTGCACGGAGCGCTGGCCGCCGAGCTCGACCGGCCCGCGATGGAGCGGGCGCTGACCGAGTCGGACCGCCCGATCCCCGGGTGGATGACGCAGTTCGACTCGCAGCTGGGCGTGGCGCTGCGCCGCTGGTGCGCGCCCGTGCTGGACCTGCCGCCCCGGGTCGCGCCCGAGGAGTACCTGCGGCGCAGGCACGAGCTCGGCGCCGCCGAGGTCACCCGGCGGCTGCTGCGCGCGGCGGGCGTGGCGCACTGGCTGGTCGACACCGGCATGGGCGGGACCGAGCTCCTCTCCCCCGCCGAGATGGCCGAGATCTCCGCAACCCGCGCCGACGAGGTCGTGCGCCTGGAATCGGTGCTCGAACAGCTCGGCCGCGACGACGTGGCGGCCGGCGAACTGCCCGAGCGGTTCGCGCAGGTGCTCGCCGAGCGCTCGGCTCGCGCGGTCGGGCTCAAGAGCGTGGTCGCCTACCGCCACGGGTTCGACTTCGACCCGCACCGCCCGTCGCGGGCCGAGGTCGTCGCCGCCGCCGGACGTTGGCTGCGCGCCGGCGGCGGTCGCGTCGACGATCCGGTGCTGCTGCGGTTCCTGCTGTGGTCGGGCGTGGACCTCGGGCTGCCGCTGCAGCTGCACGCCGGGCACGGCGACCCGGACCTGCGCCTGCACCGCTGCGATCCGCTGCTGCTGACCGAGTTCGTCGAGCTCGTCGAGCCCGCACCGCTGGTGCTGCTGCACTGCTATCCGTTCCACCGCAACGCCGGCCACCTCGCCCAGGTCTACCCGCACGTGTTCTTCGACGTCGGGCTGGCGGTCAACCACACCGGCGCGCGCTCGGCCGCGGTGGTCGCCGAATCCCTGGAGCTGGCCCCGTTCGCGAAGGTGCTGTTCTCCAGCGACGCCTGCGGTCCGGCCGAGCTGCACCACCTCGGCGCGGTGCTGTGGCGGCGCGGGACGCACCGCGCGCTGGCCGAGTGGGTCCAGGAGGGGGTCTGGTCGGAGGACGACGCGGTCCGGATCGCCGGCATGATCGGGGCGGGAAACGCCCGGCGGCTCTACGACTGTTGACCCGGGTGTGATCGACAACATAGCCTTCGAGGTCATCTGATGTCTGGTGGATGGTGGTTCGACCGTTGTCGTTGCCCGACGAACTCACCGAGCAGCTCCTCGGGTCGATCATCGACGGCACCTATCCCCCCGGCACTGCCCTGCCGTCGGAGTCCGAGATCGCCGAGCTGTTCTCGGTCAGCAGGCTCACCGTCCGCGAGTCGGTCAAGGCCCTGCGCGCGCAGCGCGTGGTGCGCGTCGAGCGGGGGTTCGGCACCTACGTCAATGACCCGGACCGCTGGACTTCGCTGGAACCGCTCATCCGCGCCACCACCGCCCGCGCGCCGGCGAACGACGGTCTGCTGGAAGTGCGCCGACTGCTGCTGACCGCAGCCGCGGAGCTGGCCGCGGGCAACCGCACCGACCGGGACCTGGCCGGGCTGCGCGCGCACCTGACCGCCATGCGCGAAGCGGCCGATCCCGACGACTTCCGCGCCGCGACCGGGGATTTCCACCGCGCGCTCGTGCGCGCCACCGGAAACGCCTACCTCCCGCTGGTGTTCGAGCCGTTCGCGCCGATCACCGCCGAGGACGACCTGCTGCGGGCGCGGGGCGCGCTCGCCGCGGTCGAGCGCGGGGACGCGGCGCGAGCGCGCGAGGCGATGAATCGCCCCGCTTCGCAGGCCGTTCCGGAGCAGTCGGCGTAACCCGGGCGTTTCGGCCTCGTTGATCTCCTCCGAGTCCTGGGAGGTCCTCATGCAACGAAGCCTGTTGGCCCTGTTCCTCGCGATCACCGCAGTCCTCGCCGGGGTGACCGGTGCCGCAGCGGCGCCCGCGCCCGCAGGCGCGCGCGCCGAGCAGTTCCCCGCCGCAGCCGCCGAATCCGACGTCCCGATCACGATGAGCGACGGGATCACGCTGCGCGCCAACGTCCGCCGTCCTGCCGACGCCGCCGGAAACCCCATCGCCGGGCGCTTCCCCGTGCTGCTGACCATCACCGCCTACAACAAGAACGCGCTCGACGGCCCGGCGAGCGGGTCGAGCGGTGGTGAGCCGGACTTCTTCGTCAAGCGCGGCTACGTGCACGTCACCGTCGACGCGCGGGGCACCGGCAGCTCCGGCGGTTCCTGGCAGTCCTTCGACGACCGGGAGAACACCGACTCCGCCGAGATCGTGAACTGGGCCGCCTCGCCCGAGCGCCCGTGGAGCAACGGCTCGGTGGGCATGCACGGCGCGTCCTACATGGGGATCAACCAGCTGTTCGCGGCCGCGCAGCGCCCGGAGGGGCTCAAGGCGATCTTCCCGCAGGTGCCCGCCGCCGACACCTACCGCGACGTGGTCGCCTCCGGCGGGGCGCTCGACGTCGGGTTCATCCCGCTGTGGATGGGTCTGGTGACCGCGACCGGCGTCGTCCCGCCGAACTACGGTCCCGCCGAACCGGACAACGGCCTGCAGATGTACCTGGACCGGGTCAAGGGCGCGACCAGCTTCACCGCGCCGACGCTGCTGGAGGCCACCCTCGGCCTCAACGCCGCCTTCGACGGCCCGTTCTACGCCGAGCGCTCCCCGATCAACGTCGTCGACGACATCGACGTGCCGACCTTCCTGATCGGCGGTGAGTACGACCTGTTCCAGCGCGGCACCCCGATGCTCTTCGAGCGGCTGCGGGCCAACGGCGTGCCGACCAAGATGATCTTCGGGCCGTGGGACCACCTGCAGGCCAGCAACGGCGAGCAGGTGGCCGAGGCCGGGCACGGCACGCTGCAGGAGCTGCAGCTGCGCTGGTTCGACCACCACGTCAAGGGCCTGCCCGACCCGGGGCTGGACGCCGACGTCCCGCCGCTGACCTACTACGAGATCGGTTCCGGGAAGTGGCGGCACGCGCAGGACTGGGTCGACGAGCAGCGCGCCACCACCTTCGAGCTCTCCGGCACCTCGCTGCCCGGGCGGCCCGGCGGGCTGACCTCCGGCGAGGTCGAACCGGGAGCGAGCGCCGTGGCACCGCTGCCGGTGTCCGGGCTGTGCACCCGATCGGCCAACCAGTGGACCGGCGGGCTTCCCGGCCGGACCGGGCTCGCCGAGGTCTGCGAGGACAACCGGCTCAACGACACCACCGGAGCCGTCTTCGAGACGGAGCCCGTGCAGCGGCCGCTGCGCATCCGCGGGCCGATCAACGCGCGCCTGAACACCTCGACGCCGACCGGGAACGGGATGCTCTCCGTGTCGGTGTCCTCGGTGTCCCCGGACGGCAGGGTCGACCGGCTCACCGGCGGCTGGCAGGTGCTCTCGCACCGCGCGCTGGACGAGTCGAAGTCTCGCTACCTCGACGGCGAGCTCATCCAGCCCTTCCACCCGTTCACCGAGCAGGCGCAGTCGACGATGCAACCGGGTCGGGCCGAGCCGATCGACGTGGAGGTCTTCCCCACCGGGGCGGTGATCCCGCCGGGCAGCAAGCTGCGCGTGTCGATCCAGGCCTACGACGTGCCGCACCTGCTGCCCGCGGTCCGCGACCTGCCGGCCGCCCTGTCCCCGCTGACCGTCCACACCGACCCGCAGGACCCGTCGCGCATCACCCTGCCGACGCTGCCGTAGGGCACGTGCCCTTTCTTCTTCAGAAGTCCCTGAGCGCCCGCAGCGCTCAGGGACTTCTGATGAAGGGACTCGGCTCCCGGAGCCCGGGTTACTTGATCTCGCAGAGAGCGGTGCCCTGGGAGACCGAGTCGCCCGGGTTCGCCTCCAGGCCGGTGATCGTGCCGGCCTTGTGGGCGTTGACCGGGTTCTCCATCTTCATCGCCTCCAGGACGGCGATCTGATCGCCCGCGGCGACCTCCTGGCCCTCGGTGACCGCGATCTTGACGATCGTGCCCTGCATCGGCGCGGTGACCGCGTCGCCGGAGGCCCCGGCACCGCCCTTGCCGCCGGTGCGCTTGCGGGCCTTCTTGGCCTTGGCCGCGGGCGCGGCCGACGGCGCGGCGAACCCGGCGGGCAGCGAGACCTCGAGGCGGCGGCCGCCGACCTCGACCATGACGGTCTGGCGCTCCTCGGCCGCGTCCTCGACCTCGGCCGCACCGGCGTAGGGCTCGATGGTGTTGTCGAACTCGGTCTCGATCCACCGGGTGTGCACGGTGAACCCGTCCTCGCCGACGAACGCCGGGTCGCGCAGGATCACCCGGTGGAACGGCAGGACGGTGGCCATGCCCTCGACGACGAGCTCGTCGAGCACCCGGCGGGCGCGCTGCAGCGCCTGCTGCCGGGTCGCGCCGGTGACGATGACCTTGGCCAGCAGCGAGTCGAACTGGCCTCCGATCACGCTGCCGGACTCCACGCCGGCGTCGATGCGCACGCCCGGGCCCTGCGGGGCCTCGAACTTGGTGACCGTGCCCGGCGCGGGCAGGAAGTTGCGCCCGGCGTCCTCGCCGTTGATCCGGAACTCGATGGAGTGGCCGCGCGGCTCCGGGTCCCCGTCGTAGTCCAGCTTGTGGCCCTCGGCGATGCGGAACTGCTCGCGGACCAGGTCGATGCCGGTGGTCTCCTCGGAGACCGGGTGCTCGACCTGCAGCCGGGTGTTGACCTCCAGGAACGAGATCGTGCCGTCCTGGCCGACCAGGAACTCCACGGTGCCCGCGCCGTGGTAACCGGCCTCGGCGCAGATCGAGCGGGCGGCCTCGTGGATCCGGCTGCGCTGGTCGTCGGTGAGGAACGGCGCGGGGGCCTCCTCGACCAGCTTCTGGTGGCGGCGCTGCAACGAGCAGTCGCGGGTGCCGACCACGGTGACGTTGCCGTGCTGGTCGGCGATCACCTGGGCCTCGACGTGCCGCGGGCGGTCCAGGTAGCGCTCGACGAAGCACTCACCGCGCCCGAAGGCGCTCTCGGCCTCGCGCACCGCCGAGTCGTAGAGCTCCGGGATCTCCTCGACGGTGCGGGCGACCTTGAGGCCGCGCCCGCCACCGCCGAAGGCGGCCTTGATGGCCACCGGCAGCCCGTGCTCCTCGGCGAAGGCCACGACCGCGTCCGAACCCGAGACCGGGTCCTTGGTGCCGGGAACCAGCGGCGCGCCCGCGCGGGTGGCGATGTGCCGGGCGGTGACCTTGTCGCCGAGGTCGCGGATGGCCTGCGGCGAGGGGCCGATCCAGATCAGACCGGCGTCCTGCACGGCCTGGGCGAAGTCGGCGTTCTCGGACAGGAAGCCGTAGCCCGGGTGCACCGCGTCGGCCTCGGCGCGCTTGGCGACCTCGACCACCTTGTCGATGTCGAGGTAGGACTCGCCGGGCGTCGCACCGCCCAGCGCGAAGGCCTCGTCGGCCAGCCGCACGTGCTGCGCGTCGGCGTCGGGCTCGGCGTAGATCGCGACCGAGGCGATGCCCTCGTCCTTGCAGGCGCGGATGACCCGCACCGCGATCTCACCGCGGTTGGCGATCAGGACCTTGCTGATCGGCGTCACGTCCACAGCGGTCAACTCCTAAAATTCCCGGCGCGACGCCGGAGCTGCATGGGAAATCTCTTCGGCGGCGCGCATCAGCCGGGCATACCGGAAGCGCGCCAGGCGTTCGGGCCGGGGCGCAGCGGGCGGCGTCCGGCCGGGTGGCGCAGCGCCGCGCTGCGATCGGCCCACAGCGACATCGGCCTGGCCGGCTCCGCGGCGGGCTGCGCGGCCGCCAGCCCGGCCAGCGCGGTGGTCAGCGCGGCGATCTCGACGTCGTCCGGATTGCCCCGCACGATGCGCAGCACCGGGCGGTTGGCCTCGTCCTCGCTCATTTCGACCACCTCGTCACAGCGGGATGTTGCCGTGCTTCTTGGCGGGCAGGTTGGCCCGCTTGTCGGCCAGCATGCGCAGCGAGCGGGCCACGTAGCCGCGGGTGTGGGACGGCGGGATCACCGAGTCCACGTAGCCGCGCTCGGCGGCGGTGTAGGGGTTGCACAGGGTGTCCTCGTACTCCTGCTGCAACCGCGCCCGCACGGCCTCGACGTCCTCGCCGGCTTCGGCGGCCTCGGCCAGGGTGCGCCGGTAGAGGATGTTGACCGCGCCCTGGGCGCCCATGACCGCGATCTGCGCGGTCGGCCAGGCGAGGTTGATGTCGGCGCCGAGGTGCTTGGAGCCCATCACGTCGTAGGCGCCGCCGTAGGCCTTGCGGGTGATCACGGTGACCAGCGGGACGGTGGCCTCGGCGTAGGCGTAGAGCAGCTTGGCGCCGCGCCGGATGATGCCGTTGAACTCCTGGTCGGTGCCGGGCAGGAAGCCGGGCACGTCGACGAAGGTCAGCACCGGGATGTTGAAGGCGTCGCAGGTGCGCACGAACCGCGCGGCCTTCTCGCTGGCGTCGATGTCCAAGGTGCCGGCGAACTGGGTGGGCTGGTTGGCCACGATGCCCACCGGCTGGCCCTCGACCCGGCCGTAACCGGTGATGATGTTCGGCGCGAACAGCGCGGAGACCTCGAGGAACTCCTCGTCGTCGACGACGCGGTTGATGACCTCGTGCATGTCGTAGGGCTGGTTCGGCGAGTCCGGGACCAGCTCGTCGAGCTCGCGGTCGGCGTCGGTGATGTTGTCGGCCACCGAACCCGCCGCGATCTCCGCGCCCTCGTCGACCGGGGCCTCGGAGAGGTTGTTGCTCGGCAGGTACGACAGGAGGTCCTTGACGTAGGCGATCGCGTCGTCCTCGTCGGAGGCGAGGTAGTGCGCGTTGCCCGAGCGCGAGTTGTGCGTGTGCGCGCCGCCGAGCTCCTCGAAGGTGACGTCCTCGCCGGTGACCGTCTTGATCACGTCCGGACCGGTGATGAACATGTGCGAGGACTTGTCGACCATCACGGTGAAGTCGGTGATCGCCGGCGAGTACACCGCACCGCCGGCGCACGGGCCCATGATCAGCGAGATCTGCGGGATGACGCCGGAGGCGTGGGTGTTGCGCTTGAAGATCTCGGCGTAGAGGCCCAGCGCCGCGACGCCCTCCTGGATCCGCGCGCCTCCGGAGTCGTTGATCCCGATCAGCGGGCAGCCGGTCTTGAGCGCCAGGTCCATGACCTTGACGATCTTCTCACCGAAGACCTCGCCCAGCGAACCGCCGAAGACCGTGAAGTCCTGGGAGAACACGCAGACCTTCCGGCCGTCGATGGTGCCGTAACCGGTCACCACGCCGTCGCCGTAGGGGCGGCTGGCCTCCATGCCGAAGTTGGTGGACCGGTGCCGCGCGTGCTCGTCGAGCTCGACGAAGGAGCCCTCGTCCAGCAGCATGTCGACGCGCTCGCGGGCGGTCTTCTTGCCCTTCTCGTGCTGCTTGGCCACCGCGCGCGCCGAGCCGGCGTGCACCGCCTCGTCGTTCCGCCGGTACAGATCCGCCAGCTTGCCCGCGGTCGTGTGGATGTCCGGCACGTCAACCGGCGGCTGACCGACCGGCTCCGTCGCGCTGCTCATGCAACCAACCTGTTCTCGTTACCTGCTCTGGTCCAGTATCCGCAACCCGGTGCCGGTGCCGCACACCGGCGCGGGCGCACCTTATCGCCGCACGACGCGCGCGGGCGGATCCGGTCTGCGCGGAGGTTAGTGCGGCGCGGCGGCCGACGTCAACTTCCAAGTGATCCGCGAGTAGCTGCTCGAACAGCAGTCAAATCGCCTTAACCTGCGGATTTGAGGTGTAAGTGAATGGCCGGTAGCGCTTCAGCGAAGGGGTCTCGCGGCGTGGATCACAACCCGCGCACCGGTGTGTCGAGCATCAGCGCCGCACCCAAGCGGCGCAGCGCCCGGTGATCGCGCACCGGCCCCGTTCGGGCCATGTCGTTGGCGGCGGTCAGCGCCGCCTGGACCAGCACCCGCGAGCGCACCTCGTCGAGGCCCGGCCTGGCCTCGCACAGCATCCCCACCCACTCGGCCACGTAGGCGTGCTGGGTCTGCCGCGCACGGTGCCGCTCGGCGGCCGGGAGGTGGTTGACCTCGCTGACCAGGATGTCGATGAAGCCGCCGTGGTCGAAGGCGAAGCCGATGTAGGAGCGCAGCAGCTCGCGCAGCGCCTCGGACGGGTCGGCCGTGCTGGCCAGGGTCCGCTCCAGCTCGACCTCCAACCAGGCGTTGCCGCGGGTGATCACCGCCGAGAGCAGTTCCTGCTTGCTGCCGAAGTAGTTGTACAGGCTGGGGCCGGCGATGCCCGCCGCGGCGCCGACGTCCTCGGTGGTGACGTTGCTGTAGCCGGCATCGGAGAACAGCCGGGTGGCCGCGGCCAGCAGCAGCCTGCGCCGGGAGGCGCGCCCGGCGAACAGCGAGAGCTGGTCGGGACCGGCGGTCGGGCGCGCGGCCAGCTCCTGCGGTGGTTGAGCGCCGATGACCAGCACCATGTCCCGCAGCAGCTGCTCGAAGTCGCGGCGAGGCAGCTCGACCTGGTGGTAGCTGGGGCTGGTCAGCACGCTGAACGCGCACCAGCCGCGGAACCGGGCGTCCGACTCCGAGACCCCGGGGTTGAGCGCGCGCACCAGCGCGGCCAGCCCGGAGGCGACCCCGCGCAGCTCCGCGCGCAGCGCGCGGCGCATCTCCTCGGGCAGGTGGCGGGTCTCGCGCTGCCAGAGCACGCCCAGCTGCCGGTGGTCGAGCGCGGCGGTGGCCAGCCTGGCGACGACCTCCTCGGCGTCGTCGACCTCGGCGGTGATCCGGGCGAACGGTTCGAGGTGGTCGAGCACCAGCTGGGTCAGCAGCTGCTGCTTGCCCTCGAAGTGCCGGTACAGCGCCGAGGAACCCACCCCGACCGCCTCGGCGATGCCGCTCATCGCAACGCCGTCGTAGCCGAGCCGGTAGAACAGGTCGGCTGCGGCGGTCGTGATCATCGCCCGCCGGTTGCGCGGACGCGTGTTCCGCGCGGGCGGGTTGCCCACCTCGGCCATCGCACCTCCCGGGATCGGCCAGGCAGCATACCCACCGCCGACCGGGCGAGCCGCCGGGAGCGCGCGCGGCGAGCACTACCTGCGCAGGGCGAGAACCGGGATGGTGCGCCGCCCCTCGGCCTTCTCCTCGTACTCGGCGAAGCCCGGGTAGCGGCGCGCCTGCTCGGCGTAGACCCGGTCGCGCTCGTATCCGGTGAGCTCGGTGACCCGCACGTCGTAGGCCTCGTCGCCGACTTCCACGCGAGCCCGCCCCGCGGCGACGAGGTTGTGGTACCAGTCCGGGTTGGTCGGCGCGCCCGCCTTGGAGGCGAACACGTAGATGGTTCCCGGGTCGTCCCCGGGCAGGTACATCATCGGGTTGACCCGCTCCACCCCGCTCTTGCGCCCGACGTGGTGCACCAGCACCATCGGCGCGCCCTCGAACGGGCCGCCGACCCGCCCGCCGTTGGCGCGGAACTCCTCGACGACCTTGTCGTTCCACTCGGACATGCGCACCTCCACTGGATCGTCCTCCGACGATTCTCGGCGCGCGCCGCCGAGCGGGCCAGTTGCCCGAATGGTCCCTTGTGGACTTCTGCTCGTCCTTCGGAGGAGGCAGATCTCGGTTAGGCTGCCCCCGCTCGGATCCGAACTCGCAGGGAATGGGCGCACACCATGTCCGACATCGCCGAAAGGCTCGGGGTCTCCGACGCCGCCGCGCGCCGCGACCGCATCTCCGAGGTCCTCGTCGACGCCTTCGCCGAGCTGATGGACCGCAGCCCGGCGGCCTTCCGCACCAAGTTCCGCAAGATGGCGGCCTCGCCGTTCGCCTTCTACCGCGGCAGCGCATGCCTGTTCTACGCCGACGTCGTCCGGCTCGACGACCCGTGGGCCGACGAGCGCACCAGCCGCGTGTGGATCCAGGGCGACCTGCACGCGCAGAACTTCGGCACCTACATGAACGGCTCCGGCGTGCTGGTCTTCGACGTCAACGACTTCGACGAGGCCTACCTCGGGCACTTCACCTGGGACCTGCAGCGCTTCGCCGCGAGCCTGGCCCTGCTGGGCTGGTCCAAGGCGCTGCCGGACGCCGACATCGTCTCGTTCGTCCGGCACGCAGCGACGTCGTACCTGGACCAGGTGCGGCACTTCGCCGAGCGCGCCGACGACTCCGAGTACTCCCTGCGGCTGAACAACACCACGGGCACCATCCACGACCTGCTGCAGCGCACCCGCCTGCAGAGCCGCACCGAGATGCTGCACCGGATGACCGAGTCCGAGGGCTACGAGCAGCGGATGCGTCGCGGCGGCAACATCCGCCAGCTCGACGCCGACGAGCGGGCCCGGGTCGAGGAGGCCTTCGAGCGCTACCTGGAGACGATCCCGCAGGACGTGCGGATGCCCGACGTCGCCTACACGATCAAGGACATCGTGGGATCGAGCGGTTTCGGCATCGGCAGTGCCGGGTTGCCCGCCTACAACATCCTCATCGAGGGCCCGACCGAGGCGCTGGAGAACGACATCGTCCTGTCGATGAAGCAGGGCAACGTCGCCGCGCCCTCCCGGGTGGTCACCGACGCCCGGATCCACGACCACTTCCTGCACCACGGCCACCGCACCGCGCTGTCCCAGCGCGCGCTGCAGGCGCACACCGATCCCCTGCTGGGCTACACCGAGCTGGGCGGTGTCGGTTACCTGGTCTCCGAGCTCTCGCCCTACGAGTCCGACCTCGACTGGGACGACCTGACCGAGCCCACCGACATCCTGCCGGTGGTGGACTACCTGGGCCGCGCCATGGCCAAGATCCACTGCGTTTCGGACGCCCAGTCGGACACCCAGCTGGTCACCTTCCAGGTGGAGGAGGCGATCGCGAGCGCGACCAGCGGCCGCGAGCAGGAGTTCGTCGACTGGCTGACCGAGTTCGCGCTGTCCTACGCCGACGTGGTCCGCGACGACTACAGGCTGTTCGTGGACGCCTTCCGCAACGGCGAGATCGGCAACGTCACCGCGACCGCGCGCTGATCACCAGATCCAGCGGGTGGCCGCGGCGACCTCCTCGGCGGTCGCCTCGCGGCAGCGCTCGGCCTCGCCGCGGCGGACGGTGCAGATGGCGTCGTGCAGCTCGGGGCCGAGCGCCTCGGCGAGCACCCGGGAACCCGCGAGCGCCTCGGCGGCCTCGTCGGCGCTCGCGGGCAGCCGCGCGGCCGAGGAGTCCGGGTCGAGCGCGGGATCCCCGGTGATCTCCTCGGGCAACCGCAGCGATTCGCCGACGCCCGCGAGCCCGGCGGCGACGACCGCGCCCACCACGAGGTAGGGGTTGGAGGTGGCGTCGAAGCACTTCACCTCGGCGTTGGCCGCCCAGGGCTCCGTCCCGGCGGTTCCGGTGATCAGCCGCAGCGCCGCCTCCCGGGTCTCGCGACCCCAGACCTGCCAGATGCCCGCCCAGCGGGAGGGCCCGAGCCGCAGGAAGCTCGCCGGGTTGCCCGCGCCGATGGCCACCAAGGCGGGCAGTTCGCGCAGGATCCCGGCCAGGAAGGCCTCGCCCTCGGCGCGCAGGCCGTGCCGCCCCGGACCGCCGGCGAGCAGGTTGCCGCGCTCGTCGTGGGCAGAGATGTGCAGGTGGCCGCCGGATCCGGGGCCGCCGGGGACCAAGCAGGGCGCGAAGCTGGCCCGCCAGCCGTGCCGCCGCGCGAGCGCTCGCGCGGTGTGGCGCACCAGCACCGCGTCGTCGGCCGCGCCGACCGGATCGCTCGGCGCCACCGACAGCTCGACCTGCCCGGCGGCGTACTCGGGGTGGAACTGCACGACCTCCAGCCCCTGCTCCCCCAGCGCCGCCACCAGGTCGCGCCCGTGGTCGGCGAGCCCTTCCAGGCGCAGCTGCCCGTAACCGGGTCCGGGGATCACCGGCGCGAACCGCTCGGTACCGACCTCGGCCAGCACCCACTCGTGCTCGAAGGCCGCCGAGATGCGCAGCCCCGCGACCGCGGCCGCGCGCGCCTGCGCGGCGGCGAAGGCGCGCTGGCAGGCGACGAAGCGCGAACCGTCCTGGACGAACTTGTCGGCGGGAGCCCAGGCCCAGCCGGGCATCGCGGCCAGCGGTGCGATCCGGGAGACGTCGGGCACCAGCCGCAGGTCGCCGTCCGGCCCGCCGAGGTGGGTGCCGCGCAGCATGACGTCGTCGAAGGTGAAGGTCTCGAAGCACGGCGAGGCGCCGATGCCGTGGCGCGCGGCGTCGGAAAGCCGGGTCAGCGGCACGGTTTTCACCCGAACGATGCCCGCGTTGTCCACGAAGGACAGCTCGACCAGCTCCACCCCGCGCGCCCGCAACCGCGCCGACGCGGCGGCCAGCCAGGCGGGCTCGGGCGCCGGGATCCGATCACCGCTCATGCACCCACGGTAGTCGCCCCGGTGCCCCGACCGCAGCGGTTCTCAGCGCGAGGTGCTGCGGTAGCTCCGAACTCGGACGATCTCGGCGGTCTTGGCCGCTCCGGCGAAGTGCAGCACGTGGCAGAAGTCCTCCTGCGCACCGTCGGCGGCGATGACCGAGCCGTCGACGGCGGCCATCCGGCCGTGCGTCAGCACCGCCTCGAAGGTCAGCTCGTCGGCCTCGGGCAGTCCCGCGCCCCAGACGCGCACCGCGTCCGCGCCGACCAGCTCGACGTCGCCGACCAACGACCAGCGGACGTCGTCGGCCAGCGGTGCGACCACGGCGTCCGCGTCCCGCTCGGCCAGGCCGATCACCAGGTCGCGCAGGACCACCTTGCGCGGAGCGTTCCCGCAGTCGGGCACCCCTCGAACAACAACCATGCCAGGACCCCAGCCTCGGTCGACCCGCGGAGCGCGAACTCCCACCGCGGGTCGCGGTGGGAGTTCGCCGGCGGGTGCGGTCAGTTGTGCTGCTGGGCCAGCAGCTGCTCGAACGGGACCGGCTCCTCGAACGCGTCCTCGCGCGCCGGGACCGGCCGGTCGTCGACCAGCGCGGCGAGCTCGCCGCCCGCGCGCTCCACGCGGTCGGCCAGCGTGGCGTCCCCGCCGGTGGCCCAGTCCTCCGAGGCGGCGTACACCGAGGTCGGCACGACCACCGCGCGCAGGTAGCTGAACAGCGGCCGCAGCGCGTGCTCCAGGGCCAGCGAGTGCCTGGCCGAGCCGCCGGTCGCGCCGATCAGCACCGGCTTGCCGCTGAGGTCGTCGGCCTCGAACAGGTCGAAGAACGACTTGAACAGCCCGCTGTAGGACGCCTGGAAGATCGGCGAGACCACGATCAGCCCGTCGGCGCCGCGCACCGCGTCGAGGGCCTCGTCGAGAGCCGGGCTAGGGAAGCCGGTCACGAAGTGGTTGGCGATGTCCTTGGCGTGCTCGCGCAGCTCGACCACCCGCGCGTTCGCCTCCAGTCCGCGCTGCGCCGCGGCGGCCAGCCGGTCGGCCAGCATCCGGGTCGACGAGGGGTTGCTCAACCCCGCGGAGATGACGACGAGTTCCCTCATTCGGCGGCCTCCGAGCTCTCGGCCCGCTGCTTGTCGGCCAGCAGGCTCTGGTGGGTGGGTGCGTCGGGGACGTGGGCCGGCTTGAGCTTGGCGAACTCCTCGCGGAGCACCGGCACGACCTCCTCGCCGAGCAGGTCCATCTGC
Source organism: Saccharopolyspora griseoalba (assembly GCF_042665275.1). Lineage (NCBI taxonomy): Bacteria > Bacillati > Actinomycetota > Actinomycetes > Pseudonocardiales > Pseudonocardiaceae > Saccharopolyspora > Saccharopolyspora griseoalba. Next base: position 263,512 of record NZ_JBHTCJ010000001.1, on the reverse strand, counting down.
TCCAGCACGGTCTTGAGCGGCAGACCGGCGTGGTCCATCAGGAACAGCTGGCGCTGGTAGTCGCCGACGTTCTCGCGGAAGCCCAGCGTGCGGTCGATGACCTGCTGCGGGCTGCCCACGGTCAGCGGGGTCGCGGAGCTGAACTCCTCCAGCGACGGGCCGCCGCCGTAGACCGGGGCGTTGTCGAAGTACGGCCGGAACTCGCGCACGGCGTCCTGCGAGTTCTTGCGCATGAACACCTGTCCGCCGAGGCCGACGATGGCCTGGTCGGCCTTGCCGTGGCCGTAGTGCTCGTAGCGCTGCCGGTAGAGCCGGACCATCCGCTTGGTGTGCTCGGCGGGCCAGAAGATGTTGTTGTGGAAGAAGCCGTCGCCGTAGTACGCGGCCTGCTCGGCGATCTCCGGCGAGCGGATGGAGCCGTGCCAGACGAACGGCGGCACGCCGTCCAGCGGTCGCGGGGTCGCGGTGAACGACTGCAGCGGGGTGCGGAACTTGCCCTCCCAGTCCACGACGTCCTCGCGCCACAGCCGGTGCAGCAGCGCGTAGTTCTCCACCGCCAGCGGGATGCCCTGGCGGATGTCCTGGCCGAACCACGGGTAGACGGGGCCGGTGTTGCCGCGGCCCATCATCAGGTCGACCCGCCCACCGGCCAGGTGCTGCAGCATCGCGAAGTCCTCGGCGATCTTCACCGGGTCGTTCGTGGTGATCAGCGTCGTGGAGGTGGACAGGATGATGCGCTCGGTCTGCGCGGCGACGTAGCCGAGCATGGTCGTCGGCGAGGAGGCCACGAACGGAGGGTTGTGGTGCTCGCCGGTGGCGAAGACGTCGAGGCCGACCTCCTCGGCCTTCTTGGCGATGCGCACCATCGCCTGGATGCGCTCGGCCTCCGAGGGGGTGCGCCCGTTGGTCGGATCAGTCGTGACGTCGCTGACCGAGAAAACCCCGAACTGCATGTGAACTCCCTGCTGACACGACCCCGAGCCCGGTATTTCGAGGTTCAACTACTTCCACGAACGATTCTGCACCGGGAGGCATTCCCGGTACATCCCACCACTGCCCCGGAGCGAGCTAACTCACACCTGCTCCCGGGGAGTCGACCCAACTCGCCGGTGGCGTGCGGGCCGGGGAAGCGTCGGTGCGGCTGCGTAAGATCCGGGCCGTGACCTCCCCCGACCTCGTCACCGAGCGAGCCGAACCCGTCGACGTGCTGCGGCGGGTGTTCGGCTACGACTCCTTCCGCGGCAGCCAGCAGGAGATCGTCGAGCACGTCGTCGGCGGTGGCGACGCCCTGGTGCTCATGCCCACCGGCGGCGGGAAGTCGCTGTGCTACCAGATCCCCTCCCTGGTCCGTCCCGGTGCGGGAGTGGTGGTCTCCCCGCTGATCGCGCTGATGCAGGACCAGGTCGACGCCCTGGAGGAGCTGGGCGTGCGCGCCGGCTTCCTCAACTCGACCCAGAACCAGCAGCAGCGGGTCGAGACCGAGCGGGCGTTCCTCGCCGGCGAGCTCGACCTGCTCTACCTCGCCCCGGAGCGGCTGCGGCTGCAGGGCACGCTGGAGCTGCTGGACCGCGGCGAGGTCTCGGTGTTCGCCATCGACGAGGCGCACTGCGTGGCGCAGTGGGGTCACGACTTCCGGCCCGACTACCTGGAGCTGTCGGTGCTGCACCGGCGCTACCCGAGCACCCCGCGGATCGCCCTGACGGCCACCGCCACCCCGGCCACCCGCCGGGAGATCGCCGAACGGCTGCAGCTCGACGATGCGCGCCACTTCGTCGCCGACTTCGACCGGCCGAACATCCAGTACCGGATCGCGCCGAAGAACGACCCGCGCAAGCAGCTGCTCAAGCTGCTGCAGGAGGAGCACCCCGGCGAATCGGGCATCGTCTACCGGCTCTCCCGGGCCGAGGTGGAGCGCACCGCCGAGTTCCTCGCCTCCAACGGCGTCGACGCGCTGCCCTACCACGCGGGGCTGGACAAGCAGACCCGCGCGCACCACCAGTCCCGCTTCCTGCGCGAGGAGGGTCTGGTCATGGTGGCGACCATCGCCTTCGGCATGGGCATCGACAAGCCCGACGTGCGCTTCGTGGCGCACCTGGACCTGCCCAAGTCCATCGAGGGCTACTACCAGGAGACCGGCCGCGCGGGCCGCGACGGGCTGCCCTCGACCGCCTGGATGGCCTACGGCCTGCAGGACGTCGTGCAGCAGCGCAAGCTGATCGACAACTCCGAGGGCGACGAGGCGCACCGCCGGACGCTGGGCAAGCACCTGGACTCGATGCTCGCCCTGTGCGAGACCGTCGAGTGCCGCCGCAGCAGGCTGCTGGCCTACTTCGGCCAGGACGCCCCCGAACCGTGCGGCAACTGCGACACCTGCCTGAGCCCGCCGGAGTCCTGGGACGGCACGGTCGCGGCGCAGAAGCTGCTGTCGACGGTGGTGCGGTTGCAGCGCGAGCGGAACCAGAAGTTCGGCGCCGGGCAGATCATCGACGTCCTGCGCGGCAAGAAGACCCCGAAGGTCGAGCAGTTCCGGCACGCCGAGCTCAGCGTGTTCGGCGTGGGCTCCGATCTCAGCGACAACGAGTGGCGCGGGGTCATCCGGCAGCTGCTCGCCCAGGGGCTGCTGGCCGTCGAGGGCGACTACGGCACGCTCGTGCTCACCGAGGACAGCGGCGAGGTGCTGCGGCGCGAGGACCCGCGGCAGGTGCGCCTGCGCACCGAGCCGAAGCGCACTCCGCAGGCCAAGGCGAAGGCCGCGGACGCCAAGCGTGCTCCGCAGGACATGCCCGAGGAAGCCGAACCGGTGTTCCAGAAGCTGCGCGCCTGGCGCATGGAGACCGCGCGCGAGGAGGGCAAGGCGCCGTTCATCATCTTCCACGACGCCACGCTGCGCCAGATCGCGACGGTCCGCCCCTCGACGCTCGACGAGCTGGCCTCCATCAGCGGCGTCGGCGAGGGCAAGCTCAACCGCTACGGCCAGGCGGTCCTGGCCGCGCTGGCCGCGCCCGAGGAGGAGTGACCGCCAAAGGTCCCGAGCAGGACGAGCTCCTCGCCGCTCGACGACACCCCGGTCCCGCCGATCGCGGATTCGACCTGGTCGGGCGCCGGTCACCGGCACGACGTCCTCGCCCTGCGCGGCGGTCCCCCGCCGCGCAGGGCGCCGATCCCAGGCCCGCTGCCCCGCCGGAGGCATCTACGCCCGGGAGGAGCTCGACCTGCTGCGGGTCATCAGAACCCGTCGGCGTCGACGACCTGACCGATCGGCTCCCCCGCGAGCGCAACTCGCAACGGGGTTCGCTCGTTGATCACCGCGGTTAGACTGGTCACCCGCACGTCCACGCACCGCAGGAAGCGAAATCCATGAGCATCGACACGACGGTCGCGCACAACGCGCGGGTCTGGAACTACTGGCTCAACGGCAAGGACCACTACGCGGTGGACCGCCAGGTCGGCGAGCACGTGATCAGCATGTTCCCGTCGATCGCCGAGGTCGCGCAGGCCGATCGCGCCTTCCTGCGGCGCGCGGTGCGCCACCTCGCCGGCGGAGCGGGCATCGACCAGTTCCTGGACATCGGCACCGGCCTGCCCACCGCCGACAACACCCACCAGGTCGCGCAGCAGGTCAACCCGCAGGCAAAGATCGTCTACGTGGACAACGACCCGCTGGTGCTCACCCACGCCCGCGCGCTGCTGACCAGCACTCGCGAGGGCAAGACCGACTACATCGAAGCGGACGCGCACAACCCGGCCGACATCCTCGCGGCGGCCGGGCGCACGATCGACTTCGAACGACCGGTCGGGGTCATGCTGCTCGGGGTGCTGAACTTCATCGTCGACACCGAGCGCGCCGCCGCCACGGTCGAGGCGCTGGTCGAGGCGGTCCCCAGCGGCAGCTACGTGGCGATCAGCCACCCGACCACCGAGCTCGGCGGCGAGGCCAACCGCGAGGCCATGGCGTTCTGGAACGAGAACGCCACTCCCCCGATCACGGCTCGCTCCGGCGAGGACGTCGAAGCCTTCGTCACCGACCTCGACCTGGAGGTCCTGGAACCCGGGCTGGTCTCCTGCCCGGACTGGCGCCCGGACATCGCGGGCGGCAAGCCCAGCGACATCCCCCAGTACGCGATCGTCGCCCGCAAGACCTGAGCTCTACCGGCGCCGGCGCTTGCCGCCGAAGCTGAAGCGCCCGGGGCCCGGAGTGTCGATCGTGGTGCGCCCGCTGGTCATGTTCCGGCTGAAGCGCCCGAGCTTGAAACCCCAGGACCGGACGCGCCCGTTGTGCGTGTCGAGGTAGATCGGCCCCAGCCGAACGCGCTTGTGCAGCTCGAAACCCAAAGGACACCTCCAGGGACTCCAACGACCCGACGAGAACCACACAATCACAACTCGCACCGCGAACGCCACGAGCCGAGAGCACGCGACCGCGGCCCCGAAATCCGCTCAATCGCGCGATCGCTCGTGCCGCGCGCAGTTCGGTCGGCGGCCGCGGACCGAACTGCGCGGCGGCGCCGCCGAGAGCGCGGCCGACCGAACGAGCGCAACTCCGCGTCGCGCAGCACCTTCCAGGTCGTGACGCGGACCCGCCCGGCCGTTCCGCAGCGGAACGCCGCCAGGTCGCGACACCTCGGAACGGCGTCCCCGCCGTTCCGCCCGATCACGCACCGAACGGGATGAATGCGCGGTCCTGGAATAACGAACCGATCCCCCGAGGGGAAATTCGCGGAGCAGTCGCCGCGTTCGCGACCGTTGCGCGCGCTAACCCCTCGCGGCCCGCGACCAGCTAGCACGCCCAGTGCGGGGAAAACATCCGCGAGCCACCCCGACCCCGCTGCTGGAGATCGAGGATCGGCACCTCTCGCGATATTCGACCACGGCGGACGAGTTCACCGCCGCGCTGCGGGAAATGGGCTACGAGATGCGCGCCTGGAACGAGGAGGAGTGGGTTCCGACCGGAGCGGTCGACGCGGCTCGACGCAACTACCTGTTCACCTCGGAGCCCACCACCCGGCGGTGAACGCGTCGGACCTGGGCCGAGGGGGTGGGGCCGGGTGGCGTTCCGGTACCTTGCCTACTGCTGGGTAGGGAGGTCAGGCGATGTACCGGTGGGCCGGTCGGGTTGCTCGGGTCGTGGCGCGCAAGCTCCGCGACGGGGCGGCGATCACCGCTGACACGCACGAGGGGCGGCGGTTCGGCGCGTTCGGGCCCGGCTCGGCACTGGCGTTCCCGCAGGGAACGCTGACCGGGCTGGACCGGATCAAGGTCGGGTCCGGGTGCATCGTCAACGAGCACACCGTGCTCTCCGCCGGGCTGCCCGGGGCGGATCTCGGCAGCGGCGCGCCGATGATCGAGATCGGCGACCGCTGCGTGCTGGGTCGCAACGCCGAGATCCTGGCGATGCACTCGGTGGTGCTCGGCGAGGACGTGTGGACCGCCAGCCGCGTGACGATCGTCGATCACCACCACCGCCACGATCTCACCGACGTCCCGGTCGCGGCCCAGTGGCCGCTGCACGTGCAGGCCGTCACCGTGGGCTCGGGAACGGTGATCAGCACCGGAGCCGTGGTCCTCGCCGGGGCGCACATCGGCGAGAACTCGATGGTCGCCTCCGGCGCGCAGGTGCGGGCCGGGATCTACCCGCCGAACAGCGTGCTCGCCGGCGTGCCCGCGCGCGTGATCCGCACGCACGCGCCCCAGCGCGAGGCCCTGTAGGCCGCTGGCGAGCGCGGCGCGGCGCGCTCCTCGACCGGCTCCTAGGTCGACAGCAGCTCCAGGGCGATCACCTGCACCTCGCCGACCGCGAAGCCGAGCAGGGCGCCGGTGGCGATGAGCAGCCACTCCTCCTGGCGGAACGCGGGGCGCAGCAGCTCCTCGAACTCCTCCGGTTCGAGTTCCCGCATCCGGGTGGTCAGGGTGTTGCGGATGTCCATGGCGTCGGCGGCGTAGTTCTCCACGTAGCTCATGGTGTCCGGCAGCTTGGTCATCAACATCTCGGCGATGCGCTGCTTGAGGTCCTGGTAGCGCCGACCGCCGACGGCGAAGACGACCAGCGGCTTGGCGATGCTGGTTCGTCGGGTGAGCTCCTCGTCGACCTTGCGGGTCACCAGCGCCAGCACCTTGTCCGACAGCGGACCGCGCAGCACCGCTTCGATGACGTTGCGCGGGGTGACGATCTCCTTGGCGATCAGCTCGGCGTAGGCGGCGGCGACCTCCTTGCGCCGCCTGAGGAAGAGCCCCTGCCACTCGATGCCGAAGTAGCGCTTCGGCTCCAGCGGGCGGAAGATCATCTTCAGCGCGAGCCAGTCGGTGAACCAGCCGGTGAACAGGCCGAACATCGGCATCAGGATCGGCGCCTTGAACACCACCCAGGCGGACATCTGCACCAGTCCGATGAGGAAGCCGAACGCCGCACCGGAACGCCGGATGAACTGGAACTCCTTGTCCCCGGCTTCCAGGAAGATCCGGTTGAGCAGCTCCTTGTCCCGCACCAGGGAGGTCACGACCATCGTCTTGAGGTCGAAGACGTTGTCCACATCGGACTTGATCTCGTCGAGGATGTCGGCGAGCATCCGCGGCGCGTCGTCCTGCACGCGACGGACCATCGCCCGGCGCACCGAGGTCGGCGTCGCCTCCCACAGCCCCGGCTGGTAGGTGGTGGCGACCTCCTCGACGATCTCGTCGATCGTCTGCCGCAGCGGCCCCTCCACCTCGGCGACCAGGCGTTCCGGGTCCAGGCGCTCGATGACCTCCCTGGGGCTGAGCAGCTGCTGGGTCAGGGTGTCGCAGGCGATCCCAGCCATCTTCGCGGCGTGCTTGGGCACCACGCCCTGCCAGCCGAGGTAGGGCTTCTTGAAGCCCTTGAACTCCAGCGGGGCGAACATCATCTTGATGGCCAGGACCTTGGTTACGTAGCCGATGAGCGCCGCCACGAACGGAATCGAGAGGTAGAGCATCCAGTTCTGGCCGAAGTCCTGGAGAATCGCTCCCATCCTCGTCCCCTCCCCGAATCGCCCCCGTGGCAACGCTCCTACGCCGCGTGACCCTACCCCTGCTACTCAGCGTTGATGTCGGTGCCGGGGTCCGGCAGCGCAGCGGGATCGCACCGCTTCCAGAACCGAGCGCCCAGGTCGGATATCCGGACGCTGCGCCGGACGATCCGGGCGGATTTGGCGCTCTGCAACGCCTCCCGCACCCGCGATTCGGTCTGCAGGATCTCGTACTGGTCGTCGAGCCCTTCCAGCGCGGCCCCGATCTCGATCAGCCCCAGGGTCTGCAGCCGCGCGAGGTAGTTCGGCACCTCCTCGTGCAGCGCCGTGCCGACGGCGCGGCCGACGGTCGAGCCGTTGCGCAGCACGAAGCGGCTGGTGCCGGTGATCCCCGAGCGCTCCGCCACATGCACCACCGGGTAAGCGGCGCCGTCGCTCAACCCGGCCAGGATGCGGGCCTCGTCGGGGACGATCAGCCGCAGGATGCTCGCGTAGAGGTATTCCCGGGCGTCCTCGCGACGGCTGGTGGCCGAGCGGAAGAGCAGCTCGGACATCGTCTCCCGCAGGGTGTCCGGGACGGCCGGGAGGTCGGAGGCGGTCTGCTCGGCCGGTTCCTCGTCGGCCTGCTCGTGCCTGCGCTCGCGCTCGTCGACCGAGTCGACCCATTGCCGGACGCCGGAGGCCACCGCCTTCTCCACGCCGTGCACCTGGCGCTCCAACTCGGCACCGCCGGGGAGCTCGCGCACGATCCCCATTCCGGTGCCGGCCAGGTCCTTGCCCGCCCGCGCCGCCCAGCCCAGCAGCCCTCCGACGATGTTCGACGCGGAGGGCCGGTGCTGCTCCTCCGCGTCGACCGCCGCGCTCAGCTCGATCTCCCCTGCCACGAGAACGGTCCCCCTCGACTTCCCACCACCCGCTGACCCGGGCTCGCCCGATGCGGATCAGCGGTGTGCGGAGTATCGCCGAAGAAGGGCCCCGCTGACCAGACCGTTCGCATCACGGAACGGTCTTGGCGCGCTCGCGGAGGACGTTCTTCTGCAGCTTGCCGGTGGAGGTCTTGGGCAGCTCGCCGAACACGACCCGCTTGGGCACCTTGAACCCCGCGATGCGCTCGCGCACGAACGCGACGAGCTCGGCTTCGTCGAGGGACGCCGACTCCCGCAGGGCCACGTAGGCGACCGGCACCTCGCCCCACTTGTCGTGCGGGGCTGCCACGACCGCGGCCTCCAGGACGTCCTCGTGCGCGGTGATCGCGTTCTCCACCTCCACCGAGGTGATGTTCTCCCCGCCGGAGATGATCACGTCCTTGATCCGGTCGCGCAGCTCCACGTAGCCGTCGGGATGGCGCACGCCGAGGTCACCGGTGCGGAACCAGCCGTCGAGGGTGGCCGACTCGGTGGCCTGCTCGTCCCGGTAGTAGCCGAGCATCACGTTGTTGCCGCGCAGCAGGATCTCGCCGGGGGTCCGCGCGTCGGCGGGCACGTCCGCGCCGCTCGCCGGGTCGACCACGCGCACCGGCTCGGCGACGACGTTGGCGATGCCCTGACGTGCGATCAGGCTGGCGCGCTGCCGCAGGTCGGCGGGCCATTCCGGCTGCGGTTCGCACACCGCCGCGGGGCCGAAGGTCTCGGTCAGGCCGTAGAGGTGCCGCACGTCGATGCCCAGCTCGCCCATGCGCGCGAGCAGCGCGGGCCACGGGGGCGCGCCGCCGGAGAACACCCGCAGCGCGCGGCCCGGGTCGGCGGCGTCGGGGTGCTCGGCGAGCGCGGTCAGCACGGTCGGCGCACCGCAGAAGTGCGTGATGCCGTCCTCGGCGATGGCCCGCCAGATCTCGGCCGGGTCGACCTTGCGCAGGCAGTGGTGCGCCCCGCCGGCCGCGGTGACCGCCCAGGGGAAGCACCAGCCGTTGCAGTGGAACATCGGCAGCGTCCACAGGTAGCGCGCGGCGGTGTCGAGCTCGGCGTGGAAGGCCATCGCCAGCGCCTGCAAGTAGGCGCCGCGGTGGTGGTACATCACGCCCTTGGGCCTGCCGGTGGTGCCCGAGGTGTAGTTGATCGACAGCAGCGAGCGCTCGTCGGCGACCTCCACGCGGTGCGGCTCGGCGCCGTCGACCAGCGCGTCGTACTCGACGGAGTCGATCACCGGGACGGGTGCTGCCATCGCCTCGTCGAGCACCCCGCGGTGCTCGGAGTCGACCAGCACGAGCCCGGCCTCGCTGTGCTGGAGGATGTAGCCGATCTCGCCGGGCGCCAGACGCGTGTTGAGCGCGACCAGCACCGCCCCGGCCAGCGGCACGCCGTAGTGCGCCTCCAGCAGCAGGTGCGTGTTCGGCGCGAGCACCGCGACCCGGTCACCGGGCCGCACGCCCCGCTCGCGCAGCAGCCCGGCCAGGCGCTGCGCCCGGTCCCACAGCCGCTCGTAGGTCCAGGTCTCGCCGCCGTCGACGACAGCGGGCCGATCGGCGAAGACCGCCGCCGCCCGCTCCAGGAACGAAACCGGTGTCAGCTCCCGAAACGCGATCCCGCTCAAGGCACGCCTCCGTCCACCCGACGCTGGGTCGCCGGCAGCCTAACCACTCGAACAAGCCCTCCCGGAGATTTCGCCGCCCGGGCGGGCCGCGGCTCGGCTCAGCCCTTCACGCAGACGACCTGCTTGAGGTGGGCGACGACCTCGACCAGGTCGGACTGCGCCCGGACGACCTCGTCGACGTCCTTGTACGCCGAGGGGATCTCGTCGACCACGGCGGCGTCCTTGCGGCACTCCACGCCCGCGGTCTGGGCGGCCAGGTCCCGCGCGGTGAAGGTCTTCTTCGCCCTGCGGCGCGACATGCGCCGACCCGCGCCGTGCGAGGCGGACTCGAAGGACGCCGGGTTCCCCACGCCGCGCACGATGTAGGAACCGGTGCCCATGCTGCCGGGGATGATGCCCAGCTCCCCCGCGCCAGCGCGGATCGCGCCCTTGCGGGTGACCAGCAGCTCCCGCCCGTCGTGGGTCTCCTCGGCGACGTAGTTGTGGTGGCACGAGATCGGCTCTTCGAACGACGCCTGCGGCAGCTCCTCGGCCACCGCCGAGCGCACCAGAGCCACCATCGTCGCCCGGTTGCGGGCGGCGTACTCCTGGGCCCAGAACAGGTCGCGCCGGTAGGCGACCATCTCGGGCGTTCCGGCCACGAACACCGCGAGGTCGGGGTCGGGCAGGTCGGCGTTGTGCGGCAGCCCGCGGGCCAGGTCGATGTGCCGCTTGGCCAGCTCGTTGCCGATCCCCCGCGAGCCGGAGTGCAGCATCAGCCACACCCGCCCCTCGTCGGGACCGCCCCGCTCCAGGCACACCTCGATGAAGTGGTTGCCGCCGCCGAGGCTGCCGAGCTGGTGCTGCGCCCGCTCCCGCAGCGGTTGGACACCGGGGTGCAGCTCGGAGAACCGCGCCCAGAAGGCGTCCCAGCCGCCGGTCCCGGGCACTCGTTCCGGGTCCACCGGGTTGCGGTGCATCGCGAAGCCCACCGGCACCGCGGCTTCGATCCGGCGCCGCAACCGCCCCAGGTCCTCGGGCAGGTCGGCGGCGGTCAGCGAGGTGCGCACCGCGCTCATCCCGCAGCCGATGTCCACCCCCACCGCGGCCGGCGAGACCGCCTCGCGCATGGCCAGCACGCTGCCGACCGTCGCGCCCTTGCCGTAGTGCACGTCGGGCATCACGGCCACGCCGTGGATCCACGGCAGGTTCGCCGCGTTGCGCAGCTGCCCCATCGCGTCGGCCTCGATCGAGCCCGGGTCGGCCCACATCCGGATCGGCACCCGGCCGCCCTCGACGGTGCGCATGTCCCCACTCCACCCGCTCGTGCTCGACGCCCTGCGGAGGCCGGCCGCAGCAACCTCGCCCCCGCAACCGGATTATCCGCGCTCCAGCGGTGAGATCCCAGGTCAGCCGAAGAACCCGCCGGATTTGCCGTTGCGGTCGGCGATGAGCCCGGCCAGCGTCGCGATCGCGATCTCCGGCGGCGTCTTCGAGCCGATGTCCAGGCCGATCGGGCGGTGCACCCGCTCGATGTCGCGCTCGGGGACCTCCAGCGCGCGCAGCGCGGCGACGTGCGGCCCCTCGTGGCGGGGGTTGCCCATGATGCCGACCCAGCGGACCTCGCGGGCCAGGACGTCGCGCACCACCGTTCCGAGCTCCTCGCGGTGGTGGTCGGTGAGCACCACGTCCACGCCCGGGCCGAGCTCGGGCACCGAGGTCACCGCGCCGCGCTCGGCGGCGCGCCGGGCGTCCGGGTCGATCAGGATCGTGGCGTAGCCGAGGTCGCGGCCGTAGCGCAGCAGGTGCTCGGCCACCGGGGAGGCGAACACCGCGGCCAGCACCTTCTCCCCGCTGTCCACCGGAACCTCGACATCACCGTGCGCGATCGCGCACGCAACATCCTCAGCCATGGGCTCAGCATGCCACGCGCGCGATCGGCGCCCCAACGGCTACAGCCTGGTCGCGGTGGCCAGCCAGGCGGGGACGTCGACCAGCTCGCCCTCGCCGACGCCGAAGGCCTCGGCGTGCTCGCCGCGCGCCACGCCCCGGTAGCTGCTCGGCACGACCCGTTCGAGCCGCCACCCCTCGGCGAACGCCGCGGCGAAGGCCGACTCGGGCACCACAGGCCCCAGCGCGGGTTCGACGTCGGCCAGCGCGAGCACGTGCACCCGCGCCCCGCGCTTGCACGCGCCGTGCAGGGCGCGGGCGTAGCGCCGCTGGTCGTCGGCGTCGAAGACGTGGAACAGCGCGCTGTCCACGACCGTGTCGTAGGGCCCCGCGGGCGGGGCCATCGCGTCGCCCACCTCGAAGCGCGCCTCCACGCCGCGCTCGGCGGCGTTGGCCTCGGCGAGTTCGATCGCGCGCGGGACCGCGTCCAGCCCCAGCACGGCGTACCCCCGCTCGGCCAGCAGGATCGTGTGCTCGCCGGTCCCGCAACCGGGATCGAGCACCGCCCCGCTGATCTCCCCCGCCGCCTCCAGCTCGACCACCGCGGGTTGCGGCTCGCCGATCACCCAAGGTGGCGTCCCACCTGCGTAGATCTCCGCGAATACCGAGCGCTCCACTGACGTTGCCATGAGTGCTGCCCCTTCCGATGAGCACCGATGCGATCAGCTTGCGACTTCGAGCGCGCTCGAGGTCAACGCCCGCCGACGGCCCGCCCGAAGGTGATGCGCACCACGTCCGGATCCGCTGGGAATTACAGCTATGCCGCTTATGTTGGTTGATAGCAGCAGGCTCAACTAGATGGCGGCGATGGACAGCAACACCGTCGCGAGGAGGTTAGAGATGGCGACGTTCTTCGGACCGGTCGGTGGACCGTTCGACGAGTACTTCGCGCGCTTCTTCGGTGCCGACGACTCCGCGTCCGGCTCGCGTCGGGTGGACATCACCGAGCTGCTGACCGAGCAGGCCCAGCAGCTCGTGGCCGGCGCCGCGCAGTTCGCGCGCGACCGCGGCCAGGACGGCCTGGACGCGCTGCACCTGCTGTGGGCGGCGACCAAGCAGGACCCGACCCGCTCCCAGCTGCAGCAGGTGGGCGTGGACCCGGAGGCCTTCAGCAAGGAGGTCGAGTCGAACCTGCCCGCTTCCAGCGGCGGTCAGGGCCGGGACGACTCGGTGGCGCTGACGCTCGCCGCGCGCACCGTGCTCGCCGACGCGCACCGGATCGCCCGGGCGCTGGGCTCCACCTACATCGGCCCGCAGCACGTGCTGTTCGCGCTGTCGGCCAACCCCGAGACCGACAGCGGTCGGCTGCTGGGCTCCGCGGGCGCGGGCCCGGAGGCGCTGCGCGACGCCAGCCAGCGCCCGCAGCAGGCGCAGCAGGCCGCGGCCGACTCCGCCGACAGCGAGACCCCGACCCTGGACACCTACGGCCGCGACCTCACCGAGCTGGCCCGCGAGGGCAAGCTGGACCCGGTGATCGGCCGCACCGACGAGATCGAGCAGACCGTCGAGATCCTCTCCCGGCGCACCAAGAACAACCCGGTGCTCATCGGCGAGGCCGGCGTCGGCAAGACCGCCGTCGTCGAGGGCCTGGCCCAGCGGGTGATCTCGGGCGAGGTTCCCGCGGTGCTCAACGACAAGCGGATCGTCCAGCTGGACCTGTCCGGCATGCTGGCCGGCACCCGCTACCGGGGCGACTTCGAGGAGCGCCTGACCAAGGTGATCGACGAGATCGCCGAGCACACCGACGAGCTGATCGTGTTCATCGACGAGGTGCACACGGTGGTCGGCGCCGGCGGCGCCGAGGGCGCCATGGACGCGGGCAACATCCTCAAGCCCCGGCTGGCGCGCGGTGAGCTGCACGTGGTCGGCGCGACCACGCTGGAGGAGTACCGCAAGAACATCGAGAAGGACCCGGCGCTGGAACGCCGCTTCCAACCGGTGCAGGTGCCCGAGCCGAGCGTGGCCGACACCATCACCATCCTGCAGGGGCTGCAGGGGCAGTACGAGCAGCACCACGACGTGCGCTACACGGCCGAGGCCGTCGAGGCCGCGGCCAAGCTCTCCGATCAGTACGTCAACGACCGGTTCCTGCCGGACAAGGCCATCGACCTCATCGACCAGGCGGGCGCGCGCAAGCGCCTGAACTCCGGGGCGTCGGACTCCAAGCAGATCCGCGAGCGCGTGCAGCGGCTCGAGGAGCTCAAGAACGAGGCCGTCTCCCAGGAGGACTACGAGCGCGCCTCGGCGCTGCGCGACGAGATCTCGGCCGCGCAGGCCGAGCTGGGCGACGAGGCCGAGGGCTCGCTGCAGGTCACCGCGGCCGACATCGCCGAGGTGATCTCGCGGGCGACCGGCATCCCGGTGTCGCGGCTGACCGAGGCCGAGAAGGCCCGCCTGCAGCACCTGGAGTCCGAGCTGCACCAGCGGGTGATCGGCCAGGACGACGCGGTGCGGGCGCTGTCCCGCGCGGTGCGCCGCTCGCGCAGCGGTCTGGGCGAGCCGGGCAAGCCGGTGGGCAGCTTCCTGTTCCTGGGGCCGACCGGCGTCGGCAAGACCGAGCTGGCCAAGGCCCTGGCGGAATCGCTGTTCGGCGACGAGCAGCGGATGATCCGGCTGGACATGAGCGAGTTCCAGGAGCGGCACACCGCCAGCAGGCTGGTCGGGGCGCCCCCGGGCTACGTCGGCCACGGCGAGGCCGGTGAGCTGACCGAGTCGGTGCGGCGCAACCCGTACTCGGTGGTGCTGCTCGACGAGATCGAGAAGGCTCATCCGGACGTGTTCAACACGCTGCTGCAGGTCCTCGACGACGGCAGGCTCACCGACGGGCAGGGGCGCACGGTGGACTTCAGCAACACCGTGCTGATCATGACCTCGAACCTGGGTTCGGAGGTCGTCTCCAGCGCGGGCGGCCGGATCGGCTTCACCGCGGGCAGCCCGACGCAGGGCCTGGAGGAGCGGATCATGCCCAAGCTCAAGGAGGCCTTCCGCCCCGAGTTCCTCAACCGGATCAACGAGACCGTGGTCTTCCGGCGGCTGGACGGCGAGCAGCTGCACGCCATCACCCGGATGCTGCTGGAGCGCACCACCGAGCGGCTGCGCGAGATGGGCGTCGAGGTCGTCTTCGACGACGACGCCGTGTCCTGGATCGCCGAGCGCGGCTACCAGCCCGAGTTCGGCGCCCGGCCGCTGCGGCGGGCCATCGAGCGCGAGGTCGACGACCGGATCAGCGATCTGATCCTCGACGGCCGGCTCGGCGAGGGCGCCCGGCTGCGGGTCGGCACCGCCGACGGTGCCCTGGACCTGCGGGTGGACGCCCCGGCCGCGGTCTGACCGCTCCGAGCGAAGGGGCGGGCACCCACCCGGGTGCCCGCCCGTTTCGCGCTACTCGACGGTCTTCTTCCATTCCAAGGCGCTGACCTGGTTCGATCCGGCTCCCGGCTTGCCGCGCACCGGCCCCGGTTGGACCCTTCACACCAGGTGTCAACGTTGCAATACTTGTTCAACGAGGCGGTACGACCCGGTGGAGGTGGCCATGCTCCCCAGGGAAGAACGGCGCCGCCTGCAGGAGATCGAACAGCAACTGGCTGATGACGATCCCCGGCTCGCGCGCAAGATGAACCAGACCAGCACGGTGGGGTATCTGCGTGCTCGGCTCTCGGTGCGGACGCTGCTGGCGGCGGTCTCCGGTGTTCTGGCGGTGGCCTGCCTGTTCCTGGGCGAGGGCGGCGCGGTGGTCACCGCGGTCGTCACGGCCGGGCTGCTGCTGCTCGCCAACACCGTGCAGCTCCGCGCTGACTGATCCACCTCCGGCTGACCCGCTCCCCGATGTGCTCCGACACACCGGGGACGAGTCGCGTGGTCGACTCCCCCGCCCGCGAGGAGAATCTCGGGCGGATCTTCGTTTCCGAGTTGGGAGTCTTCGATGACCACTGTGGCCTTCCTGGGCACCGGCACGATGGGGCTGCCGATGGCGCGCAACCTGCGCACCGCGGGTTTCGAGGTGCGGGCGTGGAACCGCACGCGCAGCAGGGCCGCTCCGCTCGTCGAGCACGGCGCGGTGGTGGCCGACTCCCCCACCGAGGGCGCCCGCGGCGCCGACGTGCTGGTCACGATGCTGCACGACGCCGAATCCACGGCGACCGCGGGCGCGGAGGCCGTCGCGGCGCTGAACCCGGGCGCCGTGTGGGTGCAGATGGGCACGATCGGCCTGCCGGGCACCTCGCAGGTCTGCGCCGCGGCCGGGGACGTCCCGGTGGTCGACGCCCCCGTGCTGGGCACCAAGGCGCCGGCGGAGAACGCCGGGCTGGTGGTGCTGGCGGCGGGCCCACCGCAGGTGCGCGACCGGGTGCAACCGCTGTTCGACGCGGTGGGGTCCAAGACGCTGTGGGTCGGTGAGGACGCGGAGCAGGCCGCGGGCACCCGGTTGAAGCTGGTGGCCAACAACTGGGTCCTCACGCTGACCAACGCGGTGGCCGAGTCGTTCAGCCTGGCCGAGGACCTGGGCGTGGATCCGAAGGACTTCCTGAGCGCCATCGAGGGCACGGCCACCGACTCCGCCTACGCCCACGTGAAGGGCGCGGCGATCCTCTCCGGCGACTTCACGCCGTCGTTCGCGCTCAGCGGCGCGGCCAAGGACGCCGGCCTCATCGCCCAGGCCGCCAGCTCCCGCGTCCGCCTGGACCTCACCGAAGCGGTCCGCGAGCGCTTCGCCCGAGCGCTCCACGCGGGACACGGCGACGAGGACATGGCGGCGGTGTACTACGCCTCGCGGCCCTGAGGAGTTCCCGCTCGGGGACGCCTCACTCAGACCGCGAACGTCCCTTCCAGGCGGATGTCCCTCGACGACTCCCCGACGAAGACCCGGTACTCGCCCGGCGCGACCTGCCAGCCGTCGTCCCAGTAGGACAGGTCCCGCTCGGTCAGCTCGAAGACGACCGTCGCCGACTCGCCGGGCCGCAGCTCGACCTTGCGGAAGCCCTTGAGCTGGCGCGGCGGCTGCGGCACCACCGCCGGCAGGCCGAGGTAGAGCTGCGGGACGGCGTAGCCGGTGCGCTGCCCGGTGTTGGTCACCGTCGCGCTCACCTCCCGCTCGCCGACGCGCAGGCCGTGGTAGCCGAAGGTCGTGTACGACAGGCCGTGCCCGAACGGGAACGCCGGCGCGACGTCGTTGGTGTCGTAGTGCCGGTAGCCGACGAAGACGCCCTCGTCGAAGTGCACGTCGGGCCCCTCGCCGGGGTAGCGGGACGGATCTCCCGCGGTCGGGAGGTCCTGCTCGTCGACCGGGAAGGTCACCGGCAGGCGGCCACCGGGGTCGACGTCGCCGAACAGCACCCTGGCCAGCGCGGTGCCCGCACCGGCGCCCGGGTACCAGGACTCCAGCAGCGCGCGGGTGCGCTCGCGCCACGGCATCCGCACCGGACCGCCGGTCTCCAGCACCACGGCGGTGTTCGGGTTGGCCTCCAGGACCGCTTCGATCACCGCGTCCTGGTCGGCGAACGGGTCGCCCACCTGGAAGGGCGGGAAGCCCGCGATGCCGGAGTCGAGGTCCAGGTCGGGCTTGTCCAGGAACTCCGACATCAGGTCCGAGGCGATCACCACCACCACGTCGGCCTCCCGGGCGGCTTCGGCGGCGGCCCGCGGTGTCTTGCCCGGCTCGTGCGTGATCCGGATGCCCTCCCGCGCGCCGCGCTCGCGCAGCCCCTGCAGCGGGCTGACGTAGCTGAACGGCGTCGTCGACGACGAGCCGCCGCCCTGCACGAACTCGTCGGCGGCGCGCCCGATGACCGCGATGGTCCTGCCGCGCAGCTCGCCCGCGTCCAGCGGCAGCATCCCGTCGTTGCGCAGCAGCGTGGTGCCCTGCTCGGCCACCTCGGTGGCGACTTCGAGGTGGCCGCGCTTGTCGATCTGGCCGTCGTCGTTCGGGAAGGCCGGCCGGTCGAAGATGCCGTGGGCGAACATGGTGCGCAGGATCCGCCGGGCGTGGTCGTCCACGTCGGCCGTGGAGGCCGCACCACCGGCCAGCGCGGCGCGGATCGCGGTCGGCGAGTAGACCAGGGCCGGCCAGGGCTCGAAGTCCATGCCGTTGCTCAGCGCCGCACCGGTGTCGTGCATCGCGCCGTAGTCGGCGATGGTGTAGCCGTCGAAACCCCACTCGCCCTTGAGCAGGTCGTTGAGCAGCGCTTGGTTCTCGCAGGCGTACTGGCCGGCGACGCGGTTGTAGGAGCCCATCACCGCGCCGACCCGGGCCTCCCGCACCGCGGCTTCGAACGGCGGCAGGTAGATCTCGCGCATGGTCCGGTCGTCGACCACCGCGTTGTACAGCGTCCGGCCGCCGACGAGCCCGAGGACGCCCTCCTGGGTGTAGGCGGCGAAGTGCTTGACGCACACGACCACGCCCTCGGAGCGCGCGCCCTCCGACCAGCCGACGGTGAGCCTGCTGGTCAGGTAGGGGTCCTCGCCGAAGCCCTCGAAGGCTCGTCCGGACATCGGGATGCGCAGCACGTCCACGGTCGGACCGAACAGGACGTCGTTGCCCTTGCAGCGGATCTCGTTGGCGACGGTCCTGCCGTACTCGCGCGCCAGCTCGGGGTCGAACGCGGCGGCCAGCGAGGTGCCCGCGGGCATCGAGGTCCCCTCGCCCTGCCGCGCGCCCACCGGCCCGTCTCCGTAGTACACCGGTGGGACGCCGAGGCGCTCGATGCCGTGCCCGGTTCCGGTGTGCCCGGAACCCGTGGCGCCCCAGAGGTCGTCGCCGCCGAGCAGGGAGATCTTCTCGTCGGGGGTCATCGCGCGCAGCACCATCTCGGCCCGCTCGTCGGGCGAGAGCCCGGTGTCGCACCAGGGGTGCTCCCCGCACCGCCCCGGCGCGGGGCCCGCACCGGCGGTCGGCGCCGCGGCCATCCCCGCCACACCCGCCGCGGCGGTGATGAAGGTCCGACGATTGACCGGCTGCATCCGGGCAGCACCCCTCTCGACGTGAATGAATCTTCACCTTTTAGGGTGCGCGGCGAGTTACCGGCGAGTCATCGTCCATTCGCACGCATCGTCGAGATCCGTTCACCGCACGGCGCCGCGGTCGCTCAGGAGGCCGCGCGCTGCCTCCGGTGGGCCGCCATCCGGACCGGGGCGTTGGCCACGCCGTACCCGGCGTAACCGCCGATGCGCTGGACCAGCTCGAAGAACACCCGGTCGCCGAAGAGCTCGGTGAACACGTGCAGGAACTCGCCGCGCGCGTCGCGGTCGTAGAGCACCGAGTGCGCCCGCAGCTGCCCCAGCAGCTCGGGGTCCAGGCCGAACCGGGCGTCGAGGTCGTCGTAGTAGTTGTCCGGGATGCGCAGCACCGGTGCCCCGTCGGCGCGCAGCGCGGTCGCCGCCTCCAGCACATCGGCGCAGGCGAAGGCCACGTGCTGCGGGTCGCGCACGGCCGGTGCCCACTGCCCCCGGCGCACCAGGGTGCCGTTGAGCGCGATGCGCACCGAACCCGCGGCGTCGAGCATGCCGCGGTTGCGGACCATGCCGAACGGAGCGGCGTACTCGGTGACCTCCTCGGGTTCGAGGCCGAGCACCGAGCGGTAGAACAGCGCGGCCTCGTCGAAGTGGTCGAACGGCTGCGTCAGCGACACGTGGTCGATCCCGGTGATGGCCAGCCGGGAAGCGCTCGGCTCACCGGTGTCCCGGAAGTCCGACCGCCAGCCGTCCCGCGCGCCGCTGTCGCAGAAGAACACGTCGGTCCCGTCCGGAGCGGCCACCGCGGCCAACCCGGCCTCCTCGGGCCCGCGCTCGCGAGCCAGGATCGGCGACCGCATCGCCTCGGCGCGCCGCGCGGACCGCAGCGGGTCCCCGCTCTCCACGGCCAGCGCTCCGATCGCCGCCCGACCCCGATCGGCGCCCGGATCGGCCTCCCCTTCGGCGGTGCGCTTGGCAGGGGAATTCGTGTTGACCAGCAGGTGGGTGCTGCCGTTGGTCCAGCGCTGCACCGGCTTGCTGCGGTGGTCACCGGTGTGCGCGAAGCCCAGGTGCGCAAGAGCGGCGGTGAGATCGCGCGCGGTCGTGGCGTCGGCGGCGAGCTCGGTGAAGGCGTAGCCGGACAGCGCCGGGGCGGGCTCGGCCACCGGGTAGCCGAGCTGGTCCTCGAGCAGGCGCAGCGAGCGCATCGCGTCCACGGCTGCCGGGCCCGGGTCGGCCTGCCGGAAGACGTCGTTGAAGACCTCCAACGACAGCGGCCCCCGGTAGCCGGCCTCCAGGACGTTGCCCGCGAAGGTCTTCAGGTCGAACGATCCCTGACCGGGGAACAGCCGGTGGTGCCTGCTCCACTGCAGGACGTCCATGTCCAGCCGAGGCGCGTCGGCCAGCTGCAGGAAGAACAGCTTCTCCCCGGGGATGGTGCGGATCAGCGCCGGGTCGCCGCCGCGCGAGAGCACGTGGAAGCTGTCCAGGCACACCCCCAGCGCCGGGTGGTCGGCGCGGCGCACGATCCGCCAGGAGTGCTCGTAGGTGTTGACGAACCGGCCCCAGGCCAGCGCCTCGTAGGCCACCCGCATCCCGCGCGCGGCCGCGCGGTCCGCGAGCTCGCGCAGCTGCGCGGCGGCCAGCTCGTCGTCGTCGACGGCCTCCGGGGAGACCGTCGAGCACACCAGCACCAGGTCGCAGCCCAGCTGCTCCATCACGTCGAACTTGCGCTCGGCGCGCCGCAGGTTGTCGGCCAGCCGCGCGGGCGGCACGGCTTCGAAGTCGCGGAACGGCTGGTAGAGGTCGACGCCCAGGCCCAGCTCCCGGCAGCGCGCGCCGATCTCGGCCGGCGAGTGCGCCGAGGCGACCAGGTCGTTCTCGAAGATCTCCACGCCGTCGAACCCCGCAGCCGCGGCCGCGGCCAGCTTGTCCTCCAGCGTGCCCGACAGGCAGACCGTGGCGATCGACCGTCGCGGTTCACCCTCCGACATGCGCTTCCTCCCGCTCCAGTTCGGCGAAGTGCCGCAGCATCCGCTCGGCATCCGGCTCCACCCCGGTGAACAGCCGGAACGAGTCGACGGCCTGGAAGACCGCCATGCCGCCGCCGTCGAGCACCCGGCAGCCGCGCTCGCGCGCGGCGGTGACGAGCTCGGTGCGCAGCGGCCGGTAGACCACGTCGGCCACCCACAGCCGCGGGCTCAGCGACGACGCCGGCACCGGCAGCCCGGGGTGGGCGGCCATGCCGGTCGGCGTCGCGTGCACCAGACCGTCGGCGGCGGCCAGCTCCGACTCCAGGTCGCCCCCGGCCTCGGCGCGGTCGCCGAAGCGCCCGCGGAGCGCGGCGGCCAGCTCGTCCGCGCGGTCCGGCTCGGCGTCGATCACCCGGAGGGCTGCCGCGCCCAGCCCCAGCAGCGCGTGCGCGACCGCGGCCCCGGCTCCCCCGGCCCCGAGCAGCACCACCCGGGTCAGCGCCGCGCCGGGCAGGCCGCGCCGGAAGCTGCGGGCGAACCCCGAGTGGTCGGTGTTGTGCCCGATCGCGCGGGACCCGTCGAACACCACCGTGTTGACCGCGCCGAGCGCGCCGGCGTCCGGGTCGACCTCGTCGAGGTGGTCCAGCACCAGCCGCTTGCACGGGTGCGTGATGTTGAGCCCTCGGTACCCCTCGGCGCGAGCGCGCACCAGCAGCTCGCCGACGGCCTCGGGCGCAGCGGCCAGCTCGTCGAGGTCCCACCGCAGGTAGCGGTGGGGCAACCCCAGCTCGGCGGCCTCCCGCTCGTGCAACGCAGGACTCAGCGAGGGACCGATCCCGGACCCGATGAGCCCGACCAGCAAGCCGTCGCGCACTTCGCACCCTCCAATTAACGAACTAGTTAATTCATACTACGACGACGGCGCCGCTGCGTGAAGGACCCGTGCACTAGAGTGTCGTTGACGTGCAACGACCGCAGGGGAGTTCAGTGCCCGCACCATCGTCCGAGCCCCGCGAGATCCGGCACCGGGACGCGGAGAAGACCCGCGCGGAGATCCTCGAAGTGGCCACCGCCGAGTTCGCCGACAAGGGCTACACCGGTGCGCGGGTCGATGAGATCGCCGACCGCACCAGCACCACCAAGCGGATGATCTACTACTACTTCGGCGGCAAGGAGCAGCTCTACCTGGCCGCGCTGGAGAACGCCTACTCGGTCATCCGCGGCCTGGAGAGCGAGGTCGACATCGACCAGCTCGACCCCGCCGAAGCGATCCGGAAGGTGGCCGAGCTGACCTTCGACCACCACGAGTCGCACCCGGACTTCCTGCGCCTGGTCAGCATCGAGAACATCCACCGGGCCGAGCACCTGACCCGCTCGGAGCTGCTGCCCCGGCTCGCCGCGCCCACGGTCGACGTGCTCGGCGCGATCCTCGAGCGCGGCCGGGAGTCCGGGCTGTTCCGCACCGACGTCGACGCGCTCGACGTGCACATGGTGATCAGCTCCTTCTGCGTGTTCCGCACCGCCAACCGCCACACCTTCCAGGCCATCTTCCAGCGCGACATGCTCGACCCGGCCAGGCGCGAGCACTACCGGCGGATGCTGGCCGACCTCGTGCTGGACTTCCTCACGGCGCGATAAACCCGCGGAGTCCGGTATTGACACCCCAGCGGATGCGCTTCACAGTCTTGGGAACTAACTAGATGGTTCATAAGCCACCGCGCAACGGTGCACGGACTCTGGAGCGAGCAGTGACGGACCACCCACGTGCCACGCAGGGCAAGCCCCGCCGGGCCGCGATCGCCGCGTGGATCGGTAGTGCCCTCGAGTACTACGACTTCTTCATCTACGGCACCGCCGCGGCGCTGGTGTTCAACAAGATCTTCTTCCCCACCTCCGACCCGGCCACCGGCACCCTGCTGTCGCTGGCCTCCTTCGGGGTCGGCTACCTGGCCCGGCCGATCGGCGCCTTCGTGCTGGGCCACGTCGGCGACGCCTTCGGCCGCAAGCGGGTCCTGGTGTTCACCGTGCTGCTGATGGGCGTCTCGACGGTGCTGGTCGGCTGCCTGCCGACCTACCAGCAGATCGGGATCGCCGCACCGGCCATGCTGGTCGGACTGCGCCTGCTGCAGGGCTTCTCGGCCGCCGGCGAGCAGGCCGGGGCGAACTCGATGTCCTTGGAGCACGCGCCGCAGCGGCGCCGCGCGTACTACACCAGCTTCACCCTCAGCGGGACCCAGGCCGGGCAGATCCTGGCCACCGCGGTGTTCCTGCCGGTGGCCGCGCTTCCCGAGGACCAGCTGATCACCTGGGGCTGGCGGGTTCCGTTCTGGCTCAGCGGCATCGTGGTCATCGTCGGGCTGGTGATCCGCCGCACGCTGGACGAGACGCCGGTGTTCGTGCAGGAGGCCGCCGAGGGCAAGCAGCCCAAGACCCCGCTCACCGCGCTGTTCCGGGACCACTGGGCGAGCGTGCTGCGGGTGGTCGTGGCCTCGGTGATCTCCGCGGTCAGCACGATCTTCACCGTCTACGCGCTCAGCTACGCGGTGAACACGGTCGGACTGGCCAAGACCCCGGTGCTGTGGGTGGGCGTGCTGGCCAACGTCGTCGCGCTGGCCGCCATCCCGCTGTGGGCCGTGCTGGCCGACCGCATCGGCCGCAAGCCGGTGTTCATCGGCGGCTCGCTGGGCTGCGCGGTGCTGATGTTCGCCTACCTGTGGTCGTTGTCGCTGGGCAACTGGCCGCTGATCTTCACGACCGGGATCCTGCTGTTCGGCGTGGTCTACAGCGCCACCAACGGGATCTGGCCGGCCTTCTACGGAGAGATGTTCCCGGCGACGGTGCGGCTGTCCGGCATGGCCATCGGTACCCAGATCGGGTTCGCGCTGGCCGGGTTCTCCCCCAGCATCGCCGAAGCCATCGGCACCGGGGTCAACGGCTGGATCGCCGTCGCGGCGTTCACCGCGGGCCTGTGCCTGCTCAACGTCGTGGCCGTGGCCAGCGGCCGGGAAACCCACCGCGTGCCCACCGAGCAGCTCGGCGAGCCCCGCCCGAAGGCCCCGGCCGGCGCACCCGCCTGACGAGCCCGCTCAGAGCCCGCGAAAAACACCCGCCCACCTGCGCGAACCGCAGGTGGGCGGGCGTTTCTGCTCAGTAGCCCCAGCCGGGCGGCGCGGCCGCTGCGGAGGACGTCCGCCTCACGACCGAGATCCTGCTGTTCGGCGTGGTCCCCGGCGCCACGAGCGGGACATGGCCTGCCTTCTGCGGCGAGATCCCGTTGTGGCGCTGGCCGGCTTCTCCCCCAGCCTCGCCGAGGCGATCGGCACCGGAGTCGACGGCGGCGGCCGGGAAACCCACCGCGTGCCCACCGAGCAGCTCGGCGAGCCCCGCCCGAAGGCCCCGGCCGGCGCACCCGCCTGACGAGCCCGCTCAGAGCCCGCGAAAAACACCCGCCCACCTGCGCGAACCGCAGGTGGGCGGGCGTTTCTGCTCAGTAGCCCCGGCCGGGTGGCGCGGGCCGCTGCGGGGGACGTCCGCCCGCGGGCGGGCCACCGCGTCCCGGGGGCTGCGGGCGACCCCCGCCCGGCGGAGGCGGCGGGGCACCGTTGGGGTTCGGCCTGCCCGGAGCACCACCGCGCCCCGGAGGCGGCGCCTGCCGGCCCTGGTTCGGGGCCGGACGGCCACCAGGGGCCTGCTGCCCCGGTCGGCCGGCACCGGGCGGCGGGCCCTGGCGGTCGGGGGCGGGACGCTCGGGACGGCCCTGCGCGGAACCACGCCCCGGAGGCGCCGGGCGGGCTTGGGTCGCGCCCTCGGGCTGCGCGCGTCCCGGAGGGGCTGGCTGCTGCCGCTGCGGTTCGGGCCTGCGCGGCTGATCGTCCGGGTGGGCGAAGGCACGCTCGAACTCGTCCTCGTCCGGATCACGCCGGCGCGGGCGCCTGGGGATCCGGGCACCACCGCGGCGCGCGGCGGCGCCCTTCCTGCGGCTGTTGATCCACAGGTCGAACCCGAAGATCACCAGCGCCATGATCAGCAGCATCAGCCCGAGCAGCGGCACGCCCAGGATCAGCCAGGCGGCCAGCGCCAGAACCAGCATCGCCGCCACCGGAACCCACGCGAAGGGGTCGATCCGGCTCAGGATCGCGGAGACCCCGGCGGAACCGTCGTGGTCCGCGTCACGTGCCATCGAGACTCTCCAACTTCACTCAGCGCCCGGCCGCAGGAGTCTACCGGAGCGACCCCCGCAGCCCCGCGGCTCCCGGCTCGCGGCTGCGGGCCAGGTCGCGGCACTCTCCACCGTCACGGCCAGGCGCACCTGGACGTCCCGACGGAACCACACAAGCGCGGATCGCCGTGAACGTCCCCCCGCAACGACGCGCGCGGTGCGACCGCCGCGACCGCCCGGGACAGGAGGCCCCGACCGGCCGGCGCGCTGCGCGGGACCGGTCCAAGATCATACTCAGGGCGGGAACTTCCTTGATCAACACCGGCTTCCGAAACCTCTCCGACCACGCTGACCAGGAGCGAGGCCGAAGCGCCCGCGCGGAGCATTTCAATTGCCCGATTTTTGGAGTCCACTGTGGGCTCATTGCGGAATGGGGACCCGGGGGTGAATTCCGAGTTGATCATCAGCGGAGGCCCCGCATCCGGTCCGGCACATCGCCTCTTTTCCCACAGTTGAGCGGATTTCGCCACGCACTGTGATGACCGTCAAGATCACTCCGGCGGCCTCTGGAGTCCCCCCGTTCCGGTGGATAATCTGACGCGCCGTAACTTTTCGGTGATCAACCTCCGGAGCTCGAAAACACATGGAGCGGGAGCCAATGAGCACTACCGGCGGAACGCTGGGCGAGCTGACGAAGCACCAGTTGCGCAACCTCTGCCGGGTAGTGGGCATCGACGAATCCGACCCGGTTCGATTACTCGGCGAAGTGCTCGGGGCGGCCGACGCGCGGCCGCTCGCGCAGCCTCCGCTGTGGCCCTCCGACGTGGCCGACGACGCGACCCCCGCGGAGTTCTCGGTCCAGGTCAACGACACCGGCCAGCGCCACCTGCGCATCCTGGCCGAAACCCTGCCCGAACACCCGTCCCCCACCAACAACCTGCGGGCGGCCCGCGATCTGGTCGACTCCCTCGCCGATCGCTACGACCTGCAGCTCGACAAGCTGCGCGCCGTTGCCGACCTGTTCAGCCCGGACGAGCCGCAGGGCCTGTTCTCCTGGTGGTTCTCGTTCATCTTCGACTCCCGCGGCCAGCCGAAGTTCAAGGTCTACTTCAACCCGAACGTGCGCGGCCCGGAGCGGGCGCACGAGGTCGTGAGCGAGGCCTTCGAACGGCTCGGCCTGGCCGAGGCCTTCCTGACCGTCGGCGATCACGCGCTGCAACGGGAGCAGGACCGGTTGACCTTCTTCGCCCTCGACCTCGATCCCGGCCCGCAGTCGCGGGTCAAGCTCTACATCTCCCAGCACGACGCCACCGCGCAGGACGTGATGCGCGCCGCCGGAGCGGTCCCGGGGATCTCCCCGGCGCAGGTCGGCGACTTCTGCAAGCTGCTGGCCCCGGGCACCCGGCGCTTCACCGGCCGCCCGCTGGTGTCCAGCTACTCGCTGATCGAGGGCGACCGGGAAAAGCCCAGCAACTACAGCATCTACCTGCCGCTGCGCGACTACGTGCCGGACGACTCGGCGGCGCGCGAGCGGGTGCGGCGGCACCTGCGCGAGCACCGGATCGACCCGGTGCTGCTCGACGAGATCATCGGCTCGCTCACCGGCCGCGACCTGTCGGCCGGGGCGGGCCTGCTGGCGCACGTCTCGCTGCGACTCAGCCCGGACCAGACCGGTACCACCGTCTACGCCTCCTCCGAGGCCTACGGCGGAACGCCCCAGGGCTGAGCTCGCCCGCCAACACGAGGAGTCACCGAATGCCGCACCTACGGCCCTTCGTTTCCGCGGTCGTTCGACCGATCCCGATCACCACCCGCGCCGAGCGGCTGCGGGAGATGGATCTGGCCGGGCACAACCCGTTCAACCTGCCAGCCGACAAGGTGAGCATCGACCTGCTCTCGGACTCCGGAACCGGGGCGGTCTCCATCGACCAGCAGGCCTGGGCGCAGCGGGCCGACGAGCGCTACGCGGGTGCCGAGTCGTTCTACCGCTACCGCGACGCGGTGCGCGAGATCGTGCCCTTCGAGCACGTGCTGCCGGTGCACCAGGGGCGCGCGGCCGAGCGCGTGCTGTTCTCCGCGCTGCTCGGCGAGGGCAGGCTGAGCCTGAGCAACACCCACTTCGACACCACCAGGGCCAACGTGGAGCTGCGCGGGGCCGAGGCCCGCGACCTGCCGTGCCCGGAGGCGGCGGACCTCGACTCGGACTTCCCGTTCAAGGGCAACATCGACGTGGCCGAGGTGGAGCGGATCCTGTCCGGCCCGGAGCGCCAACGGGTCGGGCAGATCCTGCTCACCATCACCAACAACGGCTTCGGCGGCCAACCGGTGTCGATGGCCAACCTCGAAGCGGTCAGCGAGGTCGCGCGGGCGCACGGAGTGCCGCTGATCCTGGACGCCGCGCGGTTCGCCGAGAACGCATGGCTGGTCACCCGCCGCGAGGCCGGCTACCAGGACTGGACGCCGGCCGAGGTGGCGCGCAAGGCCTTCGAGCTCGCCGACGGCGCCGTGGCCAGCCTGAAGAAGGACGGGCTCTCGCCCGAGGGCGCGTTCATCGCGGTGCGCGACGCCGATCTGGCCGATCGGTGCGAGGTGGACATCATCGCCACCGAGGGCTTCCGCACCTACGGCGGGCTGACCGGGCACACCCTGGAACAGCTGGCCGTGGGGTTGCGCGAGGTGGTGGACCCGAACTACCTGGCCGATCGGGAGAACGAGGCCGCCTACCTCGCCGAGCGCGCGCACCAGGCCGGGGTGGACGCGGTGCGGCCCGCCGGGTTGCACGCGATCTACCTCAACGCGGGTCGGCTGCTGCCGCACCTGGGCCCGGCCCAGTTCCCCGGTCACGCGCTGGCCTGCGCCCTCTACCGGGAGGGCGGCATCCGCGCGGCCGAGCTGGGCTCGCTGTACCTGGGCGAGCTCGGCGAGGGCAACGAGCTGGTGGGGCCCGCGCCGTTCGAACTGATCCGGCTGGCCTTGCCGCGCCGGGTCTACGACCACAGCCACCTGGAGTACGTCGGCGAGATCCTGGCCGACATCGCCAAGAACCCCGAGGCCGTGCCCGGCTACCGGATCACGCACGCGCCGAAGGTGCTGCGGCACTTCCGCTGCCGCACCGAGCCGGTCGACCGCTGAGACCGAGGGCGGGGCACCCCGGGTGCCCCGCCCTCGCTCACACCTCGGCCGGTGTCCGGTCGATCGCGTGCTTGACCAGCGTGACCAGCGCGTTCTTGCACAGCCCCCGATCGCGCGCATCGCAGATGACCACCGGGACCTCCGGCGGGACCACCAGCGCTTCGCGGACCTCCTCGGGCTCGTAGTGGTAGGCGTCGTCGAAGATGTTGACCGCCACCACGAAGGGGATCCCGCGCCGCTCGAAGAAGTCCACCGAGGCGAACGCCTCCTGCAGCTTGCGCGTGTCGACCAGCACCACGGCACCGACCGCGCCCAGCGCCAGGTCGTTCCACAGCGGCCAGAACCGGTTCTGGCCCGGCGCGCCGAACATGTACAGCACGACCTCGTCGGAGATCGTGATGCGCCCGAAGTCGAGCGCGACCGTGGTGGTCTCCTTGCGCTCGACGCCGGAGACGTCGTCGACGCCCTCGCTGGCGACGGTCATCTCCTCTTCGGTGGTCAGCGGGTTGATCTCGCTGACCGCGCCGACCATCGTCGTCTTGCCGACGCCGAACCCGCCCGCGACGATCAGCTTGACGGGGATCGGTGCGGCGTTGTCGCCGCCGCTGGTCGGGCCGGCCGGTGCCGGCTCGACGACTTCAGAGTCTGGAAAGCCCACGGTATACCTGCTCCAAGATTTCTCGGCTGACTTCCGCACGAGGCGAGCGCACGATGACGGCGCCGTGGTCGAGCAGATCGCTGATCAGCACCCGCACCACGCCCACCGGCTGGCTCAGCAGAACGGCCAACTCGGCCGGTGAGACCGGACGACGGCAGGCATCCAGGATCTTGGAATGCTCCGGCGTCATCTCCAGTCTCGGCGTCTCCGGCCTCGGTTCCACGGTCAGCACCTGCGCGGCGGAGTCGATCCGCGCT
The DNA here is from genome assembly GCF_042665275.1 of Saccharopolyspora griseoalba. NCBI lineage: Bacteria > Bacillati > Actinomycetota > Actinomycetes > Pseudonocardiales > Pseudonocardiaceae > Saccharopolyspora > Saccharopolyspora griseoalba. The sequence goes on along the minus strand of NZ_JBHTCJ010000001.1, from coordinate 234,950 downwards.
TGCTGTCCCGGAGTTCGTCCGCGCGTGATCGTGTACGGCCGGACGATCGGTCCCGCTTCATCGTCGTACCACGCCTCGTCCACCGTCAGGTCCTCTCCGCCGCCATCCCGTGCAGCTCGCGCGGAGCGGCCGACAGGAACGAGCCGACCCGGGTGATCAGCCGGCCCATCTCGTAGGCGACCAGCTCGATGTCGGTGTCGGCGGACGAGAGCACCGCCAGGCACGCCCCGCTGCCCGCGGCCGAGACGAACAGGAACCCGTGCTCCATCTCGACGTGGGTCTGCGCGACCTGGCCGCGGCCGAAGTCCTTGCTCACGCCCTTGCCGATGCTGCGCATGCTCGACGCCGCAGCGGCCAGCTTGTCCGCGTGGTCGCGGTCGAGCCCCTGGGACCGGGCGATGACCAGTCCGTCGTTGGACAGCACCACCGCGTGATCCGCGCCGTGCACGCCCTGCACGAAGTCATCCAGCAACCAACTCAGTTTCGACGCCGTTTCGGTCATGCCCACCTCACACACTTGCCTCGTCGACTGGTCTGCTCACGAGCGACCGGTGGTCTCGTCGTCGCCGAAACCACCGCGGAATGCCCGGCGGAAGCCGGCCAACTTGCTCGGGGCAGCAACCACCTGCTGCTCCTCCTGGTCGGGGTCGTCCTTGAGCCCGTCGACCAGGTGCGTCTGGGGAACCCGCTTGGGCAGCTTCGGCCGCCCGTCCTCGCCGGTCTCGGGCGCGGGCTCCGGCGCCGGCTGCTCGCTCGCCGGTTCCTCCCGCTGCGGTTCGGCAGCGGGAGCCGGTTCGTCCGCGGGCCAGTTCACGGAGGCCTCCGCCCCGCCCGCCTCGGCGGGTTGCGCCGGCGCGGCGCTGCGGGGCAGCTCGCGCGGCCGGGGCACGGCGGGCTCGGTCGGTTCCTGGTCCTCGTTGGTGGAGATCCGGATGGTGCCGGTGTTGTCCGAGCTCTCCCCGGTCCCGGCTTCCAGGATGCCGTTGGGCAGCAGCACGGTCGCGCGCGTGCCGCCGTAGGCCGACACGCCGAACTCGACGCCGATGTCGCGGCGCCCCGCCAGCCGGGCTGCGGTGAACAGGCCGAGCTGCTCGGCCTTGTTGCTCTCCAGCACCAGCCGGTCGAACTCGGGCGGGTTGCTCATCATCTCGTTGGCCCGCTCGCGGACGTCGCAGTCCATGCCCAGGCCCTGGTCGGAGATCTCGATGGCGATGCCGCGCGCGACCTCGGCGGCGCCCACGTGCACGCGCGTGCTGGGCGGTGAGAACGCGGTGGCGTTGTCGATGAGCTCGGAGATGAGGTGGATGGTGTCGCCGACCGCGGCACCGTGCACCGTCACGTCCGGGACGTGGCCGATGACCACGCGGGAGTACTGGTCGATCTCCGAGACCGAGGAGCGCAGCACGTCCATCAGCGGAACCGGGCGGCTCCACCGGCGACCGGGCTGCTGGTCGCCGAGCACCAGCAGGTTCTCCACCGTCCGCCGGGCACGGGTGGTCGAGTTGTCCAGGTCGAACAACCGGGACAGCTGCTGGGAGCTCTCCTCGTCGCGCTCCAGCTGGTCGATCGTGGAGTGCATGCCGCGCAGCAACCGCTGGATGCGGTGAGCCATGCCGACGAAGACCACGCGGGCGCCCTGCCGGGCCCGGGTCTCCCCCGCCGCGGCCTGCACGGCCTCCTGCTGGAACAGCTGGATCGCGTGGGCGACCTCGCCGACCTCGTCGGAGCCGTAGTCGCGCATGTCGATGATCTCGGCCTCGACGTCGACGGTCTCCCCGCCGCGCAACCGCCGCACCACGTCCGGCAGCTTCTCGGCCATCGTCAGCGACTCGGTGCGCAGTCCGCGCAGCCTGGTCAGCAGCGCGTCGTCGACGACCGACTTGTAGACCCGGCGGGCGAAGACGAACGAGGCGATGGCCACGACCAGCGCGACCACACCCCCGATGAGGACCGCCCACAGCGTCTGGTTGGCGCGGTCCAGGGCGTCGCCCGCGACCTGGCCGGCCTGCCCGCGCACCATGCCCGACATCTGGGTGCCGACCTGGTTGGTGACCTGCCGCCACTCGTCGACCTGCAACGGCGGGGCGTCCCCGCCGGAGAAGGCACCGTGCTCGACGATCTGGTCCTCGACGCCGCGCAGCCGCTCCCAATCCGCCGACGAGGTCATCCGCTGGTGCTGCCGGGCGACGCCGGGCAGCAACGAGCTCTTGCTGGACTCCAGCAGCGCATCCCGGCCCGCGATGTAGCCGACGAGCTCACGGTGCTCCTCCTCGCTCAGCTCACCGGTGGTCAGCGCGGTGCCGACCATCGAAGCCTCGCGGGCGAGCATGTCCTGGGCCTGGAACAGCGCCACGGCCGCTCGCGCGCCCTTCACCGCCTCGGGGTCCGGCGTGATGCGCGACTGCACGTCGAAGACCCTGGTCGCGGTGTCGAACAGGTCGTTGTAGAACGAGTTGAGCTCGTCGACCGTGGCCTGACCGCCCGCGATGCGCTCGCGCAGGTCGGGCAGCCGCTTGAAGTAGCCGTTGAGCTCGTTCATCGGCGCCTGCAGGTCGTCCGGGGCGCTCTCCATGGCCGGCTTGGACCTGGTGGCCAGCTCGGCGAGCGCCCGGTCGGTGGCCCGCTGCTGGGACACCAGCGCATCGGTGCTCAGGTTCGGCTGGCCGATCACCTCCAGGCTGCGCAGCCGTTCGCGCTGCACCTGGTCGAGCGCGTTGACCGCGGGCAGCGACATCGACTGCACGCCCGAGGCGACCTGCTGCGAGAACAGGGCGTTGAAGGCGAACAGCGAACAGCCCACGGCCCACAGCACGGCGACGACCACCCACGGGACGAACACCGCCCAGGTGAGCCGCGACCGGATCGAGGTGTCAGCGGCCCGCTTCGCGCCGCGCTCGCGCCTCCGGCCAGGGGGGTCTAAGGAGTCGTCTTGGTTCGTCACTTCCGGTTTCTTTCCATCGGTGGTCGTCGCCCGGGCCAGCCGGTGTGAACCGCGCGCGCACGAGCCTTGCGCTGCCGGCGCGCGATCCCGCACCTCGAGCTCGCCGCGCCGGATCGTCCTGGTCCCAGGGGTGCTCGCGGCAACTCCGATCCGCGACGCCGACCCCGCGGGAACACCCCGGAAACCGGAACGCACGCCCCCTGGATACCGAAGGCACTGTATCGGATGATCTTCGCCCGACCGCGCCTGGCCGTGCTCCGGCCACCTCCCTCGCGGTCGGAGCTCGCGTTCCCAAACCGCGCCCGAGGAGCGGTCTTTCGCGCACCGGCGGAGGAGGCGCAGCGCACGCGCCCGCCAGCACCCGAGATCACGTCCCGCGACGCCCGACGACTTCGCGCGGCGGTGAATTTTCCCGGTCGCCACAGGTCCACCGCGGCGTTGCTCCGACCGGACGCGCAGCAGCGGCCGTTCGGCCGATGGCGTCTACTGTGGATTCGGGCTCAGCCGCCGCTGGCGCGCGCCGCGCCCGCTGCCGCCCGCAGCGCGGGCCGACGAGCAGGACCGGCCAAGCCGAGGTGGTAGAGGTGCAGCTCAGCCGCACCGCGCGAGACCAGCCGGCGGACGTGACCAGCGACGTCGCCGGCCTGCGGCCCCACCGCGGTGACGTAGGCGCCGATGCCGGTTTCGCCCGGGAAGTCCGCTGCGGCGCGGGCGACTTCGTCCGAGCCGGTGGCCTGCCAGCACGGGAGCACCACCGCGTCGACCTCGCCGACCGCGTGCGGGGTCAACCCCGGCAGAGCACCGGTCGCCCACGCATCGGTGCTGCCGTGCAGCACGACGCGCCTGCCGGGCCCGGCAGCGGCGAGGACCTCCCGGCGCAGCCGGTCGGCGCTCTCCTGCCGAGCGGCCAGCAGCACCTCGCGCAGCGCCGGCTCCAGGTCGTCGTCGACGGCGGTCAGGTCACCGGTGCCGATGAGCTCGCGCACCCGCGCGCGCAGCCTCCCGCGCACCTCCTGCGGGTCGGCCCCGCGCGCCGCCCAGCCCTCGGCGCAGGCCGGGCAGCAGCACACCGACAGCAGGCGCGCGACCGCGGGCGACCACACCGCGTCGGTCTTCTCGTGCTGGTGCTGGTGGACCGCGCCGAGCTGCCCGCAGGCCTCCAGCACCACCGAGCGCACCTCGAGACCGCGCAGGCTGGCCCGGGTCAGTCGCGCGGCGTACTCGCGCACCTCCGCGCGCGCCGGGCACAGCGCCCACGGGTAGGTCTCGTCGAAGCAGTTGCGCACCGCGACGTCCGGGAACTTCCCGCCGAGCAGCGAGTTGTGCGTGAGCACGATCCACGCCGCGGCCGGGACGCCGGCCCGTCCCAGCGCCGCGACGGCCTCGCCCGCCCTGTCGGAGCCGTCGACCCAGCTCGGGCTCGGCGGGCGCAACCGGCCCCACCCGGTGCCGATCGGGCGGTACAGAGCCGCGTGCTCGGCCAGCACCGAGCTGCGCCGCGCCGAGTTCGGGGTGGCCGCCCGCGCGCTGTGGTAGGCCACCGCGACGGCGACCTCGTCGACGCCGAGCTCGGCGGCCCGCTCGGCGAAGTCGCCCTCGACGTCCCAGGGGTAGGCGTAGCCGGTGACGCGAGCGCTCATCGCGACGCCGCCGCGCTGGGCCGCTTGGCCGCGCCGTCGAGCTCGTCGAGCATCCCGTCCACCTCCGGCGTGCGTTCCGAGGCGACCGCTCCCAGACCGATGAACAGCGCCAGCGACACCAGGATCGGGCTGGCCACGGTGGCGGTCTCGCTGGCGTCGAGCCCGTAGTAGAGCACCGCGTACGTCGCCAGGCCACCCGCCCAGGAGATCAGCGCCGCGCGCGATCCCGAGCGTCGGAACCACGGCAGCATCCCCAGCAGCAGCGGCACCGAGATCGGCCCCATCAGCGCGGCGACCCAGGACACGACGATTGACAGCACGCCGCCGAGGTTCTGCGCCTGGGTGGCCACGATCATGCTCAGCGCGATGAACCCGAAGGTCGCGATGCGCCCGGCCCGCAACCGCTGGCGCTCGCCGAACTCGCGAGCGCGGCGCCACATCACCGGCAGCATGTCGCGGGTGATCACCGCGGAGATGGCGTTGGCGTCCGAGGCGACCATGGCCATGGTGTGCGAGAACATCCCGGCCAGCACCAGGCCGATCATCCCGGCGGGCAGCAGCTCGGCGCTCATCGCCGCGTAGGCGGTGGTCGGGTCGTCGAGGTTCGGCACGAACAGCGGCGCGGCGAACATCGGGAACATCAGCACCAGCGGCCAGATCAGGTAGAGAGCGGCCGAGAGCAGGGCTCCGCGGCGGGCGGCGTAGGAGCTCGGCGAGGCCATGTAGCGCTGCGCCAGGTTCCACATGCCGCCGTTGTACTCCAGGGTCTTGACCAGCACGTAGACCAGCAGGAAGACGGTGGTGTACTCGCTGGTGACCGGCGAGGTGTGCCCGGCGGGCAGCTGGCCCCACATGGTCCACAGCCCGGAGATGCCGCCGAGGTTGGCCAGCACCACCCAGATCATCACGATGCCCGCCAGCGCCTGCACGATGAACTGGCCCATGTCGGTCAGCGCGTCCGCCCACAGCCCGCCCGCCGTGCAGTAGATCAGCGTGACGCCGCCGGTGATGGTGATGCCCCACAGGATCGGCACCCCGGCGTAGGACTGCAGCAGGATGGACACCGCGAACCACTTCGAGGCCACGTCGAAGACCTTCAGCGAAGCCCCGCTCCAGGCCAGCGCTTGCTGCGTGGGGACGTTGAAGCGGTGGGCCAGGAACTCCAGCGGCGAGGCGACGCCGAACTTCTCGCGGAGCTGGTTCCAGCGCGCGGCGAACAGCCAGGCGCCGATGGCCACGCCGATGCCGATCGAGGCGAATCCCCAGAAGTAGACGGTGATTCCCTGGCTGTAGGCCACCCCCGCGTAGGCCACGAACAGCACCGCGCTGTAGCCGGACATGTGGTGCGAGATGCCGGCCAGCCACCAGGGCATCCGGCCGCCCGCGATGAAGAAGTCCTTGTCGTTCTTGACCCGGCGGTGGGACCACCAACCGATTCCCACCATCAGACCGAAGTAGACGACCACCATGGCCCAGTCCAGCGCGTGCACCCGCCACCCCTTCGACATCGGATGTCTGAAACTCGAAAGCCCCCGCCGCTGCGGAATCGTCGCTCCGGCCGAACGCGCCGGAAAGTTTCGTGGTGATGCTTGCGTCCGCGGCCCGCCGCGAGGCGGACCGAGCGTTCGGAACAACCGTGGTACGTGCGTTAAAACGTTTCGAAAAGTTCCGGAGCGGACGCTAGTATGGCGTCGATCACGTGTCAACCGGCGCCGCGGTGCCCGATCGAATCGTGGAACTTCCTGCGACGAAGGGGAAACTGTTGCCAGAACGCATCCTGATCACCGGCGCGGCGGGCGGCATCGGAACTCTGATGCGCCCGCGGATGAATCGGCCGGGACGAACACTCCGAATGCTCGACGTCAAGAGCGTGCCGCCCGCCGAGAACGGGGAATCGGTCGAAATCGTCGAAGGATCGGTCACCGATCCCGACGCGATGCTGCGCGCCTGCGCCGACGTCGACGCGGTGGTGCACCTCGGCGGCCACAGCAGGGAGAACACCTGGCCCGAAACGCTCTCGCTCAACGTCGACGGCACGCGCACGGTGCTGGAGGCCGCGCGGCGCGCGGGCGTGCCGCGGGTGGTGCTGGCCTCCAGCAACCACGCTGCGGGCTTCCGGCGCGTCGACGAGGCCGGCGATGCGGGCCTGCCGGCGGATTCCGCACCCCGGCCGGACACCCACTACGGGGTGAGCAAGGCGGCGATGGAGGCGCTGGGCAGCCTGTACCACTCCCGGTCCGGCATGGACGTGATCTGCGTGCGCATCGGCTCGTGCTTCGAGCGGGTCGACGACGAGCGCGGGCTGGGCTTGTGGCTCTCCCCCGACGACTGCGCCCGCCTGTTCGAGGCCTGCCTTTCCTGCCCCTCGCCCGGATACCGCGTGGTGTGGGGCGTTTCGGACAACACGCGCCGGGTGGTCTCGCTCGACGAAGCGCGCGCGATCGGCTACCAGCCGCAGGACGACGCGGAGAAGTTCGCCGGCGAGGTCACCGCGGGACCGGACCACGAGCACCTGGGCGGCCCCTTCACCATCGCACCGCTGGGCGAGCCGAACTGACCAGGTCCCCGGGCGGGCGATTCCCCGGTCAGCCGCGGATCACCCGCCCGGACGGGCTCGGTTCAACTCGCCTTCGTCCCGCTGCCGGTCAGCACCGAGGCGTTGTGCTGGAGCAGCGCGAAGGGATCGTGCTCGGTGGTGTCGATCTCCGCCACGTGCCAGGGAACCTCGGAGACCTCCCGCAGGACCGAGGGGATGTCCAGCTCGCCGGACCCGAGGGGCACCTGGGCGGCGCCGACCTCGGCCGGGCCGTCCTTGAGGTGCACCGAGACCGCGCGCGATCCCAGCTCGGCCAGCTCCCGCCCCGGATCCGCCCCGGCCGCCACCGCCCAGTACACGTCGAGCTCGGCGAGCAGGTCGCGGTGCGCGCGGGACCAGAACCGGTCGAAGGCGGTGGTCCCGTCCGGCAGCACCGCCCACTCGAACCAGTGGTTGTGGTAGCCCAGCCGCAGATCGACCGCCTCCACCGCCGCGCCGATCGCATCGGCGAAGGCGTCGAGCCGACCCGGGTCGTCGAAGGTCTCCGCGTCGAATCCCGGGACCTGGCGCGGGTGCGGGACGAACGCGGTGTCCGCGCCGACGATCTCGCACTCCTCGGCCAGCTGCTCGGCATCCGGCAACGCGGCGTGCACCGCCGAGACCCCGAGGCCTGCGGCGTCCAGATCGCGCCGCAACCGGCGGGCGCGCACCAGTCGCTCGTCGTGGGACTCGTGCAGCGCGCCGAGCCCGAACGGCTCGACGTGGCGGTAACCGATCTCGGCCAACCGGGCCAGGGTGCCCGGCTGATCCGCGGACAGCAGATCGCGAACGCTGTAGAGCTGAACGGAAAGCACCGGCACGGCAGCACTCCTCGGAGGTCGAGATGTTCGGCGAGGTCACCCGACGATCAGCGGGCGCAGGGTTCCGTGGGCGATCTTCAGGCCCTGGGTGATGCGCTCGTCGTCACCGCCCCAGATCGGGTCCTCGTGCTCGACCGACAGCGTCCCGGTGAAACCGTGCTCGTAGAGCCGGTCCACCACCTTCGGCCAGTTGACCTGACCCCGGCCCGGGACGCGGTAGCGCCACCAGCCCATGTCCCACGGGTCGTCGCCCTTGCCCACCTTGCCGAAGAAGCCGTAGCGGTTGCGCTCGCGCGGATCCAGCTCGACGTCCTTGGCCTGGGCGTGCACGATCCGGTCGGCGTAGGGCGCGATCGTCTCCACCGGGTCGATGCCGATCCAGGTCAGGTGCGACGGATCCCAGTTGAGGTAGAAGCCCAGGGAGAACATCCACTCCCACAGCTCCGGCGAGTAGGCCAGGTTCCCCGGGTACCCGTCGGGGTGCCAGCCCTCCATGACGCAGTTCTCGATGATCAGCTTGATCCCGCGCTCGCCCGCGTAGTCCACCAGCTCGGGCAGCACCCGCTCGCCCTCGGCGAGGTTGTCGGCCACCGACCTCGTCGGGTCCCGGCCGATGAAGGTGCCCACGCAGGGCACGCCGAGCAGCTGCGCGGCGTCGATGGAGCGCTTGAGGTGGGTGCGGATCTCCTCGCGGCGCTCGGGATCCGGGTGCAGGTTGTTCTCGTAGTAGGCCAAGGCCGACAGGCCGAGGCCGTGCTCGTCGAACAGCTCGCGGGTCCGGTCGGCCTCGCGCTGCCCGAAGCTGGCGACCGGCAGGTGCGCCGCCTCGAAGTCGCGCCCGCCGGTGCTGGGCCAGCAGGCGACCTCCAGCGCCTCGTAGCCCGCGTCGGCGGCCCACGCCGCCACCCGTTCCAGGGACCACTGCGGAAGACACGCGGTGAGCATTCCCAGCTGCATGATCACACCTTCGTCCAGGAGCCGTTGCGGGCGGAGCGCAGGACCGCGTCGACGATGCGCGCCGAGCGCAGCCCGTCGGAGAACGTGGGCAGGCCGACGGGGTCGCCGCCGTCGATGGCGGCGTAGGTGTCGGCCACGAACGCCTCGAAGCACTGCGCGTACCCCTGCGCGTGCCCCGCGGGCAGCGCGGAGAGCCGCTGCTGCTCGGGCGATCCGGTCCCGAGGTCGCGCACCAGGGTGCGGTTGACCTCGGTGCCGCCCAGCCAGGCGGTTTCGGGATTCTCCTGATCGAACACGGCGCTGCCGAGCGCACCGTCGAGCTCGAACCACAGCCGGTTCTTGCGACCGGCGGCGACCTGCGAGATCGTCGCCGTTCCCAGCACGCCCGTCGACGTGCGCAGCAGCAGCACCGCGGAGTCCTCGGTGCGCACCTCGGCGCGCTCGCCACCGGCGGCAGGGCCGGCGAACGACCGCGCGGACCCGGCCGGGCGGGTCGGGACGGCGATGGACAGCTGCGCGAGCACGTCGGCGAAGTCCTCCCCCGAGACCCACTGCACCAGGTCGCACCAGTGCGAGCCGATGTCGGCGAAGGCGCGCGAGGTACCGCCGAGCTCGGGGTCGACGCGCCAGCTGGAGGCGTCCGGGTCGAGCATCCAGTCCTGCAGGTAGCTGCCGTGCAGCAGGTTGAACGGGCCGAACTCGCCCGCGATGCGGCGATCCCGGATCTCGCGGACGATCGGGTGGTAGCGGTAGACGAACGGGACCGTGGCCACCGCACCGCTCTCGGCGGCCGCGGCGGCCATCCGCTCGGCCTCCTGCAGGTCGATCCCCAGCGGCTTCTCGCAGACGACGTGCTTCCCGGCGCGCAGGGCCGCTTCGGCGAACGGCGCGTGCGTGGCGTTGGGCGTGCAGATGTGCACCACGTCCGCGCGCTCGTCCGCCAGCACCTCGTCGAGGTCGGAGTACGCGGCGGTCCCCCACGCCTCGGCGACCGCGCGGGAACGCTCGGATGACGAAGCCAGCACTCCGACGACCTCGGCTCCGGCGAGGATCGCGGCGCGGCGGTGCACCTCGGCGATCATCCCGGCTCCCAGGATCGCCACGCCGCGCCCGGTCTTGCCTGGGCTCACGCGGGGCCTCCTTCTGATCGGTTCCGACAACGACGGGTGTCTCACGCCCGAATTCGGTCGAGGACAAAGCTAGGGCCCGGGTTTTACGTCGGCAAGATCTGTGATTTATTTTCTTTTCGGTCATAAATGGGGTTCGAATCGCGCGGGAGGGATCGTCGATGGCCTGGGATCCGGTCCGATTGGCGGTGCCGCGCACGTCCGGCCGCGCCGATGGCAACCTCGTGCACAGCGGCTTGGCCCGGCTGATCGCCTCCGGCGCGGCCGAGAACCGGGTCGATCTGGTCCGGGCCACCGGGCTGGCCCGCTCCACGGTCAACAGCCACCTGGACGCGCTGATCACGGCCGGCGTCGTGGTCGAACGCGGCCCGATCGGCGGTGGTGGCCGCGGGCGCCCCGCGCACCGGCTGACCATCGCCCCCCGCGCGGGCGTGGTGCTGGCCGCCGACGTCGGCGCGCACACCACCCGCTTGGCGGTCGCCGATCTGGGGCAGAGCGTGCTGGCCGAGCAGCAGTTGGAGCTGGACATCTCGGTGGGCCCCGAGAAGTCGCTGGACGTGCTCACCGACGCGCTGCGCGAGCTGCTGACCACCGCCGAGGTCGCCGAGGACGAGGTCAAGGCGCTGGTCGCGGGCCTGCCGGGACCGGTGGACTCGCGCATGGGCGTGCCGGTGCGCCCACCGATCATGCCCGGCTGGGACGGCTTCCCGGTGGGCGAGGCGCTGGCCGCCCGGTTCTCCTGCGTCGCCTCGGTGGACAACGACGTGAACCTGATGGCCCTCGGCGAGGCCCGCGCGCTCGACGCGGACGAATCCCCGCTGCTGTTCCTCAAGATCGGCACCGGCATCGGCGGCGGGCTCGTCTCGGCGACCGGCGAGCTGCACCGCGGCTCCGACGGGGCGGCCGGCGACATCGGGCACATCCGGGTGCCCGGTGCCGACGACGTGGTCTGCCAGTGCGGCAACGTCGGCTGCGTGGAGGCGGTGGCCTCGGCCGATGCGATCATCCGCGCGCTGCGCACCGTGGACGGCGGACCGAAGGACACCGACGAGCTGGCCCAGCTGCTGCGCGACGGCGATCCGGCACGTGCGCACCGCCGCGGCGACCATCGGGGAGGTCGTCGCGATGCTGGTGCACTTCTACAACCCGAAGCGCATCGTGCTCGGCGGGCTGATCACCGCGGTCGGCGACGACGTGCTCGCGGGCATCCGCAGCGTGGTCTACCGGCGGGCTCTCCCGTTGGCCACCCGGCACCTGTCGCTGGCCAACAGCGCGCTCGGCCGCTCGGCGGGGGTGGCCGGGGCGGTGGTGACCGGCATCGAGAACGTGCTGTGCCCGAACGGGATTCGCGACCTGATGGAGGACCTGTCTTGACACCGGGAGGTGCGGGGCAGTAGTCATGGGAGACGTCTCACGCCGCTGCTTCGGCCGGTGCCCGGGTGCCTCCCGGCGTCACCGCCGACGGATCGCGAAGCGGAGACCCCATTGCCCTTCACCCGCCGACGATGGCGCGCGTCCCTCGTCGCCCTGTCGATCCTGTCGCTGACCGGCTGCTTGGGCCAACCCACCGCCGGTCAGGTCGGTGAGCGCGCGCCGCGCGCCGAGATCGCCAGCGCCGACAGCACCGGCGCCCGCGGCGAGCTGACCCTCTGCGGCATCCGCGACACCGGACTGTTCGAAACCCTCATCGCCGACTTCAACTCCCGCAATCCCGGCGTCCGAGCCCGCTACATCGAGATCGGGCAGGACACCGACGCCGCCCGCGCGCAGGCCATCCAGCGCCTGGAGGGCGGCTCGCGCGAGTGCGACATCTACCTCACCGACGTCACCTGGACCAGCCAGTGGGCCGCGCAGGGCTGGCTGCTCGACCACACCGAGCTGGTGCGGCAGCGCGCCGCCGACCTGATCCCGTCCACCTTGGACACCGTGCGCTACGACGACCGCTACTGGGCGATGCCGTTCTTCACCAACGCCGGGTTGCTGTTCCACCGGGAGGACCGCGTCCCGCCGCCCACCACCTGGGAGCAGGTCTTCGCGCACGCCGGCGAGGACGAGCGCAACCGCGCCGAGATCCAGGCCAAGCAGTACGAGGGGCTGACGGTGAACTTCCTGGAGCTGCTCTACTCCGCGGGCGGTTCGGTCCTCGACGAGCAGGGCGACGTCACCATCGACTCCCCGCAGACCCGCGAGGTCCTGCGGGTGATGGCCCGCGGCCTGGACGACGGCGCGATCGATCGAGCCAGCCTGACCTACAACGAGGACAACGCCCGCCGGGCCTACGAGTCCGGCGCGGCCGGCTACCTGCGGCAGTGGCCCAGCGCCCACGAGCTGATCGCCCAGACCGGCACCGGGCCGGTCACCGGCGTCTCCCGGCTGCCCGCCTTCGACGAGCGCGGCCGGCCCGCAGCGGTGCTCGGCGGCTGGAACCTCGCCATCGCCGCGACCTCGGACAACGTCCCGGCCGCGGTCGCCTTCACCGACTACGCCACCAGCGCGCGCACCCAGGAGAAGATGGTCCTCGAGCACACCCAGGCGCCGGTGTTCGCCGCGGTGTACGACGACCCGCAGGTGCGCGCGGAGATCCCGTTCATCGGCGAGCTGAAGAAGTCCGTGCTCAGCGCCCGCTCCAGGCCGAAGTCCCCGGTGTACACCCAGATCTCGCGGGCCATCTACGACAACGTCTACGAGGTCATCTCCGGGCAGACCGACGTCGAGTCCGGGGTGCGGGAGATGCGCGAGGACATCGAGACCGCTCAGGAGACCTTCTGATGACCGCGCCGACGACCCGGCGCGGCGTGGACCACGAGCAGCGCAGGACCGCGGTTCTGATGGTGGCCCCGGCGCTGGTGCTCATGTTCCTGGTCGCGGCGGTGCCGATCGGCTACGCGATCTGGCTCTCGCTCAACGTCTACAGCGTCCGGCGGGCCGGGCTGTCCGAGTTCGTCGGGCTGACCAACTACTGGAACGCGCTGACCACGCACGAGTGGTGGCAGGCCTTCGGCCAGACCTTCTTCTTCGCGGTCACCTCGGTGAGCCTCGAAGTGGTGCTGGGCGTGGCGATGGGCGTGCTGCTCAACACGGGATTCCGCGGCCGCGGTCTGCTGCGCTCGGCGCTGCTGGTGCCCTACGCGGTGCTCACGGTGGTCTCGGCGATCACCTGGCAGGCGATGTTCGAGTCCAACCTCGGTCTGGTCACCGGGGTCCTGCGCGCCCTTGGCCTGCCCGGCGGCGAGCACGTCTGGCTGGCCGAACCGGGCTACGCGATGGCGGTGATCATCGCCGCCGACGTGTGGAAGACCGCGCCGTTCGTGGCGCTGCTGGTGCTGGCCGGTCTGCAGGTCATCCCCGGCGACGTCTACGAGGCCGCCGACCTCGACGGGGCCGGTCGGTGGCAGACCTTCTGGCGGATCACGCTGCCGATGCTGCGCCCGGCGATCGCGCTGGCCGCGATCTTCCGGATGCTGGACGCGCTGCGGATCTTCGACCTGCCCTTCGTGCTCACCCAGGGCGCCAACGGCACCGAGACCATGTCGATGCTGGCCTACCAGGAGCTGCACGAAGGCCGGCTGATCGGCCAGGGCTCGGCGCTGTCCATCCTGACCTTCGCCACGGTGATGCTGGTGTCGCTGGTCTACATCCGCTTCGCCGGTGGCAACATCCGCGACGTCGCGCAGGAGGGCCGATGACGGCGACCGCGCTCGAACCCACCACTTCCAGTCCCACGACCGCCCCGCCGCCCGCGGCGCGGCGCGAGCGCTCGCAACCGCGCGCGCTGATCCTCGTGCTGGCCGTCGTCGCGATGCTGGTCTCGCTGGTGCCCTTCTACTGGCTGATCAACACCTCGCTGAAGACCGGTGGCGACCTCTCCTCGGGCAGCCTCTACCCCGCCGACCCGTCGCTGCGGAACTACCTGGACGTGCTGCAGGACGGCGACTTCCTCACCGCGCTGGGCAACTCGGCGATCGTCGGGGTGGTCACCACCGCGCTGGCGCTGAGCTTCGCCTCGTTCGCCGCCTACGCGCTGGCGCGGTTGAAGCTCCCGCGCAAGGGGTTGATCCTGGGTCTGGTGCTGTCGGTGACGACCTTCCCGGTGATCTCGATCGCCGCCCCGATGTTCAAGATCTGGAGCGACATCGGGCTCTACGACACGCTGCCCGGGCTGATCATCCCGAAGTTGACCTTCGCGCTGCCGATGGCGATCTTCGTGCTCACCTCGTTCTTCCGCGAGATCCCCTTCGAGCTGGAGGAATCGGCGCTGATCGACGGCGCTACGCCGTTCGGGGCGTTCCGCCGGGTGATCCTGCCGCTGGCCGTGCCGGGCATCGCCACCACCGCGATCCTGGTGTTCATCTCGGTGTGGAACGAGTTCCTGCTGGCGGTCACGCTGACCTCCACGCCCGGTGCTCGGACCGTGCCGGTGGCCATCGCCTACTTCTCCGGCATCAGCGAGTTCGACAACCCCATCGGCACGATCAGCGCGGCCTCGGTGCTGGTCACCCTGCCGCTGGTGATCGTGGTTCTGGTGTTCCAGAAGCGCATCGTGGCCGGCCTCACCGCCGGTGCCATCAAGGGCTGAGCACCCGCCCAGCAGGTCCCGAGTTCTCGGCGTCGGAAGTCCCGACCCGCCGCAACAACGAGCAGGAGGAGCAATTCCCATGAGTGATCCCGCGTTCCGGGTCGGAGTCGTCGGCGTCGGCTGGGCCGGTCAGCAGCACCTCGCCGGTTACGCCGCGCTGCCCGACGTCGAGATCGTCGCCATCGCCGGTCAGGAGACCGATGTGCTCGCCGAGCTCGGCGAGCGCTACGGCGCCCGGCACCTCTTCCAGGACTGGGAGCGGTTGATCGAACTGCCGGATCTGGACGCGGTGAGCATCGCCGTGCCGAACTTCCTGCACGCCCCGATCGCCATCGCCGCGCTCAAGCGCGGTATGCACGTGCTCAGCGAGAAGCCCTTGGCGCGCAACGCCATCGAGGGTCGCGAGATGGTCGAGGCCGCCCGCTCGGCGGGCCGGGTCCTCGACGTGGCCTTCAACCACCGGCTGCGCGGTGACATCCAGACCCTCGGCGAGATCATCCGCGGCGGCCAGCTGGGCACGCCCTACTACGCCAAGGCCTCCTGGATGCGGCGGCGCGGCATCCCCAAGATCGGCAGCTGGTTCACCAACCAGCAGATGGCCGGTGGCGGGCCCCTGGCAGACATCGGGGTGCACGTGCTGGACTACTCGCTGTTCCTGCTCGGCGAGCCGAAGGTGATCTCGGTGACCGCCTCGACCTACCGGGAGCTGGGCACCCGCGACATCGGCGGGATGCGGTGGGACGCGGCGGGCGGGGGCTCGGCCTTCGAGGTCGAGGACATGGCAGCGGCGTTCCTGCGCCTGGAGGGCGGTGGCACGCTGGTGCTGGAGACGTCCTGGGCGGCCTTCCGCAATCCCGACGACCTCATCGACTTCCACGTCATGGGCACGGAGGGCGGTGCCGAGCTCACCGCCGTGGGCGCCACCAAGGCCAAGGTGGGCGACCTGCACGTCTACCGCGACGTCGACGGCGAGATCGCCGACTACCAGCCCGCCGCCGAGCCCGGCCTTGCGCACGCCGGCGTGGTGGCCAACTTCGTCCGCACCATGGCCACGCCCGCGGAGTGGGCGGCCAACGACGGGTCCGTGGCGCTGCGCCGCGCCGAGATCATCGACGCCTGCTACCAGTCCGCCACCGAGAACAAGGAGATCGTGCTCCCATGAGCCTGCGCATCACCGTCTGGAACGAGGGCGTCCACGAGGCCCGGCAGGACCCGGCCGGGATGGCCGAGTACTACCCGGACGGCATCCACGGCGCCGTCGCCGAGGCGCTGCGCGCGCACCTGCCCGATGCCTCGGTGCGCACGGCCCTGCTCGACGACGCCGAGCACGGACTGCCCGAGGAGGTGCTCGCCGACACCGACGTGCTGCTGTGGTGGGGGCACCTCGCGCACGCGGAGGTCTCCGACGAGGTGGTCTCGCGGGTCCAGCGGCACGTGCTCGGCGGGATGGGGCTGCTGGTTCTGCATTCCGGGCACTTCTCCAAGATCTTCACCCGACTGCTGGGCACGACCTGCTCGCTGAGCTGGCGCAACGCCGCCGAGCGGGAGGTGGTCTGGACGGTCGACCCGACCCATCCGATCGCCGAGGGAGTGCCGAGCCCGGTGGTCATCCCGGAGCAGGAGACCTACGGGGAGTTCTTCGACATCCCGGCGCCGGACGAGCTGATCTTCATCAGCTCTTTCTCCGGTGGCGAGGTCTTCCGCTCGGGCTGCGCGTTCCACCGGGGGCGGGGCCGGATCTTCTACTTCAGCCCGGGTGACGAGCGCTACCCGGTCTACCACCAACCGGAGATCCAGCGGGTGCTGGCCAACGGCGTGCGCTGGGCCGCCCGGCCGGACCTGCAGCGCACCGCGCCGCAGGTGTCCAACCCGGCCAGGGACTGGTTCCTGGAGCAGCAGCGGAGCTGATCGGCATCGGTAGCGGCTCGGGCGCCGCGCGGTCAACGGCTGCTTGGCGTTGCCGCGCGGCGCCCGAGCTGCGCCGAGCACCGCCTCGGGAGCACCACCGGCGCGCCGGCGCATAGACTTCACGCGGGAGGTGCTGGGATGATCAACAAGAGTCGGCTCGGCGTGCTGCTGGTGCGCACCGGGTTGTTCTTCGTCGCCGCCGTGGTCCTGGGCGTGGTCTACGGCTGGCCGTCGTTCGCGGTGATCGCCGCGGCGCTGACCGGCGGCGCGACCCTGATCCAGCTCGGCGGCTGGCTGTGGCTGCGCCGCGCCGAGCGGCGCGATCCCGCCGCGGCCGCCGATGCCGCGCCCAAGCCGCACTCCGAGTTCCTGTGAGCCCGCTGGCCGGCATTACCCCCCTGGGGTATAAATGAGGTAGAGCCACGGGCTCGGCGAGGAGGTCTTCGATGTACGGCTACACCCACGACAAGGACAACTACGCCAAGCGACTGCGCCGCATCGAGGGCCAGGTGCGCGGCCTGGCGCGGATGATCGAAGAGGACGATTACTGCATCGACGTCCTCACCCAGGTCTCGGCGACGACCAAGGCGCTGCAGTCGGTGGCGCTCGGGCTGCTCGACGAGCACCTCAAGCACTGCGTGGCCGAGGCGGTCAACGAGGGCGGCGACCAGGCCGACGCCAAGATCCGCGAGGCCAGCGACGCCATCGCCCGGATGGTGAAGTCCTAGTCCCCGATGCCCGCTCCCAGCCCGATGCTCCGCTGGATCCTGATGGCGGTGCTCGCGCTGGGCGTGGCTGCGATGCACCACGTGCCGAGCCAGCACGCCCAGCCTCAGATCGCGGCCACCGCGCACGCCGAGCACCCCTCGCCCGCCGAGCACCCCGAACCCTCCCCCACCGGCCACGACCTGCTGCACCTGTGCCTGGCGGTCGCGGTCGGCTTCCTGGTGCTGCTGGCGCCGCGATTGCGGCTGCTCGCCCTCGCGCCGATCGAAGCGCGGCGAGCGCGCCCGCAGGCCGAGGCCGTTCCCCTCGCACCACCGACGCCTCGAAGACTCGCCGAACTGTGCGTGCTGCGGCTCTGATGAGCGCCCGCACCGGTCGCTGCGGCCGGTGCCCCAGCACGTTTCCGGTTCCATCGAGACGAGGTCTTCCATGAAGCGAACCCGCGTGCGCGCCGCTGCGCTCGGCGCCATCGCATCCCTGTCCCTGCTCGCCGGCTGCGGCACGGCGCAGGAAGCCCAGCAGCAGCCCGCGTCGACCCAGGCTCCCGCCAAGCACCACGACGAGGCCGACGTGTCCTTCGCCCGCGGAATGGTCGTGCACCACCAGCAGGCCGTCGAGATGTCCCGGCTGGCCGCCGACCGGGCGGGCTCGCCGCAGGTCCGCGAGCTCGCCGAGCAGATCGAGGCGGCGCAGGGACCCGAGATCGAGCGGCTCGAGGGCTGGCTGCGCGACTGGGGCGCCGCCCCCGCGCAGCACGGCGGCCACGGCGAGGACGGGCAGATGCACGGGATGATGTCGGCGGAGCAGCTGCACGGCCTGTCGCGGGCCAGCGGCGCGGACTTCGACCGGCGCTTCCTGTCGATGATGATCGAGCACCACGAGGGCGCGGTCCGGATGGCCCGCACCGAGCTGGACTCCGGGGCGTCCCCGGAGGCGAAGCGATTGGCGCAGGGCATCATCGACACCCAGCAGGCCGAGATCGACACCATGCGCGGCTTGCTCGCCCGCTAGCGAACCGGTGCTGCGGGGCGCGCTCCGCGTCCCGCAGCACCGCCGCGCGAATTCCCGAGCGCTCGAAATCGAAACGCCGAATTCACCGGGCCTTCGCGAACCCCGCGCGGCCAACCTCCCGAATTCCGGGACGACCGAGCGGATTTCGCCGAACGCGGCAGCTCAACGCCGCTGTAATGCGCATCACCACGGCTTCTCCGGGGCGGGGCGGAACAAATCGCTCCGCCCCGTCGCTGGTGCCTGAGTCCGATCTCCCGAACCCGTTCGCGAACTCGCTCCGAGAGGAAGCAATGGAAGACGTCGCGGTGCGCCGCGCGGACGCCGACACCGGAAGACCGGTGGTCCCGGAACCGACCGGATTGCGGCGACTGCGCATCATCGTCGTGCTCGGGGCGCTCATCGCCCTGGGCCCGCTGACCATCGACATGTACCTGCCAGCACTGCCCTCGATCGGCTCCGACCTGGCAGCGCCCGAGGCAACCGTGCAGCTGACCCTGACCGGCACGCTGGTCGGCCTGGGACTGGGCCAGCTGTTCATCGGACCGTTCTCCGACGTCGTCGGCCGCAGGCTGCCGCTGATCCTGGGCACCGGCCTGCACGTGCTCGCCTCGCTGGCCTGCCTGGTCGCGCCGAGCATCGCGGTGCTGGGAGCCCTGCGCGTGGTGCAGGGCGTGGGCGCGGCGGCGGCCATGGTGGTGGCGCTGGCCGTGGTCGGCGACCTGTTCACCGGGCGCGCGGCGGCGACGGCGCTGTCCCGGTTGTTCCTGGTCATGGGCATCGCCCCGATCCTCGCGCCGACGCTCGGCGGCGCGGTGCTGCTCTCCTCCTCCTGGCGCGGGGTCTTCGGCGTGCTGGCCGGGCTGGGCGTGGTGCTGCTCGCGGTGGCCGTGCTGGCGCTGCCCGAGTCGCTGCCCGCCGAGCGGCGTCAGCCCGCGCACTTCCGGCCGGTGCTGCGCACCTACGGCAAGCTGCTCTCCGACGGCCCGTTCGTGCTGCTGCTGGTGGTCGCGGCGCTGGCGATGTCGGCGCTGTTCTCCTACGTCTCCGGTTCGTCGTTCGTGCTGCAGGAGCAGTTCGGACTCGACCAGCAGAGCTTCGCGCTGGTCTTCGGCGCCGGCGCGGTATCGCTGATCGGCGCCTCCCAGCTCAACGTGGTGCTGCTCAAGCGCTTCACGCCGTTGCGCATCGTGATCACCGCGCTGGTGGCGGCCACCGCGGCGGCCGGGCTGCTGACCGCGCTGGCGGTCACCGGCACCGGCGGGCTGCTCGGCTTCCTGCTGCCGCTGTGGGCGGTGCTGGGCTCGATGGGCTTCGTGATGCCCAACGCGCCGGCGCTGGCGCTCAACCGGCACGGCGAGGCCGCGGGGACCGCCTCGGCGCTGCTGGGCGCCTGCCAGTTCGGGCTCGGTGCGCTGATCGCTCCGCTGGTGGGCGTGCTGGGCAACGACGGCCCGGCGATGGCGATCATCATGACCGCCGGGGCGGCCGTCGCGCTGGTGGCCCTGGGCGCGGTGTTGCGACTCGGTAATCGGACCGTGGCCGCCGCCTGACCTCGAACCCGGCGGTCCGGGCATTAGCATCACGGCTGGGCGGTCACCGCCGCCCAGCCGTGACGAAGGGGTGCGCCATGTCCGAGCCGGAGGAGATCGACCTGGACAAGCCGAACGCGGCGCGGGTCTACGACTACTACCTCGGCGGTGACCACAACTTCGCCGTGGATCGGCAGATGGGCGACGAAGCCATCCGGATGTGGCCGGAGCTGCCGCAGATCATGCAGGCCAATCGCGCCTTCCTGCGCCGCGCGGTGCACTACTGCGTCGAGCGGGGCATCCGCCAGTTCCTAGACCTCGGCTCGGGCATCCCGACGGTGGGCAACGTGCACGAGGTCGCCCAGCTGGCCGCACCGGAGACCAGGGTGGTCTACGTGGACACCGACCCGGTCGCGGTGGCCTACAGCAGGAAGCTCCTGGAAGGCAACGACCGGGCCGACATCGTGCGCGCCGACCTGCGCGATCCGGAGGCGGTGCTGAGCTCCGCCGAGGTCACGGGGCTGCTCGACCTGGACCAGCCGGTGGCGCTGATGATGGCCGCGGTGCTGCACTTCGTCGGCGAGGAATCCCGGCCCCGCGAGATCGTCGCCCGCTACCGCGACGCGCTGGCCCCGAGCAGCTACCTGACCATCTCGCACGCCACCGACGAGGGGCGGCCGGATCTGGCCGACGAGCACGCCGACCTCTACCGGAAGCGGACCTCGACCCCGATGACCATGCGCTCGCGCGCGGAGATCGCGGCGTTCTTCGAGGGGTTCGAGCTGGTCGACCCCGGCCTGGTGTTCATGCCGCAGTGGCGCCCGGTGTCGCCGTCGGACGTCGACGACAACCCCGAGCGCCTCACCGCGCTGGTCGGGGTCGGGCGCAAGCTATGAGCGGACGCGCCGCTTGCGGCCGGTGACCTTGTTGTAGATCACCAGCACGACGATCGCGCCGATGATCGAGCCGATCCAGCCCGCGGGCTGGAATCCGCGGAATCCCACGGTGAAGAAGCCCAGCACCCAGCCGCCGACGACCGAGCCGACGACACCGAGCGCGATCGTCATCAGCATGCCGATGTCGTCCTTGCCCGGCACCACGGCACGAGCGATCAGGCCGGCGATCAGGCCGAACACGACCCACCCGACGATGGTCCAGAACACGATCAATCCTCACTTCCCGCACGACTGCTTCGCCCGACAGCCTACGCCCGAGATCACCATCACCCAGCAGTGATCACCGCGCCTTCCCGCGCGGGTGCCCCGGCGCGCGGGAAGGCGTCCCGACCAGCGCGAGAACCCCGACGGTCAGGCGGTCTTGGTGGCCTTCAGGAAGCGGCCCACGCCCTTCATCGGGAAGCTCGCCAGGCTGCGGCCGTGGTCCTCGGCGACCTTCTCGGCCTCGCGGGAGTCGGTGCTCCAGCCGAAGCCCGCGAGGGTCTCGGCGGCGTTCGGACGGTCGTCGGCGTGCAGCAGCTCGCGCATGTCGACGCCCCACTGCTTGCCGAGCTCGACCATCTCCTCGTCCCGGAACAGCTCGCTCAGGTCGCCGAAGTCCTCCACCGCCAGGCGGCTTCCGCGCGCGGAGAGCCGGTCGACGTTCTCCAGCAGCTGCTGCTGGGCGTCCTGCGGCAGGTACGGCAGCAGGCCCTCGGCCAGCCACGCGGTCGGCGCGGAGGTGTCGAAACCGGCTTCGAGCAGCGCGCTCGCCCAGTCCTCGCGCAGGTCGATCGGCACCTGGCGGAGCTCGCAGCTGGTGCTCGCGCCCTGCGCTTCGAGCACGCCCCGCTTGAACTCCCGCACCTTCGGCTGGTCGATCTCGAACACGACCGCGCCGCGCGGCCAGGACAACCGCTGCGCGCGCACGTCGAGACCGGAAGCCAGGATCACCGCCTGGCGGACCCCTGCCTCGCTCGCGCCGTCGAAGAAGTCGTCGAAGAACCGGGTGCGCACGCCCATGTACTGGTCCACCTGGAGGGCGGACCACACGCCGGCGCCCTCCTCCCCCAGCTCGTCGATCTCCCGGCGGGTGGTCGGCATCGGCACCTCGGCCTCCGCGGCCGCGACGAAGGCCGCCGCGTAGGGGTCCTCCACCAGGCGGTCGTCGCGGTCGGTCTCGATCGCCCGCGCCGCGGCCACCGCCAGCGCGGTGACGCCGACGCTGGTCACGATGTCCCACTGCTGCTGGCCAGTTGTCACGCTCACGCCCCTTCTCGCGCCGGGCCGGAACCTCCTCCGCGCGGCGCCCCGGTTCTCGGCTGCGTTCACCACGAGCAAGACGGGCTGGATCGCCGTCAGCACCGTCCGCAACAGTAGCCACTTTAGTTGCATGCACCAACTAATGGTGCTGCAAGCCACAGCCGCACCGCGCGATGCGCGACATCGCGGGTTCGGCAGGCAATTCCGGCGTTCGGCGCGTTCCGGTCAGCGCAGCGGGTGCAGCGGCGCGAGCTCCGGGCGAGCACGCCCGGTGACGATGGACTCGGCGAGCAGCCGACCGCTGACCGGCCCCAGCGCGATGCCCCACATGTTGTGCCCGCCGCAGACGTGCACCCGCGGTGAGGTGGTGGGGCCGATCAGCGGCAGCCCGTCGGTGGTGCACGGCCGCGGGCCCACCCACTCGTCCCGACGTTCCTCGAGGTCGACTCCGCGCAGCATCGGCCGCACCGAGTCGACCACGGCATCCATCCGCCTGCGGTCCAGCGGCTGATCGGGGCCGGTGAACTCCATCATCCCGGACACGCGCACGCGCTCCCCCAGCGGCGTGCACACCGCCTTGCGGCTCGGGAAGTAGGTCGGGCCGCCGGGCAGGGTGTCGCCGGAGACGCTGCAGCTGTACCCGCGTCCGGCCTGCACGGGCATCCGCACGCCGAACCGGCGGGCCAGCGGGCTCAGCCAAGCGCCGGTGGCCAGCACCGCGACGTCCGCGCGGTGCTCGACCCCGGCAGCCGTGCGCGCGGCCACGCCGGAACCGAGATCTCGCAGATCGGCGACCCCGGCGTCCTCGACGATGCTGCCGCCCTGCGCGCGCACCGCGTCGGCCAGGCCGGCCAGGTAGGAACCGGGGTTGAGGTAGCGCTGCCCGAACAACCGCAGGCCCGCACCCGCCTGCTCGGTCAGCACCGGCTCCAGCTCGCGCGTGCCAGCACCGGTGAGCAGTTCGTAGTCCACCTCCTGGCCGGCGGCGCGGACCTCTTCGAGCTCCTCGACGATGTGCGCGCGCTGCTCGGCGTCGTCGAAGACGATCAGGAAGCGCTCGGTCGAGCGGGTCGGCTCCGCCAGCCCGATGTCGTCGTAGGCGTTCAACGCCTCCCGGTTGAGCGCGGCCAGGGCGGCCATCGACACCCGCCAGCGGCGCTGCGTGCAGTTGCCCGCGAGCCGCAGCAGGAACCGCCCGAGCCTCGGGTCCGGAACCGGCGAGATCGACAGCGGCGAGTTCGGCGAGAACAGCTTGCTCAACCCGGTGCGCAGCATCGACGGCTCCGGCAGCGGGACGGCGAAGCACGGCGTCAGCCAGCCCGCGTTGCCCCAGGAGGCTCCCGCGGCCACGCCGCGCCGGTCGAGCACGGTGACCTCGACGCCGTGACGTTGCAGGAAGAAGGCGGTGGACAGACCGGCCATCCCGGCCCCGACGACGATCGCGCTGCGCGGCTGCTCGGACATACCGAGAGGATCTATCATCGGCCGAAGATCATCAAACTCGCGCGGCATTTCCGCCGCGATTGATCAACACCCAGGAATGCGTCGAACGTCGAATTCGGCGAACGGGTTGCATGAAATCGCCATTTCCACCCATGTGGGTGATCTTTGACTTCGTGAATTGCGCCGATCACCGCATAGACTCCGGCGCGTGACTGCACTACCGCACAGCTCGACCGAGGCGGCCCTGCGCGACGCGGTGGACACAGCCTTCATCGACTTACTGACCCGACCGCACAACCCGGCGGACCGCGCCAGGCAGGAGCTGAGCCGCGCGGTGGGGCTGCTCGACGAGGACCCGCAGATCGACATCTCCGCCGCCGCGGCCTCGGCGGTGCGCAGTGCGGCGCAACACCTCGCGCACGGGGAACGCGCCTACGCCCGGACCGCCCTGGTCACCGCCCGCAGCAACCTCGCCGCCCCGGGTTCCCGGCTCGGCGAGCGCAACACCGGCTGAGCCCGCCGGCCGCGCCTCGCGCGCGGCCGGCGGTGCGCTCCGCCCGCGGTCGGCGCTACCCCAGCTCGCCCAGCCGCTCGCGGTACTCCTGAGCGCTGAGCTCGCCGCTGGCGAAGCGCTCGGCCAGCACCGACTTCGCCCGCTCGGTCGCCGAGGGCCGCCGGGACCGGCGGAGCATCGTCACGATCGCGGTGACCACCAGCGCTGCGATCAACAACAGGAACACCAGGGGGAAGATCCAGAACGGCCCGTCAGCGTGCGGACCGGCCCCACCGGGACCCCACTCCGCGAGAAGTTCGGTCATCATCGTCCTCGCCACCTTCCGAGTTCATCGATTGATACCCGTCAGCCTCCGCTCCGGGCGGTCGCGCGGCGTCGGTCGGCGAGCGGCACTCGGGCTACCACCGGGTGCGTAGGCCGGTGCGCCGTGCTGCGCTGCCATCCGGACGTAGCCCGCGTTCATCCCGGCTTGCCGCGTAGTTCCTTGCGCTCACCTGCGCTTTCGCGGTTCGGTGTAGGCAGGCCGCACGGCCGAGGTGAGGAGAGCGATAGTGACTGCCAACACCACCGGACCCAAACCGATGCTGGCCGGACGCCGAGGCCCCGGCCCGCAGCTGGCCGTCTACCTGTTCATCCTCGGACCGTTCGCCGCCCTGCTGGCGGCCGTGCCGCTGTCCTGGGGCTGGGGATTGCGCTGGTGGGACCTCGCGCTGGCCGCCGGGTGGTACGTGCTGACCATCCTGAGCGTGACGGTCGGGTACCACCGCTACTTCACCCACGGCGCCTTCCGCGCCCGGCGGTGGATGCGCATCACCCTGGCGGTGGCCGCGAGCATGTCGGTCCAGGGACCGATCCTGCACTGGGTGGCCGACCACCGGCGCCACCACGCGTTCTCCGATCGGGAGGGCGACCCGCACTCCCCGTGGGCGTTCGGAACCTCGCCCGCCGCGCTGGCGCGCGGGTTCTGGCACGCGCACATGGGCTGGGTGTTCGAACGCGACCTGACCAACCAGCAGCGCTTCGCCCCCGACCTGCTCGCCGACCCCGACATCCGCCTGGTGCACCGGCTCTTCGGGCCGCTGACGGTGCTGACCTTCGCGCTGCCCGCCCTGATGGGCTGGGCGATCACCGGCACCGCCTGGGGCGCGTGCACCGCGTTCTTCTGGGCCGGTCTGGTCCGGGTGGCCTTCGCCCACCACGTGACCTGGTCGGTCAACTCGATCTGCCACATCGTCGGCGAGCGACCGTTCCGCAGCCGGGACAAGGCGGCGAACTTCTGGCCGCTGGCGATCCTGAGCATGGGCGAGTCCTGGCACAACCTGCACCACGCCGATCCCACCTGCGCCCGGCACGGCGTCAAGCGCGGCCAGATCGACATCTCGGCGCGGACCATCTGGCTGTTCGAGAAGCTCGGCTGGGTCCACAACGTCCGCTGGCCCACTCCGCAGCGGCTCTCCCGGCTCAGCTCGGAGGGGTGAGCGCCCGGCCCGAGCGGCTCACCGCCGCGCGTTGGCGCAGCGGATGCAGGTGGTGGCCGCGGGCAGGGCCGCGAGGCGTTCCTGGGAGATGCGCTTGCCGCAGCGCTCGCAGACCCCGTAGGTGCCCTCGGCCAGCCGGTGGTCGGCGTGGTTGAGGGCTTCCAGCTCGCTCTTCGCGTCGTTGAGCAGGCCCTGGGTCTGGGCGCGCTCGTAGGCGATGGTCACGCCCTCGGGGTCGTGCTCGTCGTCGTTGGTCGTCCAGGTCGCGGACTCGACGATGGACGCGAGGTGGCGCTGCAGCGACTCGATGCGCTGCTCGACCCGCTCGCGTTCCTCGGCGAGCATCCGCTCCGGCGACTTGCGCGACATGTGGTGACCAACGTCGCAGGTGGCGGGCCTATTCCCGGTCGGCCGCAACGCTCACCGGTTCGGGGGTCGCGGCTTCGTCCGACTTGCGTCCGCGGGTCCGCAGCAGGCCGGCCGCCGTGGTCACCACCAGGGTCAGCACGATGAAGCCCAACGAGATGGCGATGCCGATGCGCGGCACGCCGATCTCGATCTCCTCGACGTGCGAGCCGTGCAGCGCTTCGACGATCAGCTTCACCCCGATGGAGCCCAGGATGACCGCCAGGCCGTAGCTGAGGTAGACGAGCTTGTCGAGCATCCCGCCGATGACGCAGTAGAGCTGGCGCAGTCCCGTCAGCGCGAAGGCGTTGGCGGTGAAGATGATGAAGCCGTTCTGGGTCAGCCCGAAGATGGCCGGCATGGAGTCCAGCGCGAAGATCACGTTGGCCAGGCCCAGCGCCCGACCACGACGACCATCGGGGTGAACATCCGCTTGCCGTCGACGCGGGTGGTCATCCGACCGCCGCCGTAGTGCTCCCTGGTGGGCACGATCTTCCGCACCGCGCGGACGACCGCGCTGTCGGAGTCGGCGTCCTCGCCGCCGCCGTCGCGGGCGACCTTGATCGCGGCGTAGATCAGGAACGCGCCGAAGTTGTAGAAGACCCAGTTGAACGCGGCCTGCACGGCCACGCCCGCCGCGATGCACGCCGCGCGCAGCAGCAGCGAGAGCAGGTTGCCGATGTAGAGCACCCGGTGCTGGTGAGCGCGCGGCACCGCGAAGCGGGTCAGGACGATCACGAAGACGAACAGGTTGTCCACCGACAGGCTGTACTCGGTGATGTACCCGGCGAAGAACTGGGTTCCGGCGGTGGCCCCGGCGAAGGCGTAGCGCAGCCCGCCGAAGACGGCGGCGAGCGCGACGTAGCCGGCCACCCACAGGCCCGCCTCGCGGACCCCGACCTCGTGCGGCCGCCTGCCGATCACGACCAGGTCGGCCGCGATCAGGCCGCGCAGCGCGATCAGGGTCGCCGCCCACACCCGCACGGGGAAGTCCATCTGCGTATCCACTCGAGAACGACCGGCACGCGCTCGCCCGAGCAGGGGGCGAGCGCGTGCGGAATGCTGTATGTAAACCGGAATGAGCTCAACGCGACGAACCAGGCCGAACCGGGCGGAAATTCACGCCGAATGGAGCACGGCATCCGAACGCGACCGGAATTTCGCGGCTCTGAGTCCGAATTGCGCCCGGAGGAACGATTCCTCGCATCGTCCACTTGGGACGCAATGGATCCTCGACCTCCGATCGAGCCGAGTCAACAGCCCCGTCATGTGACATTTAGCCATGCGAACCACCGGCCGGAGCGCTCGGCGATCCGGGGACGGGCGAACCCGGCGATCCGCGCGAGCGGATCGATCGCCTCGGCGCCCACGACCGCCCAGCGGAACGGCCCGGTGCCCCGCCCGGCGCGCACCACCCGCCCGGTCCCGCGCCACAACCCGGTTCCCGGGGCCTCGACCTCCACCACGGCCGCTCCCCCGCAGCGCAGCAGCGCGCGCACCCGGCGCAGCAAGGCCTCGGGATCGCCGCCGATGCCGATGTTGCCGTCGATGAGCAGGACCTCGCGCCACCTCCCCTCGGCGGGCAGCCGGCCGAACACGTCGCGCCGCAGCGCTGGCGCGCGGCGCGCGGTGGTCAACCGCACCGCCAGCGGCGAGGTGTCGATGCCCAGGACCGGCACGCCCCGGGCGGCCAGCTCGGCGGTGAGCCTGCCCGGCCCGCAGCCGACGTCCAGGACCGGGCCGCGGCAGGCCGACAGCAGGCACCGGTCGGCCTCGTCGGGCTCCGCGCTCCAGCGATCGCCGCGCAGCGGGTGCGCCCGGCCGTCGGCCCTTTCCAGGGTGGCGGTTCCGCCGCGGTAGAGCAGGTCGAACTCCCCGGTCACAACAGCGGCCCGAGCGCGGCGGCGAACCTGCCGCGCGGCGTTCCCGCGAGCACGGTGCGCGCGTCGGCCATGCTGTCCACATCGGTCAGCTCCGGCAGCTCGGCGACTCGGATCCCCCGGTCGTGCAGCGCCTCGCGGGTGCGCTCCCCGGTGTCGGGCGCGGAGGTGGGCACCCCGGCCAGCAGTGCGCCCGCGCGCGGGTCGCGGAACCCGATGGCCCACCAGCCGCCGTCGGTGGCCGGGCCGAAGACCGCGTCGGCCCCGCGCAGCCCGTCGGCGGCCCGGGCGAGCAGTTCCGGGGTGACCTGCGGGGTGTCCATGCCGATCTGCAGCACCGGGCGACCGGGGTGGCGCGCGGCGGTGTCGGCGTGCGCGGCGGCCAGGCGGGCCGGGAACCCGTCGCCGCGCTGCGGGATCACCTCGCACTCGCGCAGCGCCGCGCGCACCTCGCCGCGGCGCCGCGCGGCGGCCAGCTCACCGGTCATGGCCACCACGGGGTGCGCACCGGGCGTGGCGCGCACCGCGTCGAGCGTGTCGAGCAGGCAGGCGGCGGCGAGATCGGCGGCCTGCTCCGGCGTGGCAGGCGGGCACAGCCGGGTCTTGGCCAGCCCCGGCACCGGTGCCTTGGCCACCACGAGCAGCGCGGTCATCGCAGCACCGCCGCCATCCCGCGGGCGGCGCGCAAGGTGCCGCGCACCGAACCGGACACCTTGGAGCGGGTGCCCGCCGCGCGCGGGCGGTAGGACACCTCCAGCTCGCGGATCTCCCACCCGGCCGCCGCGGCCCGGCACAGCAGTTCGAGCGGGTAGCCGAAGGCGCGGTCCTCGACGCCGAGCTCCAGCAGCCGGGTGCGCCGGGCCGCGCGCATCGGGGCGATGTCGTGCACCGGCAGTCCGCGGCGGCGCAGCAGCGCGGCGAGCAGCGCGTTGCCCGCGCGGGCGTGCCAGGGCCAGGCTGCCGCGCAGGTCGGCCTGCGGCGGCCGGCGGCGAGGTCCGCGCCGCCGCGCACGCGTTCGACGAGCCCCGGCAGCTCGCCGGGATCCAGCGAGCCGTCGCAGTCGAGGAACGCGACCAGCTCGCTGGTGGCGGCTCGCAGGCCGGCGTGCACGGCGGCGCCGTACCCGGGCCGGGGTTCGCGCACCACGCGGGCGCCGTGCCGGGCGGCGATCTCCGGGGATCCGTCGCTGGACCCGTTGTCCACGACCAGGGCGCGGTAGCCCGGCGGGAGGGCGGCGAGCACTCCGGGCAGGGCGGCGGCCTCGTCCAGGCAGGGCAGCACGACGTCGACTGGTTCCACACCCTCATGCAAGCGCACAATGGACGAATCGAAAACCGCTGCGGCGCTTACCGAACCCTTACGTGTTCGGAGTTCTTACGAAGCTCTGACGGATCGCCGCGTCCCGTTGGCCCGCGCACCCGCGCGGGACTACCTTCGCCCGGTGCGCTCCCTCCCCCGCCGCGCCGACCTGGTCGCGTTCGCCGTCGCCGTGCTGGTCATCACCGCGACCGCGGTGGCCGGCCACCTCGCCAACCGCGCCGGTGTTCCGCTGTTCGCCGACGCGGCCCCGATCTACGGGTTCTGGTACCCGCACGTGGGCGCGGGCACTCCGCTGGCCCTGCTGGTGGCCGTCGCGGTGATCACCTGGGGCCCGTCGCTCGCGCTGAGCTGGCGCCCGCTGCTCGCCACCGGCTACATCGCCTCGCTGGCCTGGACCCTGTCGCTGGCCCTGGTCGACGGCTGGCGCGTCGGCGTGGCCTCCCGGCTGACCGACTGGACCGAGTACCTGCACGACGTGCCGCGGGTGCGCGACATCGGAACGATGCTGGCGACCTTCACCGACCACGTGCTGGCCGGCAGGCCGGACTCCTGGACGGTGCACGTCTCCGGGCACCCGCCCGGGGCGTTGCTGGTCTACACGTGGCTGGACCGGCTCGGGCTCGGTGGCGGCGCCTGGGCGTCGATGATCACCGTGCTGGTCGCAGCGCTGGTGGCGGTCGCGGTTCCGGTGACCGCGCGGGCGGTGGGCGACGAGGCGGCCGGGCGCGCGGTGCTGCCGTTCGCGGTGCTGCTGCCCGGAGCGGTGTGGGCGGGCGTGTCGGCCGACGGCCTGTTCGCCGGGGTGACGGCCACCGGGGTGGCGCTGCTGGCGATCAATCGGGGCCGGTGGTGGCCGGCCGCGGCCGGTGGCCTGCTGCTGGGCTTCGGCCTGTTCCTGAGCTACGGGCTGACGCTGATGCTGCCGCTGGTGCTCGTGGTGCTGCTGGCCGCGCGGGACTGGCGCGGCCTGCTGTTCGCGAGCCTGGGCGCCGCGGCGGTGGTGGCGGCCTTCGCCGCGGCCGGGTTCTGGTGGTTCGACGGTTACCACGTGGTCGTGCAGCGCTACCACCAGGGCGAGATCGCCCAGCGGCCGTACGCTTACTGGGTGTTCGGCAACCTCGGGGCGCTGCTGCTGTCAGCGGGCCCGTTCGCGGTGGCCGCGGTGCACCGCGCGCTGCGCCACCGCGGGGCGCTGGGCTTGCTGGTGCTGGCGGCCGCGGTGTCGGTGCTGGCCGCCGATCTCTCCGGGTTGAGCAAGGCCGAGGTCGAGCGCATCTGGTTGCCGTTCGCGGTGTGGTTCGCCGTCGGCGGCGCGCTGCTGCCGCGCGGGCACCGCTGGTGGCTGGGTGCGCAGGCGGCCACGGCGCTGGCGGTGGTCCACTCGATCGCGTTGAACTGGTGAGGGCGGGCATGCGGGAGAGCAGGGTGCTGGTAGTCGACGACGACCACGCGGTGCGCGACGTGGTGCGCCGCTACCTGGAGCGCGCCGGCTACGCGGTCGACCTCGCCGACGACGGCGAGACCGCGCTGCGCCGCCACGACGAGCGCCGCCCGGACCTGGTGGTACTGGACCTGATGCTGCCGGGCGTCGGCGGTCTGGAGGTGTGCCGCCGGATCCGGGAGCGCGGCCCGGTGCCGGTGGTGATGCTGACCGCCCTCGGCGAGGAGTCCGACCGGGTGCTGGGGCTGGAGCTGGGTGCCGACGACTACGTGGTCAAGCCGTTCAGCCCGCGCGAGCTGGTGCTGCGGGTGAGCTCGGTGCTGCGCCGCGCCACCAGCGCTCCCCCGCGCGCGCAGGAACCCCTGGTCGACGGCTCGCTGGTGCTCGACCCGGCCGCCCGCCGCTGCGAGCTCGACGGGGTGGAGCTGTCGCTGACCACCCGCGAGTTCGACCTGCTGGCCTTCCTGCTGCGGCACCCGAAGCGGGCGTTCAGCCGAGCGGAACTGCTGGAATCGGTGTGGGGCTGGGACTTCGGCGACCAGTCCACCGTGACCGTCCACATGCGACGACTGCGGGAGAAGATCGAGACCAGGCCCGACCGGCCCGACCGGATCAGCACGGTCTGGGGCGTGGGCTACCGGTACGACCCCGAGGACGAGCGATGGACGTCCTGACCGAGCTCACCCACGTCGCGCCCTACGCGATCGGGCTGTCCCTGCCGGTCGCCCTGCTGGGCGCCGGGCTGCTCTACCTGCTCCGGCACCGCTCCCTGGCGACCGCGCTGACGGTGCTGGTGCTGGTGCCGCTGCTGGCCACGCTGGCCGGGGTGCTGGGCGTGACCGGGTTCATGTTCGGCCCGCTGCTGACCACCGTGGTGGTCATCTGCACCGCGGTCGCGGTGATCACCGTGCCGGTGGCGGTGGTGCTGGGCCGCAACATCGCCCGGCGCAGCGTCTGGGAGCGCGAGGCGCGCAGCCGCGAGCGCGCGGCCGAGGCCTCGCGGCGCGAGCTGGTGGCCTGGATCAGCCACGACCTGCGAACTCCCCTGGCCGGCATCCGCGCGATGGCCGAGGCGCTCTCCGACGGCGTGGTCGACGAACCGCACGAGGTCTGCGCCTACGCCGACCGCATCCGGGAGGAGACCGGCCGGCTCTCGCGGATGGTGGACGACCTGTTCGAGCTCTCCCGCATCACCGCGGGCGCGCTGCAGCTGGAGTTCTCCACCGTGCCGCTGCGGGAGGTGGTCAGCGAGGCGGTGGCCGCCGAGCACCCGCGCGCCCGGAGCAGGGGCGTGCTGCTGCGCACCGACACCAGCCGGTGGCCGGTGGTCGCCGGCAGCGATCCCGAGCTTGCGCGGGTGGTGCGCAACCTGCTGTCCAACGCCATCCGGCACACCCCGCCGGAAGGCACCGTGGTGCTCACCGCCGGGGTCGACGCCGACCAGGCGTGGTTGCGGGTCGACGACGCCTGCGGCGGGATCGATCCGCAGGAGCTGGAGCGGGTCTTCGAGGTCGCCTACCGGGGCGACCGGGCGCGCGACAGCGAGGGCGCGGGACTCGGGCTGGCGATCGCGCAGGGGCTGGTGCACGCCCACCGCGGCAGCATCCGGGCGGTCAACCGCGGGCCGGGCTGCCGCTTCGAGGTCCGGCTACCCCTGGCCGACGGCGGCGCGTAGCGGGGCGGCGGCGAACTCGGCGACGCCCTCGGCGAAACCGGTCCGCGCGCGGAATCCCAGCACGCGCTCGGCCTTGGCCGGATCGGCCACGACGTGCCGCACGTCGCCGGGTCGCGCCCCGCCCGCGATCACCGGATCGGGTCCGCCGCAGGCGCGGGCCAGCGTCTCGGCGAGCTCGCCGATGGTGCGCGGGCTGCCGGAGCAGATGTTGACCGCGTCGAGCGCGCCACGCGGCGCGGGGTCCTCCACCGCGGCGAGGTTGGCCGCCGCCACGTCCCGCACGTGCACGAAGTCGCGCCGCTGCTGCCCGTCCTCGAGCACCACGGGCGCCTCCCCGCGGTGCAGGGCGGAGCGGAACAGCGAGGCCACCCCGGCGTAGGGCGTGCCGCTGGGCATCCGGGGGCCGTAGACGTTGTGGTAGCGCAGCGCCCACGCGCGCCCGCCGGTCTGCCGCGCCCACGCGGCGGCGAGGTGCTCCTGGGCGAGCTTGGTGGCCGCGTAGGTGCTGCGGGGGTCCGGCGCGGCGTCCTCGGGCACGAGCTCGGCAGCGGGGAACCGGTCGCAGCGCGGGCAGCGCGGATCGAACCGACCCGCCTCGACGTCGGCGGGGCTGCGCGCACCGGGCCGCACCAGACCGTGCTCGGCGCAGCGGTAGCGGCCCTCGCCGTAGACGACCATCGAGGAGGCCAGCACCAGACGGTCCACCCCCGCTTCGTGCATGGCCGCCAGCAGCACGGCCGTGGCGTGGTCGTTGTGCGCGACGTACTCGGGCATGTCGCCCGGGTCCACGCCGTGGCCGACCATCGCAGCCTGGTGGCAGACCACGTCCACGTCGGGCAGCAGCTCGCGCAGCAGGTCGCCGTCGCGCACGTCGCCGCGCACCAGCCGGTGGCGGGTGTCCGGTTCGACGCCGTGGGCCTGGGGCAGCAGCGCGTCGAGGAGCACGACCTCGTGGCCGCGCTCGGTCAGGGCGTCGGCCACGGCCGATCCGATGAATCCGGCTCCGCCGGTGAGCAGCACTCGCACGGCACCGAGGCTAAGGCCGATCGCCCCGCGGCGAATCCGCGCGGGAGCGGACGTCATCGTTTCACAAGAACTTTCGAGCGCCTTACCGATGTTGCTCGGGGCTGGCGGTGCGCGCCGGCCCGGCGTGTGATGGTGGCATGACATCTCGGGTTCGCTCGGCCGCGATCGGCCTGCTCTCGGCGGCGGCCGCGCTGGCGGCCGGGCACCTCGCCGCCGCGCTCGGCGATCCCCGCACCTCCCCGCCGGTGGCGGTGGGAGGCGCGGTGATCGACCTGGCGCCGAGCTGGTTGAAGGACTTCGCCGTCGCGGTGTTCGGACAGGCCGACAAGCTCGCGCTGATCATCGGGATGCTGCTGGTCATCGCCGCGCTGGCGGTGGTGGCCGGGTTGCTGTCCCAGCGGCGCTGGTGGCCGGGCGCGCTGGTGATCGCGGCGTTCGGGATCGCAGGGATCGTCGCGGCGGCCGCCCGACCGGACGGCGGCATCGCCCCGGCGCTGGTGTCGCTGGTGATCGGGGTGGGCGCGTTCGCGCTGCTGTGGTTCGCCGGTCGTGGCGGCGGCGAGGAGACCTCCCTGCCCCCGGCCTCCGACGGCTGGGCCCGCCGCCGCTTCCTGGTCACCTCCGGGCTGGTGCTGGCCGGGTCGGGCGTGGCGGCCGCCGGTGGCAGCGCGCTCTCCCGAGTCTCCGGCGTCGCGGCCTCGCGGTCCGGGGTGGCCGAGCGGCTGCCCCGGCTGTCCCGCCCGGCGATCCCGGCCGGGGCGGATTTCGCCGCCTCCGGAACCCCGCGCTTCCTGACCAGCAACCGCGACTTCTACCGCATCGACACCGCGCTGGTGGTGCCGCGGCTGCGGGCCGAGGACTGGCGGCTGCGCTTGCACGGCATGGTCGACCGCGAGCTCGACCTGAGCTTCGACGAGCTGCTCGCCCGGCGGGCGCAGTCCCGGACGATCACGTTGACCTGCGTGTCCAACCCGGTCGGGGGCGATCTGATCTCCACCGCGGACTTCGCGGGCGTTCCGGTGCGCGACCTGCTGCTGGAAGCCGGGATCCGGGCCGGCGCGCAGCAGCTGCTGACCCGGAGCTCGGACGGCTACACCGCGGGCACCCCGCTCGACGTGCTGCTGGAGCCGGACCGAGGTGCGCTGCTGGCCTTCGAGATGAACGGCGAGCCGCTGCCGCCCGAGCACGGCTTCCCGGTGCGCATGGTCGTGCCCGGTCTCTACGGCTACGTCTCGGCGACGAAGTGGCTGGTCTCCGGCGAGGTCACCACCTTCGACCGGCAGCACTACTGGGAGCAGCGCGGCTGGGCCCGCTACGCGCCGATCAAGACCCAGTCGCGCATCGACCGCCCGCGCCCGAACAGCTCGGTGCCCGCCGGAGCGGTGACCGTCGCGGGCATCGCCTGGGCCCAGCACACCGGGATCCGCGCGGTGGAGGTCAGCGTCGACGACGGCCCGTGGCAGGCCGCCGAGCTGGCCACCGACGTCAGCAGGGACACCTGGCGGATGTGGCGGGCCCGGCTCGACCTGCCACCGGGTGACCACCGGGTGCGCTGCCGCGCCATCGACCGCACCGGCACCCCGCAGACCGCCGCCACGCAGGGCACGGTCCCCGATGGGGCCACCGGCCTGCACGCGGTCCCCTTCCGCTGCGTCTGACGGTCGTCCGCCGCCGATCCCGGCGATCTACGATGGCCGGATGGCGTTGTCTTGGGACGAGTTGGCGGTGGGGAAAGCCGGGGAGTCCTGGCGAACGGCCGACGTTTCGCGGCGCGTCCTGGTGGTCGTGCACAACGTCACCGCGCTGACCCGCTTGCTGGACGTGGTTTCGCTGTGGAGCGGGGACACCCGAGTTCAAACCGCGTTCACCTGCACCGGATCCAGCGCCTTCGACACGGGCACGTCGGAATTGCTGGCCCGCAGCGGAATCGTTCCGATCTCCTGGGAAACCGCAGTTTCCGCGGAGTTCTCCGTTGCCGTTTCGGCCAGCTACGGCGGCCCGCTGCACGAGATCGCGGCGCCGCTGATCATTTTGCCGCACGGAATGGGGTACAATAAGTACCTGAACCTCGGAACCTCGGAACCTCGGAACCTCGGAACCTCGGAACCTCGGAACCTCGGAACCTCGGAACCTCGGAACCTCGGGTGTTCGGGCTTTCCGCCCACTGGATGCTGCACGAGGGCGAGCCGGTCGCCTCGGTGGCGGTGCTCTCGCACGAGGAGCAGCGCGAGCGGCTGCGCGGGTACTGCCCGGAGGCCGAGCCCGTGGCGCTGGTGGCCGGTGATCCCTGCTTCGACCGGATGCTCGCCGGCAGGCCGTTGCGCGAATCCTACCGGCACCGCTTCGGGATCCGCCCGGAGCAGCGGTGCGTCGTGGTGTCGTCCACCTGGGGTCCGGAATCGCTCTTCGGCCGGGATCCCTCGCTGGTGCAACGGCTTTCGCGCGAGCTGCCGCTCGACGAGTACCGGGTCGTGGTCGCGCTGCACCCCAACGTCTGGCACGGCCACTCCCCCTGGCAAGTCCGGACCTGGTTGGCCGACTGCGCGAAGGCGGGAGCGCTGGTGCTGCCTCCTGAGGAGGGCTGGCGCGCCGCGCTGATCGCCGCCGACGTCACCGTGGGCGATCACAGCTCGGTCGGGTTCTACTCGGCAGCCCTGGGAACCCCGTTGCTGCTGGCGTCCTGGCCGGTGCACGCCGTCGATCCCGCATCGCCGGTGGCCGCGCTGCTGCGCGCGACACCGCGGCTGAGCGCGGACCGCCCGCTGCGCGCGCAGATCGACGAGGTCGTCGAGCAGCACACCCCCGACCGGCACGCCGAGATCACCGCGCTGACCACATCGGTCCCCGAGCGTTCGGCGGAGCTGCTGCGCGCGGAGATCTACTCCCGGATGCAGCTTCCGGAACCGCCCGAACCGGCGGGCGCGACCGCGGTTCCGCTGCCCGAGCAGCAGGTTCCGGACGTGCCGAGCCAGCTCGTCGAGGTGGACTGGGCCAACGCCTCGGTCGTCCGCCATCCCGCGAGCGCCCTCGGCGAGGTCGACGGCGTGCTGGTCGCCGGGACCCGGGAGCCCGAGCGGCGCTGGCTGGAACTGGCCGAGGTCGTCCTCGACGACGCCTGCCACGAGGACCCGCTGCACTGGATTCGCAGCACGCTGGCCGCGATGCCGGGCTGCGTGCTCGGCACGACCCGCGACCGCTGCGGCACCTGGGTGGTCACCGGGCGGGACCACCCGGTGGTACGGCTGCGGCTTCCCCCGGACCTGGGCGCGGCCGGAGCCGCCGTCGTGCACGAGTGGCTTCGGCTCGGCCGCCCCGAGTTCCCGGCGCGACTGCACCTGGGACGGCGCGTGGTGGAGCTGGGCGAGCCGTCGAGGCACCGCCGCGCTCCCGGCTGCTAACCCCCGAGCCCGTCGAGGGCCGCCCGCGCCCGCATGCCCAGCTCGTCGTACCCGTTCGCCTGGCAGAGCTCGGCCGCCGCGCGGTACCGCTCGCGCGCCGCGTCGAGGTCACCGACCGCGGACGCGTTCTCCCCGAGATCGCACAGGATCTGCGCCCGGTCGAAGGTCTTGCCGAGCTGGGTCATGGCCTCCAGCGCCGCGGTCAGATCGGCGCGCGCCCGGTCGTGCCGTCCGGCATCGGTGCCGCGACGCCCGCGCCAGCGGAGCACCTTCGCCTCGTTGATCGCTTCCCGCCCGGTGAAGTGGCTCAGGGCGCGTTCGAACAGCTCCCAGCACTGCCCGAGATCCTCGACCGAGCCGAGGTGCATGCACGCCAGCGCGATCCGCCGGTCGTAGGTCCGCTCGTCGTCGCGGCGATCCGTCGAGCGCTCGCGCTTGAGCCGCTCGGCCGCCCGGAGGTTGCGCCGCAGCGCATCGCGCGCGGCGGCGGGATCGCCCTGGTCGCGCAGCACCAGACCCATCGACTCCACCGCGGTGGCCTCGACCTCGGGCAGTTCCGACCTCCGCGCGGCCTCGCCGAACAGCTCGACGGCCTTGTCGTGCTCGCCGCGGTAGCGGAAGGCGAACCCGCGCTGCACCAGCGCCAGCGCGGCGATGTCGGGCAGGTCGTGCGAGGTGGCGACCTCCGCGGCGTCCCGGTTGATCACGTCCATGTCGTCGACGTGCTTGGCCTGGTCGTGGAACGGCCACAGCGCGACCGCCATCCGGCAGAGCTCGGCACTGCCCGCCGCGTGCAGTTCCCGGGCGACCGCGCGCAGGTTCGCCCGCTCGGCGGTCAACCAGGTCCAGCACTCCTCCGAGGGCCGTTCGATCGGCGCGCCCCAGAGCCGCTCCAACCAGCCGCGCTCGGTCTGCACCGCCCAGCCCTCGGCGATCGCGCGGCGCAGGTAGAACTCCTGGAACCGCCGTTGTCTCCCGTCGTCGTCCGGGAACTGAGCGCGGGCGTGCTCGCGCACCAGGCCGTCGGCGAGGTAGCGATCCGCGCCGGCGGTGCGCACCAGACGCGCCCGGCACAGCACCTCCGCGGCGTCGCGCACCTCGTCGAGGTCGCGCTCGCAGGCAGCGGCCAACGCCCCCAGGCTCACCTCGCCGCGTCCCGGGTGCTGCCCGAACGCGGCGTAGACCTGCCTGGGCTCCTCGCCGAGCCGGTCGAGCACGGTGTTGAACACCGCGCGCACCGACTGGTCCTCGTCGCGGGAGAGCACCTTGAGCCGCCGCCCCTGGCGGGACAGGTCGTCGATCCACCGACCGGCCGGTCGTTCCGGCGCGTCCGCCAAGCCGGCGGCCACCGCGCACAGCGCGATGGTGTAGCCGTCGCAGAGCCGGATCAGCTCGTCGAGCTCGGCAGGATCGAGCCGGCGGCCGACGATGCCGGTGATGAGCTCACGGGCGGCCTCCGGGGCCAGCGGGTCCAGCGGCACGAACTCGACGCCGCCGTCGACGCGCAGCGAGGACAGCGGGCCCGCTTCGGTCACCAGAACCGCGGAGTCGCCCTCGCCCGGGCGCAGTTTGCGCACCTGCGAGGCCTTGATCGCGTCGTCGACGACCACCGCGATCCGCTTGCCGCAGCTCCACGACTGCCACAGCCCGTAGCGGCCGCTCTCCGTGGTCGGGATCTCGTCGGACTCGTAGCCGACCGCGAGCAGGAAGTCCCGCAGCACCGCGCTCTCCAGGCCCGCTTCGCCCGCCCCGGCCGACAGGCGGGCGTAGAACAGGCCGTCCGGGAAACGTCCGCGGTGCTTGCTCACCCACTGGTAGACCGTCTCGGACTTCCCGCCGCCGGGTGCTCCCCGCACGACGACGACCTTCGGCTCGCCGCCGCCCGGCCGCAGCGCGCAGCTGATGGCTGCGAGCTGGGTTTCGTTGTTGACGAAGAGCCTCCCCGGTGGCGGCACCTGCGCGGGTGCGGGCTTCGGCCGACGAGGCAGGTGGTAGTGCACGCCACCGCTGAGATCGCCACCCACCTGCACGACGTTGTCGGCTTCGCCGTCGAAGGCGTTGCTCGCCCGGTCCGCCACGCGCTTCCCTCCGCCCGAAGATCGCCGCGAGCAGGGTAACGCTGCGCGCCAGGCCGCATCCCCCGAGTCACCGAAATCGCGCGCACGCGCGACGCGGTCACCGTGCGTGTCGCGCGGGTCGTGGCGAGCCTGTGTGCGGGGACGGTCGGCGGCTGCGCGTACATTTGGTTGCGTGCTGGCGACCGATGCGCGCCCGGCACGGCGAGAACGAGGTCGGCCCCCGCAGCGGGGCCCGGTAACACCGAGAAGGTTGGGTCGGGTGGCAGTCCCCACGGCGCCTGCGCAGCAGGACGCGCAGCCGGATGACCGCACTCCCGGACGACGTCGTGCCGCCTGGGCGCTGCGCCTGGTCGCGGCCGTCGGCGCCGGGTTCGCTCTGTACGCGGGCTCTCCCCCGCGCGATCTGTGGTGGCTCGCGCCGCTGGCCTTCGCGGTGCTGGCCGCGGTGGTTCGCGGGCGCAGAGCCCGCGCCGGGTTCGGCTACGGCGTGGTGTTCGGCTTCGCCTTCCTGCTGCCGCTGCTGGGCTGGCTGCAGGACTTCCTCGGTGCCGACTTCGGGCCGTGGCCGTGGCTGGGCGTGGCCGGTGTGGAGGCGCTGTTCATCGGCCTCGCCGGCGCCGGGATGTCGCTGGTCAGCCGGCTTCCGGTGGCCCCGGTGTGGATGGCGGCGGTGTTCGTCGCCGCCGAGGCGGTCCGCTCGGCCTTCCCCTTCGGCGGGTTCCCCTGGGGGCGGTTGGCCTTCACCCAGGACACCGGTGCGCTGCTGCCGCTGGCCTCGCTCGGCGGCGCCGCGCTCGTGTCCTTCGCGGTGGCGCTCACCGGCGCCGGCCTGGCCGAGCTGGCCTTCCGGGTCCGCAGGCCCCGCAGCTGGGCGGTGCCGGTGGCCGCGGCGCTGGTTCCGGTGCTCGGCGGGCTGGCCACCTGGCCGCTGATCGGCACCGAGGCCCAGGCGGGCACCAAGCGGGTCGCGGTGATCCAGGGCAACGCGCCGAACCTGGGGCTGGGCCTGCTGCACGCCGACGACCAGCTGCACGACAACCACGTCACGGCGGCCTGGACGCTCGTCGACGACGTGCGCAACGGGCGCGTGCCCAAGCCCGACTTCGTGGTGCTGCCCGAGCAGGTCGGCAGCTGGGACGCCACGCGCACCGATCCGGAGCTGTCCGCCATCGCCCGGGAGCTGGGGGTGCCGCTGGTCGTCGGCGGGCTCGGGCAGGACCCGGACGGCTCGCTGCGCAACGAGGTCGTGCGCTGGGACCCGCAGCGGGGCTTCAGCCAGCGCTACGTCAAGCAGCACCTGGTCCCGTTCGCCGAGACCATCCCGATGCGCTCGGTCGCGCGCCTGGTCAGCCCGTTCGTGGACCGGTTCCCGCAGGACATGGTCCCGGAACGCGCACCGGGCGTGCTCGACGTCGCGGGCACCGCGCTGGGCGTGGGCATCTGCTACGACGTGGCCTACGACGACGTGTTCGGCCCGGCGGTCGCGCGCGGCGCGCAGCTGCTGGTCGTGCCCACCAACAACGCCTGGTACGGCCATTCGGAGATGAGCTACCAGCAGCTGGCGATGTCCCGGCTGCGCGCCGTGGAGACCGGACGGGCCATGATCGTGTCGGCCACCAGCGGCGTGAGCGCCGTGGTGCAGCCGGACGGGTCGGTGACCCAGCAGACGCAGCTCTTCACCGCGCGGACCCTCAGCGCCGAGGTTCCGCTGCGGACGGAGCGCACGCTCGCCACCGAGCTGGGTTCGGCTCCGATGTGGACACTGGCGGTACTGGGGGTCGGTGCGGTCGTGGTCGCCGGGTGGAGAGCCCGGCGTGCGAACGGCTGATCCGCGAGAAGCAAAAGCCGGCTCGCCCGAGCCGGCCAGGAGGAAACGCATGTCGAAACGCCCGGACGGCGCCGTGCTGGTGGTGATCCCCACCTACAACGAGCGGGACAACGTCGCCGAGATCCTGCGGCGCCTGCTCGACGCGGTCCCGGCGGCGCACGCGCTGGTGGTCGACGACGCCAGCCCGGACGGCACCGGGGAGCTCGCCGACGCGCTCGCCGCCGAGGACGAGCGCGTGCACGTGCTGCACCGCGCGGGGAAGACCGGCCTGGGGGCTGCCTACGTCGCCGGGTTCGACTGGGCGCTGGAGCGCGAGTACACCGCGATCATCGAGATGGACGCCGACGGCTCGCACGCCCCGGAGGACCTGCCGCGGCTGATCGGCATGCTCGGCCCGAACGGAACCGGCGCGGACGTCGTGCTGGGCTCGCGCTACGTCACGGGCGGGCGGACGGTGAACTGGCCCTGGTACCGGGCGCTGCTCTCGCGCGGGGCCAACGTCTACTCGAAGCTGGCGCTGGGGGTGTCGATCAACGACATCACCTCGGGGTTCCGCGTCTACCGCAGCGAGGTGCTGCGCACGCTGCGCCTGCACGACGTCGCCTCGCAGGGCTACTGCTTCCAGGTCGACCTGGCCTGGCGCGCCGTGGAGGCCGGCTACGTGGTGGTCGAGGCGCCGATCACCTTCGTCGAGCGCGAGCACGGCGCCTCCAAGATGGACGCCGAGGTCGTCCGGGAGGCGCTGGTGCGGGTCACCAAGTGGGGGCTGCGCCGCCGCGGCAACCAGGCCGTCGGCCTCGCCCGCTCGCTGCTGCGCTGATCTGGGAGCACGCGTAAGCGCCCGGGCTCGTCTCCCGGGCGCTTGTCGTGTGCGTGCCTCTTCGGCTGTCAGTGCCCGCGGCGGGCGCGCAGCACCTCGAGACGCTCGTTGAGCAGTTCTTCAAGCTCCGGGATGGTGCGGCGTTCCAGCAGCATGTCCCAGTGGGTGCGCGGCGGCTTGGCCTTCTTCTGCTCCGGTTCGCTGCCGTCGATGATCTTCGACTCGGAGCCGTGGAGACGGCATTCCCAGGTCGGCGGCACCTCGGCGTCGTCGGAGAAGGGAACCTCGAACTCGTGGTCCTTGGGGCAGGCGTAGCGCACCGTCCGGCGCGGTGCGAGGTCGTGGTTACGGTCGGTCTCGTAGCTGACAGCTCCGAGCCGGCTGCCACGCAGAACGCGGTCGGCCATGACGGTTCCTTTCCCTTCGGCCCGGGCCCGAAGCCCGAGCGGTTGTGCTCACCGTGTGCAACGACGGGGTACCCGTCGTCTGTTCCCGGTGTCGTGCTTCTGGTTGCCGTCGGTGACATTGTTCACCCGGCAACCACGGATGTCTCCATAGAGATGCCGTCGGACCGCGTTCGTGACGCGTTTTCCCACTCGCAATCTATAGGAGGGTTCGAACGGGTGATGGTGCCAGATCCGCAGTCACCACCGCCAAGCAGGACCCAGGGTTATTCGTCAACATGGGATAGAGATCACTACCCGGACGGCCCAACGCATGTACCGTCTGTGACTGCCCGTATGTCCATGACACTCCCCATTGTCACGACGCAGCGTACTGGCATATTCCGCCAGAGGCGATGCCCCCGCCCCGACTGATCACCAGCATGGAGCAATCGACGTCCCGTCGCTCGCTGAGCACCGGTGATTACTCAACGAACACGACACGCCGCACTAGAGCAACTTCGGCGGCGTGTTGCCCACCGCCTCGATCGCGCGCCGCACCGGCACCAGCGAAACCAGCACCAGCCCGACCGCGAAGAAGACCACCAGCGAGACGATGGCCAGCCGGAACGACCCGGTGGCCTGCCCGACACCGGCGAACACCAGCGGACCCAGCCACGAGGTCGACCGCTCCCCCACCTCGTAGAGCGAGAAGTACTCGGCCTCGCGCCCGGCCGGGACCATCTGGCTGAACAACGAACGGGACAGCGCGTTCGTGCCGCCGAGCACCATGCCGATGCCCACGGCCAGCCCGTAGAACTGCATCTCCTGGCCCGCCTGCACGAAGTAGGCCGCGACCAGCACCACCAACCAGGTCGCCAGGCTGATCAGGATGGTCTTCTTCGCGCCTATGCGCTTGGCCACCGCCCCGTGCAGCACGCCGCCGAAGAACGCGATGAACTGCACGATCAGCAACGTGATGATCAGCGTCTCCTGGGGCAGGTCGAGCTCCAGGTTGCCGTACTGGGCCGAGACCTGGGTGACGGTCGCGATGCCGTCGGTGTAGATCCAGTAGGCGCCGAGGAAGAAGAGGGTCAGCGGGAAGTGGCGCGCCTCGCGCAGCGTGGCGATCAGCTGCTTGAAGCCCGCGGTGACCGCCGACGGACCGCCCTCGACGGCCGGTTCCGGATCCCGGTGGCGGCGCAGCGCGGCCAGCGGCAGCAGCGTGAACGCGGCCCACCACAGCCCGGAGAGGAAGAAGATCAACCGCACCGCGGTCTCGGTGGACATCCCCACCGAGTCGTGGCCCAGGTAGATGACCAGGTGCAGCGCCAGCGCGGACCCGCCGCCGAGGTAACCGATGGCCCAGCCGCGGGTGGACACCGCATCGCGCTCGTCGGCGTCGGCGATCTCGGGCAAGAACGAGTAGTAGACCACCACCGAGGCGCCGAAGCAGATGTTGGCCAGCACGAACAGCACCACGCCCAGCTGCCAGTTCGACCCGGCGACCAGCGCCAGCAACCCGGTCGCGAACGCCCCGCCGAAGGCGAACACCGCCAGCATCAGCCGCTTGCTCTGGGTGCGGTCGGCGATCGCGCCGGTGATCGGCAGCACCACCACCTGCACCACGGTGGCCACCGACAGCAGGTAGCCCCACAGCGAGCCCGCCGGGAAGGCCAGCCCGAACAGCGAGATGTCGCAGTTGACCAGCGAGTTCCCGCCAGCGCAGGCGTTCGGGCCGTTGC
The DNA here is from genome assembly GCF_042665275.1 of Saccharopolyspora griseoalba. NCBI lineage: Bacteria > Bacillati > Actinomycetota > Actinomycetes > Pseudonocardiales > Pseudonocardiaceae > Saccharopolyspora > Saccharopolyspora griseoalba. The sequence goes on along the minus strand of NZ_JBHTCJ010000001.1, from coordinate 191,506 downwards.
GCGCCACGTCGGCCTCGGCCGCCCGGGTGGCCACCGAGGTCAGGTACAGCGAGAGGAAGACCGTGGTGACCGAGGTCGGGAAGACCGAGTTCGCCCAGTCGTACCAGCACCACCCGCGTTGTTCCCGCCGCCTCGCGGCCTGCGGCGCCGCGTCGCTGTCCATCACGCTCATCCGTCCTCCGGGGGTGCCGGGCCACTCGACTGGGGGCACCCTACTGGGCGGCCGATCACCGCGCGGACATGATCACCAGGCGGCCGGGTCGGCGGAGCGTTCGCGCAGCACCTCGCGGAGCACATCGGGCCGGTCGGTGACCAGACCGTCCACGCCCAGGTCCAGCAGCCGCGTCATCTCGGCGGCATCGTCGACGGTCCAAGCATGCACCTCCAGCCCCCACCGGTGCGCGCGTTCGACGAATCGCGAGTCGATGACCTCCAACCCCTTGTGCCGCGGTGGGACCTGCGCGGCCGCGCCGCCCACCAGCCGGCGCAGCGGCGAGACCGGCAACCGCGAGGACAACCACAGCAACCCGGCCGAGCGCTGGCCCGCGGAGGTGAGCAACCGCGGGCCGCCTCCCGCGCGCAGCCGCGCCAGCCGCTTGTCCGAGAACGAGGCCAGGCACACCCGGTCCCAGGCGTCGTGCCTGCGCACCGCCCGGAGCACCGGTTCGACCGCGGAGTCGGCCTTGATGTCGACGTTGAACGACGTCTCCGGCAATTCCTCGAGCGCGACGTCCAAGCTGCACACGGGCTCGCGCCCGCCGACCTTGGCCCGGGAGACCTCGGCGAAGGGCAGTTCGGCGATCGCGCCGGTGCGATCGGTGGTGCGGTCCAGGGTCGGGTCGTGGTGGACGACCACCACGCCGTCGGCGGTGGCGTGCACGTCGGTCTCGACGTACCGGTAGCCCTCGGCCGCCGCGCGGGCGAAGGCGCTCAGCGAGTTCTCCATGCCGGCGAGGTCGTCGAGGTGCCAGCCGCGATGGGCCAGCGCCCTCGGCCGCGGCCCGTCCAGGAAGGGATGCGTCACGCCGCCAACTGTCCCGCACAGCGGTGACGCCCGGGTATACGCCCGGTGGCCTGTGGCGAGGTTAACGGCGTGGCTTGCGCGGCTCGGGAGTCGACATTGGATAACGTGAGCCTCCGTGGAGAACCTGGAGACTCCCCGCCAGCGCCGCGTGCGGCACTGCGCGTGGTGCGGGCGGCGCGTTCCCGAGTCCGGTCGTCAGGGCAGGCCGAAGCTCTACTGCGCGCAGTCGTGCCGGCAGCGGGCTTACGAGCGGCGCACCGCGGTGCAGCGCGGCGGTCTGCCGGAGGACGCCGTGGTGCTCTCCGCGGCGGAGCTCGCCGACCTGCAGGACCGGTTGTTCCAGCTGCGCTGCGCCGCCGAGGACGTCTCCACCGCGGCCGACGACGGCGCGAGCCACGACGAGCTGCGCAAGCTGGCCTCGCAGGTGGTGGACGTGGCCACCGAGCTGGAGCGATTGCGCTGAGCGCGCCCGCTCCGCTCACGATCTGGGACGAACGGAGCATTGTGCCCGACAGCCCGGGTGTCCAAGATGAACTGATCCCCGGTGGCGAGGAATCCACGTTGCCCGCAACTGCTGTGGTCCGCGGCTTGCGCCGCGTCGACCTGCTCAGCCCGGACCCGATGGCCGCGGCCGTCTTCTACCGGGCTGTCCTGGACTGGTCGCCGGTTCCGGTGCCGGTCGGCTTCGACTGCTGGGTGGGCAACCGCCGCTGCGCCACCATCCGCAAACCGCGCGCCGGTGAGCCCCCCGGCTTCCGCCCGGTGTTCGCCGGCGCCGCGATGAACTACACGCTCACCGGACCGGACGACGCGGTCGCCCAGCTCGCCGAGGGCCGAGCGCAGCACGGGCCGTGGGCTCCGGCCCCGCGCTCGGGCGAGCCCTGCTGGGTCGAGCTCGCCACCACCTCGCCGCAGCGCGCCGACGCGTTCTGGGCCGACACGCTCGGCTGGCAGGTCGTTGAGGGCGAGCCGGTGGTGTACCTGACCTCGGGGCGCCCGGTGGCCACCCGGGTCACCGAGCGCGCGACCGGCCCGGGCTGGCTGTGCTACCTCTCGCTGCCCGACCTGCCGGACGTCGGACGGCTGGCCGACAAGCACGGCGGCCGGGCCGAACCCGTCGAGCACCCGCTCCTGCCCGGCGCCGTGCTGCTCACCGACCCCACCGGCGGCACCACCGGCCTCACCACCGCCGACACCTGGGGGTGAACAGCTAGGAGAGCTCGCCGAGCACCTGGAGCGTGCGGTTGGCCTTGACCGACAACCGCTGCTCGCGCGCCGTCACCTCGATGTAGGACTGACTGGCGTTCATCGACGCGTGCCCGAGCAGCTTGGCGATCTCGGCCGCGTTGGCCCCGTCCTCGGCCAGCCGGGTCGCGAACGTGTGCCGCAGCGCGTGCACCATCGCTCCGGGCCGCACCCGGTCGGAGACCCCGGCGGCCTGCAAGCACCGCCGCACCAGGTACTGCAACCCGCCCCGCTTGAGCGCCTCGCCCCGGTGGTCGACGAACAGGGGTTCCCCGCCGGGCAGCCGGTTGCCGAACCGCTCGCGCCGCGTCCGCAGGTAGGTGCCGATGAGCTCGTCGAGGCTGTCCTCGATCGGGATCGACCGGCTCCTGCCGCCCTTGCCCGCCACGTGCAGCCGCCGGTCGCCGCCGCGCCCGGCCAGCGACCCCGCGGTCAGCCCCAGCAGCTCGGCCGAGCGCACCCCGGTGCACAGCAGCGTCGCCAGGACGGCCAGGTCCCGCTCCGGCCAGGGGTTGCGCGCCTGCCGCGCCCCCGAGGCCACCATCCGCAGCAACCGCTCCGGGGTGTCCTCGCCCTGCAGCGGTTTGGGCGCGGCCGGGACGTGGCGCGGCTTGGGCACCACCTGCATCGGATTGCCCGCGGCCGCGCCCTCCACGACGAGGAAGGCGAAGAACCCGTTCCACGTCGACCACGCGCGGGTGACCGTCGACGCCGACCGCTCGGCGGCGTACCGGGCGAAGGCCGACCGCAGCACCGCGGCGTCGACCTGCTCGACGTCGAGGTGCTCGGCCGGCACGCCGGTGAGCTCCACGAGCTCACCGGCCACCGACTCGAGGTCTCTGCGGTAGGAGCGCAGCGAGTTCGCCGCAAGCTTGCGGGCCTGCAGGTGCTCCAGGTAGCTCTGCATCAAGCGCGCCAGGTCCACGCGACACCTCCCGATGATCAACTACCGGGGATGCAACCAGACTCCACCGACAGTCAGCTGTCGCGCAGGAAGCGGTCCAGCACGCGCACCCCGAACTTCAGCGCGTCCACCGGAACCCGCTCGTCGACGCCGTGGAACAGCGCGGAGAAGTCGAGGTCGGCGGGCAGTCGCAGCGGGGCGAAGCCGTAGCAGCTCATGCCCAGCCGCGCGAAGGACTTCGCGTCGGTGCCCCCGGACATCATGTACGGCAGCGCCTTGGCCCCCGGGTCCTCGGCCAGCAGCGAGGCCTGCATCTGCTCGACCAACCGGCCTTCGAACTTCGTCTCCACCGGTGGCAGCCCGACCCATTCGCGCTCGACGTCGGGCCCCAGCAGCTCGGCCAGCTCGCGGTCGAACGCCTCCTCGCGGCCGGGCAGGATCCGGCAGTCCACCGCGGCCTCGGCCACCGACGGGATCACGTTGTGCTTGTAGCCCGCGGTGAGCATCGTCGGGTTGGCGGTGTCGCGCAGCGTGGCGCCGATGATCCGGGAGATGTTGCCCAGCTTGGCCACCGAGCCGTCGACGTCGTCGGGCGGGAAGTCCCACCCGGTGATCTCGCTGACCCCGTCGAGGAACTCCTGCACGCTCTCGGACATCACCAGCGGGAACCGGTGGGCCCCGAGCTTGGCGACGGCTTCGGAGAGCTTGGTGACCGCGTTGTCCTCGTGCACCATCGACCCGTGCCCCGCACGCGCGCGCACGCGCAGCTTGAGCCAGCGGATCCCCTTCTCCGCGGTCTGCACCAGGTAGGCCCGCACGCCGTCCTTGAGGGTCAGCGAGTACCCGCCGACCTCGCTGATGGCTTCGGTGCACCCCTCGAACAGCTCGGGCCGGTGCTCGACGAGCCACTGCGCGCCCTGGAACCCCCCGGCCTCCTCGTCGGAGACGAAGGCGAAGACGATGTCGCGGGGCGGCACGATGCCGTCGCGCTTGAACCTCCGAGCGATGGCCAGGCTCATGGCCAGCATGTCCTTCATGTCCACCGCGCCCCGGCCCCACACGTAGCCGTCCTGCACGGCCCCGGAGAACGGGTGCACCGACCACTCGGCCGGATCGGCGGGCACGGCGTCCAGGTGCCCGTGCACCAGCAACCCGCCCCGCGAGGGGTCGACCCCGGGCAGCCGAGCGACGACGTTGGCCCGGCCCACCTGGTCGCCGGCCTCGACGTAGGTCACCTCGTAACCGACCTCGGAGAGCTTCTCGGCCACGTACTCGGCCGCGGCCCGCTCGGGCACCACGGTGTCGGCCTCACCCGTGTTCGTGCTGTCGATGCGGATCAAGTCACTGGCCAGTCCGACGACCTCGTCCTGCGCCAGCACCAACCCCGCGTCCTGATCGCTTCCGGAGATACCGCTGTGCTCGCTCACCAGGCATTTCTATCACCCAGGACGCAAAGAGGGGGGTGGGTTACAGGCCCTGATGACCATGGGCTAATCTATATGCACAACACAGCGGGGCCGCCCGGGAAACAAAGGGCGGGCCTGAGGCGTCGGAGTGGCGGAATGGCAGACGCGCTAGCTTGAGGTGCTAGTGCCCTACTAATGGGCGTGGGGGTTCAAGTCCCCCCTCCGACACGCAAACTATTCACCCGGTTCCCAACCGGGTGAATTTTTATTTCGGCGGTGTTCGTTCCGTGCTCGTAGGTGACGTGCAGGTCCATCGCGGCGTACAGCGCTTCGAGGCGATCACGTCGGCCACCGCTAAGGGCGCTACCGGTATCGCCGAGCGAATCGATCATGACGTCGATCTCGGCTTCATCCCGCTCCGGCTTCGACGGCGCTGGCGAGCGCGGCCTGAGCCGCCGCCCTGTCGGCATTTGCCTGGCGGGATACCGGTTAAGGGGCTAGTGGGGGACAGCACGGGACACCCGCGGCAAGCGAGATGCACACGATCAGCTGGTTGTGTGCGCGAGAATGATCAACGCGGCGAGGCGGGTACGCGAAGCCCTCGGACTGCGGCTTCGGTCGTGTCTCGAACGCCTCGACAGCGCCCCGGCTCGACGACCTCGCGAGCGCCACTACTGCCGCGTACAGGCGGCGCGAGTTCGCATCAGATGCGATACGACCTGGTTGAGCATGGAATCCAAGAGGTGCTGCGGCCGCGAGCCGGTCGGCGTCGTGGGCGACCTGACCGGCGGGCGCGGCCGTCCGGGCGCATCCTGCGGGGGCGACGACAGCTCACCGGGGGGAGGACGTCATGACCAGCAGCAGCGACGAGCATCGGGCCGAAGCCGAGGAGTACCTGAACAAGGCCAAGGGGGCGGAGAGCTTCGACGGGTCGGTGCAACGCGACCTGCTGATCGCTCAGGTGCACGCGACGCTCGCGCTGGCACCTGAGCCGGGATTCCACACTCGCGGCTGGCTTCGGCACACGGAGGAGTGACCGCACATAACAGTTATGCGCGGTACGAAATTGGACCTTTGGGGCGCGAGTGGTGATCTGTCAGGAACACCCTGACGGGAGATCGTGACCGCGTCACCTCACCGGTCCTGAACATCGACGCAGAAGCACACCGGCCACTGGGCTTCGAGCAAGTCGTCGACCTGGCGGGCGAACAACGGATCGCACGCGAGCAGGTGCGCTCGGCCAGCGCGTACCTCTGCAACGTATCCGACACATACACGGTCTACGGGTTGCGCATGGACACCTGTCCAGCAGGTTTCCTGATCGCCCAGGCATAGCCAGTTCCGTCGTCTCGATCCCTGGGACGACGTCGAGGATCAGGCACACTCGGGGCATGGCCCAACGCGACCGCGATGCAAACGGTCGGGCCCGCAATGCCCGTCCGCGAGATGGGCTCGGCCGCCCGCTGCCGCACGGCGCCGCCGGCGTCGAGCGCATCGATGAAGACCTCGTACTCACCCCGCGGGAGAGCCTGGAGCAGGCCCAGCAACTCCTCGACGACGGCCGTCCGTTCCACGCCCACGAAGTCCTCGAAGGGGCATGGAAGACCGCGCCCAGCGCGGAGCGTGCCCTGTGGAAGGGACTGGCCCAACTCGCCGTCGGCCTTACCCACCTGCACCGAGGGAACGCCGCCGGAGCAACCGCTCTGTTGCGCCGGGCACGCGACCACATCCGGCCCTACAACCAGCAGCCGCCACACTCCATCGCAGTGGACCAGCTGGTCGAATTCACCGCCGACCTCGCCGATCACATCGAACAGGGCGGACTCGCTGCCGTCCCGCACCAGCGACTGACCCCCATGCTGCGCACGGCGGCGGACTTGCCCGAGCACCATTAACCGCACCGTCTAGTTGTGCTGATCACGGAGGTTGTGAACGGGTGGCACGCGGTCGGATGATCTTGGAATGAGTGAGGACCTCCGGGTTCGGTGTGGATCACCACAATCTGCACCGATCACCAGGAGGTCCTCGTGTGTCACCGTAACGCCCCACTGACCGAGACAGGCAGGCTGCGTCTGGCCCGGTGTGTCGTGGAGGATCGGTGGCCGCTGCGGCGGGCGGCCGAGCGTTTCCAAGTCTCGGTTGGTTGCGCGAAGCGGTGGGCGGATCGCTACCGGCGTGACGGTGAACAGGGCATGGTCGATCGCCCCAGCCGACCGCATCACAGCCCACGCCGTGTTCCCACTCGAACCGAGCGGCGGATCATCAAAGTCCGGGTGCTTCGGCGGTGGGGCCCGGCCCGCATCGCCGGGCTACTGAAGCTCAATCCCTCGACCGTGCATCGGGTGTTGGCGCGCTACCGGATCAACCGGCTGGCGCATATGGACCGGGCCACCGGGCGCGTGATCCGCCGCTACGAATATCCACAGCCGGGTGGGCTGGTGCACGTGGACATCAAGAAGCTGGGCAACATCCCCGACGGAGGCGGCCATAAAGTCCACGGACGCGCCACAGGCGGCCGACACAACACCCGCAGCCGGCCCATCACCAACAACAGCACCAGCTCGCGGGCGAAGCTGGGCTATGCCTACACACCGCCCTGGACGATCACAGCAGGTTGGCTACACCGAAATCCTGCCCGATGAAACGAAAACCACCGCCACAGCGTTCTGGAAACGAGCGCAAGCATGGTTCACGGAAGCGGGCATCGATATCCAGCGAGTCCTCACTGACAACGGCGCCTGCTACCGATCCCGCCCCTGGAAAGAAGCGCTGCACACAGCCGGTATCAGCCACAAGCGGACCCGACCCTACCGGCCCCAGACCAACGGCAAAGTCGAGCGTTTCCACCGCACCCTGCTCGACGAATGGGCCTACGCCCAGCCCTACACCACCGAGACCCAACGGCGCGCCGCCTTGCCCAGCTGGCTACACGACTACAACCATCACCGCCACCACACCAGCATCGGCGGCCCACCCGCCAACCCCGTATCCAACCTCCCAGGCCAGTACAGCTAGTCGTCACCGCCTCGACATGGAGACGGACTCGCCTCCTCGAGCTTGGTCATCTCACGTACTGCCTTGCGGTCAACTCGAGGCGGTAGCTGTCCGGGTTGTCGAGGTAGCGGCGCCAATGGTCAACGAACTCGAGCTCGTCCCACTTCACGCGGCGGGTCCATGGTCGCCTACCTCGACGACGTCGGCGCCCGGAGCCGCGGCCAGGATCGGCGAGTGCGTCGCGCACACCACCTACGCCCGGCGCTCACCGAGCTCGTGCATCAGGCCCACCAGTTGCAGGCAAGACGCGAACGACAGCGCGGCTTCCAGCTCGTCGAGGACGTAGAACCCACGGTCGTCGAACATCGAGGCTAACACCGTCAGGAACTCGTCGATCGAAGCCTGCCAGCAGATCTCCGACTTCGGCCGGATGGGCGAGTGGACCCACGTGCTGACCGTCTGGTGCGAGAGCCAGCCCGGCCTGGTGGCGTTCACCGGCCAGTGCGCGGTCCACCGCGGCCAGTTGATGCGGCTGCACGGCGCCTACCGGGACGCGATCAGCGAGCTCGAGCATGCGGCTGAACGGTACGCCGCGGCCGGGGGCAGCCCCGCGGTCGGACAGGCCCACTACGAGTGCGGCGAAGCGCTGCGCATCAGCGGCAACCACGACGCGGCCGAGGCCGCCTACGCGGAAGCGGCCGGGTACGGGCACCCGGCCCAGCCCGGCCGGGCACTGCTGTGGCTGGCCCGCGGCCGGCCCGATGCGGCGTCGGCCGCGATCCACCGCGTGCTGGCCGAGGTGCGGGATCCGGTGCACCGCTCACAAGTGCTGCCGGCCGCCGTCGACGTGCTGGCAGACGTGGGTGAGATCGAAGACGCCGCGTCCTTGGCCGACGAGCTCCACGGGTTCGGATCGGCCTTCGGTTGCACCGCGCTCCGAGCGGCCGGCGAGTACGCAACCGCATCGGTCGCCGTCGCTACCGGTGACGCCGAGGACGCGCTCGCAGCCGCCCGGAGCGCTGCTGATGGCTGGTCCCGCTTGTCCGCACCGTACGAGGTGGCCCGGTGCCGCGTGCTGATCGGACGAGCGCTGCGCCTCCTCGGTGACGCGGAGTCGGCGGCGGCCGATCTCGACGAGGCTCGGCGAGCGTTCGCGAGCCTAGGTGCCGCACCGGCCGAGCACGACGTGGCCAAGCTCCTGGGGGATGCGCGGGCGCCCGGCGGCTTGAGTCCGCGCGAGATCGAGGTGTTGCGGCTCGTCGCCGCGGGCAGCAGCAATCCCGAGATCGCGGCGGCGCTGGTGCTGTCGGAGAAAACGGTTGCCCGACATCTGTCGAACATCTTCGCCAAGCTCGACGTCGGCTCCAGGACCGCGGCCGCGGCGTTCGCGTTCGAGCACCACCTGGTCTGAGAACGATCTAGGCCGTGTTGAGGAGCATGAGGGCGCGTAGCCAGACGTCCATCGTGGCGACGTGCACGGTGGCTTCGTTGCGGGAGGCAGAGTGAGCGAGGGCAACAAGGCGCTCGTACGGCGCTTCGTCGAAGATTTCCAGGCGGGCGGGTGCATCGAGACTGGCGAGGAGCTGCTGGCTCACAACTTTCGGAACCACACTCCCGCCCCGCGGGAGCGAAGTGATCGGGACGGAGTTATGCAGATCTTCACGTTGCTCCACGCGATCCTACCTGATCTCCGCGTCGAGATTCACGACATGATCGCCGACGGCGACCGCGTCGTCACGCGTAAGACCTTTCTCGGAAAGCATCCCGCGTCGAGGCGCAGATCCGCTGCGGGGCGCATGATAGCGATAGATGTGATGGACATCGTCTGCGTGCGGAATGGTCAGATCGTCGAACACTGGAACAGCGTCGACCGGCTTGCAGTGATGCGCCAGCTCGGCCTGTCCGGAATCGCGTGGCTCGTCGCCGATCAGATCGCAGCCAGGATCCGGCGCTCTTGGCGTGGGTGAACACGCTCACCTTGTGGCACACCGCCTCGGCGGCCGCGGCGTCGACGTTCAGCTCGACGGGGAGCGTGACGCCGAATCCCTCCACGAAGCGCGTGGCTCGTTCATGGCGGGCCTGCGGGGAGTCCGGCGTAGTGCACCGCGCTGACCGCGGGGGGCGATGACAACCGCCGGGCCAGTTCGAGTGCCGGCCGTTGTGCGGCTTCGATCCGCAGCGGCAAGGTCCGCAAGCCCCGCAGCCCCAGGTGCGGCTCCAACACCCCGGGATGGAGCCGAGTCGGGCGCGCACGTGCCGCAACCGGGCATCGTGGTGCTGCTCGCGCGTGCTCACCACACCCAGCAGCAGGTCGCTGTGCCCGCCGATGACCTCGGTCGCGCTGCGCATCGAGAAGTCCGCACCCGGCTTGAAGCAGCCGGTTGCAGCAGCGAGGTGGCGAACGTGGAGGCCACGTCTGCCGACATCGCGGGAGCGTCCTGGTTCGCGTCATGACAACGCGCTCAACGTCCATCCCGAGACACGGCGAACCCACGTCCATCCTCGGCGCAAGGCTCTTCTGCGGACGCCGGAGGATGGAAGGACCCACGCGGTCGCACGTCCGCACTCACGCACAACAATCGCGGTCGGCCCCGCACAGGGCCGAGGTCGCAGGCTGCTGCGAACGCGTCGAGGAAATGGCCGATCGCGGTCAACGGAAACGGTGCGCATCAAGATCGAGTCGGCGCGGAGCCGAACTGCTTCCGCTTGGCATTCGCGCTCGGGATCCGACGTGGTCCGGGATCGGATGCGTGCGGGGCCGTTCGGGATTCGGGACCGTGTCAAACAACGCCGCGAGTCGCGGATGCAACGTGAGCGGAATTCTGGAAAGCTTGATCGCAATCGTGTCTCGTTGACTGCTGTTGCGCGCCCGGGGAGGTCGGGCCGCGAGAAGGGGGCAGCGGCTGTGCCAGGTCCGGTCAAGCGTGCGGCATCAACGCTCGGCGCTCCGCTGAGCGCATTCGTGCGCGCGGAGAGCTCCGGCGGCGTTCTGCTCGTCATCGCGGCAGTGGTGGCTCTGATCTGGGCCAACAGCGCAGCGGCCGACGGCTATCTGCAGTTCTGGGGCCAGAAGATCACCCTGGGTGCCGGTGACTTCGCCGTCACCCACGACCTCGGTCACTGGGTCAACGACGGCCTGATGGTGATCTTCTTCTTCGTCATCGGCCTCGAGATCAAGCGCGAGCTCGCGGTCGGCGAGTTGCGCGACCGGCGCGCCGCCACCCTGCCCGCGGTCGCCGCGCTCGGCGGCGTGGTCGTGCCCGGTCTGCTCTACGCGCTCATCGCCGAGGGCGAAGCCATCCGCGGCTGGGGCATCCCGATGGCCACCGACATCGCGTTCGCGGTCGGCGTCCTGGCCCTGCTGGGCAAGCACGTCTCGGCGGGAGCCAAGCTGTTCTTGCTCAGCGTGGCCATCGTGGACGACATCCTGGCCATCGCGATCATCGCGATCTTCTACACCGACCGGCTCAGCATGCTCTGGCTGCTGGGCACCATCGTCGGACTGCTGGTGTGCGTCGCCATGCGGCGGTTGGGGATCAGCTCACCGTGGGCCTACGTCCCGATCGGCGTGGTCGTCTGGTTCGCGACCCTGGAATCCGGTGTGCACGCCACGCTGGCCGGTGTCGCGCTGGGCCTGCTGACCCCGGCCGGCGAGGTCAGGGGCCGCAAGGTCCTGGACACCCTCGAGCACGACCTGCACCCGGTCAGCGCCTTCCTGGTGGTGCCGATCTTCGCGTTGGCCAACGCGGGCGTCCCGCTCGGCGACGGTGCACTGGCCGCCGCGTACGCGAACTCGGCGACCTGGGCCGTCATCACGGGCCTGGTGCTGGGAAAGATCATCGGGATCAGCGGTGGCGCCTATCTGGCCAGCGGGTTGCGCTGGGGCACGTTGCCGCAGGGCATGCACCCCTGGGAGGTCTTCGGCGTCGCGGCGCTGGGCGGTATCGGCTTCACCGTCTCGTTGTTCATCACTGATCTCGCGTTCGCTGATGCGTCGCTGGTCAGCGACGCCAAGGTGGGTATCCTCACCGCTTCGGTGATCGCGGCGCTGATCGGTGTGATCGCCCTGATCGTTTCGCCGCGCGCAGGCGGTGGCGGCAGCGGGCGAGAGGCCTGAGACGGCGAGCAGGAGGATCTGTCGGTGGGTGAGATTTCCGCGCTGACCTGGGGCGTGACCGTCGGGTTAGTGGTGCTGCTGCTGGCGGTGGACCTGGTGCTGGGGTGGCTGCGCCCGCACCGCGTGGGCTTCGGTGAGGCCACGGCCTGGTCGGTGTTCTACATCGCCGTCGCGGTGGTGTTCGGCATCTGGTTCTCGATGGCCTACGGCGGAACGCCCGGCACCGAGTTCTTCACCGGCTTCATCGTGGAGAAGAGCTTGTCGGTCGACAACCTCTTCGTCTTCGTGATCATCATGTCCACCTTCGCCGTGCCGGAGGAGCACCAGCACAAGGTGCTCACCTTCGGCATCGTGCTGGCGCTGATCATGCGAGTCGTCTTCATCGCCGTCGGTGCCGCGCTGCTGTCGCTGTTCTCCTTCGTGTTCCTGCTCTTCGGCCTGCTGCTGATCTTCACGGCGGTGCAGCTGTTCCGGCATCGCGACGAGGACCCCGACGTCGAGAACAACGTGATGGTCAAGGCCGCCCGCCGGTTCCTGCCGGTCTCGGACGACTACGTGGGCGGGCGGTTGATGACGCGCATCAACGGTCGTCGGGTGGTCACTCCGCTGTTCGTGGTGCTGGTGGCCATCGGCGGGATCGACCTGCTGTTCGCGCTGGACTCGATCCCCGCGGTGTTCGGCGTGACCAGCGAGCCGTTCATCGTCTTCGCCGCCAACGCCTTCGCGCTGCTGGGCCTGCGGGCGCTGTTCTTCCTGGTCAAGGGGCTGCTGGACCGGCTGGTCTACCTCTCGTCCGGGCTGGCGCTGATCCTGGCCTTCATCGGCGTGAAGCTCGTGCTGCACTGGCTGCACGTGGACATCAGCACCGCCGTGCCCGAGGTCCCGACGCCGATCAGCCTCGGCTTCATCGTGCTGGTGCTCGTCGTGGTCACCGTGGCGAGCCTGATCAAGACCCGGCAGCACCCGGAGATCAAGGCGCACTCGGGATCGCTGCGCGCCAACCCGCACCACGAGGATTGACGGCGCTCCGGCCCGCGTCGCACGATGGCCGGAGCTCTCGGCCAACGGGACACCGGTTCGGTTGACCGCCCCCTCCTGCCGCGGCCTGGGTTCGGTCCACGACGCGGCGGAATACGATGACCGGGTCGAGAAGGAGCCGCTCCAGCGTGTCGTTCTCGAACCAGCTGACGTCGCCGAGCGCGCGGTGTGCTCGGCTCGCCGAGCAACCCGGTTCGACGATCACCATGCATCGCCAGCTCGGCGCCATCCGGCGGATCGACTACCAGCTCGACGCCGGCGAGGAGGCGTGCATCGGGACCGGATCACGAGTCCGGAGGGCCAGCAGACGTCGGTGATGACGTAGCTGCCCTGGTAGCTGGTGCCCGCCAGCCGCAGCCCGAGCAGCGAGCGCACCTAGCTCTGGCAGCGGCACCACCCAGCGGGCGCGCACTGGACGCCACGAGCACGATTCAGCGGCTTAGGACACCTAGGCCGGCCATTCCGCGACTTTCCCTGGCCTGCTCGTCGGTGAGCGGGTGGTCGGGGTGCCAGGCCGAGGTGAACACCACTCCCGGTTCGACGAGCTGGTAACCCGCGAACAGCGCGGTGATCTGCTCCGGCGTGCGCGGGTGCAGCGGGTGGGTGCTGGACTTGTAGGTCTCGATGACCTCCGCGGTCGCGTCCGGCCAGTAGTCCAGGGTCAGGCCGTGCGACAGTGCCAGATAGCTGCCCGGCGCGCAGGCTTCGCGGTAGGCGCTGATGATGCCGACCGGGTCGTCGACATCGGCCACGAACGGGAACACCGAGATGGTCAACACCGCCACCGGCCGGGAGAAGTCCAGCAGGCGGTGCACCTCCGGGTGGTGCAGAACCCGGTCGGGATGCCGCAGGTCGCCCTGAATGGCGGTGGCTTGGTCGTTGCCCGTCAGCATCCGCTGCGACTGGGCGACCGCGACCGGTTCGTGGTCGACGTAGACCACCCGCGATTCCGGCTGCAGCCCCTGCGCGATCTCGTGCACGTTGCCCACGGTCGGGATGCCCGAGCCGAGGTCGAGGAACTGCGTGACCCCAGCCCGGGCAACGAGGTAGCGCACCACGCGCTGCAGAAATGCGCGGTTCTCCCGGGCGAACGTCCGCGTCTCCGGAACCAGGGCCAGCACCCGCTCCGCGGCGGCGCGGTCCGCTTCGAAGTTGTGCGATCCCCCGAGGTAGTAGTCGTACATGCGAGCCGGTTGGGCGTGCTGTGGTCCACCCCGGTCGAGAAACCGTCCTGCTCCTGTTCCGGACGTCCGCGCACGGCCACTCCCCCACTCGCAACAAGGCGCTCACGCGTCGCGTGCCGCTGGATCGCTATCGACTGACCGGCTAGGCCTTCCGCAGGATACCGCCATACTCGTAGGCACCAGTGCGGTTGCCGATGATCCCCTCGTACGGGCGCAGCGGTTCCGGAGCGGGATCCAGGGCCGGCTGGAAGCGATCAGGCCGCCAGTCATGCAGGTCCACCATACCCGGCGCCACCGGTTCGAGCCCGTCCACGAGCGCGTCGACCTCAGCCGGTGTGCGCGTCTGCCAGGGAATCCCGGCACCGCCGATCTGCTCGCTCAGACGTGCGGCCGCCGCGGGGTCATCGTGCACGACTTGCGAGAACGCCAGGTAGCTGTCAGCCACGGCATGCGTGTCGACGATGCCTCGCACCGCATCCCGCACGCCGCCGATCTCGTCGTCGTCGGTGAGGTGATGGCCCACGGAGAGGTACAAGACCGCCACCGGCTCGGAGAAGTCGATCAGCCGGTGCGTATCCGGGTGGTCCACGATCTGCTCGGGGAAGCGCGCATGTCCGCGGTGATGACCGCGGTGGCGTCGTTGTCGGCCAGCAGGGCTCGACCGTGTGCCAGCACGATGGGGTCGATATCGACGTACACCACGCGCGCAGCCGGGTCGAAGTGCTGCGCGACCTCATACACGTTGTTGCCGGTCGGCAGACCGCACCCCATGTCGATGAACTGCGAAATCCCCGCTTGCTGCACCAGGTAGCGCACCGCTCGGTAGAGGAAGCGACGGTTCTTGCGCGCGATGTCCACGCACTCCGGAAACAGCTTCAGCGTCGCCAGCACGATCTCGCGGTCGACCGCGTAGTTGTCCTTGCCGCCCAGCATCCAGCCATAGGCTCGGGCCGAGGTCGGCCGATCAACCGGAATTGCAGAATCCGGAACCTGCTCGTTGCGCGGCATTCGGACGACCCCACCCTTCGCGAAGCGGCATTCGCGCGCGAGCGCTAACAAGCCCAGCGATCAGCGCACAACGCTCCGCAACCCCAAACCGGATGGTCCTCATCGGTTTCCGCATCGATGCGAAACAGGTACACGGTCTCGCCGCGCTTTGCCGAGGCCGCAGCCACGGCCCGATGGACATCGAATCCCAACGGCCTATCCCGCAGGCCGCGCCCAAGAACCAAAGGAAGCGCTGTTGGCCGGCTTTCTCGGATCTAGTTCCTTCGTCGGTGACGTGGCATACTCCGCCGCGCACCACGAACGGATCAAGGAGAAAGCGGTGGACGAACTTCCGAACTGGGCTTCTCCGGAGATCGATTGGCGCCAACCGAGCGTGGCGCGGATCTACGACTACGCCCTCGGCGGCGCGCACAACTTCGAGGCGGACCGGCAGGCCCAGGACGAGGCGCTCAAGGTCTTCCCGTACCTCAACGACGCGGCCCGAGCCAACCGCGGCTTTCTGCACCGCGCAGTCCGATTTTGCCTCGACCAGGGCATCCGCCAGTTTCTCGACCTGGGGTCCGGAGTCCCGACCGTCGGCAACGTCCACGAAGTGGCGCAGGAGGTCGATCCGGAATCCCACGTCGTGTACGTCGATCACGACCTCGTCGCCGTCGCGCACGCTCGCACCATCCTCGCCAACAACCCGCGGGCCGTCGTGCTGCACGAGGACATCCGCGCGCCGCACCAGATCCTCACCCACCCGGAGACGTTGCAGCTCATCGACTTCGAGCAACCCGTGGCAGTGCTGATGGTCGGCATGCTCCACTACGTCGACGACTCCGCCGAACCCATGAAGCTCCTGCGCGAGTACCAGGACTGCATGACACCCGGCTCCTACCTGATCGCCTCGCACCTCACCAGCGACCTACCCGAAATGCGATCCGCAGCGCCCTTCTTCGACGACAGCCGGAATCCCATGACGCTCCGCAGCAAGACCGAGATCGAGGCGCTGCTCGCCGACTACGAGCTCGTCGACCCGGGCGTCGTGTTCACCGTCCAGTGGCGCCCGGAAACCCCGCCGCCCGCAAACCCCGAACGCTCCGCCTGCTACGCCGCGGTCGCCCGCCGAGGTTGAGCAACGCGCTCGAGCTGGGACGATGCACCCCAGGGGCAGCTCAGGCAGGTGACCCGCGAAAGCGCGAGCGCCCCCGTCGAGCCCGCTCCCGAACGATCGTTGCACCTGCAGTGCGCGTGCGCGCTGCAGGTAGCCGCCTACCCCGCCTAACGACACGGGCTCGAATTCGCCCTGCGCTTCGGCGCCGACACCACCACCAATCCGTTGGCCGCTCATCAATCCGCTTCGACTGCGCAGCGGGCCTCCCGTTCCCAGGGCGCTCGTCACGACCGAGCGAGGCGGGTCACCGGTAGCGCCGGCTCAACGCTCGTGTTCGGCTCGCCGCGGCCAAGGACCATCCGTTGAATCGACCTCCCCTGTCGTGAGCAGACTCGGACGATCAGTCGGGGTCGCCGCGTTCACCGAACCAGTGAGCGAGTCCGCCGCGGCGGCTGACCGCTCGAAGTCGACGTTCTGCGGCCTCGCGTTGCGCCTGAGTCGTCACGATGAGCATTTCGTCTCCCGCTCTGAGCCCCGTGTCGGCTTCGGGAACGAAGGCGTGACCTTCGCGGACGACGAGCGTGATCACGCTGGGATCGGAGAGCCGCAGCTCGCGAATGGAAAGGCCGTGCAGCGCAGAGCCGGTGGGCACGGTCATCGTCAGAAGTTCGGCGCCCAGAACGTCGAGCGGCGCGGCTTCCACCTGGATTTCTCGAGTGGCCTCGCGGGGGATGAGCCCCAACCAGCGAGTCAGTGGCCGCAGGCTGGGGCCTTGCACCAAGGTGAAGACCACGACCAGGACGAACACGATGTCCAGCACGCGATCGCTGCCGGGCACGCCCTGGACGACGGGGAAGGTGGCGAGCACGATCGGCACGGCGCCGCGCAGACCTGCCCAGGACATGAACGCCTGCTCGCGCCACGGGATCCGGAAACCGGCGACGGAAACGATCACCGACAACGGCCGTGCGGCGAGCAGGAGCACCAGCCCGACGACCAGGGCCGGAAGCGCCTCGTGGTGCAGCTGACTGGGCGTGACGAGCAGGCCCAGGAGTACGAACAGGCCGATCTGGGCGAGCCAGCCCAATCCTTCGGCGAAGGAACGCGTAGCTGCCCGCCGCGGCAGTCCGCTGTTCGCCAGTACCACGCTGGCGAGGTAGGCCGCGACGAATCCGCTGGCTTGGGCAACGCCCGCGGCAGCGAAGGCCACCAGGCCCAACCCGAAGATCGCCAGGGGATACAGGCCGGAGGCCGGCAGGGCGACGCGAGGCAGCGACGTCGCCCCGAGCCAGCCGACCACGAGACCGATGGCTGCCCCCGCACCAAGCTGGTAGAGCAGGTTCGCCCCAGCGCTGACGGGGTCGAGGTGGAGCGGCGTGGTGCTGAACAGCAGCACCAGGATGACCGTCGGAGCGTCGTTGAAACCGGACTCGGCCTCCAGCAGCCCCGCGATGCGACGCGGCAGCGGCAGCACTCGCAGCACCGAGAACACCGCTGCCGCGTCCGTGGAGGAGACGATCGCTCCGAGCAGGAGCGCGAGCTGCCAGTTCATCCCCAGCAGCAGGTGCGCACCGGTGGCTGTGACCACGACGCTGACGCCGACTCCAACAGTGGCCAGCAACCCCGCTGGCGCGAGCAGCCGACGCACATCGGACCACCGGGTGGTCAAACCACCTTCCACCAGGATGATCGCCAGCGCGGCGGTGCCGAGGTTCTGAGCCAGTTGGGCGTCGTCGAACTCGATCCCGATCAGGTCCTCGCCCAGGAGCACTCCCAACGCCAGGAACAGCAGGAGGCTGGGTAGGCCCATGCGGTGAGCGACCCGCGTGGCCACGATGCTGGCCAGCAGGACCGACCCGCCAGCGAGCAGCGTCACGTACAGCTGTTGCAGGCTCATCCCATCCCCTGTCCCACCGGCGGGGACGACAGCCCCGCGGAGCGCCGCGCGCGCCCGAAACGGCCAGATGCCGGTGCACCGAGCATCAGCAGTTCCTCTCGGCGACCACCGGCATTCCTGGGCCGACTCCCTCGCGTCACGGCGAAGTCCTTTTCCGGCACGCGCAGCGCCGGCGGAAATCGGCGCTCCTTCGACCGGCTCGACGAGCTGATCACCGGGATCGCGGAGGAGATTGGCTGCCCTCGTTCCTGGCACCTGGCGGCCGGAACGGCAATGCGCTGGGCATCACCTGGATGAATGCCCCCTATCAGCAATTTCACCTGCCGCGATCCAGGTGGTGCTCACATGCTGGTGAGCATGCCGTAGGCGATGGTTGGCAGCCCGGTCGCGCTGATGATCAATAGCGCGATCACGCCGAGAAATGTGTTGCTACTTCGGATCATGGCCGCGAGGAAGCCGAGTCCGGTGATCGATCCGGCCGCGGACAGAAAACCGAGAACAGAAATCATGCGAGCGCCTCTTCTCCAGCACGGGGTTCCCGCGTTTTTTCATCACGCGGGAAAATGACAGCGGCACGGATGCTTTCGTGCCTTGCGGGCTTATGGGGCCGACTGTCGTCCCGGTGGAGAGCGACCGAGGGCGGGCGGGCACGATTGCGAATCGGGCGACACCACTACGGGGTCGTGCACGCCCATTCGGACCCAGCTGGGGTGGAGGTCGCGCGAGGGCGCGATCCGCGCGCCCCAGACCTTCCCGGGCTCGCAGACCCGCAGCGGCGAAGGCAACGCTGCAACGACCGCGTCGACCTCGCCTCGATCCAGCGGGCCTTCATCGGCCCGGGTGTGCACCCCGTGCGACGCCGGAGAAGCGTTCGCCAGGTCGAACGCCGGCGAAGGGGGAAGCATCCCGAAGCCGGTGAACAGCAAAACGGCGAGCAGCATCCAGGCGCGCTGGCGCCTCGTGCTCGCGCGTGCCATCTAACTCCCTCAGTCGCTTCCACGCTCACGTTACCGGTCGTCGATCCACCAGCCGGAACGGGGCGAAGCCGTCCCTCCGCTTGCGGAGGTGAGGACCTTTGAGACGCCAATGACGACTAGGTCCGGATATTCACCGCGGACAGCTGTTGGGCGGAAGGTCCGTCACCGTCGGAACGCCCGGAACCAGAACTCCGGCCGGGGTGGTCGGCCGATGCCGACGTGCCAATTCAGCTGCGAAGGTCCGACTGCCTCGCGCGCCCGGAACTCGCCGATGCCGTGGCCGCATGGAGATCGCCGTGCTCTGCGTTGTCGTGAATTCGTCCGCGCCGGTGCGCGGACGAATCCGATCAGATCGGTGGTGAACATCCGCATGCGGTCGTCCGCGGAATCCGCGAAACAGACCGGACGTCCGCCGAGGGCGTGTTCGCAGCGGCGTTCCACCCAGCAGCGCGGCTGGGTGGAACGCGAACCGCGACCGTCACCTGCTGCGCAGAGCTGGGACGCTCAGCGCTGGCGCTGGTGCGAGCGGCAGCTCGGGCAACAGCGATGCGTGATAGGCGTGGTAGGCGTCCGGCTTACCCGGCCAGACCGTGCCCGACGGTTCGCCTCGCGGCGTGAGCTCGTGCAGCCAGCTGCCTTCGTCCTGGTCGATGTGGTGACGGCGGGCGTAGTCCCAGAAGGTCGAGTACCAGCGCTCGTACTGCGCCTCCCCGGTGCGGCGGTGCAGCACGTCCGCGGTCATGATCGCTTCGGCGATGACCCAGTGCATGCGTTCCCGGACCTGGGGCTGGTCCTGCCAGTCGAGGGTGTAGACGAAACCGGGGTGGCCGTCGACGTTCCAGCCGCGCTCGACGGAGGAGGCGAACAGCTGCCGGGCATCGGCGAGCAGCCACTCCGGCGCCTGCGCCCCGAACGAGGCCTCGAGGTGCAGCAGCAGTCGCGCCCATTCCAACCAGTGGCCGACCGTCACCCCGTGCGGCCGGAAGGGGTGCTCGGGCTGGTCCCGGTTGTAGTCCGCGACCGGTTTCCAGTCCGACGTGAAGTGCTCCGGGAGTCGCCAGTCGTGCGCGGCGGCGACCTCGTGGATGAGGAACTCGGCGATGCCGAGCGCCCGCCGGTGCCAGAGACCGTCGCCGGTGACGTCACCAGCGGTGAGGAAGGCCTCGACGAAGTGCATGTTGCTGTTGGCGCCCCGGTAGTCCTCGGTGACCTGCCACTCCCGGTCCCAGCTCTCCCTCGCCAGCCCGGCCCGCTCGTCCCAGAACCGGGCGTCGACGACCTCCAGCGCCTCGGACAGCAGATCCTCCGCGCCGGGGCGGCCGGCCGCGGTCGCGCTGCCGGCCGCGAGCACCACGAAGGCGTGCTCGTACGCCGCTTTCGCGGGATCGGCCGTGCTGGCGAACCAACCGCCGTGCTCCGCGTCGCGCAGCACGTCGCGGAACCCGGCGATCCCGTGATCGACGAGCTCGGCGGCCTCGGGAGCACCGAGCAGGTGGGCGAGGCTGAACACGTGGGTCATCCGACCGGTGATCCACGTCGGCACGGGCCGGTCCGGCTCCCTGGCTCCCCGGCGGTCGAGCCAGCCGAACCCGCCTCCGGGGGCTCGCGAAGCGGCGGCGAACTGGACGAGCCTCGCCCGTTCGGCGGCGAGCCAGTCTCGGTGCGGGGCGACGTACGTGTCGTTCAAAGCACGTTCTCCTTGCGGATCTCGGGTACATCTTGCTGGCTGGGCGGCAACGGCGAGCTCACCGCGAACATCCGCACGATTCGCGGTGCACGAACCGCGAGGGCAGCCGGTGCTCGCGCGGCGGCCGGTCGAGGTCGTCCAGGCGGTCGAGCAGCAGTTCGACCGCCTTCGAACCGATCTCCTCGCTCGGCTGGGAGATCACGGTCAACCGCGGGGAGAACAAGTCGGCCCACGGGAAGTCGTCGAAACCGACGAGCGCGACGTCCTCGGGGACTCGGAGCTCCAGGTCCCGGACGGCTTGCATCGCGCCGATGGTCATGGCGTTGTTCGCCGCCACCAGCGCCGTCGGGGGCTGCGATCGCGTCAGCAGCTCCGTCGCGGCTCGGCGCGCGGCGTCGAACTCGGAACCACCTGACCGGCAGAGCTCGTCCATCGAATCGATTCCGTTGCGCCGCAATCCTTCCCGGTACCCGGAACATCTCTCCGCCGTCGTGCTCATCCCCTCGATGCCCGCGATGAAGCCGATGCGGCGGTGCCCCAGCTCGGCGACGTGATCGACGAGCAGCGCGGTCGGCTCGGCGTTCTCGGCGGAGACCTGATCGTGCTCCCCACCGAGAACGCGGTCGGCCAGCACCGCGGGGATCTTGTGGTCGTCGAGGTACCGGATCGTCCGGGAGGGCTCGCCGGACGGCGCGAGCACGATCCCGTCGACCTGGCGCTGGACCAGGTTGGACACCACCCGGAACTCGTGGTCCGGGTCGTCGCGGGGGTCGGCGACCAGCAGCGTGTAGCCGTGCTGGACGGCCATGCCCTCGGCGCCGCGGAGGATCTCGGTGGAGAACGACGTGCTGGCGCTGGAGATGACCACGCCGATCGTCCGGGTGCGCGTGGTGACCAGCGCCCTGGCCAGCGTGTTGTGCACGTAGCCGCACTGCTCGATCGCGTCCAGGACCGCCTGGCCCGTATCCGGGTGCACTGCGCGGGTGCCGTTGAGGACGTGCGAGACCGTCGCGATGGAGACCCCCGCGGTCCGTGCCACATCGGCCATGGTCGCCAAGTGCCGCCCCGTTCGTCCCAGCCGTCTTCCTGCACGCGGATCCTACCCCGCAAACGCTTACGTAAGCGCTTACGGCGCCGTGATGAAGCTCGGCGCAGCGCTCGAGGTGCGCAGTACCCGGTGCAGCTCGTCACGTCGAACCTGCGCGGATGTCCTCCACGCGCGCGGACCCGCGCGGAGCTGCGGCCCGTTCCGCAGCGCCTGCGCCGACGTCGAACTGGCCTGCTCGGAAGTCGGTTTCGGGCGCCCTAGCGGCCAGCCCAGTTCGGGGCGCGCTTCTCGGCGAAGGCCCGCGGTCCTTCCTCGGCGTCTTCGGAGGCCAGCATCGCTCGGTAGCGCGGGAGGTTCTCGCTGCGCAGCAGGCGGTAGGCGGACTCGACGTCGAGCGCTGCGGTACGACGGGTGATCTCCTTCACCGCTGCGATCGCCATCGGCGCGGCCGCGACGATCTGCTGCGCCAGGTCGGCCGCGCTGTCGAGGAGCCCGGTCGCCGGGACGACTCGGTTCACCAGGCCCCAGCGGTGCGCCTCGGCGGCGCCCATGCGACGCCCGGTCATGAGCAGCTCGCTCGCCACCGCCGGCGGCAGGCGGTTCGGCAACCGCAGCACGCCTCCGGAGTCGGCGACCATGCCGAGGGTGACCTCGGGCAGCGCGAACTCGGCGTGCTCGGCGGCGACCACCAGGTCCGCGGCGAGGACCAGCTCGAAGCCACCGCCCAGCGCGAGGCCGTTGACCGCCGCGATCACCGGCTTGTCCAGGTCGAAGAACTCGGTCAGGCCGGCGAAACCGCCTCGGCCGTGATCGGCGTCGATCGCCTCTCCGCCGGCCGCCGCTTTGAGGTCCCACCCCGCGGAGAAGAACCGCTCGCCCGCGCCGGTGAGCACCGCGGCACGAAGCGAGTCGTCGCGGCGGAGCCGGTCGAACGCCGCGTACAGCGCGTTGCTCGTGGCCACGTCGATGGCGTTGGCCTTCGGGCGGTCCAGGGTGATCGTGAGCACCCCGCCGTCGACGTCGAGCCGCACCTGATCAGTCATCGAGCATCCTTCCCCTCCCGCACCAGGACGTCCACGGCGACCGCGCCGCGCCGTCGAGCCAGCAGCGGGTTCACGTCCAGTTCCACCAGTCGTTCGTCGGCGGCGGCGTACCGGCCGATCGCCGCGATCGCGTCGACCACGGCGTCCACGTCCGCAGCCGGACCGCGGAATCCCGCCAGCAGCGGCCAGCTCCGCAATCCGCGCAGCGCGCCCGAGATCGCCGCGCGCGTCGTCGGCAGCAGCAGCGTGGCCGAATCCCGCACCAGCTCGACGAGCACGCCGCCGGCGCCGAAGGTCAGCGACGGGCCGAACTGCGGGTCACGCCGCACCCCCACGATGAGCTCGGCCACGACGTCGTCGACCAAGCGCTCGACGAGGAACCGATCGCTGAGCGCCGACATGTCCGCCACCGCGTCGGCCACCTCCTTCGGCGACGCGAGGCCGACGCGGACCCCACCGACGTCGCTCTTGTGCGCCAGCTCCGCCGAAAGCGCCTTGACCACTACCGGAAACCCGAGCTCGGCAGCTGCGCCCGGAGCGCGCGGGGCGTCGACCACGAGCCCGTCCGGGATCGCGAGCCCGCGCTCGGCGAGCACGCGCTTGCCCTCCGCTTCGTCGAGCTGCCTGGTCGTGCGCGACGGCGCGGCTGGGACCTCCAACGGCTGCACCGAGTGCGCGTCCCGCTGCGCGGCACCGATCTCCGCCGCGGCGCTGATCGCGGCCAGGCAGTCGGCGATGCCCTGCATCGGTGCGATGCCCTCGCGCAACAACGACTCCGCGACCGGTTCCGGCAGCCCTTCCGGAAGCGAGCTCACCACGCACGCCGGCCCGCCGGTCGAGCGGTGCGCCGCGCGGAACGCGTCCACCGTGGTCGACCACGCCTCGCCGGCGCAGCGATCGTCGCGGGGGAGGTCGACGAGCAGCAGGTGGCAGTCGAAGCCCGCGTCGAGCATCGCCGCGAAGCACGCCGTCTGCGCGTCCAGGTCTCCCCAGATGTAGGTGTGGTAGTCGAGCGGATTCGCCACCGACACGCGCTCGCCGAGCAGCTCGCGCAGCTGCTGCTCGGTTCCGGCGGGGAACTCCGGGAGCTGCAGGCCGTTGTGCTCGGCCAGGTCGGCGATCAGCGACGCCTCGCCACCCGAGCAGCTGGCGGAGGCGATCGCGCCGCCGTCCAAGGATCCGCGCACGTGCAGGAACTTCAGCGTCTCGACGAACGTCTCGACGCGGTGCACCCGAGCCATGCCCAGCCGCCGGAACAGCACGTCGCACAGCACGTCCGACCCGGCCAGCGAACTGGTGTGGCCGAGGTTGACCTGCGCGCCGATCTCCGAGGTACCGGACTTCAGCACGACGACGGGCACGCTCCGGCGCAGCGCGCGCAGAGCCGCCCTCGACAGGGCCGCGGCGTCGTCGACGCCTTCCAGGTGCAGGCCGATGGCGGTGATCCGCGGGTCGTCGAGCATGGCGTCCACGAGGTCGGCGACCCCGGTCAGCGCGCCGTTGCCCACCGTGACCAGTTGGGCCAGCGGCAGCGAGCGGCGCTGCATGGTGAGGTTCTGCCCGATGTTGCCGCTCTGCGTGATCACCCCGACACCTCGGTCGACCCGGGTGCCGCCGTGCTGGTCCGGCCACAGCGCCGCGCCGTCGAGGTAGTTCAAGGTCCCGATGCAGTTGGGCCCGATCAGCGTCATGTCCCCGGCGGCGTCCACGAGGGACTCCTGGAGCTCGGCACCTGCCTGGTCGTGTTCGGCGAAACCGGAGGCGTGGCACACCGCTCCCCCGGCGCCGAGAGCCGCCAACTGCCGCACCACCTCGACGGTCGTCTCCCGTGGCACCGCGACGAGCGCCGCGTCCGGGGCCTCCGGGAGGTCGGCGACGCTGCGGTGGCACGCGAGGCCTTCGATCTCCGATCGGGACGGGTGCACCGGCCAGATCTGCCCGGCGAAGCCGACCCGGCGGCACTGCCGCACCGTCTCTGCCGCGGCGTCCCCGCCGATCACCGCGATGTTCCGCGGGGACAGCAGTCGACGCAGGTTCTCCTTGCGCAGCGCGAGATCAGCAGCACTGCGGACGCTCATCGCACCCCCTCGTTCGTCGGGCCGGCACCAGGTCACGAGCCCAGGGGGCGCAGGAGGGACCGGGAGATGATGTGGCGCTGGATCTCGCTGGTGCCGTCCCAGATCCGCTCGACCCGCGCGTCGCGCCAGAAACGCTCGATCGGCAGCTCGGCCATCAGGCCCATCCCCCCGAAGATCTGCACCGCGCGGTCGGTGATCCGTCCCAGCGCTTCGGAGGCGTACAGCTTCGCCATGGCCGCGTCCTGGTCGGTCATCAGCCCGCGGTCGAGCTTGGCCGCCGCCCGCAGGGTGAGCATCTCCGCCGCGTCCAGTTCCGTCGCCATGTCCGCCAGTTGGAAGCTCACGCCCTGGAACCGGCCGATGGACTGGCCGAACTGGGTGCGTTCCGCGGCCCACCGCGTGGTCATCTCCAGCACCCGTCGAGCTCGGCCGACGCTGGTGGCGGCGACGCTGAGCCGGCTGGCGCCCAGCCACTCGGTCATCAGCTCGAAGCCCCGGCCCTCGTCGCCGAGCCGCTGCCCGGTCGGGACGCGGCAGTCGGTGAAGACCAGTTCGCACTGGTGGTAGCCGCGGTGGGACACGCAAGCGGAGCCGCGCCGAACCTCCAGGCCGGGGGTGTCCAAGTCGACCAGGAACGCCGTGATCCGGTTCTTCGGCCCTCGGGAGGTCTGCTCGGTGCCGGTAGCGGCGAAGAGGATCACGAAGTCGGCGGCGTCGGCGTGACTGATGAAGTGCTTGGTGCCGTTGAGGACGTACTCGTCGCCGTCGCGGTCCGCCCGGGTGATCATGGAGCGCACGTCGGAGCCCGCGCCGGGCTCGGTCATGGCCAGGCAGTCGTGGCGTTCGCCGCGGATCGCGGGCATCAGGTAGCGGTCGCGCTGCTGCCCTTGGCAGACCTGCAGGATGTTGCTCGGTCGGGCCACCAGCATCTGCAGCGCGTAGCTCGCTCGTCCGAGTTCGCGTTCGACGAGGGTCATGCTCGTCGCGTCCAGCCCGCCGCCCCCGAGTTCCTCGGGCATGTTCGCCGCGTAGAGACCGGCGTCGAGCGCCTTGCGGCGGATCTCCGCGGCGAGTTCGGGCGGCACCTCGTCGCGGCGTTCCACCTCGTCCTC
This sequence comes from Saccharopolyspora griseoalba, assembly GCF_042665275.1. NCBI lineage: Bacteria > Bacillati > Actinomycetota > Actinomycetes > Pseudonocardiales > Pseudonocardiaceae > Saccharopolyspora > Saccharopolyspora griseoalba. The sequence continues at coordinate 165,648 of NZ_JBHTCJ010000001.1, read as the reverse complement.
GCGCGGTTCCAGTTCTGCGGTGACGAACTTGCGCACGGTGTCGACGATCATCCGCTGTTCGTCGGTGAGCTCGAAGTCCACTTGTGCTCCTGGGTTGCTCAGCGCCGGATGCCCATGGGGCGGCCGACGGCGTCCGGTACCGGCAGGGCCGCGTGCGCCTGGTGGATGGCGCGCAGGCGGTGCTGGAGGTGGTCGGGCAGCTCGCACGACCGGCCCGCCGCGGTGTCGACGTGCACGAGCATCTGCTCGGCGGTGGCCAGCAGGAGATCGGTGTCGCCGTGCCGCATCTCGTGGAAGACGTGCACCCGCTTGGCGTCGGTGTCGAGCACCCGCAGGCTCAGCGCGAGCGGTTCGCCCTCGGCGACCTCGCGCCGGTTGTGGAGGTGGCTTTCCACCGTGTACAGCGAGCGCCCGTTCTGCCGGTACTGCTCGTCGATGCCGAGGTAGCGGAAGAAGGCGTCGGAGTTGTCGCCGAACACGAGCAAGTAGCAGGACTCGCTCATGTGCCCGTTGTAGTCGACCCACCGCGGGCTGACCGGTGCGCGGTGGAGTCGCAGCGGTGCGGGGATCTCGGCCGCGTCGTCCCACGGTCGGTGACCGCTGCCTTCGTACGGCGTGCAAACTCGTTCCATCATGTCTCACAATGCGCGTTTCCTGTTCGCATTGCGCGACGTTAGACGGCGGCGCGGGAGAGCGTCAAGACGAATCAGCCGCGCAGCAGCCGAACAACCCGGCTGGACTAGGGTGGGCGCCATGAGTGCGGAAGCGACGCGCGCAACGACCGAGGAGCAGGCGAGCGGACGCGTGCAATCCCTGGACCGCGCCGTCGCCCTGCTCAACGCGGTCTCCGCGAACGCGCCGGAGGGCCGCTCCGCCGCCGAGCTGGCCGTCGAGTGCGGGCTCAACCGCGCGACCGCTTGGCGCCTGCTGGCCACCCTCGAGCACCACGCGCTGGTGGAGCGCGACCCGGTCACCAACCGCTACTCCATCGGGTTCGCCATCAGCCGGATGGCCGCCACCGCCGGCGTGGACGGCCTGGTCCGCCGCGCGCACGACGTGCTGGAGCGGCTGAGCCGGGAATCCGGCGAGACCGCGAACCTCGCGGTGGTGCAGCGGCTCGGCCTGACCTACGTGGACGAAGTGGCACCGCCGGTGGTGCTCAGCGCGCGGTGGCTCGGCAAGCAGGTCCCCATCCACGCCACTTCCGCCGGCAAGGCGTTCCTCGCCTGGCTCCCCGACGACGAGGTCGAGGCGATCCTCGGCTCGCCGCTGGCGGAGTTCACCGAGACGACCCGCACCGACCGCGACGCGCTGCTGACCGAGCTGACCGACATCCGCGAGCGGGGCTACAGCGTCAGCGTCGGCGAGCTGGAGAACGAGGTCTACGGCATCGCGGCACCGGTGCTGGACGCCCGGCAGCGGCCGTTCGCCATCGTCAGCATCTGGGGACCTCGCGACCGCGTGCCGGAGTCCCGGTTCCCGGAACTCGGGACCCTCGCCCGTCGCGGCGCCGAGGCGATCGCCGCCGCGGCGACCTGACGCTCCGACGCGACCAGCGCCCGCCCCCGGCGTGGTCGACGCCGTTCCCGCAGCAGTGGGCGCTCGGGTCGAGCGGAGAGGGCAGCGCCCGCCGAGAGCCGCGTTGAGGTCGATTGCGACCAGCCGAAGCGCGCGCGGGAATTGCTGTTGGAAACCTGCCGAAGAACCCGGTCTCGAACCGAGCGGAAGATTCGGTCAAATCACCCGTCCAGCCACGGTGAACTGCAAGCGGAATCGAGTCGTTCGGACTCCGCTCCCGCCCGCCGAATCGATTCACGAACCGACGGGCAGACCTCGTTTCGCGAGCAGCTTCATCACGAGCTCGCTGGCTCCGTTCAGGTCGATATCCGTGGTGTCCACCCGAATATCCGGGCTGTCCGGTTCTTCGTACGTGTCGTTGTACCCGGTGAGGTTAGGAATGCGACCCGCGGCGGCTTTCGCGTAGAGCCCCTTGGGATCCCGCTGCATGCATTCCGAGACCGGGGTGGACACGTGCACCTCCACGTAGGGCGTCCCCCGCTGCTCGTGGTGGGCCCGCACATCGGCCCGCGAACGGCGGTAGGGCGCGATCACCGGGACGAGCACGACCACCCCGTGACCTGCGAGGAGTTGGGCGACGAAGCCCACGCGCCGGGTGTGCTCGTTGCGATCGCGCTCGGTGAACCCGAGATCGGCCGAGAGGTTGGCCCGCAGCTCGTCGCCGTCGAGCACCTGGGTCCGGAACCCGCTGCCGCCGAGCTCCCGCGCGAGCGCCTGCGCGAGGGTCGATTTTCCGGAACCGGGGAGTCCGGTGAGCCACAACGTCATGCCAGTCGAGGTGGTGGGGGTGCGCATGGAGCCTCGCTTCCCGAATGATCATTCGTGGGAGTTTCGCTCGGTGTTCCGTTCTCGGCCGACGCCGCCCGACATCGGTAACAAATACCTCAACGCACGCATCGCGCGGTAGGCGGTTTAAAGTCATGGGCAATGACGGACAGGACGAAGCGAGTGTATCTACACCTCGGCTCGCCGAAGACGGGTACCACGTACCTGCAGGACGTTCTGTGGCGCAACCGGGAGTCGCTGAAGCAGCAGGGCGTCCTGTATCCGGGACAACGCCCCGAGGATCATTTCTTCGGGACGATGGACCTCCAGCAGATGCAGTTCCAGGACGACTGGTTCGACGAGAAGGTCCCGGGCGCGTGGACGCGCCTGGTGGACGAGGCACGGGACTGGCCGGCAACGGTGGTGCTGTCGCACGAGCTGCTGTGCACGGCCAGCGAGGACGAGGTCGAGCGGGCCCTGGGCGACCTCGCCTTCGCCGAGGTGCACCTGGTGTGCACCGCGCGAGACCTCGCCCGGCAGCTGCCTGCGGTGTGGCAGGAAGACGTCAAGAACCGCCACACGCTCAGCTACACCGAGTTCAGCCGAGGGGTCTTCGGCGACGACGACCCGCCGCACTGGCTGTCCGAGCTGTTCTGGGAGCGCCAGGACCTGCCGCGGGTCCTGGCCAGGTGGGCCCGCCGGATCCCACCGGAGCGGGTGCACCTCGTGACCGTGCCACCTCCCGATCGGCCCTTCGACCTGCTGTGGGCGCGCTTCGCCGGCCTCATCGGCATCGACCCCTGCTCCTCGGAGACCCGCGGGGGCGCCAAGAACGCCTCGCTCGGCGTCGCCGAGGTGGAACTCGTCCGCAGGCTCAACACCGCCCTGGAGGGCAGGCTGCGCTGGCCGGACCACGACATCGTGGTCAAGGACCAGTTGGCGACCAGGATCCTCGGCGCCCGCAAGCCGCAGAGCCGCCTCGAGGTGCCGGCCGAGGACTGGCACCGGGTGCGCGAGCGCGCCCAGCGACTGGTCGCCGAACTCGCCGCGGCCGACTACGACGTGGTGGGTGACCTGGACGAACTCGTTCCCGCCGCCGACCCGCCCGGAGGCGGCCCCCACCCGGACCACGCCGACGAGGGCCAGCTCATCGACGTGGCCATCGAGTCGCTGGCCGGGCTGATCGAGCACATCGCCGCCGAGGAGGCGAAGGGCGATCACCGTCCCCCACCAGCACCTGAGGGCGTGCGGCGGACGCTGGTCCACCTCAGCGAGCAGCACCCGGTCTTCTCGCAAGCCCGGACGGCGTACCGCAGGTTGAAGAACAGCACCTCCTTCATCGGCGTCCGCCGCCGCTGACCACGAGATCCGCCCGCGTCACGGTGCGCGAGCGCCGGGGTGGCTCGCGCGTGGTGACGGCGGCGCTCGCCACCCGCGAACGAGGCGAGCCGGCCTCGTCCACCGCAGCGCACCCGTGGTGGACGAGGCCGGTTCGCGCTCGGACGGGAGGTCGCGGCCGGTCAGATCAGCCCGAGGCCGAGCATCGCATCGGCCACGCGGGTGAACCCCGCGATGTTCGCGCCCGCGACGTAGTTGCCGGGCATCCCGTACTCGGCGGCCGTGTCGTGGCAGCGCGCGTGCACGTCGCGCATGATCTCCTCGAGCCGGTGCTCGCTGAACTCGAAGCTCCAGCTGTCCCTCGAGGCGTTCTGCTGCATCTCCAGCGCCGAGGTCGCCACTCCCCCGGCGTTGGCGGCCTTGCCCGGTCCGAAGGCGATCCCGGCCTCCTGGAAGGCGCGCACCGCCTCGGGCGTGCAGGGCATGTTCGCCCCCTCGCCCACCGCGATGCACCCGTTGCGCACCAGCGTGACCGCGTCCGCGCCGTTGATCTCGTTCTGGGTGGCCGAGGGCATCGCGACCTCGCAGGGCACCTCCCACACCCGCCGCCCGCGCAGGAACCTGCCGCGCAGCCGCTGCGCGTAGTCGCCGATGCGCCCGCGCTCGACCTCCTTGAGCTGCTTGACCAGCTCGACGTCGATGCCCTGCTCGTCGTGGACGTACCCGTCCGAGTCCGAGCAGGCCACCACGATCCCGCCCAGCTGGTGCACCTTCTCCATCGTGTAGATCGCGACGTTGCCCGACCCGGAGACCACGACCCGCTTGCCCTCGAAGGAATCGCCGCGCGCGGCGAGCATCTCCTGCACGAAGAACGCGCAGCCGTACCCGGTCGCCTCGGTGCGCACCCTCGCCCCGCCGTAGGCGAGCTCCTTGCCGGTGAGCACCCCGGACTCGTAGCGGTTGCTGATCCGCTTGTACTGGCCGAACAGGTAGCCGATCTCGCGCCCGCCCACGCCCGCGTCCCCTGCCGGCACGTCGGTGTACTCGCCGATGTGCCGGTGCAGCTCGGTCATGTAGCTCTGGCAGAACCGCATGATCTCGCGATCCGAACGACCCTTGGGGTCGAAGTCGGCGCCGCCCTTGCCGCCCCCGATGGGCAGACCGCTCAGCGCGTTCTTGAAGACCTGCTCGAACCCGAGGAACTTGACGATGCCCTGGTAGACCGACGGGTGGAACCGCAGGCCGCCCTTGTACGGCCCGAGCGCGCTGTTGAACTCGATCCGGAAGCCGCGGTTGATGTGCACTTCCCCGCGGTCGTCCTCCCACGGCACGCGGAACACGATCTGGCGCTCCGGTTCGCAGAGCCGCTCGATGACCTTGTGCTCGGCGTACTCGGGATGCTTGGCCAGCACCGGGCCGATGCTCTCCAACACCTCCCGAACCGCTTGGTGGAACTCGACCTCACCGTGGTTGCGCTCGACCACGACCTCGTAGATCGGCTCCAACCGCTCGTGCAACATCCGCAAACCTCCCGCTCCGCAGACCTCGACGCCGGGCGGATCGACACTACCTGTGCCGCCACCTGAGCACGGTGACCTTCACCACCCGCGGCCGATCAGAACGGAGAGGGCTCCGGGTGTCGGAGGAGGCGGTCATCTTCGGGAGGTCTCCCTCATCGCTGGCAGGCCCCGGATCGCCACCGGACGAACGGGGTCCCCGCGCGAGCCGCGATTCTCGCCGCGCTCAGCGCGGGATCCTGGGCACGGCGTCGAGCAGCTTGCGAGTGCACGGGGTGCGGGGTGCGGCGAACACCTCCTCCGTCGGTCCCAGTTCGGCGAGGTGGCCGTCGTCGAGAACGGCCACCTCACCGCAGAGGCGTCGCACGACCCCGAGGTCGTGCGAGACCAGCGCCAGCGTCAACCCGCGGTCCTGGACCAGCCGGGCGAGCAGCTCCACCACGCGCGCGCGGGTCGAGACGTCCAGCGCGCTCACCGGTTCATCGGCGACGAGGACGTCGGGGTCCGGGGCGAGCGCGCGGGCGAGCGCGACGCGCTGGCGTTGCCCTCCGGAGAGCTCCGCCGGGAGGCGTTCCGCCGTACCGGGTTCGAGCTCCACCTCCTGCAGCGCCTCGGCAACCCGTTGCCGGTGGTCGCCGCCGATTCCCAGGCACACCAGCGGTTCTGCGACGACGTCCCGCACGCGCCAGCGCGGATCGAGCGAACTCGTGGGGTCCTGGAACACCATCTGCACCTCGCGCCGGAACTGGTGCAGCGACCGGGGCCGGTCGGGCCTGAGCTCGTGCCCGCGGTAGTGGATCGACCCGGTTGCCGGGCGGTCCAGCGCCGTGAGCAGCCGCAGCAGCGTGGACTTGCCGGCACCTGATTCGCCGACGACGCCGAGGTTCACGCCGCGCCGGACGGTCAGATCGACCTCGCGGAGCGCGGCGACCTGCCGCACCCGCCGGAGGAACCCGCCGCGCGCGTCCGGGTAGGAACGTCCGACGCCGCGCAGGTCGAAGAGGACTTCGCCGGTCGAGCTCATGACACCTCCTGCGGCATCCCGATCGAGCGGGCGGCTTCGAGCAGCTCCCGCGTGTAGCTGTGCTCCGGCGCGGTGATGATCTGGGAGGCCGGTCCGCGTTCGACGACCCGACCGGCGCGCAGCACCACGACGTGCGTGCACAGCTGGGCCACCACCGCGAGGTCGTGGCTGATGAACAGCAGGGACGGCGGTTCACCAGCAGCCGACCGGGCGGTGGTGAGCTCGTGCAGCAGGGCCAGCACCTCGGCTTGCACGGTCGGGTCGAGCGCGGAGGTCGGTTCGTCCGCGATCAGCAGCCGGGGGCGGGCCGCGAGCGCCATGGCCAGGAGCACTCGCTGGCGCTGTCCGCCGGAGAGCTGGCCGGGATAACCGCGCCGCACCCGATCGGCGTCGAGACCGACCGAGGTGAGCAGTTCCCGCTGCTCGGCGGCGCGCTGCCGGCGAGCAGCACCTCGCCGCCGCTGCGGGATCGCGAGCTGCTGCTCGACGCGCACCAGCGGGTTCAGGGCGGTCGACGCGTCCTGGCCCATCAGCGCGATCCCGCTGCTGCGCGCGCCGTGGCGCAGGCCGCGGAGCTCCTGCCCCTCGTAGCGCACGCTCCCGGTGATCTCGGCTCCGAGCGGGGGCACCCCGGCGATGGCCGCAGCGGTCAACGACTTGCCCGACCCGGACTCGCCGATCAAGCCGACCCGGGAACCGGCGTCGATGCGCAGGTCGAGAGCGTCGACCACCTTCCGGTCGCCGAAAGCAACGCTCAGCTGGTCCACCTCGAGCAGACCCGTTCCTCCGCTCACGATTCCCGCCCCCGATCCGGTCGTGGTGCGCAGGTCGTGGACACCGAGATGGCGAACGCGCCGAGCACGGCCAACGCCACCGTCGGCGCGAGGACGGCCCACGGTGCCCGTTCCACGTAGGGCATCGATTCCGACAGGAGAAGCCCCCATTCCGGGACCGGCGGTTGCGCACCCAGTCCGAGGAAGCCCAGCGAGGACAGGTGGAGCGCCACGCCCGGCAACCGCAGCAGCGCGTGGCGCGCCACCGGCGGGAGCACCGCGGGCAACACGTGCCGGCGCATGATCCATCCCCCGCCCGCGCCGGAGGTCCGGCTCGCGCGCACGTAGGTCGTGGCGAGCTCTTCGCGCACCAAGGCGCTGGTGTGGGCGGCCAGCGGTGCCCACGCGACCGCGGCCACGGCCGCGGCCGCGCCGAACACCCCGGGCCCCAGGATCGCGGCGGTCAGCAGCCCGGCGACCACCGGCGGCACGGCGTTGATCACCTCGACCGGCCCGCTGATGCCCGGGAGCAACCCGAGGACCAGCCCGACCGCGAGCGACACCGCCGTGATCGCGGCCGCCACCAGCACGGTGCGCACCGCACCGCGGCCGAGCCTGGCGAGCACGTCACGACCGAGCGCGTCCGCCCCGAACGGATGCGCCCACGACGGCGCGGCCAACCGCAGCGAGGTGTCGACCGCGGTCGGGTCGCGCAGCAGTCCGGCCACGGTGATGATCAGCAGCGCACCGCCGAGCACCACCGGCAGCGCACGGCCCACGCGCCCCGGTCGCGCTCGCACCTCGGCGGCGGCCGGGATCGACGCGCCGCGCAACGCCGGCCCGAGCAGCAGCAGCTGGGCGAGCCCGAACACCGTTCCGGCGAGCACGCCCAGCACCAGCAACGCCAGCAGGGCGGCCTGCAGCGCCGGCAGGTCCTGGGCGATGGCCGCGCCCAGGGCGAGCCGTCCCACGCCCGGCACCGCGAACAGCTCCTCCACCGCAACCGCGCCGCCGAGCAGACCCACGACCACCAGCGCCAATTGCGGCAGCAGCGACGGGACACCGCGACGCAGCACGCCCGCCGCGACGGTCGCGCGCCGCGCCCCCAGCACGAGCCAGGTCCGCGTCCACGCTTCGGCGGCCGCGCTCTGCAGCGCGTCCTGCAGCAGACGTCCGAGCAGCCCCCCGGCGGGCAGGCCCATCGCGATCGCGGGCAGCACCAGGTTCTCCGGACCGGCCCAGCCGTAGGGCGGTGCCCAGCGCAACCAGACCGCGAAGACGACCATCAGGCCGGATCCCAGCACGAACTCCGGGACCGCGGTGAACATCGCCGCGCCCGCGCCGCTGCGGTGGTGGACCTCGCCGCGCGAGGCGTCCGCCAGCACCCGCGCCGCCAGCGCGGCGGCGACCACGAGGGCGACCGCGATCGCACCGCCCATCAGCGTCAGCGAGACCCCCAGGCTGCCGAGCAGGCCCGGCAGCACCGGCTTGCCCGACACCCAGGACGTGCCCAGGTCCCCGCTCCACAGCCCGGCCAGCCAGTGCCCGAGCAGCCCGAGCGGGCCGGCGTCGAGCCCGAGCCGTTCCCGGATCGCCGCCAGCGCTTCCGGAGTCGCCTCCCGCTCCGCCGACTGCGCCCGCAGCACGCTCCACGCCGGATCACGACCGGACAGCCAGGGCAGCAACCCGACGAGCGCGATCATCGCGACCAGCGCACCGGCCCGGGACAGCAGCGGGAACGTGCGGGTCAGCGCGAGCTTGGCCGAGATCACTCCGCGACCTTGTGGGTGTCGCGCTGCACCAGCAGCCGCTCGCGCGGGTCGAACGCGGCGCCGTGCACGCCGGGAGCGTTGCCCTGCACCACCCGCTCGTGCAGCATCGGGATCGCCGCGCCGGTGCGCAGGATTTCCCGCTCCGCCTGCAAGATCTTCGCGCGGCGGGCGCGCATGTCGCCCTCGCTCTCGGCCTCGCGCAGCGCGGCGTCGACGGCCGCGTCGCACAGCCCGGAGAGGTTGAACCCGCCGTCGCAGGCGAAGTCGCTGCGCAGGTAGGCGGCCGGGTCACCGGAGTCGAGCACGGTCGCGCGGGAGAGGACGAACGCGTCGAACCGGCCTTCCAGCGCGTCGGCTTCGATCTGCGAGTACTCCCGCACCACCAGCTCGACCTGGAAACCGGCGCGTTCCAGCTGCTGCTCCAGGATCGCCGCGACCTCGGGCAGTTCGGCGCGGTCGCTGAAGGTCGCCAGCGTGATCCGCTGGCCGTGCGGGGCGGTGGGCGGCGTCGCACCGGTTCGCGGCGGGCGCTGGCCCGACCACGAGATGGCCGGCCCGAGCAGGCCCTGCGCGACGTCGGCGCGCTTCTCGTAGGGACCGGCCACGATCGGCGCCACGTCGATCGCCTCGCGGACCGCGGCGCGCAGCCCCGCGTCGCCGAAAACCCCTCCGGGTCGGCTGTTCAGGTAGAGCGTGTTGGTCCGCGGCATCGGAACCTCGGTGAAGGTCCCGGGGTCCAGCAGCGCGGCCTGCGAGGCCGGGATCGCCTCGACGATATCGCCGGTGCCGGTGCGCAGCGCCGCAGCGCGGGCCGAACCGTCCGGCACGAACGAGACGTCGAGCCCCGGCGCCTTCGCCGGGCCGTTCCAGTGCTCGTCGAACCGGTCGAGGCTCGCCCCCTCGGACCCGCGCAGCTCGGTGAGCACGAACGGGCCGCTGCCCGCTCCTGCGGGGTCGACCGTCCCGTCCTGCCGGTAGGCCGCAGTGGCGAGCACGCTCAGCTGCGGGCTCGAAAGCCGCTGCGGCAGCATCGGATCCGGCTCGGCCGTGCGCACGACCAACCGATCCGGACCGGCCTCGGACACCGCCAGCTCGAAACCGTCCAGGATCCTCGGCTTCGGCTGCGCCCGCGTCGCGCGGCTCAGCGCGTTGACCGCGACGGCCGCGTCGAGGCTCGTCCCGTCGTGGAAGCGCACGCCCGGCCGGAGGCTGAACTCCCAGCCGGTCGGACCGACCGGGCGCCACGACACCGCCAGGCCCGGCAGCGGGTTCCCCTCCGCGTCGAGGTTCACCAGCGTCTCGGCGATGCCCAACCGGGACAGCTTGAACGCATCGTCGCTGAACGGGCTGAGCGCCGACCGGGGCGGCTGCATCATCACCACCTTCAACCGACCAGCGTCCACACCCCGCTGCGGAGCGGGGAAGCACCCGGTAGCCAACAGCAGTGCGGCCAGCACCACGCCGAATAACGCACTCCACCGCCGAGATCCACGCATGCGGACAGCAACCCTCCAAAACCCCGCGATCAGTTATTGGAAACGATAACCGATAGCAATTAGTGGCCGCATCGAACACGGGGAGCGATCGATCGGCGACGTTCCACGCGCGAAGCGCGATGGAACGGCCGAGGACGGCGCCGTGACCGCTTCAGCTCGCGCGCAGCCAGACCGCGCGCGACTGCCGCACCGCGTCGGGACCGGACCGCTACCATCGCCCCACGACTGGTCACGACGAGCATCCGGCTTCGGTCGAGCTCGACCGCGAGGGCGAGTACGAGCAGGTCGACGAACCCCGACGACCAGGAAGCGCCGGCTAGGTCCGCTGCGGCGATCACGTCGGGAAGCCCCGAACTCGAGGCCCCGGACGCGGCTGATCGGAACGATCAGCGAACGGCCGCGCCGCGCCGCGCCGCACCTCTGGCGCGTGGCGATCGTCCTGATGAGCCGTCGCGGTGAAGGTGCGGCGATAGCTGCCGGGTGAGACTCCGACGTGGTCGGCGAAGTGTCGGCGGAGGTTCGCCGCGCTGCCGAGCCCGGCCAGGGCGGCCACGCGCTCGACGGGCGTGATCGTGGTTTCGAGGAGGTGCTGGGCGTGCCGGATGCGTTCGTGCTGCAGCCAGCGCAGCGGCGACATGCCCACCGAATCCTCGAAGCGCCGGGCCAGGGTGCGGCGGCTGAGGTGGCTGCGCTGGGCGAGGTCGTCCAGGGTCAGCGGCTGGTCGAGATGCGCGCGGGCCCACTCGAGCAGGGGCGCGAGGCTGGTGTCGTCCGGAGTCGCTGCGGGCAGGCGCATGTACTGGGCTTGGCCGCCGTCGCGGTGGGGCGGCACGACCAGGCGCCGAGCCAGGTCGTTGACGACGGCCGTGCCGTGGTCGCGGCGCACCAGCTCCATGCACAGGTCGATGCCGGCGGCGGTGCCGGCCGAGGTGAAAACCCCGGTGTCTTCGAGGTAGAGCACGCTCGGGTCGACCCGCACCGCCGGGTGGCGGCGGGCCAGTTCGTCGGCATGCATCCAGTGGGTCGTGGCACGTCGCCCGTCCAGCACGCCGGCGGCGGCCAGGACGAAGGCGCCGGAGCAGATGCCGACGACGCGCGCCCCGTTGTCGTAGGCGGTGCGCACGGCCTGCACCAGCGGTTCGGGCGGGCCGGCGTGCACGCTGGCGCAGGCGGGCACGACGACCGTGTCGGCTCGGGCCAGCTCGGCCATCCCGGCTGTGCTCTGAGCGACGAATCCGGCCGCGACGGGGGTGTCGGGCTCCGGGCTGCACACCTGCATGCGGTACCACGGGTCGGCCAGTTCGGGACGGTCGATCCCGAAGATCTCGCAGGGCACCGCCAGTTCGAACAGGGGCGCGTGAGCGGTCACGGCGACCGCGACCGAGTGGGCGGCAACATCCTTGCGCATGGTGGCAACTATGCCACTCGTGATGGGTGCCCGGTGGCGGCGATGCTGATCGAGACAGCGACACCGCCGCGGCACGGGTCCGGGTCGCGGGACGGCTGAGCCGCGGCACCGAGCGAGGAGCCCGCGCGATGACCTCCGAGGAAGACGAACCGGCCACCGGAATCGGAACGGAGGCGCCACGACGTCGGTCGTTGCGGCCGTCGATCGGGTTGGGGCAGGCGGTGGCGCTGTACGTCGGCGCCGTGCTGGGGGCCGGTGTGCTCGTGCTGCCCGGTCAAGCCGCGTCGCTGGCCGGTCCGGCTTCGCTGCTGGCCTGGGCATTCGTGGGGCTGCTCGGGCTACCGCTGGCGCTGACCTTCGCGGCGCTGGCGACCCGGTTCCCCGACGCCGGCGGGATCGCGACCTTCGCCAGCCGCGCTTTCGGTTCGACCGCCGGGGGTGTGGCCGGCTGGTGGTACTTCGTGGCCGTCGCGCTCGGCCACATCATCGTGCCGTTGACCGGCGGCTACTACGTGGCCGCGGCTCTGCAGGTCGACCAGCGCTCCGCGTTCGCCTTCGCCGGCGGGATCCTGCTGCTGGCGGCGGCCTCGAACCTCGCCGGGCTGCGTCTGAGCGGCCGGGTGCAGCTCGTGCTGGCCGCAGGGGTCGCCGCCCTGCTGCTGATCGTGACGCTCGCCGCCGCACCCCACGTCGAGCGCGCTGATTTCGCTCCGTTCGCGCCGCACGGGATCAGCGGGATCGGGCAAGCCGCCGTCGTGCTGTTCTTCGCCTTCGCCGGGTGGGAAGCCGTCACCCACCTGGCCGGCGAGTTCCGCGATGTCCGCCGCGACCTCACCCGCGCCAGCGCGATCACCGTGGCGATCGTTCTCGTCCTGTATCTCGGCGTGGCGTTCGCGGTCGTGGTCACCGGCACCTACGGCACGCCCGGCCTCGACCGGATCGCGATCGGCCGCGTGTTCGGCGACAGCCTCGGCGTCAGCGCCGCCACGGCAGCTGGCGCGCTCGCGGTCGTCATCAGCCTCGGCACCACCAACGCCTTCATGGCAGCTCTCTCGCGTCTTGGCTGTGCCCTCGCGCGCGATGGGTGGCTCCCGGCGCCAATGGCGCGGCTGAGCAACCGCGGTGTTCCCGCCGTGGGGGTGTGGACCGTGGTCGGCATCGGCGGCAGCGGGCTGGTGCTGGCCTTCCTCAATCACTGGGGCACCGAAGACCTCGTGGCGATCCCGTCCACGTTGGTGCTGATCACCTATCTCATCGGCACCGCGGCCGGCATCCGCCTGCTGTCCGGACGGGCTCGACTGACCGCCGTGGTCGCCTTCGCTCTGACCGCTCTCGTCACCCCGTTCGCCGCTGCCTACATCGCCGTCCCCGCAGCCGTCGCGGCCGGCGCGCTGATGTACCACCGCATCGCTCGACGCACCTGATGCACTGGCCGTCGATGCGGTTCCGCTGGCGTCCCTCCGCCGATGCGGACGCCACGCTCGCATCGGCAGTCCTGCTCCACCTCGCGGCGCACCGATCCCAGCGGCGCGGAACTGAGACCGTCGCGAGGCAGGACCACAAGGGGCCGATCGCGGCGATTTTCACACGGAACGGGACTTACGACCCTCCCCCGTCGAGTCATCGGTGGGCATGCTGGAATTCGAAACTGCGGAGGGCCACATGGACGCACAGGATGCCTTGTTCTTGCACATCCACCGCATGACGGCTCTGTCCAACTCTGATCTCGGCGCGCGCACCGACGAGGCCCGCGCACCCGTGAGATCGGGACTGCGACTCGCAATCCAGGACGCCGAGCAGTTGCTGCAGCGGATCGAGGAAGAGCAGTTGTTGCACGAACCGCCGGCTCGCACGTCGACCCGGCGGCTGGCGCGCGAGGCCGCGAGTCGCACCGGCGAGTGAGCAGAAGCGCGATCGCCCGAGCCTGACCCAGATCATCGGCACGTCGAAGATGATCCGCTCGGCGCGCGACCTCGCACCAGAACCGCGGGAGCGCTGTCGTGCGAATCGCGTCTCGCACGACAGCTCAAGCCCGCGAACCCCGAATGAGCCGATCGGGCCGAACTAGGCCCTGTCCGGCCACAGAACTGGCTTGAGCCGCGATGACGTCCACCCCGTTGAACGTGACGCTGGGTGGCCCGTGCAGCTCGTAGCCCAGCGCCAGGACTTCGCTCACTCTGCGGCAGAAGCTCTCGTCGTCGGGCCCGGTCAGCAGGCGGTAGCGCGGCAGGCCGTCTGGCGGTTCGCTCATGCCGCCATTATCAAGCGCACCGTGGCCGAGCTGGTCAGGCCATCTCCGTCTCGACAACTCGCCGTGGACGAGCGCCCCGAGCCTGCGAGGCGGCTCCGGTCGGGTCGGAGCCCCCGCGTGGGACGACCGCTTGGTCTCAGGCGAGGCCGGCGCGAACTCCCCGCCATCGGCACGGCCCACAGCAGCGGACCGCTCTCCGGGCGCCGGTCAGCCCTCGCGGCCCCATCGCTGTCATCGCACTCGACGCCCCTCGCAGCCATCGGGTTTCCCCTCAAGACGATAATGGTTATCGTTACCATCAATGCGCTGCTTGTCGCGCGCAATCACCGTGATCCGGAACCCGCGGAGGTTCGAGATGGGCAACGACCGCCGCAGCGCCGAGCGGCAGAACCGGACTGGATACACCGCAGTCCTGTGCGAGGCGTGCGAGCCGAGCGACGACCTCGGGGTTCTCGACGCGCTGAGCGACAGCGTGAGCCGGAGCCCGCACGGGGTGCTCGTCCGCTCGCCGTGCCAGCTCGGGAAGCTGTGGTGCCGCACCAGGAAGAACTCGCGGCGCACCGCGGGGCAGGTGATCCTGGTCCAACCCTGCGACGTCCGACGTCGGCCGCTCGGCCCGGTCATCCTCGTGGGCCCGATCCGGACCTCGGCGGACCTCGCCGATGTGACGCTGTGGCTGGAGTCCACCCCGACGTCAGCCGAGGGACTCCCCGAACGCCTGCGCAGCCCCCTGAGCGATCCGAGCCCGGCCTCCTCGAACTGAGCACGCACCACGCTCGGAAACCGACCCACCGGGCACGTTCGAGCCACCCGCACGGCGGTTCCGGGCGCTTCCGGGCCGCCGGCCTCGTCAGCGCGACATGACATCGCACCGACGAGACCGGCGACCCCGGACGCGTCAGCGATTCCGCTCCAGGCTCGCGTCGAGGGCGGTGATCTGGTCGTTCATCCACTGGAGGTAGGTGCGCCCGCGCGGAAGGGTGTCGCGCATCTCCACGACCGGCGTCCGGTTGCGCTCGGCCCTCGTCTTGACCTGCCGCGTCATCGGCGTCTCGGTCTGCGGGTTGAAGATCACCGCGCTGGCGCGTCGGGAATCCACCGCGGTCTGGACCTCGGCGACCGCTGCCGCCGGCGGATCGTTCTCGGATTCGACGGCCTGGACGAACGACTGCGGGGTGATGTCGATCAGCCTCGCCGCTTCGATGAGGTAGTGCGCGACCGGCTCGGTGACGATGACCTGCTTGCCGTGGTTGGCCCCAGCGATCCGGTCGACGCGCGCCCGCATGCGGTCCAATTGCTCGTTGAACTTCGCGGCGGACCGGTGGAAGCGCTCGGCGTCGTGCGGCTGAAGCCTGCCCAGCTCGTCGGCGATCGCGCCCGCCATCCGCTGGGTGGCCGTCAGGTCGTACCACACGTGCTCGTTGATCGAGTGGTCGTGCTCGTGCTCGCCCTGGCCGTGCCCCGGATCGGGCTCGTGAACGGGCTCCGCGTGGCCGGGCTGCTGCAGCCCCGGCTCCCCGCCGTGCTCCACGTGCCCCGACTGCTGATGACCGGTTTCACCCGCCGGCGCCGAACGCGCACCCACGACATCCACCGCCTTGATCGCTGGTTCGCCCTCACCACGACCGTCGACGATCTGCTCCATGAACTCGTCGTAACCGCCGCCGTTGACGATCACGAGATCGGCATCGCCGGCCTCGGCCGCATCCCGCGGCGTGCTCTCGTACGAGTGCGGATCGATCGCCGGGTCGGTGATGATCGCCTCGGCGCGCACGGCATCACCACCGATTTCCCGCACCACGCTGGCCCACACGCTCGTGGACGCGACCACCGTCAGCTCCTCGCCGCCCGACTCATCGCCCCCACCAGGGGCAGCACCACAAGCCACCAGCGGCCCAGCAACGAGCCCGACCAAGGCCGCAGCCCCACCGCGTCGCACCTGCCGCGTCCGCCCCCGGACCGTCGCACGCATGCACTCCCCCTCGCCATCAGATGGTAATGGTTATCACTTTCATACTACGGAGGCGGGCGACGTACAACACCCGCGGGGGCCGAGCCCAGCGGGCGAACCGAGCAGCCGATTCCGAGCAGCCGGAAGAACACGTCACCGACGGGCATCGCACTGCGCGCATACCGGGCCGCGACGAGCAGATCCCCGAACAGCCCGAAGAGGAACAGAGGCGGCGAACCGGAACCCGAGCAGTCCAAGGCCGGGCGAATGACCGCGACGACCCGAGCTACTCCGCGCCGCCCACCCAAACTGCTCGAGGACCGCAACGGTTCACCGCGGAAGACCGGCGCGACCCGGTTCCCCCGCCCGCATCCCCCGGACGCGGCTCGGTTCGGGCGCATGTCGTTCGCGAGCGGTCAGGTGCCGCGCGCGGGACGGGCCAGCGGAAACGGCAGCGTGTCCCGAATCGGCCGACCGGTGAGCAGCATCAGCAGGCGGTCCACTCCCAGCCCGAGCCCACCGGTGGGCGGCATGGCGAATTCCAACGAGCGCAGGAAGTCCTCGTCCAGCTCCATCGCCTCCGGATCACCACCGGCCGCCTGCAACGACTGCTCGGTCAACCGGCGGCGCTGCTCGATCGGATCGATGAGTTCGGAGTAGGCGGTACCGATCTCCACGCCGAAAGCCACCAGGTCCCAACGTTCCGCCAGTCTCGGGTCGTGGCGGTGCGGACGGGTCAGCGGAGACACGTCGACGGGAAAATCGGTGTAGAACGTCGGGCGCGTCGTGTGGCGCTCGACCAACCGCTCGTAGAGCTCGACCACGAAGGCGCCGCGCGGCCAGTCCGGATCGCAGGAGACGTGCGTCCGCTCGCACAGCGACCGCAAGCGCTCCGGCGGAGTGTCCGGGGTGATCTCCTCCCCCAACGCCGACGACAACGCCTCGTGCACGGTGATCACCGGCCAGCTGCCGGAGAGGTCGACCTCCTCGGCTCGACCGCCGGGACCCTGCCGCCGAGCTACCGGCGCCCCGTGCACGGCAGTGGCCGCGGCCTGCACCAGCTCTTCGCACAGCTGCCGCATCACCGCGTAATCGGCGTGGGCCTGATACGCCTCCAGCATGGTGAATTCCGGGTTGTGCCGGGACGAAACCCCCTCGTTGCGGAACGTGCGCCCGAGCTCGAAGACCCGTTCCACCCCGCCCACGCACAGCCGCTTCAGGTAGAGCTCCGGGGCGATGCGCAAGTACAGCGGCATGTCGTAGGCGTTGATGTGCGTCCGGAACGGCTGCGCCGAGGCGCCACCGTGCACGGGCTGGAGAATCGGCGTCTCGACTTCCAGGAACTGGTGGGCGGTCAGCGTCGAGCGCAGCGCCTGCAAGCCGGCCGAGCGGGCCCGCAGCATCTCCCGGCCCTCGGTACCGACGATGAGGTCCACCGCGCGATCTCGGGATCGGGTCTCCGGATCGGTGAGACCGGCGTGCTTGTCCGGCAGGGGCCGCAGGCACTTTGCGGCCATGGTCCAATCCTCGGCCAACACCGTGGTCTCGCCGTGACGGGTGGTGATGACCTCCCCCTGCACCGAGACCTGGTCGCCGATGTCGACTTCGCTCTTCCACGCCCGCCACCGGGCCGTACCCGTGTCGGAGGTGGTGAGCATGACCTGCAGCTTCCCGGACCAGTCGCGCACCGTGGCGAAGCACAACCGACCGTGGTCGCGCATCAGCACGACGCGGCCCGTGACGGCGGTGCGGTCCCCGGTGCGGGCATCAGGTGCGGTTCCGACATGCCGGTCGACGACCTCCGCGCAGGAATCGGTGCGCGGGACCTGCGCCGGGTACGGGTCGCCCCCGTCCTTCCGGATCTTGGCGAGCGTGTCCAGGCGAACCCGCATCTGCTCGGGGACCGATCGCCGGTGGGTCTCTCGCCCGTCCGGCTCGACCACCGGTAGGCGGTCCTCGCCTGGTGCGTCCGGGGCGGGCGTGGCGGCGCCGCTCGAACCGAGCAGGGGTACGAAGCCCTCGGCCGCCGCGGAGGCGAACCCGACTCGGGCCAGGTCGCGTCGGTCGCCGAAACCGATGAACCGCGGCACCCAGTCGGGCTGGTACTTGGCGTTCGAGCGGTACAACGACTCCAACTGCCACCAACGCGAGAAGAACAGCAGGATCGAGCGCCAGGACCGCAGCACCGGGCCCGCGCCCAACCGGGCCCCTTCCTCGAACACCTCCCGGAACACCGCGAAGTTCAGCGAGACCCGCTGGATGCCCGGAGGCATCGCGCCCCGCACGTGCCCTCCCGAACGCGTCAGGGAGCTGATCATCAGCTCCACCAGCCCGTTGTCGCTCTCGGGCGATCGGCGCATGGCTTCCAAGGACAGGCCGGTGCGTCCCCAGGGCACGAACGACAGCATCGCGCACACCTCGCCGTCGGCGTTCACGGCTTCGACCAGCACGCATCCGCCGTCGGCCGGGTCGCCCCACCGGCCCAGCGCCATCGAGAAGCCGCGTTCGGTGTCGCTGCCCCGCCACCGAGCAGCGCGGCGGGCGACCTCGGCCATCTCCTCCGCCGAGATCTCCTCCTGCCTGCGGATCCGCACCCGGTACCCGGCGCGATGCAACCGGTTCACCGCCTGGCGCACCGGCCGCATCTCCCGGCCGTCCAGGTCGAAGGTGGACAGGTCCAGGATCGCCTCGTCACCCAAGCGGAGGACCTTCAGCCCGGCCCGCGCGTAGGCGCGGGCGCCGCGCTCGCCGGCGCCGATCACCGCCGGACGCCAGGTGTAATCCCGGCACATCGCCAGCCACCGCTCGATCGCCGGTCCCCACGCTTCGGGATCACCCAGCGGGTCACCGCTGGCCAAGCAGACGCCTGCGACCACGCGATAGCTGATGGCGGCCTTGCCGCTGGTCGAGAAGAGCACCGCCTTGTCCCGCCGCGTGGCGAAGTAGCCCAACGAGTCGACCTCGCCGTGCTCCGCCAGCAACTCCCTCACCCGGCGCTCGTCGGCAGCGGGCAGCACCGAGGCGGTGCGCTGGGATCGGAACAGCACCGCCAGCGTGGCGAACAGCGTGGCCATCCCGAACGCGCCGAGCACGAGGTTCACCCAGCCCGGAGCCTCCCCGGTGCGGGTGATGTCCAGGGTCGCCGCACCTCCCAGCACCCGTTCGACCGTCCAGCTGAACCGGTCGGCGGAGTCGTGCAACGAGCCCGGGAACACGCCGACCAACCCGTAGCCCAGCACGATGAACACCGCGACGAGTCCGGCGAAGGTCCCCAGCGCCTTGGGCACGCTGGCGCGCTGCACCCGGCCGTGGAACTGCCGCGACGCCAACCCCAGAACGACCATCGCGGCTGCGGTGAACACCACGTTCGCTCCCAGCGACCACCGCAACCAGCTCGGCAGCACCTGCTCGACGAAACCCGGCTCCCACGGGAGCGCCAGGACGATCAGCAGCACCAGCCCCGACAGCAGGAGTTGCAGAGCCAGCACCAGCAGCAGGATCCAGTATGCGATGCGCTTGCGGCGCCCCAACGCCCCTGCCAGCACCAGCAGGAAGGCCGCGTAGCCGAGGTTGGCCGGAGCGGGGAAGAGCACCAGGTCGGTGAACTCGCGCACCGGCTGCATCCCGCTCCGGAACGCCGCTCCGACTGCTGCCAAGGCGCACAGGGCCGCGATGCACACCAACGTCCCGACCACGATCCGCGGGACCCGAGCCGTCCAGACCGGCTCGGTCGCAGGCACCCACCCGCTCCGCGACCGGCCCGCCGATGCTGCCCGACCCATCCATACCTCCTCGGCTTACGCTGGCACGCAGTGGACCATCGATGTTGACCTCACCGACCCTAGGACGGTTCATGCGCGCCGACTCCGACGGCCGGGTTGCGGCCCGTGCACCAGCGGTGTGCTGCGCGTCCGCCGCCGTGCTCTACAGCCTGTGGGTGCTGGGACCGTGGATCAATCCGGGCCTGGACGCGCTGAACGGCTACGTCAGCGAACTCGCCGCCCGCGACCAGCCGGGCAGCTGGCTCTTCCGCGTCGGTGATGGACTCGCCGGGTTGCTGGCCGCCGCAGCTGCCGCGGCCGGGATCCGGGGCAGCGGCGGTGGGCTCGTCGGGTGGAGCGGTCTGCTGGTCTTCGGCGTCGCCACCGGGCTCGACGGAGCGCTGACCCCGATGACGTGCGCGAGCTTCGTCGACTCGGGATGCGCGGTGCGCGAGCTCGTGGGCGCGCTCCCCGCCACCCACGCGTTGCACGAGATGACCAGTTCCGTTGCGGCGCTGGGCGTGCTCGTGGCCATGGGCGGACTGGCCGGGGCCGGCATCGGGCTCCCCGCGCGCTGGGGCTGGGCGTGGTGCTCGGCGACCGGGCTGGCGACCGCGGTGACGCTGGGAGCGCTGTGGGCGGGCGCCGGGGCCGGGGTGGTGCAGCGAGTGCAGCTGAGCCTCATCGCGACGTGGCTGATCGCATTGGCCGTCACCGGGGCCCGTCGAACGCGTTCCGCGGGTGGTTTCGATGCCTGACTCGCCCACCGTGCTGCTGACCTCGGGGATGGCCGGTGCCGCCCACGACTGGGAGCTGGTCCTGCCTGCGTTGTCGGCGCTGCACCGCGTGCATCGGCTGGAGCGCCCCGGCCTCGACGGGGGCGCTCCTCGATCGGGGTTGCCCAGCCTGCACGAGGAGGCCGACCGACTCGGTGCCGCCGCGGAGCGACACGGCGGCGCGGTCGTGGTCGCGCATTCGGTCTCGGCGCTGCACGCCGAGGCGATGGGTCGACGGCATCCGCGCTCGCTGCGCGGGCTCGTGCTGCTGGACCCGAGCTGCGGCAGCGCTCCGCCGCGCCCGGGGCGGCCGCTGCGCGCGGCAGGAGCGGTGGGCCGCCACGCGGCCAGCTGCGTCGCACCGCTCGGACCCGCCATCTGGGCGGCCGTCGCGCGCTCACAAACGTCCCGACCGCTGCCACCGGCGGTGCGAGCGGCCGGACGTGCCCGATTCCGCTCGCCGAACGCGATCACCGCGGCGTGGCAGGAATATCTCGCCTTCGGACCGATGCTGCGAGATCTGGCGGCGCTCCGGCAGCGCGCGACGTTCCCCCCGGTACCCGTGCGGGTCCTCACCGCCGTCGGGGGGATGCGCGCGAGCACGGCCGTGCGGTGGACGAGGTGCCACATCCGCCTGGCACGGCTCCTGGGAGGCTGCCACCGCCTGCTGCCCGACAGTCGGCACCAGGTGGCGTGGGACTGCCCGGACGTGGTGGTGGAGACCATCGAGGCCGCGATGGGAAGTCGGGGATGAGGGCCGGACCCGCGCTGGCGCTGGTAGCGGTCGCCCTGGTGGTCACCGGCTGCGCGGACCCCGCCAAGGCGATCTCGGCCGCCGGCTACCGCAACGCCGTATCCCTGGGCACTCGGACGGAGCTGGCGCAGCACGGCGTTCTGCTGCGAGATCGCCCCGCTTGCCGCAGCACCGGCGCCGAGCAAGCCCGCGTCGGCTCCGGCTTCACCGTCGAGTGCACGGCGTCGACGGCGGACGACGCCGCGGTGACGGTGCGCGGCGTGGTCACCGCAGCGGGCACCCCGGCTCAACGCGAGGACTACGTCATCCGGGTCGACGGCAGGATGTTCCTGCGCGTCGACTGCCTGGGCGTCGGTTGCCGCTGACGTCCGCCCGCTCGGTCCGGTTGGATCCGCGCCAGGACGCCGTCAGCGCCCAGGCCGAGCCGCTGCCCTCGAACGCTCCGCGTCCGCGGAACCGCGAGGCCAACACCTGGCCAGCTATCACGGCAGCTGATCTAGGGTGGTGCGCGCCTGCGACCCGGTGCGCCGCCGGCTGCGGTAGTGGATCGCGAGGTGATCGCGGAGCCGCACGTGGCGGAGCTGGTAGACCGAACCGGTTCTGCGCAGCACGCCGCGCTCGTAGGCGTCTTCGAGGAAACGCTTCGGGCGCCAGGGCAGACGGCCGGTCAGCGGAAGCCACAGCCGTGCGAACAGCAGCCAGCTCCCCCATGCCGAGAGCACCAACCGGACGATGCCGAACACGGGGCCGAAGACGAGCCCGATGAGGAGCACATCCCCGGACTCGGCCAGGAAGCCGTAAGCGATCCCGACCGCGAGCGCAGTCGTTGCGACCGTGCGGACGAGCGTGACCGTTCGGTCACGGGTCAGCAGCGTCCACGGGTCGGTCGCGCGGGAGTCGTAGGTATCTCCGAGAGCTGACACGACGACGCTGGGCAGCCCGAACGCGATCCCGACCGCGAGCCCGTAGGCGAGCACGTACGCGAACCCGCCCGCGAACCCGAGAGCGAGTCCGAACGCGAACCCGAAGGCGAAGCCGGTGATGAACTCGAAGGTGGATTCCTTGAGGTGAGTCATCATCCGGGCGCGTGGTTCACGGCCTCGCCGTCGCAGGCTCAGGCTCAGGCGCAGCCGCTCCGGTTCCCTTCCCGTCCGCGCGCGAGAAAATCGCGCTTCGTTGACCAGCGCGGCCGCGAACCCGGCCGGGAACACGACGGCGAACACGACGGCGAATCCCACCGCGAATCCGCCCACGAACCCGTCCGCGAGCCCGTTCGCGGCCCCGACCACGAACCCGTGCGCGGTCCCGACCGCGATCCCGCCGATGGCCGCGGTGACGAGGATGCGGGTCCAGCGGTGAAGGGCGGCGGGGAGTTCCCACCAGGTGAGGTCGTGGGTGTCGCGGTCTTGGAGGTGGGTGGCGAGGTAGCCGAGCCACCGGCGGGCTCGTCCGGGACTCCAGTTCGGCGTTCGTGATTTCCGCGGGCCTGTGCGGCGGGCGTAGACGGTCTCGACGTAGGCGTCGAGGAGGTGGTCTTCGAGGTCCTCGGCTTCGGGGAAGTGTGCGGCGTTGAGGAGTTCGCCGGGTTGGTGGCCCGGGTTGTCGTTGTAGACGGTGCGCGCGAGCATGACCATCAACGGGCTGGTCAGCACGGCGGTGAGGTTCCGGCTCGCGGGGTCGCCGGGTGCGGTGCGCAGCTGCTCGAACACCGCGTCCCAGGCGTGGCCGCGGGGTTTGCCGGTGCTCTGGCGCAGGTATTCCCGGGTCTTGTCGAGGGGGAGATCTTCGAGCGCGATGGCTGCGGCACCGCCGACGGCCTTGATCTCGTGCGCGGCGCGGGCGTATTCCGCCGGGCGGCTGGTGACGATCAGTGGTAGGTCGAGGGTGCTGATCTGGCGGATCGCGGCGGCGTGGTGCTGCTCGGGGAGCTCGTCGAAGCCGTCCAGGACGGGCACGACGAGGCCGCGTTCGATGAAGACCTCGGCCAGCTTCATCTTGGTGGTGGGGTCCCGGGTGTCCAGGAACAGGAAGTCGCGTGCGAGGTGCTCGGCCAACCAGCAGCGCAGTTCGGTCGCGGGGTTCCAGTCGCCGAGACCGAACAGCACCGGAACCGGGCCGAGGGGGCTGTTCTTGAGCAGGTCGAGGATGAGTCGGTGGGCGAGCACCGTCTTGCCCGCACCGGCCCGCCCCAGTACGACCAACCTTCGCGACTCGACGGCCTCGTAGGTCTTCCGGATCGCGGTGAACTGTCCGGCGAGCGATACCGGAGTGCCGTCGGCCCCGATCTTCTCCCAGTAGTCGAAAAGGTTCTCCTCGGCGGTGCGCCAGCGCACCGGCAGCGCGTCCCGATCGCGCAAACCCCACTTCTCCAGTTCGCGCTCGCTGGCCGAGCGGACTGCGCCTGCGAGGCCCCGAAGGCGTTCCGCCTGCGTCCCGTTGAGACCCGACGGGTTCGAAGGGCTGGTGACGGAGATCGGGCCGTTGTTGACGCCGATCTGGAAGCTGGTCGCGGCCAGACCGCTGAACTCGTTGTGGATCTCGTTCTTCTCGGCCACCCCGAACAGTGTGCCGGATACGCCCGAACGCCCGTGCGGAAATACACCCAACTGTCCGAACCGCAGCGCCGACGCGGCGCGCGAGGCCGCCCTCGTGCCCCGCCGGCCGAGCTGACGGAAGTCGGCCGCGCCGCGACGAACGATCACGACCCCAGACCAGCAATCCCGGACCCCCGCCTGCTGCCTGGCGCTGGCTCGGGCCCGCCGACACGACCCGGGCCGGTGCACCGGTTCGCTGGAACGGGTGCTGGACCCCGCCTGCTACTGGAAGGCCACCGGGCACACGCTCAGCGCCATCGC
Source organism: Saccharopolyspora griseoalba (assembly GCF_042665275.1). Taxonomy (NCBI): domain Bacteria; kingdom Bacillati; phylum Actinomycetota; class Actinomycetes; order Pseudonocardiales; family Pseudonocardiaceae; genus Saccharopolyspora; species Saccharopolyspora griseoalba. The sequence goes on along the minus strand of NZ_JBHTCJ010000001.1, from coordinate 141,629 downwards.
GACGAGCGCTGCGCCTGGCCCGAACAGGAGACCGGCCGCGGTACCGCTCAACGCGGCACGACTGGTGGCGCGATGCGCCTGGGACGGCGGTTCGGCGAGCCGGAGCGCCCTGGCGAGAACCGAGTGCCCGGTGGCAGCCAGAGCTCCGCTGGGTGTGGCCCCCTCCGTCATGGTGGCCAGCGCGCCCACCAGCGGAACAGGCCCGTGGCGCTCGACCGCGATGTCGTCGGCGCGCATCTCCAGCAGGCGTCCGGATTCCTCCTCAGCCGTGCGGAAGAGCGTCACGCCCGGGAAGGCCCGGCGCACCGCGCCCAACAAGGTCAGCAGCAGGTGGTGGCGGCCGACCAGGTGCGCGTGCTCGTGCGCGAGCACCGCTTCCAGCTCGGCCGGGTCGAGCCTGTCGAGCGCTCCGCGGGTCACCACCACCGTGCGGGACCGGCTCGCCACGCAGTACGCGGTGACCTGCTCGGACTCGACCACCACGGTGCCCGCCCCGAGCTGCGGGGCAGCTCGACCGGCCAAGCGCACAGCACGCGCATGAAGCAGACCTCGACGGTGCGCCCGGTACCAGTGGCTCCCGATCCGCCACCCCAACCACATCAGCCACGCGAGGGACACCGCGGCCAGAGCGAGGAACGCGGCCGCGACCCACGGTTGAAACATGCCGAGAGGCCGCAGCGCGGCCAAGCAGCTGTGCAGCAGAGCGGCCGCACTGCCCGACCACTCGACCACGGACAAGGACGCGACGGCTGCCGCACCCACCCAGGAGGCCAGCACGCTGCCGACCGCCGAGGTCCACACCGCAACACCGAGTCGGGGATTCGCACCCGCCGCCGTCAGCTGGGGCAGCAGACGTGGCGCCACGATCGCGACGACGAAGCCGTAGAAGGCCAGGCAGGCTGCGAGCGTCACCGCTTCGGCTCCTTCCCCGCCAGCTTCTGCAGCACCTCCCGGACGGACGCGGCCTCCTCCGGCGTCCCGCCTTCGAGGAAGTGCATCAGGACCGCCTCGGTGTTCTGACCTTCGCTGAGCGCCTCGCGCATCAGCTGCGCCGCGTGCTCCTCGCGCGTCACCGTCGGCACGTACCGGTAGGCGCGCCCTTCGCGCTCTCGGGACAGCCAGCCCTTGCGGTGCAGGATGTCCATCACGGTCATGACCGTCGTGTAGGCGGGATTCCGCTCGTCCCGGAGCTCCTCCACCATCTGGCGGACCGTGGCCGGGGTACCGCGGGACCACATTCGGCCCATGATCGCGCCTTCCAGCTCCCCGAAACCGCGCACCTCGACCTCCTCCGCCACGTGCACACCGAGCCGGGCGGCAGCACGACCCGTGCGACCACCGGGGACACCCTACATCTTCATACTAAGTTCGTTAGCAACTGTCAGTACCGCTCCCCCGAGGACCGTCGGACGATCCCGGGAGGGACCAACGCGAGCGCGAGCGCAGCGCACTCCCCCGCACCGGGCGACCCCGAAATCCTGAACTACGTAGTTGGATAGTATGCGCGTGGTCGGCCGGTCCTGGACCACCGACCACGCCGCGGCAGGCAGGCGCGGCGCTCGCGGGTTCGATCCCGGGCCCGCCGTCACGACCACGAAGCACGCGGGTGGATGCAATGGCACAGCCGGTGAGCAGGCGGAACCTGCTGCTGGGCACGGCCGGGCTGGCGGTCGGCACCGCCGCGACCGGCGGCATGGCATGGTCAGCGCTGCGCTCCAACGCCCCCTCCGGACCCGACCGGGTGATGGCCTCGGCGGCGGAGGTCGCCGAGACCGAGCGGGCACGGCGCGCCCGCGGCACCGGCCGCACCGTGCGAGCGGCGCTGACCGCCGAGCCCACCGAGGTGGACCTGGGCGGGCGAATCGTTCGGACCTGGGCCTACAACGGCCAGGTCCCCGGGCCGCTGGTGCGCTGCACCGCCGGGGACCGGCTGGAGGTCGATCTGCACAACCGACTGGCGGAACCGACCACGGTGCACTGGCACGGCGTGCGGATCCGCAACGACATGGACGGCGTTCCCCACCTCACCCAGGACCCGGTGCGGCCGGGCTCGCGCACGCGCTACTCCTTCACCGCCCCTGATCCCGGAACGTACTGGTTGCACCCCCACGTCGGCCTGCAGCGCGAGCACGGCCTGCACGCGCCGCTGATCATCGACGACCCGGGGGAACGCGGCGACTACGACGTCGAGTTCGTGGTGGTGCTCGACGACTGGCTCGACGGCGCCGCCGACAGCCCCGAGCGCGTGCTGGAGCTCCTGCGTCCCGGCGACATGCACGCGCGCTACCGCACCCCGGTGCAGGCCGGGCGCGTCGAGGACCTCTCGGCCTCCTGGCAGTACGACGTGCCCGCCGAGCTGGCCGACCCGCCACCCGGCATCACCCCGGTCCCGGCGAACTCGCGGATGGCCAGCAGCGTCGAGTACCCCTTCTACCTGCTCAACGGCAGGCTTCCGACCGATCCGCAGACCTTCCGCGGCAAGCCGGGCCAGCGCGCCCGCATCAGGCTGATCAACGCGGCCGGGGCGACCGCCTTCCGCGTCGCCCTGGGCGGGCACCGCATGACCGTGACCCACACCGACGGCTTCCCCGTCGAACCGATCGCGGTGGACGCGCTGCAGGTCGCCTCCGGCGAGCGCTACGACGTCACCGTCGAGCTCGGCGACGGCGTGTTCCCCCTGGTCGGTGTCGCCGAGGGCAAGGGCGCGCAGGCTTTCGGCCTGATCCGCACGGCCAGCGGTGCCGCACCGCGACCTTCGGTCCAACCCGCCGAACTGGGTGGCGAGCTGCTCCGGCTGGCCGATCTGCGCGCCGCGCCGACCGCGAGGGCGGGCACCGGCACGCCGCGAACCAGCCACTCCCTCTACCTCACCGGCGACATGTACAGCTTCTCCTGGCGCATCAACGCCCAGAACTACGACCACCACCGGCCCTTCGCCGGCATCACCCCGCTGGACGTCCGGGCGGGCGAGGTGGTCCGTCTCGAGATGATCAACCAGACGCACATGTACCACCCGATGCACCTGCACGGGCACACGTTCACCGTGCGCGCCATCGCGGACACCGGCGGCCGCTCCTCCGCACGGCTGCCGGAAGGCACGCGCAAGGACACGGTCATGGTCGGCCCCGGGCAACGCCTGACCGCCGATTTCACGGCCGACAACCCCGGCCAGTGGCTGGTGCACTGCCACAACGCCTACCACATGGCCACCGGCATGGCCGCCATGCTGTCGTACCTGCGCTGACTCCCGCAGCGACGGCGAACCCGACCGGCCTGCGGACCGAGGTCTTCGCAGCGCTCCGGGCAGGCGCACCCCGCACCTAGGCCGACGCTCGGAAGCGCACCTCGCATCGGCCGCACGGCGCATCTACATCACCGAACTCGCCAGCATGTAGCCCATGCTCGCGGCCATCACCGCGAGGCTGGCGCGGGTCACCGGGGTGAAGTGGGCGAGCATGCCCACGCCCGGCGCCGGGCCGAAGTCGAGCGGCTCCGACCCGTCTCCCCGGGTCGTCGAACCGCGTTCCGCGAACTGCGGCCTGCCGGGGCGCGGTTCTCGAGCGGACCCCGCGCGGGCACCGCGCAAGACCGGAACCCGGTCCCACAGCGCGAGTGCCCACGCGACGGCCTGAGCGACGAGATACGCGGTGAGGGCACCGGTCAGAACCGCGGGCCGGACCACGGGGGACGACATCATGTACGTCATGGCCATCTTGTCCGCGGTGGAGATCAACCACAGCGGGTTGAACATGCCCTCGCGCAAGCGGAGCAGCACCGCGGTTCCGGCTTCCGCGACCGCGGCCAGCGCGAACAGCAGGAACCCACCGCGATAGAGCTCGTGGTGCTGCACGTGCGGCAGCGAGTACATCGCGATCATGGCGACCGCTGTGGCCGCGTGCCCGACGTGCCACCAACGCGGTTGTCCGGGCATGACCCAGGCGTGCCACAGGTGGGTGGCGAGCACCCCGACCAAGGCGACGACCCAGAGCAGACGCACCCACTCCGGCCCTGGCGCCCCGTGCATCATCTCCATCGCACTGCCGCTCCTCTCCATCGACCCGTGTTGTGCGGCCCTGGAAGCAGGTCGAACCCCGAGGCGCGAGAGTTCCCGGGGCGGTCAGCGCTGGAAGGTCTCGCCTTCGGTTCGGGAGGTGGGTTCGCGCCCGGCGAGGACGTCGTCGAGGGTGCGAGCGAGCAGCTCGTAGTTGGACGCCCCGCTGATCTTGGCCACGACGGTGCCGTTGCGGTCGATGAAGAAGGTCTCCGGGATGCCGAACACGCCGAACGCCACGGACAGCTCGGACCCGGGGTCGGTGACGTAGCGGTAGCCGTCCCCGCGTCCGAGCTCGTCGAGGAAGCGGATCGCGGCGGCGCGCTGGTCCTGGTGGTCGACGCCGACGAAGGTGACGCCGCGGTCGCGGTAATTGGTGGCAGCGGCGGTGAGCGCGGGGTGCTCGTCGCGGCAGGCCACGCACCAGGACGCCCAGAAGTTGACCACCACGATCTGGCCGCGCAGCTCCGACAGGGACAACGAACCGGGCCTTTCGAGTTCGGGCACCCGGACCTCCGGCGCCGGCTTCCCGATCAGCGGGCTGTCGACCACGTTCGGGTCCTCGCCGATCCGGGAGCCGAACGCGGCGCCGATTCCGATGGTGATCACGACGGCCAGGGCGGTGCACCATCTGATCAGGCGCCATCGCCGGGATCGAGCCGCGTGATCGAGCAGGGGCGGAGCGGTCACCGCAGCCCACCTCCGCGGACCAGGTCGTCGGCTCGTCGGCGCACGTCCGGGTCCAGGTCCTCGCGCTCGGTGAGCTCCTGCGCGATCGACCGCGCCGCCCGGGGATCGCGCGGTGCCAGGATCTCGGCCTGCAGCATCAGGGCGTCCGCCGAGGAGGGGGCGGTGCTGAGGGCGCGCGCGGAGAACCGCGCCGCTTCCTCCGGCTTGTCCTGGGCGAGCAGCACCCGGCCGGCTCCGGCCAGCACTCGGGGGTTGTCCGGCTGCTGCTTGAGCCCGACCCCGTAGTGCTCGGCAGCCCGGTCCAAGGCTCCCTGTTCGAGATAGCGCTCGGCCAGAGCGAGGCGCATGCCGAGCACTCCGGGGTTCCGGGCGATGACCGCCTCCATCTCCTCGTTGCTCACGGTGGACGGATCGCGCCGCGGAACGTCTTGCGGCCGGGCGGGTTGGGCCACCTGGTTCCCGGTGATGAAGCCGTTCTCGGGCCGTTCTGCGGTGAAGCGGGGTAGCACCACCGCAACCGCGAGCACCGCCACCACTCCGGCGGTGAGGTAGATCGCGCGGCGCGCGAGCGGCGCGCCCGGTCGGCGCCTGCCGTGCCGATCCGGGCTGTCGTCGAGGGAATCCAGCGCGTCGAGCGCTCGGGCTGCGGTGGCTTCGTACTCGGCGCGCAACCGCTGAGCGGCGGTCTCCGGAATCTCGCCGGTGGCGACCTGCCGGTCGAGCTCCACGATGTCGCGCAGCGCGTGCTCGCGAAGAGCGTCGAGTCGTTGGCGTTCGGTGCTCACGGATCGTCCTCCTGCGCGGTGCTCGCGCGCACGCGCGCGACCTCGGCGGCCACCTTCTGCCGCGTTTCCGGGGCGAGCTCGGCCGGTGGTGCTCGGCGACGGGTGCGCACCAGGACGAGCGCGCATCCGGCCACGCCGACGAGCGCGGGGGCCAGCCACACCCACAGCGTGCTGCCGCGCACCGGCGGGTCGAGGAGAACCCACTGCCCGTAGCGGCTTCGGAAGTAGTCGACGATCTGCTGGTCGGACCGTCCTGCGGCGATCTGCTCGGCGACGGTTCGCCGCATGGCCTCAGCCGTGTCGGAGGGGGACTCCGCGACGGACACGCTCTTGCAAACGGGGCAGCGCAGTTGCCTCTCCAGTTCCAGAGCGCGATCGGCGGGCGCGCTCTCGCCGGACAGGAGGCCGATGGCGACCACCGCGAGGGCGGCGAGGATCGCGCCGACGACACCGGCCTGGCTCCACCGGTTACGCACCGACGTTCACCGCCTCGACCTCGTCCGCGACCGCGATCCCGGTACCAGCTGGGCGGGAACGCCGGGTGACCAGACCCAGGGCCCACAGACCACCGAGCGCCATCACGCCGCCGGCCACCCACATCCACACCATCAGCGGGTAGCGGTAGAGGTTGAGGTTGACGCGGTTGGGCTGCAGGTCCGCCAGCGCCACGTAGACGTCCTGCCCCGGGGAGGTCCACACCGACGGTGTGCCGACGGCCTGCTGCTGGTTGCGGAACGCGCTCACCCGCGGTGCGGCCACGTGCACGACGGTGCCGTCGCGCCGAAAGGCGATTCGCGCCTCGGTCACCGAACGGTTCGGCGCCTGGAACTGCTCGGTTCCGTCGAAGGTGACCTCGTAGCCGGCGAACTCGGCGGACGCACCGCGCTCCAGCGCGACGGTGGCGCGCTCGCCCAGCGCTCCGGTGACCGCGATGACCACGGCCACCAGCGCAACACCGAGGTGGGCGAGCTGGCCGCCCCAGTACGCGCGCTGGCCGCGCACCAGGCGCAACACGCCGGGGAGCGTCCACCGGGGAGCCACGAGCGCCAGTCGGCGCACGGTCGCCGCCGACATCAGCACGCCGGTGAACACCGCGCCCACGACCCCGACCGACCGGACTCCCCCGACCACGAGGGCAGCGGCCGACAGGCTGGCGACCAGCAGCGGAACCCGCAAGCGCATCCACACCACCTCGGCGGATGCGTGCCGGTGCGGCAGGAACGGACCGACTCCCATCGCCAGCAGCAGGGCGAATCCCAGCGGGACCGTCATGCTGTCGAAGAAGGGCCTGCCCACCGACACGGCGCTTCCGGTGATGGCCTCGACCAGGATCGGATAGATCGTTCCGGTGAGCACCACGAACGCCAGCAAGCTCAGCAGCAGGTTGTTGACCAGGAAGGCACCTTCCCGGCTGGCCAGCGATTCCGGACGGGCCAACGACGCGATCCGCTCGCCGCGCGCGGCGAACAGCCCGAAGCCCCCGAGGAGCACCGCACCGAGGAAGACCAGGAACGCGGGCCCCACCCCGGACTCGGTGAACGAGTGCACCGAGGACACGACCCCGGAGCGGGTCAGGAACGTGCCCAGGACGGTCAGCGCGAACGTCGCCAGGACCAGCACGAAGTTCCACGCCTGCAGCATCCCGCGCTTGATCTGCACGGCAGCGGAGTGGATGAAGGCCGTCGCGGTCAGCCACGGCAGGAGAGCGGCGTTCTCCACCGGGTCCCACGCCCAGTAACCGCCCCAGCCCAGCACTTCGTACGCCCACCAGGCACCGAGGAAGATCGAACCGGTGAGGAAGATCCACGCCACCAGGTTGGCGCGGCGGGTTCGGCGCAGCCAGTCGACACCGCCCTGCCGGATCAGCAACGCCGAGATCGCGAAGGCGAACGGTACCGTGAAGCCCACGTAGCCGAGGTAGAGCATCGGCGGGTGGAAGGCCACCAGCGGGTTCTCCTGCAGCAGCGGGTTGGGGCCCGGGCCGTCCGCAGGTGGTTCGGACAGGATCCGGAACGGATTGGCCGCCGTGGTCACCAGGCCGAAGAAGAAGGCGGCGACCAGGCCCATGACGGCCAGCGCACCGGTTCCCAGCCGATCTCCGGTGCTGCGGACCTGTCGCAGCACGCCGGCGGTGAAACCGGCCAGCACCAGGCACCAGAGCACGATGCTGCCGCCCAGCGCCGACCACGCGGTGGTGATGCTGAACAGCAGCGGCGTCTCCCGCGAGTGGGTTTCGGCCACGTAGGACACCGCGAAGTTGTCCGTCAGAAGCGCGATCTCCAGTGCGGCCATGGACAGCGCGGCTCCGCCGAGCATGCACCACACCGGAACCGCCAGCTGCGCGCGGCGGAGCGATCCCGGTTTCCGCTGTGCGCGGAACCCGGACACGACCAGCGCCAGCGCAGCGGCGGCACCCAGGAAGGAGCCCGCCCATCCGGCTGCGGGCACGACGGCGGTCACCGGCGCTCACCCCCGTCCTGCGGAGGGGCGTAGTTCTCGTCGTGCTTGACCAGCATGGTGTCCGACGCGAAGCGCGCGCCCTGCCAGGACCCCTCCAGCACCACGCCGATGCCCGCGCGGAACAACTGCGCCGGGGCTCCGCGGTGCTCGACCGGGATCGACGGGCTGCCCGGAGCGCTGTGGGAGGCCACCGAGAACCGCAAACCCCCGGGAGAACGGGTGACGCTGCCGGGAACCACGAAACCGCCGAGCTGGAACCTGCGCTCCTGACCGAACTCGACCTTCCTGGCCAGCGCCTCCTGCGGAGTCAGGTAGTACACGAGGTTGCTGTTGAGGTTGCCGAACACCAGGAACCCGCTCAGCACGACGACGAGCCCGCCGAGAGCGAGCACCAGCAGTCGGTAGCGCCTCACCGCTCGGCCCCGTTCCGCCGCAGCGCGGCCCATCGACGGCCCAGCACCGCGACGTAGGTCGCGATCGCGCCGTAGGCGATGCCGTACCCCAGTGCCACCCACGCCCAGTCAGTCATGGTGCGCTCCTCCCAGCCGCGGCGCGGCCACGGCCGCGCCGGCCAATTCCGCTTCGTCGTCGCGCTGTTCGGCCCGCTGCTGCGCGGCCGCGATCCGCATCCGCAACCGCACGAGGACGACGAACAGCGAGGTGAAAGCCAGCACGTTGATCAGCAGCGCGGCCAGCATGGCCGGGTCGATCGCGGGAGCCCCGGGCCGCAGCACCGTCGGCGGCTGGTGCAGCGTGCGCCACCACAGCACGGACATGTGCACCACGGGCACCTGCACGAAGGCGACGACGCCGAACACCGCGGAGCGGTGCGCCCGCGCCGCGGGATCCGCGGAGGCCCGGCGCAGCGCGAGGTAGCCGAGGTAGACGAAGAACATGATCGCGGTGGTGACCAGGCGCGGATCCCACGTCCACCACACGCCCCACACCGGCTTTCCCCACACCGAACCCTGAACCAGCGTCAGGCCGGTGAAGAACACCCCGACCTCCGCGCTCGCAGCGCCCAGCCGGTCGTAGCGCGGATCTCGCCGCCACAACCACATCGCGCCGCCCAGCAAGGTGATCCCGAAGGCCAGGAACGCCGTCCACGCCGCCGGCACGTGCACGTACATCAACCGCTGCAGGTCGCCCTGCAACTGGTCGGGCGGTGCCGTGAACGCCGCGGTCGAACCGGCGGCCACGGCGATTCCCGCCGTGATCTCAAGGCGGTGTCCGCGCAAGGTCATGCGATGTCCTCGAGGTGACGGGCCACGAGCACGGCGAGCAGTGCCGTGGCGAGATCGACGGTGAGCATGAGCAGGAGCCAGGGCCACGCCGGTCGACCGAGCTGGATGGCCTGCGTCGACTGAGTCGCCCCGAGCAGCAGGGGAACGGCGATCGGAACGACGAGCAGCGGCCCCAACGTGACCCGGCCGGCGAGGCCGCGGGCCAGCGCGCTGGCGAGCGCGCCGAGCACCGCCAATCCCGCCGCCACCAGCGGCAGGACCGGGACCAACCGCACCGCACCGGCCAGGTCGGGCGAATACAGGACCACCGAGACCGGGAGGAGCAGCGCTTCGAAAAGCAGCAGCAACAACGCGTTCGCCAACGCCCGGCCGGCGATCCGCACGACCGGGTCCACGCCGCACAACCGCAGCGCGGCGTGCTGAGCCGGCGTTTCCGCGGCGCTGTGCCGCAGCGCGACCAGCACTCCGAACAGCAGCACCACCAGCCAGTACAGCCCGGGGCCGAGCTGGCTCAGCAGCGGCCTGTTCGTCCCGAGCGCCATCGGCGCCAGCAACAACGCGACCGCGCCGAACGGCGCGATCACCAGCGGGGTCTCACCGCTGCGCAGTTCCAGCCGGAGATCGCGCCTGGCCAGTTCGGCGCACTTCCGACCCGCGGACACCACCGGGGGCCTCATCGCTGCTCACCCACCGGCTCGACCACGCGACCGCCGACGACCTCCGCCACCCGATCGACCAGGGCCTCCAGGCGGTCGCGTTCGTGCGAGACGACCACGGCGGCACCGCGGCGCTCCCGCACCCGCCCGACCAACTCGTCCACCAGCCCCGCCGAATGGCGATCGAGCCCGGTGTGCGCCTCGTCGAGGAGCAACAACGACGGCTCGACCAGCAACGCGCGCGCCAGATCGGCGCGGCGGCGCATGCCCTGGGAGCACTGCTCCGCGCGCCGATCCACCGCTCCGGCCAAACCCACCGCCTCCAGCGCGGCGTCGGCGTCCTCCTCCCGCCGGCCGAGCAGGCGGGACAGGAAGCGCAGGTTCTCCGCCAGCGTCAGCTGCGCGTACAGCGCCGGCACGTGACCGAGGAGAGCGATCCGCGGTCGTACCTCAGCGCACTTCGGCGTGCCCAGCTCGGCTCCGAGCACCGACGCTGCGCCGCCGCGCGGCTTGCGCAGCGTCGCCAGCACCGACAGCAGCGTGCTCTTGCCGGACCCGTTGGACCCAGCCAGGCCGACCACCTCGCCCGGGGAGACCTCGAAATCCACAGCTCGCAGGACCGGGGTGCGCTCGACGTCCACCGACACCCCGCGCAGCACGACCAGCGGGGGCGCGGAGGGCGAACGCGCAGCAGAGGTGGGCAAGGTGGTTCTCCGCTCCCCTCCACCACAGAAACTAATCAACTACGGACTTTAGTAACGTAGCGGAGGTACGCAACGGGGGAGCAAGCGGGGTGACCGATGGACGACCCAAGCCTGGGCCGAGAGAGTCGAGAGGAAGCGCGGAGTGGAGCTGTTCGGTTTGGCCTCGCTGGCGACCGTTGCCGGGCTGGTGTCGTTCAGCTCGCCCTGCGTCCTGCCGCTGCTGCCCGGCTACATCTCCTACGTCTCGGGCCTCTCGCAACCCGATGCCACCCCTGATCGCCGACGTGCCGCGCTGGGAGCCGGCCTCTTCGTGCTCGGCTTCTCCGCGGTCTTCACGGCCCTCGGCGTCACGTCCTCGCTGCTCGGCCTGCTGCTGGCCCGGCACCAGCTCGTCATCGACAAGGCCAGCGGTGCGCTGATCCTGCTCATGGCGGCATCGATGCTCGGGCTGCAGCGCATCCCCGGACTGAACCGGCAGGCCCGCTTCGACCTCGGCCGCATCAGCCGCGGGCCGGCGGGCGCACCACTGCTCGGGGCGGCGTTCGGCTTCGGCTGGACGCCCTGCGTCGGGCCGGTGCTCGCCTCGATCCTCAGCACAGCGGCGAACACGACGACCGCCACCAGGGGCGCGTTGCTCCTGCTCGCCTACTCAGCAGGACTCGGCGTCCCCTTCGTCCTGCTGGCCACCGGCCTGAGCAGGGGGAAGGACCGCTTCGGCTGGCTGCGGCGGCACGCTCGGCGCATCGAGATCGCGGGAGGACTCCTCTTGGCCGTCATGGGACTGGCGGTCATGACCGGGGACTGGACCGCCTTGATGAGCCGGATGCTCGCCTTCTACGCGCGCATCGGCTGGCCTCCCCTCTGACCTGGCTTCAGCGCAACACCCCAGATAGTCTACTAATCATTATAGTTTTAAACGGGGCGCGGCGGAGTCACCGAATGCCGCTGACACGGAGGACACCTTGGAAGACGCCTTCTACCTGATCGCCGTCCTGGCCTGCCCGGCCGGCATGGGCATCATGATGTGGTTCATGATGCGCGGCCAGCACGACGGCAAGGACGAATCGACCTTGGCCGAGCAGAATCGAGAACTGGCCGAACTCCGGTCCGAGGTGGAGTCCCTGCGACGCCAGCGGGATCACGACGGCGCCCGAACCGTCAGATGACCTCCCCGCCGACGAGGTGGACCGCTGATCTTCGCTGCTGCGCCAACCCGAAGTACCTGGTGGGCGCAGCAGCGGTCGTGGGCGCGCTGGCCTTCGCCGAGCCCGGACTCGCCCTCCCAGCAGCGGTCGCGCTCATCGCTTCGTCCTGCCCCGTCTCGATGTTGCTCGCGATGCGGGGCGCCCGCAGCAGATGCTCGCCGCCGCGCGACGACGAGGCGCTGGAACGAGGAGAGCCCCGGCACGACGAGCAGATTCGCGCCCTCCGAGTCGAAATCGCGCAGCTCCGGGAGCAGCGGAACGACGCCTGAGACCACGCTCGTGCTCGTCCGGAGGCCGAGCACGAGCGTGGTCAGCTCGCGAGACGACCCCTGCGTTCGCGACCCGCCCGCAGTCCTGCCGTTCGTGACCGCGAGGCTCCCGCTTTCGTGGCCGAGGGAACCGGGAGAAGCACTCGAACGAGGGCTCACCGGCCGGGCAGGTACCGATCGACGGCCTCGGCGACCTCCTCCGCGGACCGGAAGGTCAGCGGATCGGTGATGCGCTGCGCCGAGCCGTCCGGCCGGACGAGGTAGGTCAGCGGCAGCACCGGCGGAACGCCCAGAACTTCTTGAACGCTCCCCCGCACGTCGACCACCGAGGGGTAGCGCACCCCGACCTCGGCCATCAGGCCCAAGGCGTCCGACGCGCGGTCCTGCACGTTGACGCCCACCACCGGAATCGCACCGGGGCTGGACGCGTACTCCGCCAGCGCAGGCATTTCCTCGCGACACGGCCCGCACCACGACGCCCACAGGTTCAGCAGTACGGGCCCTTCCGCCACCACCGCAGCCAGCTCCACCGGCCGCGAGTCGGCCAAGCACGGAACCACCACGCCGGTCAGCCCACCCGCAGCCGGAGCTCCCGCACCCTGCGGACACGGCTGCGGGGCCGCCCGCCGCCGCAGCGGCTCCAGGACCGCATCGCCTTCCAGCACCGACCCCCGCGGGTTGGCATCCCACGGTTGCGGTGAGGACGCGTCGGCCCCGCCAGGCCCGAGCGAGCCGTCCCGCGGCCACAGCGCGATCACCGCTGCGGTGGCGAGCACGACGACCACCACCGTCGCCTTGATCTCGCGACCCCACTCGCGCATGCCACGCCCCGGCTAGTTGGGGCTGGGCAGCGGAGCGGATCCGCGTTGGGCGAGCATGTTCTTCATCAACTCGACCTCCGCGGTCTGCGAATCCAGCATGCGCGCCGAGAGGTTGCGCACCTCGCCGACCGCAGCCCGCTCGGCAGCCGCTCGCATCATCGGGGCGCCACCTTGATGATGGCGGATCATCAGCTGCAGGAAGTAGGCGTCGAACTCGTGCCGGGACAGCGAGCGGAGGTGCTCGAGCTCGCGGGTGGTGGCCATACCGGGCATCGCGGGGACGTCGGCTCGGTGTCCGGTCGCACGGCCGTGCTCGTGCCCGGGGCCGGCCATCCAGCCCATGTGCTCGCCAACGGGCGAGATCGGCTGCGACCACAGACCGAGCCAAGCGCGCATGCGCCCCATCTGCTCGGTCTGCACGTGTTCGATGTCGAACGCGAGCTGGCGAATGCCCGGTGCTCGACTGCGCTCGCGGGCCAGCGTCGCCATCGCGACCCCCTGCTGGTGGTGCGCAGTCATGTCCTGCGCGAAACCCACGTCGACGGCGTTCGGCCGCTGGTCGTCGCCCTCCCCCACGAGAAGCAGGGTGCTCGCCGCGCCGAGCAGCGCGGCGGCGACCACCGCGGACGACACGAGCGTGATCGTCAACCACCGCGGACGCGGGACGGAGCGGGCGGAAGTCGGGCTTTGCTCGTCGCTCATCGGTGCGCTCACCCGTTCACCGGGGCGGCGTTCGGCCCGGGCGGATTGGAACGGAAGGGTGGCGGGTTGTTCGGGTCGAAGGCTCCCGGACCGATGCTCTGGCACGTCGCACCGACTTCGGGATGCGTGAAGCGGTTGGTGCGCAGAGCCCGGACGAACTGGTCGATTCGCGGATCATCGGCGCGCTCGAGCTTGAGCTGGTGACCCCAGGACTGCAGCGAGATCGGCTCGTCCAGCGTCGGCACCGGCGACATCAGCATGTGCGACTCGCCCTCCACGCGGGCCCGCAACGCCTCCAGCCCGGCCGGATCCACCGCACTCGGGCGGTACGCGATCCAGACCGAACCGTGCTCCAAGGAGTGGACGACGTTCTCGCTGCGGATCGGCTGGTCGTAGACGACCCCGTCACAGGTGGCCCAGTACTGGTCGTGCGCCCCGCCGAACGGCGGGTTCTTGTCGTAGGCGACGCGCTGCGGGGCCTTCACGTGCTGCGCTCCGCGGTACTCCTGGACCACCACCCCCGGAATCGCCTTCGAGGGATCGCGGTTCTGCTCGGACGGGGCGAACGGCGCCAGGGCGGCCCGCTCCTCCCTGGTCTCGACGTACCGGGAGTACGCGTAGCCGAACACGCCCCCAGCGAAGATCAAGACCACCACGACTGCGGCCAGCGGCGCCGCCCACGACCGAGGCTGCCGGGCCGCTGCGACCGCGTTCATCCGGGTTCGACTTCCCTTGCCCACTGCTCCACCTCCGAGTCATAGACTAAAGTACTTAGTACTCTCGTATGTTGGGGAGTTTGCTCGAGGCGCCGATCTGGAAACCACCGGGGTGACAACCGGGCCGAACCCGGTGCGCAGCGGTGCCGGGTCGGCGCAGTGGCGCTGGCGCACAACCTGCGGTCGACCGGAGCCGACCCGAACTCGAAGACCGCGACCGGAGGTGATCAGCGGTGACGACCTCTCCCCGGGAGGAGCGGGCCGGCGTTGGCCGCCTGGAGTTCTCCGTCGAGGGCATGACGTGCGCCTCGTGCGCCACCCGGGTGCAGAAGACGCTGAACGAGCAGCCCGACGTCACCGGGGCTCAGGTCAACTTCGCCACCGGCAACGCGTGGGTCTCCCACGAGTCCGGCCAGGCCGCGGTCGACGAGTGGCAGGCGGCGGTCGACCGGCTCGGCTACCACCTCGAACCGCTGACCGAGGACCAGCCCGGATCGGAGGGCAACGAGACCGAGCAGGCCACCCGGAGGTGGGTGTGGCGGATCGCGCTGGCCTGGCCGTTGGCGTTGGCGATCTTCGCGTTGACCATGCTCCTGGGCGAGCACGCATGGGCGCGGTGGACCGCGTTCGCCGCGGCGGTGCCCGTGCAGTTCCTGGCGGGCTGGCCGTTCCTCAACGGGGCGGCGGAGCGAGCGCGGGCGCTGAGCGCGAACATGGACACGCTCATCGCCCTGGGCACGCTCACGGCGTTCGCCTACTCCACCGTCGAGCTGTTCACCGGCGGGCACCTCTACTTCGACACCGCGGCGATGATCATCGCTTTCCTGGTGCTGGGCCGCTACTTCGAAGCCCGCTCGACGAGTCGCGCGTCCGCGGCGATCAACACCTTGCTGGAGATGGGCGCCAAGAACGCCCGGCTCGTGGTCGACGGTGCCGAGCAGGAGGTCCCGGTGGAGCAGGTCCGCGTCGACGACGCGGTCCGGGTGCGACCGGGCGAGAAGATCCCGGTCGACGGAGAGGTCGTCGACGGGCGCGCGGCCGTCGACGAGTCGATGCTCACCGGCGAATCCGTCCCGGTGGACAAGACCGCCGGGTCTCGGGTCGCGGGCGCGACGATCAACACCGACGGCCTGCTGACCGTGCGCGCCACCGCGGTCGGCTCGGGCACCGCCCTGGCCCAGATCGTGCGCCTGGTCAAGGAGGCGCAGGGCGGCCAGGCGCCGGTGCAACGGCTGGCCGACCGGGTCTCAGCGGTGTTCGTGCCCATCGTGATCGGCATCGCGGTGCTGACCTTCGCCGCCTGGAGCCTGCTCGGCGGTGATCCCTCCGCGGGCACGGTCGCCGCGGTCGCGGTGCTGATCATCGCCTGCCCCTGCGCGCTCGGCCTGGCCACCCCAACCGCGATCATGGTCGGCACCGGACGGGCCGCCCACCTGGGCATCCTGGTCAAGGGCGCCGAGGTGCTGGAAGGTTCCAAGAAGATCACCACCGTCGTGTTCGACAAGACCGGAACGCTCACCCGCGGGCAGATGCGCTTGACCGGGATCGCGGTGGACGCGACCTCGGAATCGGAGGTCCTGCAGCGGGCCGCGGCCGTCGAATCGGCTTCCGAGCACCCGGTCGCCGCGGCGATCACCGCCGCCGCCCGGGACCGCGGCCTGGAGCTGCCCGAGGTGACCGGGTTCGGCAACGTCGCCGGTCACGGCGTGCGCGCGGAGGTGAACGGCACCGCGGTGCACGTCGGGCGACGCGAGCTGTTCGACCGGGAACGGCTGCACCTCCCCGACCAGCTCGCCAGGCACGCCTCCGATGGGGAAGCGCAGGGCCGCACCTCCGTCTACGCCGGCTGGGACGGGCAGGTGCGCGGCGTGCTGAGCGTGGCCGACACGCTCAAGGACGAGGCCGTCGAAGTCGTGCGACGTCTGCACGGCATGGGGCTGGAAGCGGCCATGATCACCGGCGACAACCGGCAGACCGCTGAGACCGTCGCCTCCGAGGCGGGCATCGACCGGGTGCTGGCCGAGGTGCTGCCCGCCGACAAGGCCACCGAGGTGCGCCGGCTGCAAGCCGAGGGCCGCGCGGTGGCGATGGTCGGCGACGGCGTCAACGACGCCCCCGCCCTGGTGCAAGCCGACCTGGGCATCGCGATCGGCACCGGCACCGACGTCGCGATCGAGTCCAGCGACATCACCCTGATGTCCGGGCAACTCGACGGCGTCGTCCACGCCATCCAGCTGTCCCGCAGAACGCTGCGCACCATCTACCAGAACCTCGGCTGGGCCTTCGGCTACAACACCGCCGCGATCCCGCTCGCCGCGCTCGGCCTGCTCAACCCGATCATCGCCGCTGCCGCGATGGCCTTCTCCTCGGTCAGCGTGGTCACCAACTCGCTGCGGTTGCGCCGCTTCGCACACGAGAACTAACCCGGGGAGGACGAACATGATGATGGACGGCATGAACGGGATGGCCGGCATGATGGCCTGGATGCTGCTGTGGGGCCTCATCGGGCTGGCACTGCTCGTACTGATCATCGTGGCGATCATCTGGTTGATCCGGCACATGCTCACCGGGCGAACGGGCTCCGACCCCGCCGAGGAGGAGCTGCGCCGCCGCTACGCCGAGGGGCAGATCGACCACGACGAATACCAACGCCGCAGAGCCGAACTCCGAAAGCGGTAACCCGCGCACGCGCGCACCTCGACGTCCCGCAGGGCGCTCACCCGGCACTGCGGTTCTCACGATTGCCCGCGGCCATCCGGAAGCGGTGGTCGGACGGCTGGCATCGGCACCCCTGCTGGCCGGGGGCCACAACTAAGCTGGTTAGGATGTCGGCACCTGTACGAGCAGTCGCTGCGCACGACGAGTGGGTCTCGTCGCGCGAGCGCGCTGCCGTGAGTCGAATGTCGAGGTTGCGCACATGCCGAAAACTGCCGGACCGTCGGCCTTCCAAAGCCGCGTGTCGATCAACGCCCTGCTGACGTTGATCGTTCTGGTGATCGCTGCTGTCGTGATCGGTGGCGTGCTGCTGTTCCAGGGCGGCGAGAGGACCGCGAGCTCCACGGCGCAGACCGTCCCAGCGGAAGTGCTGCGCAAACCGGACAGCCACACGCTCACCCAGGGGCCCGGGGACGAGGTCACGGTGGTCGAGTTCCTGGATTACCAGTGCCCGTCGTGCGCGTCCTTCTACCGGAACCTGACCAAGCAGATCGAGCGGGAGTACGCCGGCCGGATCACCTTCGTCCCGCGCTCCTTCCCGCTGGACATGCACGAGCTGGGGATGCCTGCCGCGCGGGCTGCCGAGGCGGCCGCGCTGCAGGGCAAGTACCAGGAGATGTACCACGCGCTGTTCGACAACTACGAGTCCTGGGCCGTGGCCGCGGACGGCCAGAACCTCAGCGAGGACCGGGAGCACGCCAGCGCGCAGTTCGACCGCTTCGCCCGCCAGATCGGCCTGGACCTGGAGCAGTTCCACCGCGACATGGCCTCGCCGCAGGTCACCGAGCGGATCGAGCGGGACAAGGCCGATGGGAAGAAGGCCGGTGTCAGCGGCACGCCGACGATCTTCATCAACGGTCGGCAGTTCGAGCCCAGCGGTGAGACCTTCCAGGACGTGGGCAACCAGTTCCGCGCCGCGCTGGACGAGGAGCTCGCGCGGTGACCTCCGCTTCGGGGCACCACGCGCGCCGCGGTCCGCTCGTGATCCGGTAGCGCCCCGGACCGGGGGCCGCATCCCGACCTCGGCGTCGCGCGGCTGGACGATGAAAAGATCGCCAGCCGCGCGACCCGGACTGCATCCCGATCTGCAGCCTGAATCGGGTGGCATGCGGGCCGGTCGTGGACAGCCCGCAGGCGGAGGCGTTCGGTTCCCCGACGACCCCGAGATCGGCGCTGCACGCCGCAGGCCAGCGCCACCGGCCGGGCCTGCTCACCGGCGGCACATCAAAACCGCTGGAACACGGGCGTTCTCAATCGACACCTCGTGCCAGGTCGATGGCCCTCCCCAGGGTTTCCAGCCGCTCGTCGAGGGTTTCCCCGGCGGGGTAGAACCGGACGGTGTCCACGCCCGCGTCGTGCCACACCCGCAGCCGGTCGCGGACCATGTCCTCGGTGCCGAGCAGGGTGGTGCCCAGCACCATCTCGTCGGTGACGAGCTCGGCGGCGCCGTCGCGGTCGCCGGCCTGCCACCGCTGATGGACCTCGGCGGCCACGTCCGCCCAGCCCTGACGGCTGTAGGCGCTGTTGTAGAAGTTGGTGCTCGCCGAGCCCATCCCGCCCAAGCTGAACGCCAACTTCTTCTTGCGCTCCCCCAACATCCCGCGCAACTCGTCCTCGTCGCGCGCGAACGCGACCTCGGCTCCCTGGCAGACGTCCAGATCCGCACGCGATCGCCCGGACGCGGCCAGCCCGGCATCCAGATGCGCGAAGTACGCCTCCCCGGCGCCTTCGGGCACGAAGCTGGTGCCCAGCCACCCGTCCGCGATCTCGCCGGTCAGCTTCAGCATGGCCGGCGACAGCGTGGCCAGGTAGATCGGGATGTCGTGCTCGGCGCGCACCGACAGGCGCATCGGCTTGCCTTGCCCGCCCGGCAGCGGGATCGCGAAGTGCCGCCCCTCGAAGGAGACCTTCTCGCCGGTAGCCGCCTGGCGGACGACCTCGACGGTTTCGCGCATGCGCAGCAGCGGGCGCGCGAACGGCACGCCGTGCAGCCCTTCGATCACCTGCGGGCCCGACGGGCCCAGCCCGAGCAGGAACCGACCCTGCGAGAGCTGCGACAAGGTGATCGCCGCCTGCGCGATCCCCACCGGAGTCCTGGTTCCCAGCTGCATGATCCCCGACCCCAGCAGCATCCGCTCGGTGCGCGCCGCGAGGAATCCCAGCGGTGACGGGGCATCCGAACCCCACGCCTCGGCCACCCAGCAGATGTCCAACCCGAGCTTCTCGGCCTCCACCGCGTACTGGACCACCTCCGGCCAAGCAGCACCCGAGCCTTCGATCGTCGTCGCCGTCCGCATCAGGAACCCGCCTCCCCCGATCCCTCGGCGAGCTCCTTGATCGCCGCCACCGTGCCGGTCATGTTGGTCTCGTGCTCCCGCAACCGCACGAACACGATCTTCTGCTCCTTTTCCGGCATCTGCTCGATCGCCAGCGACAACCCCGAACGCGCAGGGCCCATCTGCATCCACTGCCGCAGCAGCGTCCCGCCCGCTTCGAGCACCAGGGTGAACCGCCAGGTCGCCGTCGGGTCGTCCGGATCCTGCACCGCCCAGCCGAAGGACCTCGGCGGATCGAAATCCACGATGTGCGAGGTCGTGTGCCACTGCCCCAGCGCATCGTGCTCGTTGCGCCCGACGAACCGCGCCCCGAGGGCGGGTCCGGTCGCCCCGTCCTGCCACTCCACCGACTGGAGCTCCGGACTCAACTCGGGCATCAGCTCGATCTCCGACACCAGCTCCCACACCCGCTCCGGCGAGGCGTTGATCCAGGTCTCCACCTGCACCGTCGGTTTGTCCGCGTATCGCGCGCCCGTCCACTCCATCGCCCGCCGAGCTCCTCTCCACCACCGAAGATCTGCCAGACAACACTCTGACCAGAACAGTTGCTCATTTGGACCCACGTGTCAAGGGAGCGTCGCGCCGCTGAACGCGCCGCGGCGCCGTTCGCAGCGCAAATCCGAGAACCAGCCGCCTTGCGAGCGCGGCGCCGTGAACCGGCGGCCCCGCGCTTCGCTCTCGGCGCGCGGCCGCCCACCGGCGCGATGCGCCTCGCCAGATCAGTCCGTTCAAACGACTACCGGCGGGCTCGATCCGCTCTTCGCGCGCCCGCCCAGCCGAACGAAGCTCGTCCCGCTGACCAGGCCGGTGCGGAGATCAGCGCCGACACGGCCGAGACGGACTTCACGAGGCGTTCTTCGGCGAAGCGGCGACCGAGCGCGGACCGGTGGTCGCTCGCGCGCCTCCGGGACCGCTGTCCGGATGCCGACCCCGGCCTCCGGCGGCGCGAGCGGAGTTCCGGACTCGATCGCGCGCCCGGCGCCGATCAGAACCTGCGTGATCGCAGGGTCACGTGGAGAAGCGCCGCTGCACGTCCGGTCGGGCAGCAAGACGAGAGGGGTAACCGGGACCCATCCTGTTGCTGACCTCCTCCGACCTCAGCGGCTCCTTGCACGTGGCGCAGACGACCTCGGGGTGGGTGTCGTGCCCGCACCGGTCGTGGTGGAAGACCACGGGCACGCCCGCCTCGCCCGCCAGCCACCGGTCTCCCCAGCGGTTCATCGCGGCGAGCACGCCGTAGAAGTCCCGTCCCTTCTCGGTCAGCACGTAGTCGTACCGCACCGGGACGCTCTGGTACGCCTGCTTCTCCATCAGGCCCTCGTCGACCAGCCGGCGCAACCGGTCGGCCAGGGTGTTCCGCGCGATGCCCAGCGACTCCTGGAACTCGTCGAAGCGCCGGATCCCGTAGAACGCCTCCCGCAGCACCAGGGGTGTCCACCAATCCCCCAGCAGGTCCATCGTCCGAGCGATGGAACACGGCCAGTTCGCGAAAGACGTCCGTCTCATACCAGCGACGATACACGGTCTTAAAGAGAGACTCACGAAGCTCGCAGGCCATCCGCACCGTAGGACTCGACGACGAACGCCTTCGTCTCAGCCCGCCTCCTGCGCGCTCGCCCGGCGCGGCGACGCGATCGCCTCGCATTGAATTACGACCGTACTCCAATTAGGGTTGGACCCGCCACCGGCGGCGGCCAGAACGCGGAGGAGACGTGGGGCGGTACGGCAAGGAG
The DNA here is from genome assembly GCF_042665275.1 of Saccharopolyspora griseoalba. Classification (NCBI taxonomy): domain Bacteria; kingdom Bacillati; phylum Actinomycetota; class Actinomycetes; order Pseudonocardiales; family Pseudonocardiaceae; genus Saccharopolyspora; species Saccharopolyspora griseoalba. The sequence goes on along the minus strand of NZ_JBHTCJ010000001.1, from coordinate 120,542 downwards.
CACAAGGAGGCCACGCGGCGGAGGATCATCGAGACCTCCGGCCGCAGGCTCAAGCAGGACGGCATCGACGGCTCCGGGGTCGCCGCGCTCATGAAGGACGCCGGGCTGACCAACGGCGCGTTCTACGGCCACTTCGCGTCCAAGGACGACCTCGTGGCCACCGTCGTCGCCGAGCAGCTGACCGGGCAACGAGCCGACCTCGACGAGCGCGCACCGGACAGGGCCGGGATCGAGCAGTTCATCCGCGACTACCTCGCACCCCGGCATCGCGACGCCCCCGAGCGCGGGTGCCCGTCCGCGGCCCTGCTCGACGAGATCGGGCGCTGCGGCGACACCGTCAAGCAGGCCTACACCGACGGCCTGATGCGCATCGTCGACGACATCGCCGCGCGCATCGCACCGGACGACCCGGGATCCGCGCGCGTGAAGACGCTCACCATCTTCGCCGCGCTCGTCGGCACGCTGCAGCTCGCCCGCGCCGTGGCCGACCAGCAGCTCTCCGACGCGCTCCTCGAGCAGGGCATCCGGGACGCCCTCGCCCTCCTGGACTCCGCGGCGCCGAACTGACCGCACAGCACCGACCGCCCGCCTACGAACGGATTCGACCATGATCAACCGAGCGCGGAACAGCTTCGCCGACGTCAGCGCCATCGAGGAGACCGCACCGGGCGAGTTCACCGCCGAAGCCGACCCGGAGTGGACCATCGGCGGCAGGCCCAACGGCGGCTACCTGCTCGCGATGCTCGGACGCGCGGCCGCGCGATCGGCCACCCACCAGCACGTCCTCGCCGCCAGCGCGCACTACCTGCACTCCCCCAAACCCGCCCCCGTCCACCTCACCGCCGAAGTGCTGCGCACCGGCCGCTCAGCGAGCCAAGTGCGCACCCGCATGACCCAGGACGACACGCCCTGCGTCGAGGCGATGTTCACCCTCGGAACCCTCTCACCCGACGGGGATCCGCAGTGGAACGGCGGCATGCCCGCGCCGGTGGCGTGCGGGCAGGCCGAGTGCGAACCGATCACCGGCAGCGGCGGCCCGGCCATCATGGACCAGGTCGACCTGCGCATCCACCCCGACGACTTCGGTTTCGCCCGAGGCGCCCCGAACGGCTCCGGCGTGCTGCGCGGCTGGCTCGGCCTCCCCGACGACGAGGACTTCGACCCGATCGCCCTGCTCTACGCCGTCGACTCCTTCCCACCGGCCACCATGAACATCGCGCTCACCGGCTGGGTGCCCACGCTGGAGCTCACCGCCTACATCCGCGCGCTACCCGCACCTGGTCCCGTGCGAATCCTGCACAGAGCACACCTCATCGACGACAACCGCGTCGACGAGGCCTGCTACGTCTGGGACAGCCGCGACCGGCTCGTGGCCCAAGCCACCCAACTCGCAGGAATCCGCCTCGACCCGCCCGGCTGACCGACGACTCTCGTCGCACCGGTTCGGGTTCTCAGCGCCGGCGCGCTCGACCGCCTCGCCGGTGCGACACCGGGCCGATCGTTCGCGTCTCCCGCCCCTCGACGGCACTGGCGCCGAGGGGTGGGAGCTCCGACGGGACGGCGCGCACGGCCTCCGACCTGGTCGCCGCTCGCTGCTCGCCGGGTCGCAGCACCGATGTTCGCGGAGCCCGGTTCGTCACTCCGCCCCGCCGGAACCGGCGCGCTGCTTCGTGCAGGTCGTGATGGCTCGATCGAGGATGCTGATCGCCGTGTCGATCTCCTCGTGCGTGATCGACAGCGGAGGAGCCATGCGCAGGCAGTTCCTCTGAGGCCCGTCGCCCTTGACGATGTTCATCGACAGCCCGAGCCGCAGGCACTCCGCGGTCACCGCCGCACCGAGCTCGCTCGCGGGTTCCTTGGTGTCGCGGTCGACGACCAGTTCCACGCCGACCAGGAGGCCTCGACCGCGGACGCAGCCGATCTCCTCGTGCAGATCCTGCAGCTCGTGGAGCTGGGCCGTGAGGTACTCGCCCATCTGCGCCGAGCGCTCGACGAGGTTCTCCTCTTCGATGACCTCCAGCACGGCCACCCCGGCCGCGGCGGGCATCGGGTCGGACACGTGGGTGGTCAGGTGCATGAACCCGTTGTCGGCGCAGCGGTCCTCGATCTCGGCGCTGGTGATGGTCGCGCCCAGCGGGACCCCGCCGCCGAGCGTTTTGGAAACCGTCAGGATGTCCGGCGTGACGCCGTCCTGCTCGAAGGCGAACATCGTGCCGGTGCGGCCGAACCCCGTCTGAGCTTCGTCGACGATCAGGAGCATGTCCCGCTCCTCGCACTTCTGCTTCGCCGCTGCGAGGTAGCCGTCCGGCAGCGGGATGATGCCGCCGGTGGACAGCACCGGCTCGACGACCATCCCAGCGAGGGACCCGACGGAGGCCTGGTCCACGGTCTCGAACCCGACGTCCAAGCAGAGCTTGTCGCACGCGTTCTGGCAGTGCCGGATCGGGCACCGGTACTCGTACGGAGCCGGGATGGCGAAGCTGCCCGGCACGAGCGGCCCGTAGCCCTTGTGCCCCATCGAGAAGGTCACCGAGTTCGCACCGGCGAGCAGGCCGTGGTAGCTGCGGGTGAGCCCCACCATCTCGAACTCGCCGGTGTAGGCCTTGGCCAGGCGGAAAGCGACCTCGTTGGTCTCCGAACCGACGTTGAGCAGCATCGACCGCACCAGCGGGTCCGGCAGCAGCGCCGCCAGGCGGCTGGCCAGCTCCAGCACGTCGTCGTTGACCATCCACGAGTTCAGGTGGATCACCTCGCGCAAGGAGCGCTGGATCGCCTCCACGATCTTCGGGTGGTTGTGCCCCAGGGTCGAACTGATCTGGCCGGAGGTGAAGTCGAGGATCCGCTCCCCCTCCTTGGTCGTGATCCACGCGCCCTCTGCGGTGTCCACCACGAACGGGGCGAAGTCCCCGGCGTAGCGGATCAAGAACCGCTCGCGCTCGTCCTGCATCTTGCGCACCCCATCTCGGGCGTCGGTGTTCGCCCATGACGACCACCGCATCCACTATGCTGGATGCAGCATGCTGGATAGGCGACATACCGTCAACCATGCTGGCTGTTTCACATAGGAAAGTGGACGTCATCTGCCGGGGCTTCGCTGGACACTTCGTCCACTAAACTGGATCTGACGTACACGAGAAGGGACGGAGACGTGACCGCGAGCGCCACCGGATCCGGGCAGAACGCCTCGTCCACCGAAGAAGAGCTGGGACGGCACATTCGCGAAGCACGCCTCGACCGCAACCTGACGCTCGAGCAGCTCGCCGAGCGAACGGGACTGTCGCGCAGCTACCTCAGCAACGTCGAGCGCAACGTCAACAGCCCGACGATCGGCTCACTGCGCACCATCCTGGACGCCGTCGGGGTCTCGCTGACCCAGCTCTTCCGCACCGTCGAGGCCGAGCGCCACGCCGTCGTGCGCCCGGCCGACCGCGTCGAGATCGCCCGCACCGGCAACGCCGCCATCCGCTACGAGCTGCTCAACCCGAACCCGCAGGGCCGCCTAGAAATGCTGATCATGAAAGTGGCGCCGGGCGCCTCCTCCGGACCGCTGGCGCACGCCCACGCCGGCGAGGAGGTCGGCTTCATGGTCAGCGGCCAGCTCCGCTACTGGGTCGATGAAACCTCCTACGACCTGCGAGAAGGCGACGCGATCAACTTCGAATCGACAAGGCCGCACCGGTACGAGAACCCCGGCGACGAAGAGGCCGTCAGCGTCTGGGCCCTGACTCCGCCCAGCTTCTGAGCGCCTGCGGCAGTTCCGAGGGGCGTCTCCCGAGGAGAGCCGTCCCCGACGGCGCCCAGAGGGCTCGCCAAGGGGCGTTTCTCGCCGACCGGGGCGAGGCCTCGCCGGGAGCTTCGGTCCGGCAGGGGGTGGGCGGGCGCCAGCGGAGCGGTGTCGGGCACAGCTTCCCGGTTGTCGATCCGCTGCGCCTCGCCGAGGGCTCACCGACGCGAGATGGCGCGCGGGGGCTCCCCAGCGACGGCTTCGACGTCCCGGCCCCGTGCGCGCTCCCCCTCGCTACGGTCCGTCGCGGCCGAATCCCCGGAGTCGGTCGCGGCCCGGGAGGCCAGGAGTCCGCCGACGCCCGGCACGAGCGCGAGCAGCCAGACCCGGTGGCGTCCCCGCATGAGCAGGACGGCGGCGATGACGGTCGCGGTGTAGGCCAGGCCGTGCAGCGGACCGAGGGCGCCGGAGATCACCGGGTGGTGGATCGTGACCAGGTTGAGCAGCATCAGCGCCAGGGTTCCCAGCTCCACGCCGCCCAGGACGCGCAGCGGGTTCACAGGCCTGCCCCCGTCGTCGAGCCCGGCCGGTAGATCATCAGCACGACCACCACCGCCCAGAGCAGGTTGAACACCCCGGTGTGCATGGCCAGGCGCCTGCTGATCGACTGCACCGACGCTTCGCCGAGCTCGGCGAGCGCGGCCCGCTGACCGGGCAGGACGAGCCCGACGAGGATGCCCGCCGCAGCCGCGGTGAGCACCACCGAGACGATCAGCCAGGCGTCCCCCAGGACGCCGAGCGAGGCCCCGGTGGCCAACCCGAAGACGGGGACGAGGATGCCGATCACGGCGTAGACGCGGGTGATGCGGTGCAGGACCCGCACCGCACCGGAGGTTCCCGGCGAACCGGCCGCGCGCGCGGCGGGCGGGAACGTGCTCGCCGCGATGGAGACCGGACCGATCGCCAGGATCGCGGCGAGGACGTGCACCGACAGCAAGAACCCGGTCATGCGCCGACCCCCGCGGGCCGGGGCGCGGGGCCGGTGTTCTTCCAGGTGGTGCCGCGCCGGTCGTACTCGAACATCTGCTCCACCGCGTGCGCGATGCGCGGTCCGAAGTCGCGTTCCAGCAGGTAGAGGCCCACGTCGATCCCCGAGGTGACGCCTCCGGCCGAGATCAGGTCGCCGTCGTCGACGACCCGCGCCCGCACCGCCGTGGCGCCGGTGGAGGCGAGCACGTCGTGCCCGAGCACGTGGGTGGTGGCGGTCCGACCGGCCAGCAGACCGGCCATCGCCAGCGCCAACGAGCCTCCGCAGACCCCGACGACGGTGACCTCGGGGTTGTCGATCGCGCGCCGCAGCAGGGGCGCCGTCCCGCCGCCTGCGAACTTCGCCAGCAGGTCCGGGATCGTCTCGACCGTCCCGGCAGCGCCGGGAACGACCACGTACCCGGGGACGCTCGGGTCCAGCGCGCTGGTGGCGGTCAGCGACAACCCGGGCGTGCCGGGGAGGGCCGCGCGCGGGCCTTCGGCGGTGACCAGTTCGAGGTCGAGGCCGCCTCCGAGGAAGTCCCGTCCGGCCGTGAGGACTTCGAAGGGACCCACGACGTCGAGCGGGTCGAAGCCGTCGTAGAGCACGAACTGGGCTCGGGGATGAGGCATGAGGTTCCTTCCTTCGGGCTTGCCGACCCCATGCTCCGGAGTTCCCCGGCCGTTCCCCAGTGGCTATCCGGTCAATTTCCTCCTGAATCTGGCCAGGCCCGAAACCGGGGGTCGCCGCCGCTAGCATCGGGGGATGCAGACCGCCATGGTGCTGGCGCTCGAGGACACGATCGCCTTCGATCTGGCCACGGCGATCGAGACGTTCTCCCGGGTCCGGCTGCCCGACGACCGCCCCGGCTACCGAGTCGTGGTCGCGGGCCCGCAACCCGAGGTGAGCGCGGGCCCGCTGCGCCTGGTGGTCGGCGACGGCCTCGACGCCCTCGAGCGCGCCGACCTCGTCGTCGTCCCCGGCCGCAACGACCCGTCGAAACCGACCCCCGAGCCGGTGCTGGAGGCGCTGCGCTCCGCCGCTCAGCGCGGCTCGCGAATCGCCTCGATCTGCGTCGGCGCGTTCACCCTCGCCGAGGCGGGCCTGCTCGACGGCAAGGACGCCACCACCCACTGGCTCGCCGCGGACCGCCTGGCCCGCAGCTTCCCGAGCGTGCGCGTGGACCCGGACGTGCTGTTCACCGACAACGGCCAGGTCCTCACCTCCGCCGGCGCGGCCTCCGGCCTGGACCTGTGCCTGCACATCATCCGCGAGGACCACGGCGTGGCCGTCGCCGCCGACGCCGCCCGCCTCGCCGTCGCCCCGCTGCAGCGCAGCGGAGGTCAGGCCCAGTACATCCTGCGCAACCGCCCGACGTACCAGACGGCCACGCTCGAACACGTCCTCGCGTGGATCGAGGAGAACGCGCACCGCGACCTCGCGCTCGCCGACATCTCCGCGGCCGCCGGCATGAGCGTCCGCACCCTCACCCGCCGCTTCACCACCGAAGTAGGCCAAAGCCCCATCCAGTGGCTGGCAGGAGTCCGCGTCCGCCACGCCCAAGAGCTCCTCGAAACCACCGACCACACCATCGACCGCATCGCCACCCGAACCGGCTTCCCCACCACCAGCAACTTCCGAAACCAGTTCACCCGCACGGTCGGAGTCACCCCGGGCGCCTACCGCAAAACCTTCCGAGCCTGACGCCGAGCGCCGGCACCGCGGCCGGCACGCGTCAACTCCGCTTGTCGTGCCGAATGCGCATCGACGCGCGTCCTGAGCCCGCTGAAGATCGAACGAAGGGATCCACATCCCCAACCGGCACGCAGCTGGGCCTGCGCCCCTCCGAGCACCGCGGCCGAGGCCACTGGGCGGCGCTGGCCGCGATCGCATCCGGAAGTCGCTCCTCGACCACCCGCACCCGCCGCTCACCGCAGGGACGTCGTCCTCTGCTCCACCTGCTCAGGCGACGAGCGGCGACCGAGCCGACCGGCACACAACGGCAGTTCAACCGGCCTTATCGAGCGTGAGCTGTCGCTGGTGGAAATCGAAGTGTTGCGTCGGGAAGTGGTAGACATCGGCTAGCGTCATGAAATCGACGAAGAAGGGGTCCCACCGGGTCGGGCAATGCATGCCGCGGCGCAGGTCCGCTTCGCTCTCGGCGTCCAATCGACGATGCAGTCCGTCGATCACGCGATCCATCTTCGCCGCCATGCTCCGAGGGCCGAAGACCTTCGGTCCACCGCGGGACCCCCAGTAGTTGATCGCGTCGAACGGCTTCGTCGAGGCGTTGAGCAGTGCTGCGAAACCTCGCGACACCCGCGCGGGAAGCGCCCCGAACACACGAACCAAGACCACGAGCCGCCGGACGATCATGTATCCGAACAGCATGTGAAACAGCAGCTGCTCGTTGGTCCACCGCGTGCCGTTGCTCATTCGGAGCAGCTCGGCCCCCGACGCGCCCGAGAGCAGCTCGTGGAAGCTCGCGCGCGCTCGTTCCATCTCCTCGTGGATAGCCCGTCGGTTCACGCGGGGCATCTCGCACATCACGTCCCCCACCCCTCGGCGCACTCCCCTGAGTACCCTCGGGTCGGTCGATCGATGCGCCCCTGCACACGCTCGCACCTCCGCACGGAACGGCGGGCCACACGCACGTCGCGGTAAAGCGATGCGTGTCGCAGGCATCGCCACCCGCGCCTGGCAACGGCACCGCCTCGCGCTCCGTCCGCACCGGAATTCGACGCTCGCGACGCGCCAGTTCCGCGGTGCAGCGACATCGCCTCCGAATCCGTCGTGTGAGAGATGACATACCGCTTCGCGTCCCCTCGACGGCGTCTCTAGGGTGGTGCCCGTGCAGGAGTCCGCGGCACGACGACACGGCATGCGGAAGTGGCTGACACTTCCTCTGCTCGTGCTGGGCTTCCTCCTCGTTCCGCTCGTTCTCCTTCCTGCGCACGCACTTCCCGGTCATGCGGCTCTGATGTCGATGTCGAGTTCGGCGAGTGCGCATCACGGGCAGTCGGGCGGCCACGGCCACGGCCACATCCCGGCGCTCTCGGCTACCGCCGCTGATCACGACGAGGGCGGCCGCGGCCACCAGGCCCCGCACTGCGATGCCGGTCCGGACTACAGCGCCGTCGCACCGACCCGGCACGTGAGCACGCCCTCGGAACTGGGGTTCCTCCTTCTCGCGCTGGCGTTCGCCGCGACCGCGGTGGCGGCGCTGCACGCCGAACGCGCGTGGGCCCCGCGGCTTCGGCATTGGTCCTCTCGACCACCGTGGAGACCGTCCGGAACTGCTCTCCTCCACTTCGCGTGCATCGCGCGAACCTGATTCCAGACCGGGTCCTCGTCCGGTCGCATCGCAGGTGAAACCTCGCTGAACGCGCTCTTCCGCTGCGCGTTCGCCTTCACCTGGGTGCGTCGCGTTCCCGGACGGGATTCCGCTCGGCGCAACGGCGACGCATCCCCGTTACTGCCGCCTCTCCGGCACGTGCGTCGCCGCGTGCGCATCGGTTCGTGCTTTCCGCTCTCTTCATCGCGGTGGCGCCCCGACGTGCGCCCCGAAGACTTGGAGGTTCGCAGTGATCCACGATTCGGTGATCGGTTGTGTCGGATCGACTCCGATGGTGCGGCTCAGCCGGTGCTTCCCCGAACCCGACGTGGAAGTGCTCGCCAAGCTGGAGATGCTCAACCCGGGTGGCAGCATGAAGGACCGCCCCGCGCGGTTCATCATCGAACGCGGCTTGGCCGACGGGACCCTGCGTCCCGGCATGCGGCTGGTGGAGAGCACCTCCGGCAACCTCGGCATCGCCCTGGCCATGGCAGCCGGATTGCACGGGTTGTCGTTCACCGCCGTGGTCGATCCCAAGACCTCGCCGACCAACCTGCGCCTGCTGGACCTGTTCGGTGCCGACGTGGAGATGGTGACCGAGGCCGACGAGGCCGGTGGCTACCTGCACTCGCGCGTGCGAAGGGCGCGGGAGCTGGTGCGGTCGATCCCGAACGCGATGCAGATCAACCAGTACGCCAACGAGCTGAACTGGCGCGCCTACCACGAAACCGCAGGCGAGGAGATCCTCGACGCCGTCGAGGGCTCCCTCGACTACTTGGTCGCCGCGGTCTCCACGACCGGTTCCATCCAGGGCATCGCGCGCCGCCTGCGCGAGGCCCACCCGAACCTCAAGGTCGTCGCCGTCGACGCCGTCGGCTCGGTGATCTTCGGCGCCCCGGCCCGGCCGCGGCAGATCCCCGGGTTCGGGGCCAGCCGCGTCCCGGAGATCTGCGACCCCGCCGAGATCGACGACGTCCTGCACGTCGCCGACGCCGAGTCGGCCGCCGGGTGCAGGCGGCTGCTGGCCACCGAGAAGGTCTTCGCCGGTGGCTCCTCGGGTGCGGTGATCGCCGGCGTCGAGCACCTCATCTCCAGGCTGGACGAGCCGGCGCGGATCGTGACCGTGCTGCCCGACCGCGGCGAGCGCTACCTCGACCTGGTCTACGACGACGAGTGGGTCGCCGACCTGCCCGACCCGTGGCAGGAGCCCGAGGTGGTGACACCGTGACCCGCGCGCTTCAGAACCAGCCCCGAAGCGCATCACTGCCTCGTGCGGAGGCCACCAGCGGCCACGGGCGCAACTTGTCCCTGCTGTGGGCCGGGCAGTTCGTCAACACCGCCGGGCTGATGATGCTGGTGCCGATCATGCCCTTCTACCTGGAGCAGATCGGCACCCGCGGCGTGGCCGAAACCCAGACCTGGTCCGGGGTGGCCATCGCTGCCCCGGCCTTGGCCCTGACCGTCGCCACCCCGTTGTGGGGGCGGCTCGGGGATCGCATCGGCCGCAAGTGGATGGTGGTGCGCGCGCTGCTGGGGCTGGCGGTGGCCATGGTCGTCATGGCCACCGCCGGCACCCCGGTCCTGCTCGTGATCGGGCGGCTGCTGCAGGGCACGCTCGGCGGTGTCGTGGAGGCCGCCGCCGCGTTCGCCGGCTCGACCGGATCGGACGCCAAGCGCGGCTCGTCGCTGGGCAAGTCCTTCAGCGCCACGGCTGCCGGGGCGCTGGCCGGTCCCGTCGCCGGGGGTCTGCTGGTGGGCGCCGGTGGTCTCCCCCAGCTGATGCTGGGCATCGCCGGGCTCGCGGCTGCGCTCGCGGTCGCGTGCGCGTGGGGGCTGCGCGAGCCCGGCGGCACCCGCGCGTCCGCTGGTCCCAGCGCCAGCGCGAAGCCGGACGAGCCGAAGCGCCCCTCGGCGCGGCGGGTACCGGGCGCGGCGGCGCTCGCGCTGGCCGCGATCGGGGCCTACTTCGGCGTCTACGGCCTCATCCCGGTCTACGCCGAGCACGTCGAAGGCGTCCTCGGTGGCCGCGGCAACGCGAGCCTGTGGGTCGGCGTGCTGCACTCGGTGATGTGGGGCGCGACCCTGCTCGGCTCGTTCTGGTGGGGCAAGCACAACGACCTCACCGGACGACCGGTGCGGACCTTCGCCATCGCCGCCGCGGGATGCGCGGCTTCCATCGCGGTCATGTCGCTGCCGCTGGATCCCTACGCGATGATCCCGTTGCGCCTCGTCCAGGGCTTCTGCTTCGCAGCCCTCGCCCAGTCGCTGTTCCTGCACTTCAGCAAGCACGCGCCTGGGGAGCACAGGAGCGCGTTCGTCAGCACCGCCAACAGCTACCTGCTCATCGGGCAATCCTCGGGTCCGCTGCTGGTCGGCCCGCTGATCGGGCTGCTCGCAGCGCCCGGCGCGGTGCTCGTCATGGCCGGTGCCTGCGGGCTCGGGTGCCTGCTGGCCATCAGGCCGTGCCTGGACGAGCAGCACCGCGACGAGGACGAGGTCGCTGGCCGCAAAGACCTCGCCGGGACGGACGAGACCCGCCCGATCCCGGCGGTGACGTCGCAGCGCGGCGGGGTGTTCGCCGTTCCGTTTCGCGGCTGGCTCATCAACCCGCACCACCTCGACGCGCTCGCCACCCGGTACGCGACGCCGTGGAACGACGCGGCGGCACCATCCGGAGAACCCGGCGCCTCGGACGCGTGGCGCAGCGGCCTGATCGCGCAGGACGGGCAGCCCGCCTTCTACGCCTACGAACAAGCCGGACCGCACGGCGCCCTCCGGGGCGTGCTGGCCTCGGTGCACCTGGACAGCGCGCTGCAGGCGCACGAAGAGATCAGCCCCGAGCGCGTCGATCAGCTCACCCGGCTCATGGACCGCGGCCGCACGAACCTCGACCCGGCGTTGCTCGGCTTCTGCGGGGACGGCCGCACCACCCGGCTGCTCGCGACCACCGCGCGTCGGAAACCGAGCACCGAAGTCCGGACCCGCGACGGGCAGACCCACCGCCTCTGGCGCATCACCGACCGCTCGGCCCAGGACGCGATCACAGCCGAGCTGGGCGCCCGCACGGCCTTCATCGCCGACGGCCACCACCGCCGCGCGGCCGCCCAGCGCTACCGCCGCTCGGCCTCCGCCAGCGGCCGCGGGCCGGGCCCGTGGGACCACTTCCCCGCCCTGCTCGTGGACGTCACCGCGAACCGGTTGCGGCTCGCACCGGTCCACCGGGTCCTGCCCCACCTCGACCCGAACCACGCGCTCCGCACGACCTCAGCCCACTTCCGGGTGCACCCGCTGCGCGGGCCGCTCGCGCACTGGCTCGCCGCGCTGAAACGCCACGCGGGCCAACGGCCCGCCTTCGTCCTCGCCACCCCGCGAGGTGGCTTCCTGCTGGCGGACCCGCAGCCCGGGTTCCTCCAGGCCGCGCTCGACGCCACACCACCACCGCTGCGCTCCGCGCACGTCGCGGTCCTCGACTCCGCGCTGATCCACCAGCTCTGGCAGTTCCCCGGCGGTGACCGCCGCATCGAGTTCCAACCGAACGCCGCAGCGGCGGTTCGAACGGCCCGACGCACCGGCGGCGTCGCAGTCCTGACGAACCCGCCGGGTCAGCACGACCTCGAATCCGCCGCCGCCTCGGGAATTCGCCTACCCCGCAAATCGACCTCGTTCGGCCCCGAACCACACCCGGGCCTGGTGTTCCGGGTCCTCGACGAGCAGTAGGGATGCCGTCCCGCACCACGCCGAGGACCGGGAAGGAGACGAGGCGCGGCAGAGGTGCGGGGCCCAGCGCGCACGCGGTGCCGCGCACGTGCTGGACTCCGCGGTCGGCGCGGTGATCGCTCGACCCACCGGGTGCGCCCGGCCCGGTGGGCCAGGTGCGTCACGCGCCGAACAGCGGGGTGAACCGAGCGAGGGCCACCGCGGTGTAGAGCACGAGAGCGGTTGCGAGCAGCCCGATGTCGGCCGCCCCGATGCGCGTGAGCGTGGCCGTCGGACGGCGCTGCTGGAAGGAGAAGCCGCGCAGCTGGAGCGTGGACATCATGGTGCCGGCCCGGCGCGCCATGATGATGATCGCCGGGATGAACAGCTTCGCCGCGTTGCCGAAAGCGCGCATCGGGCGGCGGATGCTGAGCTCGATGCCCTTGATCTTCATCGCGTCCACCGTGCGGAAGATGTCGGCCAGGCTCGCGTACATCAGCAGGAACGCGTATCCGACCAGGAAGCACAGCGGCTCGGGCACCCGGAGCCCTCGCATCCCGTCGGTCAGCTGGTCCGGGGACATCGTCGACAGCAGGGCCAGGCTCAGGAACAGCGCGGCCGACCACGCGAAACCGAGCCGCATGCCGAAGTCCAGATCACCGCCGACCGCGCCGAAGTCGCCCGCGGCGACCCCCCGCCACAGCGGGACGATGACCAGCCCGACGAAGTTCGGCAGCTGCAACAACCACAGGATCAGCAGGGCCAGCGGTGGGACGCGGGCGACGATGCTCAGCGCGAGACCCACGACCGTGGCGCCGAGCATCCACTGCCAGGACGGGGCGGTGTAGAGGAACACGATCACGACGGCGAAGAGCACCAGCTTGATCCGCGGATCGCGGCGGTGCAGGAAGGTGTCCTTCTCGGTGAACAGCAGGGGGACGCGCATGCTCATGCCTCCTGGTGGATCGAATCGAGCTGAGCGGCGAGCTCGGCGACCGAGAACGCCTCGACACCCAGGTGGGAGGCGACTTGCGCGGCTCGCGGCGGCAGCAGGGACGTGCGGGCGAGCGCCTCAGCCCCGTCGGCGCCGAAGACCTCTCGCGGGCTTCCGCCGGCGACGACCCGGCCGCGCTCGAGCAAGGTGACGCTGTCCGCGGTCTCGGCGACGAGGTCGAGATCGTGCTCGACCATCACGACGGCGGTGCCTCGGTCGCGGAGCTGGTGGAGCAGGTTCCGCAGCGTGGCGCGACCCGGCGCGTCCAGCGAGACGCGAGGTTCGTCGAGCACGAGGACCGCCGGTTCGAGCGCGAGCGCCCCCGCGATGGCCACGAGCTTGCGGCAGCCGCGGGACAGGTGCGTCGGGTCGGCGTCCAGCTGCTCGTCCGGGATGCCGGCCAGCAGCCGGGCCCGCTCGACGGCCTCGTCGATCTGCTCGTCGCTGAGCACCACCTCGCGCCGGAACCAGCCGCGGCGGCGCAGGCGGCGCTGCCGCAGGGGGTAGGCGACCTCCTCGCGAACCGTGCGCTCGGTGATCTGCTCATCGGGGTTCTGCAACGCCGTGCCCACCGCGGTGGCCAACTCGGCGGGCGAGTGCTCGCTCGTGCTGCGACCGCCGACGAGCACCTCGCCGGTGCTGGGCCGCAGCAGACCGCACAGCAACCGCATGAGCGTGGACTTGCCCGCCCCGTTCCCGCCGACGACCGCGTGGACGCGGCCCGGTTCCACCTGCAGGGACACGTCCTGCACCGCCGCCGTGCCGTCGCGGTAGCGGTAGTCGACATCGCGCACCTCGACCGCCCAGTCGCGCGGCGGTGCAGCGAGGTCCGGCACCGGCTGCGATCGCCCGGCCGCGGGGGCGGGCGGCTCCGGGATCGGCCGGGTGGCGGCGGCGAGCTCGTCGGTGGTCAGCGGTTCGCTGCGGAGGTCGGCCGCCCTGGCGATCTGCACCACCGTGGGCGGTTCCACCTGGGCGTCGGCGAGCAGGTCGACGTCGCGCAGCAAGGTCGCAGCCGATCCGTGGGCCTTCGCGATGCCGTCCTGCAGGACCAGGACCTGGTCGGCCACCCCGACGAGGAGGTCGACGTCGTCTTCGACCACCACGAGGGTCATCCGCGCGGAGAGCTCGCCGACCAGCTGGCGGATCTCCTCCTTGCCGGTCGGGTCGAGCAGCCCGGTGACGTTGTCGAGCATGAGCAGCTGGGGGTCGCCGGCCAGCGCCGCGGCGATCGCCACGCGCTGCTGCTGACCGCCGGAGAGCTCCCAGGTGCGCTTGCGCTCCAGGTCCAGGTGCCCGAGGCCCAGGTCCTCGAGCAGTCGCCGGGCGCGCTGCCGGGCGTCGGAAACGGGAGTTCCGCGGTTGATCAGCGGTGCCATCACCTCGGAGAGCACGGTGATCTGGGTGAGTTGGGATGCGTAATCCTCGAAGACGAGGCTGACCCGCTGGGCGACATCGCTCATCGGCGCCGAACGCGGATCGATCCCGCCGACGTCGAGGTCACCACCGGAGGTGCCGCCGGTGCTGCGAGGGGCGAGCCCGGCCAGCGTCATGCACAGCGAGGTCTTTCCCGCTCCCATCGACCCGACGACCCCGAGAACCTCGCCGGTCCGGAGTTCGAGGTCGATTCCCTCGAGGGCTGCGCGAGGTTGATCTGCGTAGGTGAGCTCGAGGTTGCGGGTTCGAATCATGGGTTCCTCTGTTCGTGAAATTGCGGTAGCCCGGGCGGCGTTCCACCACCCGGGCTACGTCTTTCGGGACTCAGCTCAGCCGATCACTTGGGCAGCGGCGTGAATCCGAGGAGCCGCTCGATTCGCCCGTGCAGGGCGAAGACCAGCGGCACCGTGACGACCGCGCCCATCAGGACGCCGTGGGTGACGGTGTTGCCCGCGGCGCTGTAGAGCGTGACGCCCACGCCCTCCTCGCCGAAGGCCAGGAACGCGGACGCCTCGATCACGGCCTGCACCAGCGAACCGGCGATGCAGGCGAGGCTGACTCGAACCCAGTTGAGGGGCTTGCCGCCCATCAGGTACCCGGCCAAGGCGAAACCGATGAAGTAGCCGGCGAAACCGAAGGGGTCGTCGACCTCGTACCCCTCGATGATGTCACCGATGGCCTCGCCCACCGCGGCACCGAGCGGGATCGCGAAGGTGGGCAACCCGCGCGGCAGCAGAGCCAGGAACAGGAACGCGATGAAGAAGGGCTTGAAGTCGATGTCGACCGGGATCTCCGGGATGCGCTCGAAGATCAGCAACCCGAAGAAGAACAGCACCGCCACCAGCGCAGCGACCACCATGACCTTAGGCGTGTTCGGCTGCGCTCCCGGACGTGCTCCGGTCATCTTTTCCTGCGTGCTCATACCTTTTGCTTCTCCCAGCCAATGGGGTGACACCGCATCGCTCACGGCATCGACGTCGTGGGCCAGTGCTTCCCTCAGCCGACGGATCACACTGCTCCCGCCTGGCGCGTCCTCGAACGCGCGACGACGGGCCCCGCACTTGCGAGACCCGCGCATCAAAGATGTTCGAGCTGAATATCGGGTGAATCGAAGGAGTCCAGCACGACGAAGAGCGAAAAAGATCGACTCAACGCACCCGCGGTAATTCGCGGAACACGGCACGTGCTCAGTTCGGTTCCCCCGCGCGGCGAAATGAGATCGTTGAATTCTCATTCCGGCGTACGCCTCGGTTTCACCCTGCATTCATGTCGGGTGCCTTCAATCTGCGGCGTCTTCCGAACGCGGGCCCGCCCGACCTACGCCGCGGCGGTCGGCCGGGCGAGGTTCGCGGGAGCGCACGCCGGCATCGGGTGCCTCGGGCGAACTGCCGCCCGCTCGACTCCGGTCGAGCCGATTCCCGGTCCGCGGCATCGGTGGACGGGCCCTGCTCCGCGCGAACCGCACGACGACCCACGAGATCGAAGGTTTGATGAACGAGCAAGTCACGGAACGCACCGCCCGGGCCAGGACGGAGGACCGCATCGGCGAGGGCTTCCGCTGATGACCCCAGCCGCCGCCTCGACGCGACCGACGTCCGCCGGGCGAAGCTCGTGCCCCACCCACTGCACCTCCGTCCGGCGCCGGGCGTTGGTGCTCGCCGTCGAGTCGAACGCGCGAACCGTCCGCGAGCTCCGGACCGGGCTGTCGACCTCGCGCACCGAGGTGGTCGACTGCGCGGATCCTGCGGAGGCGTTGCTGCTCCTGGGCCGCTTGTGCCCGGACGCGGTCGTGCTGGGCGAAGTGCTGGGGAACCTGACGCCGCTGACGTTCCTCCGGATCGCGCGCGGGCAAGACCCGGATCTGCCCATCGTGGCCGCCGCGGACTCGCCGACCAACCAGTTCGCGGTGCAAGCCGCCGAGAACGGCGCTACCGACGTGGTGGCCCGCCCGGCCGACCCTCACGAGCTGCACGACGCGCTGAGGCTGGACGAACACCGGCCACAACCACTCGATCTGGGGCGGTTGCGGATCGACGGGTCGCTTCCCCGGATGTGGGTCGACGGCGAGGAGGTGAAGCTGCCTCCGCGGGAGCTCGCGGTGCTGCGGCTCCTGGCCCACCGCGTCGACACCACGGTGTCCCGGGCCGAGCTCGTCGAAGCAGCGTGGGGTCCGCACGGGAGCGACGTCGACAACTCGCTCAGCGTGCACGTCATGCGGCTGCGGCGCCGACTTCGCGAGACCAGCGGCAGCGGTCAGTGGATCACCGCGGTCCGGGGCGTCGGGTACCGCTTGCGCGTCCCGCCGCGCGCATTCCGCTCCGATCTAGCGACCCCCGACGACGACGAGCGCTCGAGCTGAGCTGGACCAGGTGGTTAAGGGACGAACCCTCGCCCCGCAGCGGATCGCGCTCCCACACCGCCACGCACGCAGCAGCCGGTGGGCACGAGGCGGCAGCACATGCCCCGGCACCGACGCCGCGTACGTCGAAGCGTCCCGAGCTGAGCACGCTTCGTGTTTACATCACCCCCCGGATTCCTAACCTGTTCGGGTTATTGCTTGAACCGGCAGTCACCCTTGGTTACGTTGGCGGGATGAGTCACGGTTTGGTCACGGCCCGGTTCGGGTCGCCGTCCGGGGCCGTCGTGGCCCGATCTTCGCCGACCTGGAAGGTGCCGGAGCAGCTGCCCGGCTGGGCCGATGGACTGGGGAACGTGCTGGTGAGCGCCGTCCGCGGTGAGGGCGTGCGCTCGTGACGATCTGCGCGCCGACACAGAACCCCGTCCGGGCGCGGATTCAGCTGGCGTTGCGCCAGCTGCGCGCGTCGGTGCCCGGCCTCACCGCGCGACCGTCGCCGCCGGCCGGAGCGGCAGCGCGGGAACTGCGGACCCCCGCCGCCGACGGCGTGACGGCGACCACCGCTGACGGAGTGCCGCTGCACGTCGAGATCGACGGCGATCCGCAGGCGCCGGTGACGGTGGTGCTCTGCCACGGCTACCTGGCCGACCACGACATGTGGCTGTTCCAGCGCCCCTCGCTGGCCCGCAGCGCCCGCGTGGTCGCCTACGACCACCGCGGCCACGGCCGGTCCGAACTGGGCGGGAAGGGTCGGCTCACCCTCGACCAGCTCGGTGCGGACCTGGCCGCGGTGATCGACCAGGCCGCCCCGAGGGGGCCGGTCGTGCTGGTGGGGCATTCGATGGGCGGAATGGCCATCATGTCGCTCGCCGAACAACGCCCCGAGCTGTTCGGCGACCGCGTGGTCGGCGTCGGCTTGGTGACGACCGCCGCAGCGCCGGTCAACGGCCGGGCGGTGCTGCCGCCCGAGACCGCCAACCTCGTGCTGGCCGCCATCGACCGGCTGCGCCTGACGCGGATCTCGTGCCACGTCCTGCGGCACGCGGCCCTGGTCGCCGCGCGCAGCTTCGCCTTCGCCTCGCGGGTCCCGCCCGCGCTGGTCGACTTCGTGCTGCAGCTGACCCGCTCCAACCCGGTGCACGCTCTGGTGGCGCTCATCCCGGAATTCCTGACCCTCGACAAGCGAGCTGCCCTGCCGACCCTGGGCGACGCCGCGACGCTGGTGATCGGTGCCGAGCACGATCAGACGATCCCCGCCGGGAACAGCGCCGCCATCGCCGAAGCCATCCCGGGCTCCCGGCTGACGATGATCCCGAACGCGGGCCACATGGTGCCGCTGGAACACCCGCGACTCGTCGACGAACTCCTCCGCGACCTGCTCACCCGCGCCACGGCCGGCCCGGTGCGCTGCCGCGATTAGCGCGCCGACCACCGGGCACCGGGCCGACCGACGGCGGCGCGATCCGCGGGATCAGGGCTGTTCGGGGGATCGGTGGCGGGACGAGCTCGGGTACGTCTTCGGACCGCCTGGCTGGGCACCGTCCGACCGCACTCCCGCCGCTACGCAGGTGCGCACCGAAAAGACCGCATGAGCACCGAAAGCCGCGCCGGGCGGACGGTCACGACGCCCGAGCGGTCGACGGCCCGCACGCGCGGTCCCGAGCGCGTCGGCGCTGACCGAGCGCGTGCCGGTCGGGGCGAGCCGCTGACCGATGGCGGCTTCGCTGCGCGGTCGCGGTGGGGTGAGGTGCTGGCCGATACGATCGACCGACGAACCGCTGGAGATGGGAATGCCGCGATGCTGGTGCTGACCGGCCCTTCGGGCAACGTGGGCGCTGCGCTGGTCGACGAGCTCGCCGAACGCGCGACGAGCCCGTGGCGGGTGGCCTGCAGGCACCCCGAGGCGCAGGGCGAGCGCGTCGGGCGAGCCGGAGGCGAGACCGCCGGGCTGGACTTCTTCGACCGCTCGACCTGGCCGAGCGCGCTGGCCGGGATCGACGAGCTCTTCCTGCTGTTCCCGCTGCCGGGCAACCGGGCCGCCCGCGAGGCGATCCTGCCGTTCCTGCGGTTCGCCGAGCAGGCCGGTTGCCGGCACGTGGTCTACGTGTCGGTCTTCGGCGCCGACAAGGCCGCGTTCATCCCGCACCACAAGATCGAGCAGCACCTCTTCGCCTCGACGATGTCCGCGACCGTGCTGCGGTGCAGCTTCTTCATGCAGAACCTGCACCGCACCATCTCCACCCACGGCATCGACATCGTCGAGCGCGGCGAGCTGTTCGTCCCCGCGGGAAGCGGGCGGACGACCTTCGTCGACGCCCGCGACGTCGCCGTCGTGGCCGCCGACGCGCTGCTGGGACCCGCGCCGCCGAGCGGCGACCGCGTGCACCACCTCACCGGACCGGCCGCGCTGACCATGCACGAGGTCGCCGCGGCCTTGACCCGGCACCTGGGATATCCGGTGCGCTACCCGCGCCCCGGCGCGCTGCGCTTCGCCGCGCGGCTGCGCGCACGCGGAGTGGGCTGGGACAGCATCGGTTTCATGAGCGCCGTCTACGCCCTGACCCGGTTCGGGCTCAACGAGCCGCGCACCGACGAGCTCGCCCAGCTCCTCGGCCGACCGCCGCGCGGCCTGGAGGACTTCCTCGCCGACACCGCGTGGCGCTGGCACCAGCGCGCCTGGACCTGAGCGCCGCGGGTCCCCGGCTCCCGAGCGTTCGTCCTCGTCGGTCAGCTCACCACGAACTCGCGCGTGACGCCGGTGAACGACGCGATCGCGCCGCCGGTCTTGCGGTCGCCGTGGTGCACCAGCCGGTACCGGCCGCCGGCCGCGTCCGGCGGGATCTGCCAGGTCAGCGTCGCGGCCGACGAGGCCGCGCCGGTTCGCCGCCAGCGGTAGGTCGTCGACCAGTCCCGGTCGTCGGCCACCGCGGTCCACCGGCCTTCCAGGAGCCGCTGGACCTCGGTGAACGTCCTCCCGCGGCGCAGGTCGTTCTTCGGGTGGCCGGTGACGAACTCCGCGGTCACCCGCTCGCCGGTCCGGTAGCGGGTGCGCGGCTGGGCCAGCACGTCGCCGAAGTCGTGTCCCGGCGGGGGCGCGTCGAACAGCACGCCGGGCTGGAAGCTGGGCACGGTGCCGGTCATGTCCGGCGGCAGCTGCCCGATGGCGACCTGACGACCGTCTCGCATCGCCGCGGCGATGCGGCTGAACTCCTGCTGGTACGCGGGCAGGGTGTAGCGGCCGAACAGCGTCGAGGCTCCCTCGTACTGCTGGCTGTCGTACTCCTCGGGTGTGGTGACGTACTGGCTGTAGGCGTTGGCGTATCCCTGGACCAGCACATCGCTCAGCGGTACGCCGAGCTCGGCGGCCACCGCGCGGCGGATCCGCAGGCCCGCGACGACGGTGAACTCCGCGGGCCCCGCGGCCAGGTGCAGGTCGCCGATGCGCATCAGCTGCACCGGCAGCACCTGCGGGCACCACGGGTGGGGCTGCATCGCCCCGAAGGGCACCGCGACGATCTTGGGGGACTGCTCGTCGGCGAGCTCGGGCGGGACCGGCGCGTTCGCACCGCCGAGCCACTCCAGCAGCGGGTTGCGCATGCCCTCCGGGACGGGCAGTCCCGGGCCGTCCTCGCGGCTGCCGGCCAGCATGGACACCCCGATCGCGGCCGTGCAGGTCCGGTGCTGCCGTCCGTCCGGGGTGAACCGACCGTCCACGGCGACCGCGGACATGTCCACGTAGCAGAGCCGGTGGTCCACCGCGGCGCTCATCGGCCGGGTGGCGGCGTCGAATGCGGCCCTGGCAGCGCGGAGCTGGCGTTCGCCGATGATGCGGGTGTTGTCGAACTCGTTGTCGGTGGGACCGGTTCCGGGTTCCAGGGCGAGGTTGGGCGACATGTCCCCGGCGTTGGTCTGGGCGAAGCAGGCCACGAATCCGGGGTCGGTGGACTCCCACGCGTAAGCCGCGTAGCCCTTGTTGTCCGAGCTGATCAGCCGATTGGTGTTGGTCATCGAGGTGCCGTGAGTGGCGAACCAGCAGATCGCGCCGACGTCGCGCTCGCCCTGGCGGAAGCGCAGCACGGTCACCCCCGGATCGATGGCGTCCGGGAAGTGCGCGCGGTCGGCTTCGGGGTTGCGGTCGAAGGCCTCCCGCGAGCGGTTGGCGCTGGCGTCGGTCAGCTCGGCGCGCCCCATCGCGACGGTTCCGGGCTCGAGGTCCTCGTGCGCCCGGACGATGGCCTCCACGATGCCGGAGACCACCGCTTCGAAGACCTGCTCCTGGAACCCGAAGGTCGCCAGGTCGTAGGCGGCGTAGTGCGAGTCCCCGCCGCAGGCCGCGTGCGTGTGCGTGGCGTTGAGCAGCACGTTCTGCTCGGTGTAGCGCTCGCCGTAGGTGCGCGCGAGCCGCCGCAGCACCTCCTGGTGCACCGACTGGAACAGCGCTCCCAGCTCGGCGGTCGCGAACACCGCGCACCGCGCGCCGTCGTCGACGACGAACGCCCGGACGAGCGTGCGCAGGTGGATGCCCGCGGTCTGCTGCTGGGGCATCGAGTAGCCCATCATGCCGTTCTCGGCCGCCGGGCCGGTCACGTCGGCCACCCCGCGCCCGACCAGGAACCGAGCAGCGCGGCTCTCGCCCGAGGCGGGCAGCCCGATCGATGCGAACACCGGCGCGACCGCGGCGGCGGTCAGCACCTGCCTCCTGCCAACCGGCATGCGACGGCACTCCCCTCCGTGAATGTGAAGCACGTTCACGTTCATCGAATGCCGGGAGGCTACGCCACCTCTCACGCCGCGCCAAGGGTTTTGCGCCCCGAGCCGGAAGGTCGAGCGCGCGGCCGGCGCCCCCGGAGGCGCGAATCGGTCAGCTGCGCACCGGACGCTTGCCGAGCACGGAGAGGAGCGCCGCGGCGTCGCGTCGGACGTTCGCCGGTGAATCGCCCTGCACGAACTCCAACAGCGCGCGGCCCCGATCTAGCCTCCCAGAAAAGCAGCCATCCGGAGGTCTTCAACGATGAAGAGATCCACTTTTGCGACGCTGATGGCGGCGTTCTGCCTCGTCCCCGCCGCGCCTGCCCACGCCGCGACCATCTGGGACGGCGATGCCTCGAAGGGGACCGGGGTCTTCGGTGCGGTCCTGTGCTCGGATCCCGCGAGCCTGACCCACCAGGACGACGACGGCCGCGGCGAGGTCTGGAAGGTCAACAAGCCGCTGGGCCTCGAACGCTGCGAGGCCCACGACATCCGGGTCGGCGGGACCGAGTACGCCTGGCGCGAGGGAGCCGCCTACTACCTCGGCTGGGACACGATGACCAACACCGACGACGCCGGAACGATCTTCCATTGGAAGTCCAACGGCACCAATGATCAGCACCAGCAGAACTACCCCGTGCTGATCGAGGTGGAGGGCGGAGTGCTCAAGGTCTTCCACATCAAGGTCGGCGAGCGGTGGACCCTCGCCTGGAGCACGCCTGTCGAGCGCGACACCTGGAAGCGGGTGGCGCTCGGGATCCACACCTCCAGCGACCCGAGCCGCGGTTGGGTGGAGGTCTACTACAACGGCAGGCAGGTCCACTCGTTCACCGGCCGCACCTGGGACGACCTGGGCAACAAGCCGCGCTGGGGCAGCTACGGCGCCGAAGTCGTGGACAACCGCGTGATCAACTGGATGGACGGAATGAAGGTCGGCACGTCCTACGCCGACGTCTCCTGAACCGCGAAGGGACCTCCCGATCGACGAGGCCAGATCACCGCGGCTGCCGGACCTCCTCGATCAGTCCTCCGCGGGCGGGTCGGGGTTGTTGCGGGCGGCCAGTTCCGCTCTGGAGCGGATGCCGAGCTTCGCGTAGACGCGGGTCAGGTGGTACTGCACGGTCTTGCTGGAGAGGAACAGCTCGGCCGCGACCTCCTTGTTGGACATGCCGCGCGCGACCAGTCGGGTCACCGCTTCCTCCTGCGGGGTCAAGGTCTTCGGCGCCGGTTCCGCTCGGGCCCGGTGCACGCCACCGGCTTTGAGCTCGCGGTCGCAGCGCTCCACGTAGGTGGTGGCGCCCATCGCGGCGAATCCGTCCCTGGCGGCGCTGAGCACGACGTCGGCCTGGGCGCGGCGGCGCAGGCGGCGCAGCGCCTGGCCGTAGCTGAAGTTGATCCGGGCCTGGTCGTAGCGCAGCGGCAGCGCGCTGATCAGCTCCAGCGCTTCGTCGAAGGAGGCCGATGCGGCGGCGACGTCGCCGCGGGCCCCGTGCAGGCGGCCGCGCGCGGAGGCCAGGCGGGCGCGCATCGAGGTGTGCCCGCGCTTGGCCGCCGCTCTCTCGTGCCGGGTCAGGAACTCGTCGGCCTCGTCGAGGCGGCCCAGCAGGACGAGTGCGTGGGCGTACATGTCCTGCCACGGCCAGTGCCCCGGCTCGTCGGTGCTGGAGCTCGGCGAGGTCCTGGTGAGCGGGTACAGCGCGCGCAGCACGCCGGCGGAGTCGGCGCGGGCCTCGGCGAAGTGCGCTCGGGCGAGCTGGCTCGGGATCCGCATGATCTGGTAGTCCCCCGCGCCGGTGGCGCTCTGCAGCAGCACTTCCTCGGCGGCGTCGAAGTTGCCGCGCAGGGCGTGCACCGCGGCGGCCGTCCAGAGCAGCAGCGGGCCGGTGAGCAGGATCCCGGTGCGCTCCTGCATCTCCATCGCGTCGCGCACGGTGGTCAGCGCCTCGTTCCACTCCCCGGAGAGGAACTGGACCCTGGCCAGCCAGGCGCGGGCCCACAGCGAGATGCGCGCCGAGCCGCCCAGGTAAGCGGTGGGTATCGCGCTCTCGAAGTCGACCCGCGCGTCGTCGATCCGGTCGGAGATCAGGTTGATCCAGCCGCGCGCCATCGTGGCGCGCTGCCACTGCGCGCCGTGGTGCAGGCGGGCGGTGAGGTCGTCGTAGTGGCGCTGGGCCTGCTTCGCGCTGCCGGTCGCGGCCAGCCCGATGCCGCGGATGGCCTCGGCTTCCACCGCGGTCGGCGTGTTGGCGCCGGCCAGCTCGATGGCCCGGTCCGCCCACAGCACGAGGTCGCGGCCGTCGTAGCGGCACAGCGCGTCCAGCACGTAGCGCTGGCAGATCAGCGCCGCGGTCTCGGGCTCGCGGTCGGCGTTGACGATGTCCCAGGCGCGGCGGAACCGGTTGCCCGCTTCCGCGGCGCGACCCCGGACCGTGGCGAGGTAACCGAGGACCGCGTCGCGCAGCGGGGTTTCCCGGATGCTCTCGACCTCCGGGATCAGCGCCGTGGCGCGGAAGACGTCACCGGCGCCGATGAGCGCGTCGACGGCGCGGGTGAGCCGGGCCTGCCGGTGCTCCGGGTCGTCGGTGAGGCGGCTCGCGTCGCTGAGCAGCGTCGCGGCGGTCCCCCAAGCTCCTTCCGCGGCGCGTTCGCGGGCGAGGTCGTCGAGGCGACGGGCGACGTCGGCGTCCGGCACGGGGCTGGCGGTGGCCAGCAGCCGCAGCGCCCGGACCGGGTCGTCGACCAGCTCGGCGGCCCTGCGCTGCAGTTCGGCGCGTCGCGCGGGCCCGATGCAGGTCAGCACTGCGGCTCGCACCATCGGGTCCGGTGGGCTGACGAACGTGAGCCCGCGCGGCACGAGCTCGACGAGACCCGCGGCCGTGGTCTCGTCGATCAGCTCCAGCGCATCGGAGTCGAGGTCGGCCAGCGCCAGCACGTTGCGGACCGCGGCGTTCGCGCCGAGCACCGCCGTGGCCTCGGCGAACCGGCGCGCGCCCGAGGCGCACGCCGCGAGGCCCTCGCGCACCCCCGCGTGGACGGCGGCGGGGGCGGGCAGCGCCGGCTCGAACTGCGACCAGGTGGTGCGGGGCAGCTCGGTGAGCAGCTGCACCGCCGGTCGCGGTCGGCCGAGGGTGTGCCGCCGCAGGCGCTCGGCCATCGACGAGTGCAGCGGGACGCCGCGCGCGGCGGCCAGCTCGCCGATCTGCGCGGCGTCCAGCGGCGGGACGTCGGGCACGTCGGTGGCGATGCGCGGCAGCAGGTCCAGGACCTCGGCGGCGGCCCGGCGATCTCCGGTGGTCGCGGTGGCCAGCACGTGCAGCGCGAGCTCGGGGTGGTGCCGCTGCGCCGACGCCAGGGTGCGCAGCGATTCCACGTCGGCGAACTGCGCGTCGTGGAGCACCAGCACCGCCGAGGGCGCGAGCCGCGCGGCGAGCTCCGCGGCCGTGCCGAGCGGATCGGACGTCGGCAGGTCGGCGAGCAGCTGGAGCAGCAGGGCGTACGGGCGGGCGGACTCCCACTCGGCGGCCGTCGCCCGCAGCACGGGGCCGTCCTGACGCCGGGCGAGGTGCTCGGCCAGCGCGGAGGTGCCGATCCCCGCCGGCCCGGTGAGGAGGACGAAGCGGCTCCGGCCGGTCTGGAGGGTCTGCTCCAGCCCGGCCACGAGCTCGTCCCGCCCGATCAGCGACTGCGCTCCTCTGGTCACGTCCACCTCGTTGGTCCGGGGCGCGTGGCGGCCGCGGGTCGATCGCGGCTCGTCGCTCCGGCGACGACGAATCACCGCGCCCGGGCCCTCCGCTCGGCGATCCGCGCCCGCCCGACGGCGCTGACGCGGCCGTGGACGGGCGCGGAACAGCCTAGACGGAGCGCGGACTCGCGGCCGCCGCAGCGGGCGCCGGGAGTTCCTCCTCCGCCTCATCGCGTGAACGGGGCACCAGCAGCGTCACCACCGCTGCTCCGGCCGCGATGGCCGCGAACAGGTGGAACGCCGTGGTGCCGCCGAGTCCGGCGCCGACGAGCAAGCCGCCGACCAGCGGGCCGACGATGCCGCCGATCCGGCCGAAGCCCGCGCACCACGCGACACCGGCTGCCCGGGCCCTGGTCGGGTAGTAGTTGGACACCAGCCCGTAGATGAGCACCTGCGTGCCGATCGTGCCGATCCCGGCCAGGGCCACCGCGAGCAGCAGCACGATCATCGGGAGCTGCAGCGGCAGCAGCGCCAGGGCGCACGCCGCGAGGACGAACGTGGTGGCCACCACCCGCTTGGCTCCGGCGCGGTCGGCCCACAGCGACGCGAGCAGCCCTCCCGCGATGGCGCCGAGGTTCAGCACCAGCAGGAACGCCATCGAGTAGTTCTCGCCGTAGCCGTTGTCGGCCATGATCTTCGGCAACCAGGTGTTGAGCCCGTAGGTCAGCAGCAACCCCGCGAAGCTCAGCGAGCCCAGCAGCACAGTCGGCCAGGCCAGCTGCCTCGACGCCAGCGCCGGGAATCCCGCGCGGGCGGTTCCTGCCGGGGCCGCCGGCGCGGTGGGCAGGGCGACCCCGGTGCGCTCGGCCAGCGCCGTCGCCTCCGCGATCCTGCCGCGGGAGGCGAGCCACTTCGGCGATTCCGGGAGCTTCACCAGCGCGAGCGGCAGCACCAGCACGATCGGCAGGGCACCGATCCAGAACAGACCCCGCCAGCCGACCAGGTCGTCGAGCACGAGGGCCAGCAAGCCCGCCAGCACGCCGCCGGCGGGCACACCGCTGTAGACGACGGCGTTGAGCCGGTTCCGCCGCCCGGGCTCGGCGAATTCCGCCACCAGCGGGCCGACCGTCGCCACCAGCGCGCCGACCCCGATACCGGTGAAGAACCGGCCGATCCCGAAGGCGGTGACGTCCTGGGTCAGCGCGGTCGCGCCCATCCCGACGGAGAACCAGGCGAGGTTGATCAGCATCATCCGGCGGCGCCCGATCAGGTCGCCGAAGGTGCCCGCGGTGAGGGCTCCCACGAGGACTCCGACGAGCGCGTAGCTGCCGAGCGCACCCGCTTGACCGGGCGTGATCGCCCCGAGCTGGGAGGGATCAGCCAGCAGGGTCGGCAGGACGGTGCCGTAGACGACGAGGTCGTACCCGTCGAACACGAGCACGATGGTCGACAGCGCGACCACCCAGGACACGGTTCGTTGACGCCGGCGCGTCGTTGAGCCGGTTTCGGGCATGAGGGGCTCCCGGTGCGGTGTTGGTGGGAAGAGGTCCGGCCCGATCGGGCCGGTGTGGCGGCGAGCAGCCGCACGACTGGGACGCGGGGCGGGGGCGCTGCTCCCCCGCCCCGGTCGGCGTCAACCGAGGTCGCCGCCTGCGACCGGCAACACGGTGCCGGTGATGTAGGACGCCTCGTCGGAGGCCAGGAAGGCGATCGCCGCGGCCTGCTCGTCCAACGTGCCGTAGCGCTTCAACAGCGACGTGCTCACGGTCTGGTCGATGTGGGCCTGGAACCAGGCCTGCTCCTGCTCGGTCTCCAGCGCCGAGCCACCGCGGGGGATCCGCCGCGGCGGAGCTTCGGTCCCGCCGGGGGCGGTGGCGACGACCCGGATCCCCGAGTCGGCGCACTCCAGCGCCAACGACGCGGTGACCGCGTTGATCCCGCCCTTGGCGGCCGAGTACGGGATGCGGTGGATGCCCCGCGTGGCCGCCGACGAGACGTTGACGATCACACCGCTGCCGCGCTCGGTCATCGAGGGCAGGGCGGCCCGGCAGGCGAACAGCGTCGTCAGCAGCGAGCGGCGCAGCTCGGTCTCGATCTGCTCGGGGGTGAACTCGGCGAACGGCTTGAACCAGATCGCTCCCCCGACGTTGTTGATCAGCACGTCGATCCGGCCGTACCGGTCGAGCGCCGCGTCCACCGCGGCCTGCGCGCCCTCCCACGTCTCCAGGTCGGCGACCGCGGACGCACCCGCCAGCTCGTCGGCCAGCCCTTCGACCAGCTCCGACCGGTCGGCCAGCACCACGTCGCCGCCCTCGGCCGCGACCCGGCGGGCCGTCCGCTCCCCGATGCCCTGGGCGGCGCCGGTGACGACCACGACCTTGCCGGTGAAGCGCCCCGGGGTGATGAACCGCGGTCGCTTCGCCGCTTCGGCGTCGGCCATGGCCCGCCGGGTGGTGACCTTGGAGCGCTCGGCGTGCTCGGCGATGAGCCGCCGGGCGGTGGTCCGGTCGCCCGCCTCGAAGGCGCTCACGATGTCGAGGTGGTCCTGGGTGCAGCGGGGGTGGCACCAGGTGGCGTTGCGCAGCGTGGTCTCCATGTGGCCCTGCACGCCGAGGGCGCGGTAGGCCTGCAGGAGGTGCTCGTTGCCGGTGAGGGTGAACAGGTAGTCGTGGAAGGCCGCGTTGGTCTCGGTGTAGGCGGCGGCGTCGACGAACCGGTCGCCGTCGACGTGCGGGACCGCGGACTCGGCGAGCAGCCGGTACCCCGCGAGCTGCTGCGAGGTCAGCCTCCCGATGGTGAGTTCGACGGCGCCCAGCTCCAGGGCCTGGCGCGCTTCGAAGACCGCGTCGGACTCGTGCACCGACGGGTGCTCCTCGCCGATCTCGTAGCGATCGGGCGCGGGCTCGGGTGCGACGAGCGGTTCGAGGGAGGGCCGCGCCGGCAGGACTTCCTGCCCGGCGATCGAGCGGGCCTCGGCGTCGCCGATCAGCGGCTCGCCGCGATCGAGGGCGCCGGTGGCGCGACCCGTTCCGGTCCAGATCCGCTGCCCGGCGATGGCGCTGGCCGCGACCGCCTCCTCCTCGACCGGTCGAGCCGAGCCGGAGTGCAACGGAGGGACGTGCGCGGACGGGAAGATGTTCTGCCCGGCGACCTTCCGACCTGCGGCGGGATCTTCGGCCTGCACCGCCGCGGGTTCGGGCTCCGGTTCGGCCTCGACCTCGGGTTCGGGCGCGGGCTCGACCTCGGCGGCGGGCTCCGGAGCCGCCTCGACCTCGGCCGCCGGTTCGGGCGTCCCGGCGGCGAGGGCGAACTTCTCGTAGTAGAAGCCGGTGGGCTCGAACCCGTCGTCGGCGAAGTGCTCGCGCACCGCTTCCACCATCGGCGGCGGCCCGCACAGGTAGACCGCGACGTCGCCGCCGTGCAGGTGCTCGTCGCGGATCAGCGTGGTGACGTAGCCCTTGTTGGGGGCGGTGCTGCTCGGGTCGGCGACGCAGTAGTCCCAGGTGAAGCCGTCGAGCTCGGCGGCGAGCTGCTCCACCGCGCCGACCTCGACGAGGTCGTCGTCGGTGGTCACGCCGTAGATCAGGTGGACCGGGCGGGTGGACCCGCTCGCCCGCATCGTGCGCAGGATCGACAGGATCGGTGCCAGCCCGGTGCCACCGGCCAGCAGCAGCACCGGCCGGTCGGTCTCCCGCAGGAAGAAGCTGCCGTGCGGGCCGGTGAAGGTCAGCTCGTCACCGGGCTTCGCCCGCTCGGTGAGGTACTCCGACATCACCCCGCCCGGGGTGATCTTGACCAGGAAGGTCAGCAGCTCGTCGTCGGGCGCGCTGCTGAACGAGTACGAACGCGTCTGGTCGGTGCCCGGAACCGCGATGTTGACGTACTGCCCCGGCAGGAACGCGAGCTCGCTGCGCTCCGGGGTCTTCAGGGTGAGCGCGACCGTGGTGGGCGAGAGCCGCTCCACCGCGGCGACCGTGGCCGGATAGGTGGCGGCCTGCGTCTTGGCCACGGCCGAGGTGCTGGCGATCCGCAGCACCAGGTCGGACTTCGGCTTCATGCTGCACGGCAGCACGTAGCCGCGCTCGGCCTCGGCACCGGTGAGCGCGTCGTCGATGTAGGTGCCGCCGTCGTACTCGCCGGACTCGCAGAACGCCTTGCAGGTCCCGCACGCGCCGTCCCGGCAGTCCAGCGGGATGTTGATCCGCTGCCGGTAGGACGCGTCGGCCACGGTCTGGTCGGGGGCGCACGTGATGAACCGGGTTACGCCGTCCTCGAAGGACAGCGCGACTTGGTGGGTCATGGCGGCCTCGCTCAGATGTGGTAGACGTCGACGACGTGGTGGATGTAGTCGTTCTTGAGCACCACGGTCTTCCGGCGGATCAGCGGCGCCGGCCCGGAGAAGTCGATGGTGTAGAACGACGTCCCGTAGTAGAGGTCCACGTTCTTGTACCGGAAGTACATGGTGTGCCAGTTGAACCGGACGTCCACGACGTCCCCGCGGCGCTCGATCAGCTCGACGTTGCTGATGTTGTGGCTGGTGCGCGGTTCCGGGATGGACGTCGCGCTGGAGCGCTCGGTGCGGATCCGGAAGACCCGGTCCTCCAGGCCGCCCTTGTTCGGGTAGTAGATCAACGAGATGTCGGTCTGCGGGTCCTCGGTGAGCAGGTCGTCGTCGCCCCAGGACGGCATCCAGAAGACGACGTCGTCGGCGTAGCACTCCAGCCACTTCTCGAACTCGCGGTCGTCGAGGTAGCGGGCCTCGCGGTAGAGGAACTGCTCGATGTCCTGCTGGGTGATCAGCTTGGCGGGGGCCGCAGGGGTCTCGGCGGCGTCGGCGTTGACGGTCATGGGGATTCTCCTGGCGCGGTGGGGATCGAGGTGGGGCTCACTCGGAGTCGGCCGCGGCCGACCGGGCGCGTTCGGCGGCGATGGCGGCGCGCATGGTCTCCTGCCAGTAGCCGTGCTGGACCGGGTAGAGGCCTTCGTCCTCGTTCTTCTGGCCCGCCGAGATCACGCCCTTCATGTCGAGGGCTTCGGCCACCTCGTCGGGACCGTTGAGCCAGTGCTGAGCGCCGCGGCTCATGTCGTTCCAGGGCGCTGCGGTGGCGCGGAAGGTGAGCTGGCAGGAGCGGAACTCCTCCAGGTCGTCGGGGGTGGCCATGCCGGAGGCGTTGAAGAAGTCCTCGTACTGGCGGATCCGCCAGGCCCGCGCCTCGGCGCTCTCGCCCTTCGGGGCGATGCAGTAGATGGTGACCTCGGTCTTGTCCGGCGCGATCGGCCGGAAGTGCCTGATCTGGGTGGAGAACTGGTCCATCAGGTAGACGTTCGGGTACAGGCACAGGTTGCGCGAGCCGCGGACCATGAAGTCGCCCTTGGCCTCGCCGAACTCCTGCTTGAGCTCGTCCAGCCTGTTCCACAGCGGACGGTCCTGCGGGTTGCCCGCCCACGTCCACAGGCACAGGTGCCCGTTCGGGTAGGACCAGTAGCCGCCGCCGGACTTGCCCCAGCTGCCCGCGTCGAGGGTCTTGGTGCTGTTCTTGGACTCACCGGTGTCGCGCCGGGCCGTGGTCGCCGCGTAGTTCCAGTGCGTGGCCGTGACGTGGTAGCCGTCGGCGCCGTTCTCGGCCTGGACCTTCCAGTTGCCGTCGAACGTGTAGGTCGACGCGCCGCGCAGCACCTCCAGCCCCTCCGGGGACTGGTCGACGAGCATGTCGATGACCTTGGTGGTGTCGCCGAGGTGCTCGCTCAGCGGCACCACGTCCGGGTTGAGGCTGCCGAACAGGAAGCCGCGGTAGGAGTCGAACCGCGCGACCTTGGTCATGTCGTGCGAGCCGTCGTTGTCGAACGACTCCGGGTACCCGGCGTCGTCGGGGTCCTTGACCTTGAGCAGCTTGCCGTCGTTGCGGAACGTCCAGCCGTGGAACGGGCAGGTCAGCGTGGTCCGGTTGTCCGTCTTGCGGCGGCAGATCATCGCTCCGCGGTGCGCGCAGGCGTTGATCAGGCAGTGCAGCTCGCCGTCCTTGTCCCGGGTGATCACGACGGGCTGGCGGCCGATGTGGGTGGTGAAGTAGTCACCCGGGTTCGGCAGCTGGCTCTCGTGCGCGAGGTAGATCCAGTTGCCCTCGAAGATGTGCTTCATCTCGAGTTCGAAGATCTCCTCGTCGGTGAAGATCCGCCGGTTGGCCCGGTACACGCCGGCCTCGCGGTCCTCGACGACCGCGTCCGCGACGACTGCGGACACGTGGTTCAGCATCTCGGTCATGGATCCTCCAACGGCCCAGATCGACTCTGATCGGCCTCTCGGCGACCGCGTCGCCGTGGCATGACCCCGAACCATGACAGCCCGTGGTGCCGGTCACACCGGACAAAAACCTAGATCTGACCTAGGGTGCGATTCATCGATGCCCCTTATCAATCCCGCGAAACCAAGTCTTTGTCTTCGATGAGCGGCTTCCCTACCGTGAGGAAAATCGGCGACGAGGACGAGGGAGGAGGCCCGCCGTGGAGCTTCGCCACCTGCGCTACTTCGTCACCGTCGCCGAGACGTGCCACTTCGGGCGCGCGGCCGAGCAGCTGCACATCGCCCAGCCCGCGCTCTCGCACGCGATCCGCCAGCTGGAGGAGGAGCTCGGCGTCTCCCTGCTGGCCCGCACTACTCGGCAGGTCCGGGTGACCCCGGCCGGCGAGTTCTTCCTGGGCGAGGCCCAGCGGGTGCTCGACGCCGTCGACGCCGGGGTGCGCGGGGTCCAGCGGATCGGCGAGGGGCAGCTCGGGATGGTGCGCGTCGGGTTCACCGGCACGGCCGCCTTCTCGCACCTGCCCCACCTGGCCCGGGCGCTGGCCCAGCGAACCCCGCAGGTCGAGCTGGAGGTCCGCGCCGAGCTGCTCACCGCCGAGCAGTGCGCGCAGCTGCGCGACGGCACCCTGGGCATCGGCGTGCTCCGCCCGCCGGTGACCGGCGACGACATCGACTACCGCGTGATCGAGGTCGAGCCGCTGGTCCTCGCCGCGCCCGCCGACCACCGGCTGGCCGGTGAGCCCGTGGTGTCCACCAGCGACCTGCGGGCCGAAGCGCTGGTGACCTACGACGAGCGCGATTCCGTCGTGCACGCGGCGGTGCTGCGCAGCTGCCGGGACGCCGGGTTCACCCCGAACCAGCAGCACCGGGCCCCGGGCACCGCCGCGCTGCTCGCGCTGGTCGCAGGCGGCCTGGGCGTCGGGGTGGTGCCCGCATCGGCTCGCTCGCTGCCGCTGGCCGGGGTCGTCTTCCGCGACCTCGTCGGCGCGGCGACCGTCGAGCTGGCGCTGGCCTGGCACCGCGAGACCAGCTCACCGCTGGTCAACGCCGTCCTCGCCGAGCTCGAGGACGTCTTCCCGTCCGCACGACCACCGACAGAGGCCGGTTCATGAAGATCACCCAGGTGGAGGCGATCCCGTTCGCCATCCCGTACCGCAAACCGCTGCGCTTCGCCTCCGGTGAGGTCTGCGCCGCCGAGCACGTGCTGGTGCGGGTGCGCACCGACGACGGGATCGTCGGCGTGGCCGAGGCGCCACCGCGACCGTTCACCTACGGCGAGACCCAGGCCGGGATCGTCGCGGCCGTCGATTCCCTCTTCGCGCCCCAGCTCACCGGGCTGAGCCTGCTCGACCGCGAGACCGCGCACGCCCGGATGGAGCGCACGGTGGGCAACCCGACGGCGAAGTCGGCCGTCGACATGGCGATGTGGGACGCGCTCGGGCGCAGCCTGGACGTCTCGGTCACCGAGCTGCTCGGCGGCTACACCGACCGGATGCGCGTGTCGCACATGCTCGGCTTCGACGAACCGGCCGCGATGGTCGCCGAGGCCGAGAAGATGCGCGACACCTGGGGGATCACGACGTTCAAGGTCAAGGTCGGGCGCCGCCCGGTCTCGCTGGACACCGCCGTGGTGCGCGCGCTGCGCGAGGGGCTGGGCGATGCGGTGGCCCTCTACGTGGACGGCAACCGGGGCTGGACCGCCGCGGAGTCCGCCCGCGCCATGAAGGAGATGGCCGACCTCGACCTGCTTTTCGCCGAGGAGCTGTGCCCCGCCGACGACGTCCTCGGCAGGCGTTGGCTGGTGCGGCAGCTCGACGTTCCCTTCATCGCCGACGAATCGGCCGTCACGCCCGCCGACGTCACCCGCGAGGTCCTCGGCGGGTCCGCCACGGCGGTGAGCATCAAGACCGCGCGCACCGGCTTCACCCGCTCGCAGCGCACTCACCACCTCGCCGAGGGGCTCGGTCTGGAAGTCGTGATGGGCAACCAGATCGACGGCCAGCTCGGTTCCCTGTGCACCGTCGCCTTCGGCGCGGCCTACTCGCTGACCTCGCGCCGGGCCGGCGAGCTGTCCAACTTCCTGGACATGAGCGACGACCTGCTCGCCGAACCGCTGCGCATCACCGACGGCGAGCTGATCGTCCGCCCCGGCGCCGGTCTCGGCGCCGAGATCGATCCCGACAAGCTCCGGCACTACCGCCAGGACCGCTGACCGCCACCACCGCGAAACGAGGAGGATTCCATGACCACAGCCCGCGACACCGCGACCGCGGCCGCTTCGGGTGCCAACGCGACCGAGCGCTTCAAGAGCGACAAGCTCGTCGGCGTGGAGAGCACGCCGCCCGAGCGCGTCAGCCTGCTGGCCCGCTCCGTGCTCGACGCCGTGCACGCCGCGATCCGCGAGCACAAGGTGACCTACGACGAGTACAACGCGCTCAAGGCCTGGCTGATCGACGTCGGCGAGGACGGCGAGTGGCCGCTGTTCCTCGACGTGTGGGTCGAGCACGTCGTCGAGGAGGTCGCCACCGAGCACCGCGAGGGCAACAAGGGCACCATCGAGGGCCCCTACTACGTCCCGGACGCCCCCGAGCGGGGTTCGAGCGGCTCGGTGCCGATGCGGGAGGACGAGCCCGGCACCCCGCTCACCTGGACCGGCCGGGTCAGCTCCACCGACGGCACGGCGCTGGCCGGGGCGAAGGTGGAGCTGTGGCACGCCGACGCGGACGGCTTCTACTCGCAGTTCGCGCCGAGCATCCCGGAGTGGAACCTGCGCGCGTCGTTCACCACCGACGCCGAGGGCAACTTCGAGATCCGCACCGTCCGCCCGGCCCCGTACCAGATCCCCACCGACGGAGCCTGCGGCAAGCTCATCGCCGCGGCCGGTTGGCACGCGTGGCGCCCGGCGCACCTGCACGTCAAGGTCTCCGCCCCGGGCCACGAGCTGCTGACGGCGCAGCTGTACTTCCCCGGCGACGAGCACAACGACGACGACATCGCCTCGGCCGTCAAGCCCGAGCTGATGCTCGACCCGAAGCCCGCCGACGGTGGGGAGACCATCGAGTACGGCTTCGTCCTGGACCCCGCCTGAGCCGCATCCCGCAGGAGACGCACCAGTGCTTTACCACATCCGCATGGACGTGAACCTCCCGCCGGACCTCGATCCGGACGAGCGCGCGGACCTGCTCGCGCGCGAGAAGGAGTACAGCCAGAAGCTGCAGCGCGAGGGCAAGTGGCCGCACTTGTGGCGGATCGCGGGCGAGTACGCGAACTTCTCGGTGCTCGACGTCGCCGACCACGACGAGCTGCACGCGCTGCTGTCCGGCCTGCCGCTGTTCCCGCACATGGACATCGAGGTCACCCCGCTGGCGGCGCACCCGTCGAAGATCGAGGGCTGAGAGGGCCGCCCAGGTCGGGGCGCTGCGGACCGAGTCCCGCGGCCCGAGACGAACCAGCAGCAGTTCGATCCGCGGCTGCCGGGTGTCCGCGGGCGGCACCCGGCAGCCGGGGACCAGCGCGTCCTGACCGAGGAGGTCTCTTGACCGGCACGCTCGACGAGACCGACCGCGACGAAGCCGTTCGCCAGCACCGGTTCGAACGCCCCGCCGCGCCCACCACCGGACCGCGCCGGGTGCTCCGGGACCTGAGCGGGTCCTCGATCGCCGGCGGGGTGGTCGGTCTGGTCTTCTCGGCCACCGGACCGATCGCCGTGATCCTGTCCGCGGGCGCCGGCGGCGGGCTGAGCTCCGGTCAGCTCGCGTCCTGGGTGTTCGGGGTGTTCTTCCTCAACGGCGTGCTCACCGCGCTGGCGTCCTGGCTCTACCGGCAGCCGCTCGCGTTCTTCTGGACCATTCCCGGGACCGTCGTGGTCGGCGCGTCGCTGGACCACCTGCGCTGGCCGGAGGTGCTCGGCGCGTTCGTGGTGACCGCGCTGCTGATCCTCGCGATCGGCCTGACCGGTTGGGTTCGCCCGATCATGGCCGCGCTGCCGATGCCGATCGTGATGGCGATGGTCGCGGGCGTGTTCCTGAGCTTCGGGCTCGACCTGGTCACCGCGACCGGGGCGGACGCGGGCCTCGCCGTGCCCATGATCATCGCGTTCGTGCTGCTGAGCGCGTTCCCGCGGGCCGGCAAGCTGCTGCCGCCCATATTGGGCGCGCTGATCGCCGGTGCGCTCGCCGTCGCTGCCTCGGGACGCTTCGAGCCGACCGGCGCGGGCTGGCTGGCGCAACCGCTGCTGCAAGCGCCGGAGTTCTCCTGGCGCGCGATCACCGAACTCGTCGTCCCGCTCGCGATCACCGTTCTGGTGGTCCAGAACGGCCAGGGCGCCGCGGTGCTCAAGCAGGCCGGTCACCGACCGCCGATCAACGTGGCAGCGGTGCTGTGCGGGCTCTGGTCGCTGCCCGCGGCGGCGGTCGGCGCGGTCTCGACCTGCCTGACCGGCCCGACGAACGCGCTGCTGGTGGCCTCCACCGAGCGGTCCCGCCAGTACACCGCTGGCGTCGTGTGCGGCATCGGGGCCGTCGTCGTCGGGCTCTTCGCACCCGCCTTCGTGCGCTTCATGCTGGCGACGCCGCCGGCGTTCATCGCCGTGCTCGGCGGCCTGGCGATGCTGCCCGCCCTGCGGGGCGCGTTCATCACCGCCTTCCGCGCGGACTTCGCGCTGGGCGCGCTGGTCGCCTTCCTGGTGACGGTCTCGGACGTGAGCCCGCTGAACATCAACTCGGCGTTCTGGGGACTGCTCGCGGGCGCGCTGGTCTCGCTCGC
The DNA here is from genome assembly GCF_042665275.1 of Saccharopolyspora griseoalba. Taxonomy (NCBI): domain Bacteria; kingdom Bacillati; phylum Actinomycetota; class Actinomycetes; order Pseudonocardiales; family Pseudonocardiaceae; genus Saccharopolyspora; species Saccharopolyspora griseoalba. The sequence continues at coordinate 84,481 of NZ_JBHTCJ010000001.1, read as the reverse complement.
CCTCGAACGCGCCGACTTCGCCCAGCGCAGGACGTCGACGCAATAGGCGGTTGCGGGCGGAGCCGGGACGGACCTCGTCGCCGATCGCGAAGCATTCCGAGACCGGTTCGAGCAGGTACTGTGCGACGAATGCGTTCCTTTGCCGAGGCGACGAGCGTGACGGCCGTTCGCGACGGGGTTCACTCCTCGACGTTGGACCGCGAGTGGTCGATCGGGAAGAACCCGCACGGCGGGTACATGATGGCGCTGCTCGCGAAGGCCGCCCTCCGCACCGCCCGCCGACCCCACCCGCTGGTGGTCAGCGCCCACTTCCTGCGCTCGCCGGAGATCGGCGAGGTCGAGCTGCGCACCGAGCTGGTCAAGCGCGGGCGCCTGTTCTCCAGCGTGCGCGCCCGCCTGGTGCAGGGCGACAGGACCTGCGTCGAGGCCGCGGTGACCGCGGGTGAGATCACCGACGCGGCGCACGAGTGGGAGGCCGCGCAGCCGTCCCCGATCGCGCCGATCGACGAGTGCCACGACCACCGCCCGCCCGCGGACGGCGGACTGCTCGATCACATCGACCTCCGGCTCGACCCGCGGTCGGCGGCGTTCCTCCGCGGCCGGAGCTCCGCCGATGCGGAGGTCCGGGGCTGGATGGAGCTCGCCGACGGCTCCGACTTCGACCCGCTGTCGCTGATCGTCGCCGTCGACCTGCTCCCACCGACGGTGCTGGGGCTGGGCCAGACCGGCTGGTGCCCGACCGTGGAGCTGACCTACCAGCTGCGCGCTCTCCCGGCACCGGGCCCGGTCGCGGGCCGCACCCGCTGCGACGCGCTGAGCGCCGACGGCTGGTTCAACGAGGACGCGGTCGTCCACGACTCCCGCGGACGCCTCGTCGCACAGAGCCGCCAGCTCGCCCTGTCCGGGAACGCGCTCCAGTCGCGCTGAACCCGGGAAGCATCGCGCGGCGCCCTGCGACGACGGACGCGGCAGGGCGCCGGGACGCCGGAAGCCGGCGCCGGTCGGGTCAGCGGCGTGCTCGCGCGCCGCGCGCTCGGCGCAGGTCGGGGATCACCAGCGCACCTCGCTGAGGTACTGGTGCCCGACCCGGGCGGTGCGCAGCGGATCCGGGCTGTTGTCGTGCTCGACGACGTACTCGCGGACCGCGCCGCGCGCGAAGATGGCGGGGAAGTCCATCGTTCCGGTTCCCGGATCGGCCATGGCGCCGTCCGCGGCGCGGTCCTTGACGTGGAACCGGTCGATGCGGTCCCGCTGGGCTTCGACGAGGGCGACCGGGTCCTGCCCGGCGTGCGCGACCCAGTACAGGTCGAGCTCCAGACCGACCAGCCGCGGATCGGTGCGCTCCAGCAGGACGTCGAAGGGCCGCACGCCGTCCACCTCGGCGAACTCCTGGTCGTGGTTGTGGTAGCCGAACACCAGACCCGCGTCGCGGCACCTGCGCCCCGCGTCGTTGAGCCGGTCGGCGAACGCCCGCCACTCGTCGGCGGTCGCGAAGTCCGCGTAGGGCACGACGACGGAACGGTGCCCCAGGACGTGGGCGTCGGCGATGATCCGCTCCACGTCCCGGTCCAGGCCGTGGTGCCCGGAGGTGGCGCGCAGACCGACCCGGTCCAGGATCGCGCGGAACTCCGCCGGGCTGCGCCCGTGCGTGCCCGCGGTCTCCACCGAGCGGTAGCCGATTTCGGCCACGTCGCGCAACGTCCCCGCCACATCGGCGGCGAGCTGGTCGCGCAGGGTGTAGAGCTGGATGCTGATGGCCTCGGGCGAGATTCGCCCGCTGCGGCGCGCCATCGCGGCCCCGGGAGCGGCGACGGAGCCCGCGGCGGCCAAGGCGGTGGCGGTGCGCAGCAGGGAACGGCGGGAGAGCGTCATGGCTTTCCTCTCATCGGATGCCTTGCAGGGACAGGACGAGGTCGTGCACGTCGGTCGCGGCCAGGCGCCCGGAGCGCTCGACCGCGGCCGGCGCCCACGGCTCGGAGCAGAGCAGCACCGGCGCGTCGGCCGGGTCGTCCGGCAAGCGGCCGTGCGATCCGCGGACCGCGCCAGGGTCGGTCGGAACCACGTTCATCGCGTACCGCAGCCCGGCCTTCTTCTTCGCCAGGTTCAGCGCCGCTCGGGCCTTGACCAGCGGGTCCGCCGGATCGAAGAACAGCTCCGCCGGGTCGTAGCCGGGCTTTCGGTGGATCTCCACCCCTCTGGCGAAGTCGGGGGCCCGCTGGTCGTCGAGCCAGTAGTAGTAGGCGAACCACGACGCGGGTTCGGCGACCGCGACCAGCTCCCCGGCGCGCGGGTGGTCCAGGCCGAACCGCGCCTGCGCCGCGCGATCGAGCACCTCGTCGACGCCGGGCTGCTCGGCGACCACCGAGCGCGCCCGCTCCACGTCGGCCGGGTCGCGCACGTAGACGTGCGCCACCTGATGATCGGCGACGGCGAACGCGCGGGAGGTCCACGGGTCCAGGTACTCCATGCCGGCCTGCTCGTAGACCTCCAGCAGACCGGCGCGCCGCAGCGCCCGGTTGAGCTCGACCGGGCGCTGGACCTCGGTGATGCCGTACTCGCTGACGGCCACCACCGCGGCCCCGGCAGCGCGGGCCTCGGCGAGCACCCCGCCGACGACCTCGTCGAGGTCCCCGGCGGCCCGGTGCGCCTGCGGGCTGTCCGGGCCGTGGCGCTGCAGGTCGTAGTCGAGGTGCGGCAAGTAGCACAGCACCAGATCGGGCCGGTGTCGGCGCAGGATGCGGCGGGTCGCCGCGGCGATCCACAGGCTCGAGGTCAGATCGGCGGTCGGCCCCCAGTAGTGGAACAGCGGGAAGGCGCCCAGATCAGCGGTCAGCTCGTCGTGCAGCTCGCGTGGTCTGGTGTAGCAGTCCGGCGACTTGCGACCGTCGGCGTGGTACACCGGCCGCGGGGTGATCGTCCAGTCGGTGCTGGCACCCATCGCGTACCACCAGCAGACGTTGGCCGCGGTGTAGCCCGGTCGCTCGCGCCGCGCCGATTCCCAGACCTTGTCGGCGAGCACGAGCCGGTTGTGCTGGCGCCACAGGTGGACTTCGCCGAGTTCGCGGAAGTACCAACCGTTTCCGACGATTCCGTGCTCGGCGGGCATGCGCCCGGTCAGCAGCGTCGACTGCGCGCTGCAGGTGACCGCTGGGAGCACGGTGCCGAGCTCGGCCCGCCACCCCTGCTCGGTCAGCGACCGCAGGTTCGGCATGTGCTCCAGCAGCTTCGGCGTGAGTCCGACGACGTCGAGCAGTACCACGGGTTTCATCGAGCGCTCCGCTGGTCGAGGAGTTCGCGGGTGAAGTCGAGTTCGGCGGCGATGCCCGCCGCGAGGTCGTCCGGCGGGTCGGCCAGGACGCTCCAGGTGTAGGTCTCGACCTCGACGGTGGGCAGCGGGTCGGGCAGCGCCTGCAGCGTCCGGCGCAGCACGTCGGTGGTGGGCCGCAGCGCGGTACCGGTCCAGTGCAGGGGCACGTGGAAGTGCACGCGCCAAGGCCCGGCCGCGGGCAGTCGCCGGAACGCCTCGTCGAGATCGTCGCAGCGCAGCACGCCGTCCGCGGCCAGTTCGCGGACCTGGTGCAGGTAGCGCGGTTCCGCGTAGCGAGCGAGCTCGGCGCGGGCAGCCGCGGGGTCGTCGGCGTGCAGCGCGGCCGAGGCCTGCACCTTGACCACGTCGACGCCCGCGGCCTCGATGTCGCGCACCGCGGCTGCCGGATCGGCGAAGGAGACCGCGAGGTGGCAGGTGTCCAGGCACAGGCCGAGGTAGGTGCCGTCGGTCCCCCGCAACCAGCGCAGCGCGTCGTCGACATCGTCGAGCAGGCAGCCGGGTTCGGGCTCCACCGCCGCCCGCACCCGGCGACCGGTGCGCAGCTCCAGCTCGGACAGCGCGGTCGCGAGGCGGTCCAGGTTGTGCCGGGCGGCCGCTTCGTCGTCGCGGGTCCACGGTTCCCGCCACCCCAGCGGCAGCGTCGAGATGCTCCCGTCCACGCCCTCGGGCAGCAGCGCGGCCAGGACCTCGGCGCACTGCGCGGTGTAGCGCAACCGCTCCGGATCGCACCAGCGCGGTTGGTACACCCGCCGCTTGACCACCGCGTCGTGGAATCCCCGGTACGGGAACGCGTTCAGGGTTTCCACCACGAGCCCGTTGTCGTCCAGCGTCAACCGGAGGCGGCCGAGGGCAGCGGGGTCGGCGCACAACTGCGCGACGAGGTCGGCGGCGAGCCAGAGCCCGACGCCGAGCTCGTCGGCGCCGAGGCGGGCCCGCACGCTCGCGGCGTGCTCGGTCAGCTGCGCGCACACGCCGTCCAGGTCCTCGGCCGGGTGGACGTTGGTGCAGTAGCAGAGCACGTGATCACTCCTCGGGGCGTGCGCCGCGCAGCACGGAGTTCCCGGCGAAGGTCGCCGGATCGGCGTTGAACCCCGGCAGCGGGTCGAGGTTCAGCCGGCCGCTCTGGCCGTAGAAGGCGACCGGGTTGCGCCACAGCACCTCGTCGACGTCGTCCTCGGTGAACCCGGCGGCGAACATCGCCTGGGCGGTGGCGCGGGTCTTGAGCGGGTCGGACCTGCCCCAGTCGGCGGCGGAGTTAACCACCATCCGGTCCGTGCCGTGCTGCTGCAGCAGCGCGACCACGCGGTGCTCGTCCATCTTGGTGTCGGGGTAGATGGAGAACCCCATCCAGCAGCCCGTTTCGGCGACGAGCTCGACGGTCGTCTCGTTGAGGTGGTCGACGAGCACGCGTTGCGGGGCGATGCCCGACTCCCGCACGACGTCGAGCGTGCGCAGGGTGCCCGCCCGCTTGTCGCGATGCGGGGTGTGCACCAGGACCGGGAGCTCGGCGCGCAGCGCCAGTTCCAGCTGGTGGGCGAACGCCTCGTCCTCGTCGGCGGTCATGGAGTCGTAGCCGACCTCGCCGAGGGCCACCACGCCGTCCTTGGCCAAGTAGCGCGGCAGCAGTTCCAGGACCTCGCGGCAGCGGCGGTCGTTGGCCTCCTTGGGGTTGAGCGCGATCGCCGCGTGGTGCCGGATTCCGAACTGGGCCGCGCGGAATCGCTCCCAGCCCAGCAGGGAGTCGAAGTAGTCGGTGAACGACGAGACGCCGGTCCGGGGCTGGCCGAGCCAGAACGCCGGCTCGGTGATCGCGCGAACGCCGGCCGCGCGCATCGCCTCGTAGTCGTCGGTGGTCCGGGAGGTCATGTGGACGTGCGGGTCGAACAGGCGCATCAGCACTCCAGGATCGCGTTGGCGTCGGTGGGGACCTCGCGTCCGGCGGCGCGGCGCTCGGCGGCGAAGTCCGCGACCATCCGGCGCAGCTCGGCGTCGCAGCGGCCCGGGAGGTCGGCGACGGCCGCCAGCGGCACCCCGGTGAACAGGCACTTGAGCACTCCGTGCCGCCACTCGTGGTCGTCCAGGTGACGCGCGAAGGGCCCGAGAGCAGCGGCCACGAGCCGGACGTCGTTGGCGCGCAACGCATCGCGCACCAGCTCGAGCCCGCTCGCGCGGATCTCCGGCCGGTCGAGCCTGCTCAGGGCGCGCAGCGCGCCGCGGCGCTCGGCGTCGTCCCCGTAGCGGTAGAGCGCGGTCACCTCGGTGGCGAGCTCCTCGGGGGACAGCACCTCGGCCAGGGCCAGCAGCAGGCCGGTGCGCGCGCGGTCGTCGACGGTCCCGCCCACCAGCCCGAGCGGGTCGTCGGGGCGGATCGGTTCGCGGCCGACGTGGCGACCCACCGCCGGGAACAGGCTCGCGATCCGGCCCGGATCGCGGCGCACGGAGTCCACCGCGTCGGCCAGCCACGGGTGGCGCGATCGCCGCACCGCCGCGATCGCGCGCCGGGCCACCTGCGGTGCCGCGTGCGAGTGCCTGGGCAGTTCGACCGCGGCCAAGCCGGCGAAACCGACCTCGCCGAGCGCGGCCATCGTCGCGGGCAGGTCGAGCAGCCCTTCGCCGAACTCCAGGTGCTCGTGCACGCCGGGGCGCATGTCGTCGAGCTGGACGTGCACCAGCAGCTCGCCCAGCTGCCGCACCAGGTCGGCCGCGGACTCGCGCTCGACGGCCACGCAGTGGCCCACGTCGAGGGTGATCCCGAGGTTGGCGGGAGCGCCCAGCCGGGCGCGCACCTCGAGCGCGTCGGCGACCGTCTCGACGAACATGCCGGGCTCGGGCTCCAGGCCGAGCACCACCCCCGCGCGCTCGGCCTCGGGCAGCACCTCCGCGAGCCCGTCCAGCACCCTTCGCGAGGCGACCTCCGGGTCGGTGTCGGCGGGGCGCACGCCGGACCAGAACGACACCGCGCCGCAGCGCAGCTCGGCGGCGATGCGCACGGCCCTGCGCAGGAAGTCCACCCTTCGCCCGGCGTCGTCGGAGACCAGGGTCGGGTGGTGCTTGCGCTTCGGGTCCAGCAGGTAGCGCGCCCCGGTCTCGACCACCACCGACAGGTCGAGACCGGTGAGCTCCGAGCGCACCGCGCGCACCCGCTCGGCCAGGTCGTCGGTGAACGGATCGAGGTGGTGGTGGTCGAGGGTGAGGGCTGCGCCGTCGTAGCCGAGATCGGCGATGACCCGGAGCGCATCGGTCAGGCGGTGGTTGGCGAACCCGTTCGTCCCGTACCCCAGGAGCACGCTCACGTCGGCGACACCTTCCTCCCCAGCAGTTCGATCGCGGGCAACACCGCCACCAGCGCCGCGGCGGCCGGGAGGTTCCGGCGCGCGCTCAGCGCCGCCTGCAGCAGCACGGTGCCGTGCACGCCCCTCCTGGTGGCCTCCCGCACCCGCGCTGCGCGCGGATCCGCACGCGCGCGCCACTGCGGCCCGCCCACCGCGCCCGCGTAGGCGGTGCCGAGCGACACCACCGCCGCCCGGTGCGCCGGGGAGGCGCAGCCCAGCGGGAGGGAAGCGGTGATCAGCCCGGTGACCGCGGCCGCCGTCGCCGCGGTGCGCGGCGACGCGCCGTGCACCTCGCCGCGCGAGAGGGAGGTGACCGCCCAGGTGTGCGCGGCCACCCGGGCGGCGGCCGGCCAGGAGTCGCGCCCGCCGCCCAGCAGGACGTCCAGCGCCCGGCACGCCGCCATCGAGACCGGCCCCGCCGGATTCGGCTTGAACACCACGTCGTAGCCGATCACCGAGACCAGCAGCGCGGTGGCCTGCCGGGAGCGCCCCGCCGCGGCGCCGATCAGCAGGCCGGCACCGCCCAGCCCGGCCGCGAGGCCCAGCGCGAGCACCGGCTCGATCCGGCCGGACGGGATGGGGCGCTCGGGGCGCTCCGCGGCGTCGACCTCGCGATCGGCCCAGTCGTTGAGCACCATGCCCGCCCAGTACGCGGCGGCCGAGGCCGCGGGCAGCACCGCTCTCCTGCCGCGCAAGCGGCGCCCGGCGCTGACCGCGCCGGTGACGCTGTCGCCGAGCACCGTCAGCGCTGCGGGTGCGCGGGTCAGCTCGACCAGCGCGCGAAACCTCCTCATCGTTCCTCCTCGATCGCGCGGACCCACGCGTGCAACCGCCGCACCTGGTGGTCGAAGCGGTGCTCGACCTCGCCGAAGGGGTCCTTGAAGAAGCACGCGAGGTCCACCAGGGGCCCGCGCCGCCCCGCGTGGTGAGCGAGCGCCATCAGCCGCACCAGGTCCAGCACCAGGGGCGCGGCGAGCGCGGAGTCGTACCCCGACCAGCTCAGCTGGAGGGTCACGGGAGCGCCGAGGAAGCCCTCGGCGCGCACGTGGTCCCACGCCACCTTCGTCTGGCCCAGGTCGGCGACGTGATCGATGTGCAGCGGTGCCTCGACTTCGCCGCCGAGCAGGGCGGCCAGTCCCCTGGACTTCGACTCCAGCTTGCTCGCCGCGGTTTCCGGGTCCGCCAGGGTCGCCCCATCACCACCGCCGAGCAGATTGGTGCCCGCCCACGAGCGCACGTTCAGCCCGCGCTCGATGAAGACCGGGGCGAGCGCCGTGCGCAGCAAGGTCTCCCCCGTCTTGCCGTCGCGCCCGGCGTAGGGCACGCCGGCCCGGTCGGCCAGCTCGCGCAGCGCCGGGTGGTCGATGCCCATCGACGGGGTGAACTCGACGTAGGGACATCCGGCGCGGATCGCGGCGCGCGCCGCCACCCCGCTGGGCGGAAGCACCGGGTCACCGGAGCTCAGCGCGGCGTCCAGAGCTCCCGGGTCGTGGTGTTCGGGGCGATCCGGCCACGGCCGTTCGGTCGAGGCGAGGTTGACCACGACCACCCGCCGCAACCGGTTGCGCTGCGCGAAGTCCTCGATGTCCCCGCTCAACCGCTCCACGGCGGCCGCCTGGGTGCCCGGGTCCCCGGTCGCGTAGCCGGTGCGCAGCTCGTCCTCGACCGCGCCGAGCCCGCCGCCGACCGCGCCGATCACGCGCGCGGGCAGCAGCCCCGCCGAGACCAGGTGCTCGGCGGCCTTGGGCAGGCCCGTCGCGGAGATGTCGTGCCCACCGACGACGATCTCGTCCCAGCCGGGCAGCGGAGCCGAGCGCAGGTCGGGCAGTTCGGTCACGCACCCCGTCGGTGCGATCACCCCCTCCCGCAGCGCGAGCAGACCGACGATCGCCGTGGTCGCCACCGAGCCGCGCGCACCGATCAACCACATGCCGGTGCGGCCGGGTCCTGTGCTCTCCACCGTGGACACCTCCTCAGAGCCTGCTGCTGGGAACTCGTTCCGCGTGGCGGTGCGCTCCTCGCGCGACGCCCGCGGCACGCGGAGCCCGCATCCGGGACGGGCGCGGTGGCGGCTCGCAGGCCGCCACCGCGCGCCGGTTCAGCGGGGGACGTCGCCTTCAGCTCGGGCGGCCGCGGCGGCTTCCGGCGGCGCGGGCTGCGAGACCCCCGCACCGGTGAAGTGCACCGCGTCCAGCTCGAACAGGCCGCTGCCCTCGCCGCGGAAGGTGAAGAACAGCGGTCCGGAACCACCGGGATCGGTCACCGGGGACGGCGGCACGTCCGCGTACTGGTCCCCGCCGCCGGTGGAGGGCGCCTGGACGGTCTGCACGACCGGGCCGTCGGGCGACCCCGCCCGGACCTCGATGGTGCCGCCCGGGCCCGCCCCGGAGACCCGGTAGCCGATGCCGTCCACACCGGTGAGGTTCACCGGGTCAACCGAGATCCAGTCCCCGGGGTCGATGGCGCCGACCTTGCGGCCACCGGCCGCACCCGGCTCGGAGACGACCTCGACGCCTTGCGAGTCGGTGAAGAACTCGGCCTGCTTGTTCTTCGGCTGCAGCACCACCCGGGCGCTGCCGGTCACCGGCGGCAAGCCCTCCGCGCCCCCGTCGGTGTAGCTCGCGGTGAGCACGCCGAAGATGTCGGCGTCCAAGCCGTGGCCCTCGTCGGCCGGCACGTCGATGGTGCTCTCGCAACCGGTTTCGGAGGTCAGCGGGTGGGCGTGCGTGTCGTGCCCGAGCGCGTAGCTCACCTCCACGGCGGAGCAGTCGGTCTGCCCGTCCTCGGCGTCGGTGGCCGAGATCCGGTACGGGACCTGCTCGCCGAAGGCGAACACCCCGCCGTTCGGCGGCATCTCGACCCGCACCTCCGGCGGCGTGTTGCCGACCACGATCTGCACGCTGGCGTAGCCGGTCTTGCCGGTGGAGTCGGTCACCGCGAGCTTCGCGGTGTGCGCGCCGCGCTCGGTGTAGGTGTGGCTGACCGGCCCCTGCTCGGTGGAGTCGACCGTGCCGTCGTTGGTGAAGTCCCAGGCGTAGCTGAGCTGATCGTCCCCGTCCGGGTCGGCGGTTCCGGCCGGGTCGAAGTTCACCGTCAGCGGCGCCTCGCCGGACGCGGTGACGTCGGCGCTGACCTGCGCCACCGGGGTCTTGCCGTTCGGGCTGTGCTCGATGCGGTAGAGCGCGGAGTCGTCCGCACCGCCGAAGTAGCTCGATCCGTAGTCCAGCACGTACATCGCGCCGTCCGGGCCGAACTCGACGTTCATCGGCCTGCGCAGCTGCATGGACTCGAAGAACGGCTCGATGCCGCGCAGCTCCCCGTTCGGGCCGAGGTCGAAGGACTTGATCCAGCCGCGGTCCCACTCGTAGTTGAACAACGCGCCGTCGTACTCGCGGGGGAACTTCGCCGGCGATTCGAGGCCCGGGTCGAACCGGTAGACGGGGCCGCCCATCGGCGATTCCGGCCCGGAGCCGAGCTCCGGAACCGACCCGTCGTCGTAGGGCAACCAGGCCGACTGCACCGGTGGCAGCTCGACCAGTCCCGTGTTGTTCGGGCTCTCGTTGCGGGGCGCGGCGCAGTCGAAGGGCTCCCCGGACTGCCCGGTGGCGAAGTCGTGGTCGACGTAGGGCTGGTCGTCCCCGATGCAGTAGGGCCACCCGTAGTTGCCCGGACCCTTGATCAGGTTGTACTCGACGAGCCCGCCGGGCCCGCGGTTCGGATCAGCGGCACCGGCGTCGGGCCCGTAGTCGCCGAGGTGGACCCAGCCGGTCTCGCGGTCCACGGCGAAGCGGAACGGGTTGCGGAAGCCCATCGCGTAGATCTCCGGGCGGGTCTTCGGCGTCCCCGGCTCGAAGAGGTTGCCGCGCGGGATCGTGTAGCTGCCGTCCGGCTCCACGTGGATGCGCAGCAGCTTGCCGCGCAGGTCGTTGGTGTTGCCCGCGCTCCGCTGCGCGTCGAAGGCCGGATTGCGCTCCGGGCGCTCGTCGATCGGGGTGTAGCCGTCGGAGGCGAAGGGGTTGGTGTCGTCCCCGGTCGAGAGGTAGAGGTTGCCCTGCGCGTCGAAGTCGATCTCGCCGCCCGCGTGGCAGCAGATCCCGCGCTGGGCGGGCACCCGCAGGATCTCCTGGAAGCTGGTCATGTCCAGGGTTCCCGCGTCGGTGAGCTTGTAGCGGGCCAGCACGTTGTGCCCGTCGAACGGCGCGAAGTCCGCGGGAGCGCCCTGCTCCGGCGCGTCGCCCTCCGGGGTCTGCAGCGGCGGTGCGTAGTACAGGTAGACCCAGCGGTTGCGCTCGAAGTCCGGGTCGATCGCGATGCCCTGAAGCCCGTCCTCGTCGTGGTTGTACACCGGGATCTCGGCGGCGTGCGTGGTGGTCGCGTCCGGTCTCGTGAGGTGGACGGTTCCGTCGCGGGAGGTGTGCAGCACCCTCCGGTCGGGCAGCACCGCCATGGCCATCGGCTCACCGACCTTGTCGGCGCCCTTGGCCAGGGTGATCTGGTCGAACGGCGTTTCCTGCTGCGGTGGGGCGGTCTGGGCCGCCGTGGCCGACAGGACTGTCGTGGCGGTCGCGGCGGCGACGGCCGCGGCGAGTAATCGCAGGGATCTCACGGGTCACTCCTCGTCGTCGGGGAGGAACTGGAGCTTCAGCAGCGGGCGTGGCCCAGCCCGGTGCGGATGCCACCCAGCAGGTGGCGCAGGAAATCGGGATCGGTGAACGACTCCGCGGTGTGCCCGCCGCCGGTGTAGAAGGCGCGGCCGGCGTCGACGGCGTGGCACCAGGCGATGGGGTGGTCGCCCATCGCCCCGTCGCCGGGGTCGTAGGTGTGCTCGTCCAGCGCGGCCAGCACGTGCACGTCCGGCCGCGGCGAGGTGCGGTAGTTGTACCACTCGTCGGTGCGCTCCCACCTGGGCGGAAGGTGCGCGGTCGAGTCGTGGTGGCGGTCCTCGACGCGGATCTCGGCCGGCTGGATCCGCGGGTGGCTGTCGAAGTGGGCGCCGACGAGCTCGCCGTAGAACGGCCAGTCGTACTCGGTGTCGGCCGCCGCGTGCACGCCGACGTAGCCGCCGCCGGCGCGGACGTAGCGCTCGAAGGCCGCCTCTTGCCCGGCGTCGAGCACGTCGCCGGTGGTCGACAGCCACACCACCGCGTCGAAGCGCGCGAGCTCGGCGTCGTCGAACCTGCTGGAGTCCTCCGTGGCCTCGACGCGGAAGTCGTGCTCCTCGCCGAGCTCCTCGATGGCCGCGATGCCGTCCTCGATGGACTCGTGCCGGAACCCCGCGGTTTCGGAGAACACCAGCACGGCCGGTTCTCCGGGTTCCGCGGCGGCCCACGCGGGTGCGGCTGCGGCGCTCGCGAGCAGCGCGGCCAGCGCCAACGGTGCGGTTCTCATGGGACTTCCTCTCGTCCGAGGTCAGGAGGCGAAGCCGATGTCCAGGTAGCGGTCGACGTTCTCCCCGGTCACCACTGCCGAGTAGGTGGTCACCGAGCGCGGCACCTCGTGCTCGGCGAGATCGGACATGCCGCGGCCCTGGCCGAGCAGCCGCGCCAGCGAGATCGCCGAGGAGCACATCGAGGGGCTGTAGAGCACGGTCGCGCGCACGACGCTGTCGCCGGCCTTGATGCGATCCATCACCTGGCGCGATCCGGCACCGCCGACGAGGAAGAACTCGTCGCGCCCCGCCGCTTCCACCGCCGCCAGCACGCCGATGCCCTGGTCGTCGTCGTGGTTCCACACCGCGTCCAACCGGGAGGCCGCCTGCAGCAGGTTGGTCATCTCCTGCTCGCCGGTCTCGGCGGTGAACTCGGCGGCGACCCGGCGCGAGACGCGCAGCCCGTGCTTGGCGAGCCCTTCGCGGAAGCCCGCGCTGCGCTCCTGGGTCAGCGGCAGCGAATCGGTGCCCGCGACCTCGGCGATGACCGGATCGTCGACGTTCCGCCCGCGCAGCTGTTCGGCGATGTAGTCCGCGGCGTTGACCCCCATGCCGTAGTTGTCGCCGCCGATCCAGAGCCGGTAGGCCTCCGGGGAGTCGAAGACCCGGTCCACGTTGACCACCGGGATGCCCGCTCGCATCGCCTCGCGGGCCACGCCGGTGAGCGCCTTGCCGTCGGCGGGCAGCACGACCAGCACGTCGACCTTCTCGTTGATCAGCGTTTCGACCTGGGCGATCTGCCGGTTGACGTCGGTGCTGCCCTCGGTGGGGCGGAACGTCACGTCCGGCAGCTTCTCCGCCTGCGCGCGAGCGTTCGTGGTCATCGCGGCCAGCCAGCCGTGGTCGGCCGCCGGTGCGGAGAACCCGATCCGCACGTGCTTGCCGGGTTCGGCGTTGTCCCCGCCGGCGGCCACCGGGGCCGCGCTGCGCTCCTGCGGCGGATCGTTGGCCACGCAGCCGGTCGCCAGCGCGGAGGCACCGAGCGCACCGGCTCCGAGGAGCAGTCTTCGACGGGAGGTTTCGGGCAGCATTGCCATGACGGTTCTCCGATGGGGTGAGGTGGCAGGGAGTTCAGCTCGTCGAGCCGCGGCGCCGCGTTCGCGCCTGCACCAGGACCGCCAGCACGATGATCGCGCCCTTGGCGATGTTCTGGACGTCGGTTTCCAGGTTGTTCAGCGTGAAGACGTTGCTGAGCGTGGTGAAGATGAGCACGCCGAGCAGAGTTCCGGTCATGCTCCCGCGGCCACCGGTCAGCAGCGTGCCGCCGATGACGACCGCCGCGATCGCGTCGAGCTCGTAGAACATGCCGTTGGTCGACGCGCCCGAGGTGGTCCGGGCGACGACCATGATCGCGGCGATCGCGCAGCAGAACCCGGCCAGCGCGTAGACCAGCGCGGTGTGCCTGCGCACGTCGATCCCGGCGAGGCGCGCGGCTTCGGCGTTGCCCCCGACGGCCAGCGTCCGCCTGCCGAACGTGGTGCGGTTGAGCAGCACCCAGCCCGCGGCGAACACGATCAGGAAGATCCAGATCAGCACGGGCACGCCCAGCAGGTCGGCGTTGAACACCGCGCTGTACCCGGGGGCGTCGACGACCTGCGTCTGGCGCCCGCTGATGCGCTCGGCCAGGCCGCGGGCAGAGGCCATCATCGCCAGCGTGGCGATGAACGGCACCACCCGCCCGTAGGCGACCAGCAGCCCGTTGACCAGCCCGCAACCGGTGCCGACCAGCACGGCGCACAGCACCATCACCGCCACCCCGTAGGACTGGGTGGCCCAGGTGGTCATCCACACGCTGGACAGCGCCACGATCGAACCGACCGACAGGTCGATCCCGCCTGCCGAGATCACGAAGGTCATGCCGACGCTGACCACGCCGATCGCCGCGGCCAGTCGCAGCACGGTGGAGATGTTGCCCTCGGTGAGGAAGGCGTCCGGTCGCGTCGCGTAGCCCACCGCGCACAGCACCAGCAGCACCAGCAGCAGCGCGACCAGCCGGATGTCGGTGCGCGACCACCAGCGCCCCAGCTTCGACGTCGTCGCGCTCGCGGTCGGTGTGAGGGTTCGCTCGTTCATCGCGCCGATGCCTCCATGGCCGTTTCGAGCACGTCGGACTCGGTGATCTCGTTGGCCGGCGCCGTGCGCACCACGGTGCCGTCGCGCACGACGAGGACCCGATCGGCCAACGCCAACACCTCCGGTATGTCGCTGGAGACCAGCACGATCGCCATCCCGTCCGCGGCCAGCCCGCGCAGCAGGGCGTAGATCTCGGCGCGCGCACCGACGTCGACTCCCCTGGTCGGCTCGTCGAGCAGCAGCACCCGGCAACCGCGCAGCACCCACCGGCCGATCACGGCCTTCTGCTGGTTGCCGCCGGAGAACGCCGAGATCGGGGTTCGCGGCTCGCTGGGGCGGATCTGCAGGCGCTCGGCCACATCGCTCGCGCTGCCCGCCTCGGCGCGGAGCTTGGTGAAGCCCAAGCGGCTGTGCCGGGCCAGCGAGGCGAGCGTGAGGTTGGCCGCCAGCGACAGCTGCGGCAGCAGCGCCTGGCTCTTGCGCTCCTCGGGGGTGAGCCCGATGCCCGCGGCCACGGCGGCGGACACGCTGCCGGGTCGCACCCGCCGACCGTCGACGCGCACCTGGCCGGACGCCGCCGCGCGCGCCCCGAAGACGGTTTCCAGGATCTCGCTGCGCCCGGCTCCGACCAGGCCGGCCAGGCCGACGATCTCCCCGGCGTGCGCGGTGAGGTCGACGTCGGCGAACTCGCCGCGCCTGCTCAGCCCGCTCACCTCCAGCACCGGCCGGTCGGTGGCGGTGCTCCGGCCAGCGTTCACCTCGGGCGGCTCGCCCCCGGTCATCAGCGCGACCAAGCGGGCGGTGGTGGTCTCCGGGACGGACAGCCCGTCGGCGACGGTCCGCCCGTCCTTGAGCACCGTCACGCGGTCGCCCACTCGCCTGATCTCGTCCATCCGGTGCGAGATGTAGACCACGGCAACGCCTTCGGCGGTGAGCTCGCCGATCACGCGGAAGAGGTTGTCGACCTCGCCGGCCGAGAGCGCGGCCGTCGGTTCGTCCATGATCAGCAGGCGCACGTCGTGGCCGAGCGCCCGCGCCATCGACACCAGCTGCCGGTGCGCGGCGGGCAGATCGCCGACCTCGGCGTCCGGGGAGATGTCCGGGTGGCCCAGCCGCTCCAGCAGCTCGGCCGCCGTTCGCCGGGCCGCGCTCCTGCGGTGGAAGCCCGCCTTGGCGAGCTCGTGGCCGAGGAAGACGTTCTCCGCGACCGTCAGCCCTTCCACCAGGTCGAGCTCC
Organism: Saccharopolyspora griseoalba; assembly: GCF_042665275.1. Classification (NCBI taxonomy): domain Bacteria; kingdom Bacillati; phylum Actinomycetota; class Actinomycetes; order Pseudonocardiales; family Pseudonocardiaceae; genus Saccharopolyspora; species Saccharopolyspora griseoalba. Next base: position 69,084 of record NZ_JBHTCJ010000001.1, on the reverse strand, counting down.
TGGTAGATCGTGGCGATGCCGCGCCGCAGCGCCGCGGCGGGCGTGCCGAGCGCCACCTGCCCGCCCTGCCAGCTGATCGCGCCGCCGTCGGGTGCGTGCGCCCCGGAGAGCACCTTGATCAGCGTGGACTTGCCCGCACCGTTCTGGCCGAGCAGGCAATGCACTTCCCCGGCGCGCACCCGCAGGTCCACCCCGTCGAGGGCGCGAACCCCGGGGAACTCCTTGACGATGCCGCGCATCTCCAGCAGGTCGGGGCTCATGACTCCCCCTCGGACACCGGCATCCACCTGCTGTGGTGCGCCGCGCTGCGCTGCACGGCGTCGAGCACCCGCTGGACGCGCAGACCGGCCGCGAAGTCCGGTGCCGGCGCGCCGCGCTCGGCGATGGCGGTGACGAAGTCCCGCAGCTCGTGGACGAAGGTGTGCTCGTAGCCGAGCACGTGCCCGGGCGGGTACCAGGCCTCCAGGTAGGGGTGCCCGGGTTCGGTGGCCAGTATTCGCCGGAATCCGGCGGTTTCGGCCGGTTCGCCGGCGTCGTGGAAGGAGAGCTCGTTCATCGACTCGAAGTCGAAGGCCAAGCTCCCCGCGCTCCCGTTGATCTCGATCCGCAGGCCGTTCTTCCGCCCGCTCGCGTACCGGGTGGCCTCGAAGGTGCCCAGCGCACCGCCGCGGAACCGGGCGGTGAACAGCGCGGCGTCGTCGACGGTGACGGGTCCGGCCCGGCCCGGTTCGTCGGGCAGCGGTCGCTCGGCGACGAAGGTCTCCAGCGCTCCGGACACCGACACGACGTCCTCGTCGAGCAGGTAGTGCGCCAGGTCGACCAGGTGCGCCCCGAGGTCGCCGAGCGCCCCGGAGCCCGCCCGCTCGGCGCGCAACCGCCAGTTGATCGGGGCGTGCGGATCGACCAACCAGTCCTGCAGGTAGCTCGCCCGCACGTGGCGCGCGGTCCCGATGCGGCCCGCCGCGATCAACGATCGGGCCAGCGCCAGCGCGGGCACGCGTCGGTAGTTGAAGCCGACCATGGTCAAGATCCCGTTGCGCCGCGCGCGGCTCGCCGCCTCCTCCATGGCCGCCGCCTCGGCGACCGAGTTGGCCAGCGGTTTCTCGCACAGCACGTGCTTTCCCGCGTCCAGCGCGCTGATGGCGATCTCGGCGTGGCTGTCACCGGGGGTGCAGATGTCGACGAGGTGCACGTCGTCGCGCACCAGGACGGACTTCCAGTCGTCGGTGGACTCGGTCCAGCCGAACCGCGCGGCGGCCTCCCGCGCGGCGTCCTTGCGACGACCGCACAGCACCGCGCGCTCCGGGCGCATCGGCAGGTCGAAGACCCGCCCCACGGTCCGCCACGCCTGCGAGTGGACCGCACCCATGAAGGCGTGGCCGACCAGGGCGACTCCGAGCGTGTTCATCCGTCCTCCCACTTGGGTCATGACGCTGGTTGGACACCGAGAACGTGATCGCTGACGATCCCCGCGGCTCCGACGATCCCGGCGTTCCCGCCCAGTTCCGAGAGCACGATCGGCAGGCTGCTGGTGGCCAGCGGTGTCGATCGCCGGTACAGCTCCCCGCGAACCTCCGCGAGCAGCACGTGGCCGAGCTCGGCGACCCCACCGCCGACGACGATCATCGCCGGGTTGCAGAAGTTGACCAGCGAGGCCAGCACGCGGCCGAGGCGGCGCCCGCCGTCGCGCACCAGGCCGAGCGCCTGCGGGTCGCCCGCGCGCATCGCCGCGCCGACGTCGCGCGCGGTGAGGGTCCCCCGGTCGGCGAGGAGTTCGCGCAGACCGGGCGATTCGCCGCTGCGGGCCAGCGCGGTGGCATCGCGGGAGAGCGCCGCTCCGCTGAACCAGGCTTCCAGGCAGCCGGTCCGACCGCAGCTGCACACCGGCCCGGTGTCGTGCACCGCGATGTGGCCGATGTCGCCTGCGCTTCCGTTGCTGCCGCGCAGGACCCGGTTGCCCATGATGATGCCGCAGCCGATCCCCGTGCCGATCTTGACGAACAGGAAGTCGCGCACCGATCTCGCCAGCCCGCAGTACATCTCGCCGATCGCCATCGCGTTCACGTCGTTGTCGACCAGAACCGGGCAGTCGAACTGGTGCATGAAGTGCTCGCGCACCGGGTAGCGGTCCCAACCGGGCATGATCGGCGGGGAGACGGTGAACCCGTCGCGGAAGCTCACCGGGCCCGGCACGCCGATGCCGATGCCGTCGAGCCGCGGCAGGTGCCCGTCGGCGCGGAGCTTGCCGACCAGCTCCACCGCGCGCCCGAGGATCACCTCGGGACCTTCGGTGATGTCGATGGCTTCGCTGACGTGGGCGCGGATGTCCATGCCACCGCCGGCGACGCCGACGTCCAAGGAGCTCGCGCCGATGTCGATGCCGACGAAGCGCAGGCTCCTGGCGACCTGCACCAGGCCCGAGCGCCGACCGCCGCGGGATTCCGCCTGACCGGCGCGGTCCACCAGTTCGAGCTGTTCGAGGCGAGCCAGCTCCTGCCCGATCTTCGAGCGCGACAACGACAGCTGCGCGGCCAGTTCCGAGGCCGTTTGCGGCCCGTTGACCCGGAGCGATGTCAGGACTCGCGTCTGGTGAGCGTTTTCCGGTTGCACCGGCGATCCCTCTTCTTGCAGTCCGCGAATGAAGTAGGTCACACCGTGACGGAAGCGTTTTCCCAGGGTCAAGCGGGAGACCGGGAACCACCGCAACGGCCGCCGCCCGAACAGCTCGGCCGCGTTGGGCCGTTCGCCACGACTCGCTGCGCCCGACGGCGCACGACGAAACGGATCTCCGCGGCATAGTGGACCGAACCACCGCCTCCGAAATGTTGAAAGCGCCTTCCACCAGCGGCCCGAGATCCCGCGGAGGCGCGACTCGCCGATGCGCCAACAGGTCGAACGACCCATCACCGCCCTGCCTCCGGTCGTCATCGTCGAGAGCCGGACGGCCCAACGAGACGTGCGCCGTTCACCGCACCCACCGGCCGCGTGCCGAGCCGATCGGGACGCGGCCGTTCGAGCGAGCCGCCGCGGGGAGCGGAATACCGCCTCGCGGAAGACGTTTCGCCGGTCCCGCAGCCGCGCCGTCGCGAGCCGCGGGCTCGCGCGCGGCGTTGAGGTGCTTCCCGGGAGCGTCGTTCACTGGGCCGCGACCGCACCGGCCGACGACAGGAGATGCCCGTGCGACGCAGGACCGCGGTGCGCTACGTGCGCTACAACCGCGGCCGCATCCCCGGCGACGTCGAGCGCATCGTCAGCTCGGGGCCAGCGCCAGCGGGGCGCTGTCGGCGCTGCTCGGCGCCACGGCCCGACGCGCCGTCGGCACCTCGACGAGCTCGGCGCTGCCGATGCGAGCGAGCGGTCTTCGCCAGCGGCGCCCGGTGCCCGATCACCCATCTCGAGCACGCCGACACGGCCTACGCGTGGGACTGGGGCGAGAACCCGCTGGAATCCGGTGGGCTCGTCGACCGGACCACCTCCCGCGAGCTCGGCGCGGCGTTCGCCGACGACCAGGCCTCGCTGCGGCTGCGCGACGCGCGGGGGCCGCTCACCGCGGCGAACCACGGCGAGCACCTGCTGCGCACCTACCTGCTACCGGCGGCGATCGCCCACCTCGACGGGCTGTCGGCCTCCGCGCGGGACGACTACCTCCCCGCGGATCCGCCACTCCGGCGGCCGGGCCCGCTTCGACCGGCAGGACTGCCTCGCGCACGTGAGCGCGCGGAGGAAGACCGCACCCGCCATCGACGCGTTCGACCTGTCCGCCCGGAGAGCGGCCTCCTCGGCGTCGGCAAGACCCGGGCACACCACTTCACGGAGCACGCCCTGCGCCGCGCGACCGGCGACGAGCACGCGCAGCGACCACGACCAGCCTGCCGGGCTGCGGTCGATGAACCCCGTGCATCGCCTCGGAGGCCAACCCGGATCGGGCTCAGCACTGGTGGATCCGGGGTCGGGACCGACACCTCGACGAGCGTGGTGGGCAACGTCGCGGCGCGCCTGCGCGGGATCGGCGACGACGTGAACGCGGTGATGTACTGGGACGCGGCGGCATGCCGCCTCCGAGGACGCGGGCGACTTCGTCCTGTGGATCGGCCGCGTCACCGGCCACCACGGCCGGCGCCCCTGAGGTCTGGCGGGCCCGGCAACCGCCCCCACCAGGCCGCGAGCCGTCGCCCCGAATCGGCATGCTCACCGACCCGGGGCGACATCGGCGGGTTTCAGTCCTCGTGCGAACGAGTGGGATCGACCGGGGACCGGCGGGTGTCCTCCGAGCCGGCCTGCACGCCGAGCACGCCCTGCAGCTTCTCCAGCGGGACGCCCTTGGTCTCGGGCATCACCAGCAGCACCCAGACGAGCTGGCCGATCATGCACGCGAAGAAGAAGGCGAAGGCCATCCCGCCACCGACGACCTCGGCCAGCAGCGGGAAGATCCAGGAGATCGCGGCCGCGAAACCCCAGTGGACCAGCGAGCCGAAGGCCTGCCCGCGAGCTCGGATCGAGATCGGGAAGATCTCCGAGATGAAGACCCAGATGACCGCGCCCTGCCCGAAGGCGTGCGCGGCGACGAACAGCATCACGACGACCACGACGAGCGTGCTGGCCGCGCCGGAGAACCCGTCCTGGTGGCCGAGGAAGATCCCCGCGAGGAGGCCCAGGGTGACCAGGTAGCCGAACGATCCGACGAGCATCAGCTTGCGCCGCCCGAACCGGTCGATCACCAGCAGCGCGAGCATCGTCGCGATCAGGTTGATCGCACCGACCCCGCCGCTGCTGAGGAACGAGGCGCTCTCCCCCAGTCCCGCGGAGGCGAAGATCGAAGGTGCGTAGTAGAGGACCGCGTTGATCCCGGAGAGCTGGTTGAACGCCGCGATCGCGAACGCGAGCAGGATGACCCTGCGGTGGGAGCGCGTGAAGAACTTCGCGCCGCTCTCGACGTCGTCGGTCCCGAGCGCCTCGGCGATCTCCTCGTGGACCTCGCGCGCCTCGTCCGGGCCGGCGGTGAGGGCCGAGATCACGCGGTCGGCTTCGGCGACCCGTCCCGCCTTCATCAGCCACCGCGGGCTCTCCGGCACCAGGACCAGCAGGAGCACGAACGCGAGGGCGGGCAGCGCCTCGACGCCGAACATCCACCGCCAGGCCGTCGCTTCGGGCGCCAGGTGGAGCACGACGTAGTTCGACAGGTAGGCCAGCAGGATGCCCAGCACGATGTTGAACTGGAACAACCCCACCATCCGTCCGCGGAGCTTGGGCGGGGAGACCTCGGCGTTGTAGATCGGCGCGACCGCGGCGGCCGCGCCGACCCCGAGGCCACCGACGAAGCGCAGCACCATGAACGACACCCATTCGGGTGCGAGCGCGGAGCCGAGGGCCGACACCAGGTAGAGGATCCCGATGGCGTAGAGGACCTTCTTGCGCCCGATCAGATCGGCCGGTTTCCAGATCCCGGTCGCCGCGGCGCCGACGATGGTGCCGATCAGGGCCGTCGCGACGGTGAATCCCAGACCGCCCGCGCTCAGCGAGAACACCCGCTGCAGCGCGTCGGTCGTGCCCGAGATCACCGCGGTGTCGAAGCCGAACAGCAGGCCGCCGAGCGCCGCGATGACGGCGCTGCGCAGAGCGAGATGTCCGCGGGCGGGACCACCCGCTCGGGTCGGTGCGTTCGTCATGCCGGAAATCCTTCCTCCGTGCGGGGTTGAGCCTCCGGTCCGTGCTGGGACGTCGCGCTCCGCCGCAGCAGGAGGAGGACGGGAGCGGGAACTCGGGCGCCGGCGCGGACCGGGCGGTTCGCCGCGGTCACGCGAGCACCACGTCGATCTCGGCCTCGTTGAGCTCGGCCACCGCCTGCTCGTCGAGACCGTCGTCGGTCACCAGCACGTCGATCTCCTCCAGGGCGGCGAACCGCGCGAACTGGTCGTCGCCGTACTTGCTGTGATCGCTGAGCAGCACGCGGCGCCGGCACGCGCGGATCATCGCCGATTTCACCGCGGATTCGGCGGTGTCCGGCGTGGTGCACCCGCGCGCCGCGGAGAACCCGTTCGTCCCGAAGAACCCGACGTCGACGGTCAAACCGGCGAGGACCTCCAGCGCCCATGACTCGACCGTCGCGAGCGTCGTGCCGCGGACCCGACCGCCCAGCACGTGCAGGTTGGCGTGGTTGCGCCCGGCGAGCTGCGACGCGGCGGGCAGCGAGTTGGTGACGATGGTCAGCTCGCTCCCCTGCGGCAGCAGGGCCGCCAAGCGGCCGGTCGTGGTACCGGCGTCGAGCAGCACGGTCCCGCGCTGGGGCACCAGGTCGAGCGCGGCGCGAGCGATCCGGTCCTTCTCGTCGGCGCGCGTCCGGTCGCGCTGGTTCACCCCGGGCTCGAAGTCCAACCGCTCCAGCAGCACCGCGCCGCCGTAGACCCGCCGGATCAGGCCTTGCCGCTCCAGGGCGGCCAGATCGCGCCGGATGGTCTCGGGTGCCACCCCGAACTCCTCGGAGGCGGCGGTGACGTCCAGCCGCCCGTTCGAACGCGCCTGCTGCGCGAGCAGCTGTTGCCGTTCCGCACCGTACATGCCCGTTTCCCTCCGGTGCATTTTGATGTTGCCTGATTTTGACTGCTGCTGCTCAGCTGTCAAGCCTCGCGGACGCCGCGGTTTCGCGACGGCGGAGATCGCGCGGTGGTTTCCGAGATCTTGACAATCCGTCAACAACTCGCACAATCAGTCAGCACCAGACACAGACCGGAGACAACCGGGCATCGACGAGGTGGGCCTCGCTCGCCGATCCCGGTCCGCGCCGCAGCGGGAGGTGGACTCGATCCCGGCCCACTCCGACGCGCTTCCCGGAGTCCCAGCCGGAGGTCCCGCATCCCCACCACCGCGACCCTGAGAGCACCGGCACCACGCGCCCCTCCGCGGGCGCGTCACGTCGCCCAACACCAGTACCGAGACCCGCAGCAGGGCAACACCCACCAACTCCCGCCTGCCCGAACGGGCGGCAGGAACACCGAGGAGGTACCGATGCAGCACTCCGGCACCGGGGACGCCACCGACCCGCGTCCTCCCCAGCGACGAGCCTTCGGGCGCCGCAACTTCCTCGCCGGGGCCGGCGCCCTGGTCGGCATCGGGGCGGCGGGCCTCCCGCCGTTATCCCCGAACACCCGCGCCTGGGCCGCGGAAAGCGCCGCCGAGACCCCGCAGTGGCGGCCGTCGGTGTGCTTCACCCCGGAGCGCAACTGGATGAACGACCCGAACGGCATGGTGTACTTCCGAGGCGAGTACCACTTGTTCTTCCAGCACAACCCGTACGGCGACCAGTGGGGCAACATGTCCTGGGGGCACGCGGTCAGCACCGACCTCGTGCACTGGGACGAGCTGCCGGTGGCGATGGAACCCGACGAGCTGGGAGCCATCTTCTCCGGCTGCGCGGTGGTCGACCACCACGACACCAGCGGGTTCTTCGGCGGGCGCCCCGGTCTGGTCGCGCTCTACACCAGCGCGGGCGACACCCAGCAGCAGAGCCTCGCCTACAGCGACGACCGCGGCCGCACCTGGACCAAGTACGCGGGCAACCCGGTCATCCCCAACTCCGGCGAGGCGGACTTCCGCGATCCGAAGGTCTTCTGGCACGCGGCGACCGGCAAGTGGGTCATGTCGCTGGCCGTGGGCGATCGCATCCGGTTCTACGGCTCACCGGACCTCGTGCACTGGCAGCAGCTCAGCGAGTTCGGCGCGAACCACGGCTCGCACGACGGGGTCTGGGAATGCCCCGACCTGTTCCAGCTTCCCGTGGACGGCGACCCCCGCAACGGCAAGTGGGTGCTCATCGTCAGCATCAACCCCGGCGGTCCGGCGGGCGGCTCGGGCATGCAGTACTTCCTGGGCGATTTCGACGGCACCACCTTCACCGCGGACGGCGCGCCCGGCGACGTGCGGTGGGTCGAGGGAGGAGCCGACTTCTACGCCGCGGTGTCCTGGTCCGACGTCCCCGACGGCCGCCGGTTGTGGGTGGGCTGGATGAGCAACTGGAGCTACGCCGCCGACGTCCCCACCTCGCCGTGGCGCGGTGGCATGTCCGTCCCGCGCCAGCTGGAGCTCATCTCCACCGAAGCAGGTCCCCAGCTCGCGCAGCAGCCGGTCGCCGAGCTGACCAGGGTGCGCCGCAATCCGCGCACCTGGAGCGGCGCGGTCACCGAGCAGGGCGGAACCCCCGAGTTCGCGGGCGCGGTGCTCGACGTCGTCGCCGAGTTCCAGCTCGCCGGGGCGACGGCGACCTCGTTCGGGTTCGACGTCTTCGCCGACGGCTCCCACCGCACCCGCATCGGCTACGACGTCACCGCCGGTGAGCTGTTCGTGGACCGAACCGCCTCCGGTGAGACGGCGGTCCACGACGAGTTCCCGGCGCGGCACACCGCGGCGATGACCCCGGCCGGGGACGCCCTCCGGATCCGGGCGGTGCTCGACCGGGCCAATGTGCAGGTGTTCGGCGACCGCGGCCAGGCGGTGCTCACCGACCTGGTCTTCCCGGACGCCGGGAGCGACCGGGTGCGCGCGTTCGCCGCGGGCGGTCGAGTCGAGGTGCGGTCGCTGGAGATCTACGACCTCGACGCGTGATCACCCGGCGGCGTCGCCCGATCGCGGGCGGCGCCGCCGGCGCGCGATCGGGCCGCGCGAGGCGGGCGGTCCTGCTCAGGCGGGGATCTCGTGGGTGTAGGCCAGCCGCCCGGTGGCCGTGGCCGGGTCGGCGGAGTCGACGAGGTAGGCCCGCAAGGTCAGCCCGGCGTCGGACACCCGCAGGGTCATGAAGCCGCGGTGCGAGAAGTCCTGCCAGAACGACTCGTTGGTCACCTTGCTCTGGCCGTCCTCGGTCTGCGCGGACGCTCCGCACACGATCTGCTGCGTGCCACCGCTCGGCGCGAGGATCTGCGAGCAGTGGTCGTGCCCGGACATGATGAGGTCGGCTCGGCCGACGACGATCTGCTCGTACAGCTCCTTCAGGTGCTTGCCGCTCGCGTAGTCGTCGACGGTGATCCCGTTGTACTCGCCGGCGTTTCCGTACGGCCCGTTGTTGAGGTACGGGTGGTGCGCGATCACGATCTTCCACCGCGCCCTGGAGGCGCCCAACCGGTCGTCCAGCCAGGCCCGCTGCTCCCGCATGTAGGGCCCGTCCCAGGCGTAGTGCGGGTCTCGCTGCGGCAGGAACGAGGCGACCGGGTTGGTGTCGAGCGCGAAGAACTCCACCACCGGGTTCGCCTCCGGGACGGCCACCGAGTAGTAGCGGGCCGGCATGTACCACCGCGCCGAGGCGTCGTGGTACGCGACCTCGTAGTCACCGCGCTCGGGACCGGCACCGCTGCCGGGAACCGCCCCGGAGGTGTCGTGGTTGCCGAGGATCATCAACCACGGGACGTCGATCCCCGCGTTCGGCTGCTCGAACTTGGTCTGGAACTCGTCGTCGTCCGCGCTCTCCGGACCGTCCAGGTAGAGGTTGTCACCGAGGCCCACGGCCAGCGAAACGCCGTGCTCCGCGGCCGTTCTCCGAGCCGCCGCGGCCACCGCGTACTGCTCCGGCTTGCCCGTCCCGGCGTCACCGGTGATCAGGGCGGTGAACTCCCGCCCTGCTGGGAAGGGGAACTTGGCCGCGCCGGAGGCGGCTCGCGCCGCGCCGGGCAGCACCGCCGAACCGACCGCGGTCGCGAGCGCTCCCGCCAGGAAATCGCGACGAGGAACCGGTCCGGTGAGCCCGCGGCGGGCTGGATCTTCCGCATGCACGGATCGGGACGCTAACCGCTGCCGTTGAACCCCGCCCGAACCGCCGGTGACTCCCCCGCCAACAGCTGCGTGCGGGAGATGCGGCCGCGCTGCACCGCCCCCGCGATCGCTCCCCTCCGGGAGCTCCGGATCGGACTGGTCTGGACGTCGTGGAGCAACCATCTCGGTCCTCTCGATCGAACGACGGAGCGGGTGGCGGCGTTGCGCGCGCGGGTGCGACGCCGGGGACGCCAACACCGCCGTTCGGGGCGCGCCGCGTTCGCTCGCGGTTACGCGCGCCCGTTCGACACCAGCGCGCCGACGGCTCGGCCCCGAGATCCATCCACGGGATGGTGCCAACGCCCGTCACAGCACCACAATCTTCCGACCGGGTGAGCGCCGACGAGCTGACGCGCCGCGGTGCGGGCGCTAAATCCCGCTGCCCGCACGGCGAACGAAGCCGCGATCAGCCGTCCTGCCCGGTTCCGGCCCACCGCCGGTTCACCGCGACCCGCAGGCGGTGGTGAGCGCCGCTCCGAGGTCGGCGATGAGATCGTCGGCCGACTCCAGACCGATCGCCAGCCGGATGAGGCCGTGCTCCTGGAAGGGCGCGGCGAACGCGGCGGCTCGCTCGGGCGGGTACTGCTCGTAGGCGATGAGGGTCTCGTCGTGGCCGAGCGACACGGCCGAGGTGATGATGCGCAGGTCGTTGACGAAGCGGACCCTGCGTTCGTGCGTGCCGGGGAGCGCGAAGGACACGACTCCTCCGTGCAGGTCGCCGAACTGGGCGGCGGCCAGCGCGTGGTGCGGGTCGTCCGCCAACCCCGGGTACGCGACGTGGGCGACGCGCGGGTCCTCGGCGAGGAACTCGGCCACCGCCTGCGCGGTCTCGCACTGGCGCCGCAGCCGCAGCGGCAGCGTGATGGATCCGCGCATGATCAGCCAGGCGTTGAACGGCGAGATCGCTCCGCCCACGTGGTGCATCGGCCCGGCCTTGATCTGGTGGACGAGGTCGTCCGCGCCGATGACGGCGCCGCCCATGGCGTCGCCGTGGCCGTTGAAGTACTTGGTCAGGGAGTGCAGCACCAGGTCCGCGCCGTGGTCGAGGGGACGCAGCAGCGGCGGCGGGGTGAAGGTGGAGTCGACGGTGAGCACCGCACCAGCGGCGTGCGCGATGTCCGCCAGCGCGCGGATGTCGGCGACCCGGAGGTCCGGGTTGCCGATGGCTTCGGTGTGCACCAGCCGGGTCGTGGGGCGCACGGCCGCCCGCACGGCCTCGACGTCGGTGATGTCTACGAAGTCGACGTCGACGCCGAGCTTGGTGGGCAGCAGCGAGGCGAAGAGCTCCCAGGTCCGCATGTAGACCACGTTGGAGACGATCACGTGATCGCCGGGGTTGAGCAGCGCGAAGAAGGCGGCGTGGATGGCCGCCATGCCGGTGGCGAAGACGGCAGCCGACTCGCCGCGCTCCGAGCGGGCGAGCTTGTCCTGGAGACCGAGCTGGTTGGCGCCGGACTCGCGGGTGTAGACCAGGGCGTCGACGTCGTGGTCGTCGAGCGCGGTGGGGTCTTCGGGGAGCCGGTAGGAGTTCGCCATCACGATGGGCGTGCGAATCGCCCCGGTCGTGTCGTCGGGGCGGTTGCCTCCGTGGACCGCCCAGGACTCGTCGGTGAGCGTCCGGTGGTCGTTCTTGTCGGGCCGGGACGGCTCGGCTGCGGGGGTTCGCGGTGGGGTCGAGGTCATGAGTGCTGCGCCTTCCTGGTGGCTGGTCGGGTTTCGGCCGCGGTCTCGGCGAGGACGTGGTCGACGCCCGCGCGACGTTCGGCTCGAACGCGGAGATGCCGCGAGCACCGCCGCCGCTCCCCCGGTCCGACGTCAGGCATCGCTCGCCGCGACACCCGGGCCGGTCCCGACGCCGGGCTCGAACACCGCCAGCGAGAAGCGCGCCGAGCCCGTCGACTGATTGCCGTAGGAGTGGTCGACGTCCCCGGGGAACGCCACGGCGTCACCGGCTTCCAGGCGGACCGATCGCCCCTCGACGTCGACGGTGATCGCGCCGTCGTGCACGTGGATCAGCTCCTTCGTCCCGCGCGCGTGGGCCTCGCTGTCGTGGCGGTCGCCCGGGGCCAGGGTCCAGTCCCACAACTCGACCACGTCGGGCGGTTCGGTCCCGGCGACGAGAACTCCGCTCCCGCCGCCGGGACCGGTCCACAGCACGGCGGCCGAGCCATTGCGCGTGACCTTCACCGGCTTGGCCGGGCCGACCTCGACCAGGGCCGGGAGGCCCAGCCCGAGGGCGTCGCCGACGCTCAGCAGCGTGGCGATGCTGGGGTTGGCCGCGCCCTGCTCGATGTTGATCAGCATGCGACGGCTGATCCCGGCCGCGCGGACGAGCTCGTCGAGCGTCCACCCGCGAGCTCGTCGCTCGGACTTCACGCGGTCGCCGATCGCCGCCGACACCGACTCCGCCCTCTCTCCCATGCGGTGCATCATAGTGCACCCATAAGTGCAACGAAAGGCCAGCGCGGAGCCGCGCGACCGGACGCCCCGCCAGCGCCGGGCCCCTCAGGTCGTGCGCTGCGCGGACGAAGCCAGGAAGGCCTCGACCTGCTCGACCACGAACGCGTGGTCCTCGGCCTGGGGAAGCCCGGACACCCCCACCGTGCCCACCGGGCCGACACCGCTCACGATCACCGGGAACACCCCTCCGTGGGCCGCGTACTCGGTGGGGTCGAGCCGGGAGGCCTCCTCGAACGTCTTGCCGCGCACCCGGAACGAGGTGCCCACGTAGTAGGAGCTGCGCCCGTAGCGGTCCACCACGCGGCTCTTGCGCTCGATCCACGCGTCGTTGTCCGCCGCGGTGCCGGGCAGCGCGGCGTGGAAGAGCCGCTGCTGCCCGCGCCGCACCGAGACCACCACCGGCAGCTCCCGCTCCCGCGCGGCGTCCATCAGGAACATGCCCAACGCCAGCGCCACGTCGTTGTCGAACCGGGTGAACTGCAGCCGTTCCTCCTCGGCGGCCAAGTCCGCCAGCAGTTCCGCGCTCATACCGCGACCACCTCCCCGGTGCGGGCCGACTCGAAGGCCGCCTCGATGATTCCCAGCGAGCGCATCGCCGATTCCGGGCTGACGGGCAGCGGGCCACCCTCGGTCAGGGCGGTCACCAGCTGCGCGTAGAAGTTCGAGTACGCGCCCGGTTCCCCGGGCACCACCTCGGTCTCGCCGAGCACGCCCAGCGTCCCCGGGGTGCGCAGGCCCTCCGGGCTGCGACCTGCGGCCAGGGCCTCCTCCTGACCGTCCAGCCCCTCGCTGACGTAGGCCGACCGGGAGCCCAGCACGCGGAACCGCGGTCCGCTCTGCGCGGCGGTGGAGCTGCCCCACAGGTGCGACCGGACCCCGCTGCGGTGGGTCAGCGCCACGAACACGTCGTCGTCGACCTCGACGCCGGGGCGCCGCCGGTCCACTTCGGCGTACACCCGCGCGACCGGGCCGAACAGCTCGACGGCCTGGTCGACGAGATGCGCGCCGAGGTCGTAGAGGACGCCGCCCGCCTCCTCGGGCGCGCCGAACTCGCGCCAGTTGTCCCAGACGTCCGGCATCCACCGCTCGAAGCGGGACTCGAACCGCGCGACGTCGCCCAGCGCGCCCTCCTCGATCAGCGCGCGGACGGTGCGGAAATCGCTGTCCCAGCGCCGGTTCTGGAACACGGTCAGCGGAACGCCGGCCGATTCGGCGGCTTTCCGGACGCGCTGCGCGTCCTCGACCGTCGCGGCGAACGGCTTGTCCACCACGACCGGGACGCCGGCCTCGATCGCCTCGAGGGCGAACCGCACGTGCGTGCTGTTCGGCGTGGCGATCACCACCAGGTCCAGCTCGGCGGCGAACAGGTCGGCGGCGCTGTCGAGCAACCGCGCCTCGGGATGAGCGGCCCGCGCGTGCGCGCGGCGCTCGGCATCGCGCGTGACGATCGCCGACAGCTCCAGGCCCGGCGTCGCTTCGATCAGCGGCGCGTGAAACACCCGCCCGGCGATCCCGTAGCCGAGCAGTCCAGTCCGAAGGGTCATGGCGGCGAAATTACGCAACAGTGTTTCGTAATGTCAAACCGTGCCATAATCCGCCCGTGCCGAACTTGCGCTACCTGCGCGGCTACAACGACGCCGTCGTCCTGGAGCACGCCCGGTCGGGCTCCCTGACGCGGGGCGAGCTGGCCGAGCGCAGCGGACTGACACCGCAGGCGGTCTCCAAGATCGTCAACCGCCTCGTCGCCGACGGGCTGCTCACCAGGTCCGGCACCCGCAACGTCGGCGTCGGCAAACCCCGCACCCTGCTGTCGCTGGTCCCCGACAGCAGGCTCGCGCTCGGAGCGCAGGTGGAGCGCGACGAGCTGCGCGTCGTGCTCACCGACCTCACCGGCGCGATCGTCGAAAGCGCCACCGCGCCGCTACCGCCGTCCTTCGACCCGGAGACCTTCGTCGACGTGCTCGCCGAGCTCGTGGACAAGCTGGGCGCCGACGACCGCGTCCTCGGCCTCGGCATCGGGTTCCTCGGGCCGCTCGACCACCGCACCGGGGTGGTCCACTACCCGACCAACCTCGCCGGCTGGCAGGACGTCCCGCTGCGCGCGCTGGCCGAGCAGCGCCTCGGGCTGCCCGTGGTGGTCGACAAGGACACCACCGCCGCGGTCGTCGCCGAGAGCTGGCGGCGAGGCGAGCAGCTGCGCGACGCCGCGCTCGTCTTCGTGGGCACCGGCATCGGCATCGGCCTCCTGCTCGACGGGAGGGTGCACCGCGGCCAGCGCTCCAACGCCGGCGAGCTCGGGCACACCACGGTCCAGCTCGACGGTCCGCCGTGCGCGTGCGGCCGCAACGGGTGCGTGGAGGCGGTCCACAACCGCGCGGTCGCCGACGGCGAGCCGGCGTTCGCGGCCTCGGTCCTGGCGACGGCCGTCGCGGACCTGGTGCAGCTGCTCGACATCGACCACGTCGTCCTGGCGGGCCGAGCGGTGCTGGCCGCGCCGGAGCTGTACCTGACCAGCGTGCGCGCGACGACGACCCAGGACGCGCGCCCGCCTGCCGAGATCGAGGTCACCGCGCTCGGCGACGACCTCGTCGCCGCAGGTGCCGCGATGCTGGTGCTCAACGAGTTCTACGGACGCCCGCGCTGAAGGGGCGAACCCCTCGGGTGTTTCGGGGCGCCTCTCGCGATCGGTGAGCACCAGCCGGTTTCGAACCACCTTCGTCCGCTTCGGCCGACTTCCGAGCGGCGGACTGCCGCCGCAGCTCAAGCGGAATCGATGATTCCGAATCGGACGGTCGGGAACACCTGGCCCGTCACGACTTTCGCGCACCTTCCTGCCGACCCGCCGCCAACCGAACTGCCAGCAATGTCCGAAATGTAACGCTGCTCGCCTCCCGAGCGATGAGCCCATCGCAATGATCACGCCGGCGGATCGGGCGGTCGGACCGACCTCCGCCCGAGCTCGCCGGCCTTTCCAATCGGGAGCACCCAACGATGAGCAGCTTGAGCTTCGACAGCCAGACCAGCGCCCGCGCCGACTTCAGCGCGGACGCTGATTTCGATGCCGAAGCACTCGCCCGCGCCGCTTCCTCGGTCGAGGCCGGGGACGACTCCGAGGTTCGGCTGACGAGCGCTTCCGAGAGCGACTTCGAGGCCGAGGCGAACGCCACCGCCGACGCCGAGTTCGAGGCCTGCGCCGCGGGTTCCGGCGACGCGGTGTTCGGCACCGCCGAACCGATCATCGCCGACGGCGACCTCCAGGGCGATGTCGCCGGCGGCGCGGGAACCGAGTTCGACGGCGGCAGCGAGCTGAGCGACTTCGGCGAGTCCGCGGTCGCCGGCAGCGCTGACTTCGCCGCGGAGGGGACGGCGGACGCCGACGCGTTCCTCCTCGTCTGACGCGGCGCCGACCGCCCGCGCTGCGCCCCGCTTCCACTCGCGCAGGAGCGGGGCGCAGCGCTCCTCGGCCGGTCGAGCGCACGCGCGGCACGGCGATCCGGAAGGATTTCCACCGCACGAGATGCGGCAATTCAGCTGATGTTTCCCCGGCATCCCTTGGTCCGCCCCGCCCCGGCTCCTAGCGTGGCTCGCGAACGCCGTCGGCGAGGTTGAGGAGCCGTGCCGTGGTCAGAGTGGCGACCTGGAACCTGGAGAACCTGTTCCGCCCGGGCGGCGAATCAGGGCCGGACACCGACCAGCAGTACCAGGAGAAGCTGCGGTCCCTGGCCGGCACGATCACCACGATGAACCCGCAGGTGCTGGCCGTGCAGGAGGTCGGCGACCCCGATGCCCTGGACGACCTCGTCGGCCGGCTCCCGGGGCGGTGGCACACCGCGCTGGCCGCACCCGACGGGCGCGGCATCCGCGTCGGGTTCCTCTCCCGGTCACCGCTGGCCGACGCCGAGGAGGTCGCCGAGTTCCCCGCGGAGCTGCCCGACGTGCAGATCTCCGATGACGGCGAGACCACGCGCCGGATGAGCCGACCGCTGCTGCGGGCCCGCGTCGAGGTGGACGGCGCCGAGCTGACGCTGATGACCTGCCATCTGAAGTCAAAGCTCCTGACCTACCCCGGTGGCCGGTTCACCCCGCGCGACGAGGGCGAACGCGCGCGCTCGGCCGTCTACGCGCTGAACCGCCGCGCGGCCGAGGCCGCCACCGTGCGCACCGACGTCAACGCCGTCCTGGAGGGCCGCGGCCAGGACCGAGCCGCGATCGTGCTCGGCGACCTCAACGACACCCAGCACGCGGCCACCACCGCGCTGCTGCAGGGCCCGCCCGGCTCCGAGATCGGCACCGGCGGCTTCGAACGAGCCGACGACGGCGACGGCGCGCGATTATGGAACCTCGCCCCGCTGATCCCCGAGGGCGAACGCCACTCCCGGACCTACCGCAGCCGGCCCGAGCTCATCGATCACATCCTGGTCAGCCACGCGCTGGTCACCTCCGTCGAGACCGTGCGCACCCTCGACACCGAACCGGGGTCGGTGACCGACCGCCCCGGCGAACGCCGCAACGAACCGAGCTCCGATCACCGCCCGGTTCTCGCCGACTTCACCCCGCCCGCCTGACCCGGCGCCCTCGCCGCACCGCGCCCCGAGCTGCCGGGCTCGGGGCGCGGCCGATCGCCGGTCGGGATCCGTCCGAGGACGCGGCCCGGCCGCCGTTCCAGGTGCCGGGCTCAGCTCGCACCGCCGCGGGTTCGGCCGAGCAGCGCAGTTCCCCGAACGGCTCCCGAGGCCGTCAGGGCGAGAGCTCCTCCAGCGTGCGGCCCTTGGTCTCCTCGGCGAACAGCAGCGTGACCACCGTGCCGATCAAGGTGATCCCGCCGATGGTGAAGAAGACCGCGGACAGGTCCGTTCCCCCGGCGTAGAGCGCACCAACCAGGATCGGACCGGTGATCAGGCCGAGGCGGTTCAGCACGCCGCCCATGCTGCAGCCGAACGCCCGGCTCCGCGTCGGGTACAGCTCCGGCGTGTACAGGTAGAGGCTGATGTTCACCGCGAAGTTGAACAGCGCCACGATCGCCGACAGCACCGCCAGCTGCGGCGCCGTGGCGGCACCGAGCGCGGCCAGGACCAGCAGCGGAACCGTGGTCAGGCCCAGCCCGACGCCGAGCACGATCCGGCGGCCCAGCTTGTCGATGGTGAGCGCGGCGATGAGGCAGCCGACCACCCCGGTCACCGACGCCGAGGTGCTGAACCACAGCGCGGTGCCGATCGGCAGGTGGTAGACGTTCTTGTACAGCGTAGGCAGCCAGGACGTGATCCCGTAGTTGGACAGGTAGCCGACGAACCAGATCGTCCAGACCACGAGGGTGCGGCGGCGGTAGCGCCCGGTGAACAGCTCGCGGAGCATGCCGGTGCGCTGCGTCGAGACCGGGATGGAGGACGCGGGCGCCGGGGCGGGCAGCTCCTGCCCCGTCGAGCGGCGCACCCGCTCCTCGATGTGCTCGACGTTGCGCAGCGCCTGCTCGGTGCGGCCCCGCTCGGCGAGCCATCGCGGCGACTCCGGCACCTTCGACTGCACCACGATCGCGGCAACGCCGGGGACCGCGGCGATCAGGAACAGCGCGCGCCACCCGAGGTGCGGGATGATCCACGCCGACGCCAGCGCTCCCACGGCCAGACCGATCGGGAAGACCAGCTCGTAGAGCAGCACGAACCGCCCGCGGCCCTTGGCCCGGCTGAGCTCGCTGATGTAGGACGCCGCGGTCGGGACCTCACCGCCGATCGCCAGCCCCTGCACGAACCGCAGGATCAGGAACGGGACCAGCGCGGTGCTCAGCGCCATGCCCAGGCTGCACAGCGCCGTGACCGCCACGCACAGGGCGATCACCCGGACGCGGCCGATGCGGTCGGCCATCCATCCCGCGCCGAGGGCTCCCAGGAGCATGCCGATCGAGCCGACGGTGAGCGTGGTGGTGACGCCGGCCGCTGAGAGGCCCCACTCGCGCGAGATCTCCGGCATGGAGAAGGCGATCAACAGCTGGTCGAACGCCTCGAAGAAGGTGACCACCCCGATCACGAGCCGGACGGTTACGTGCCAGCGCGACAACGGCAGTCTTTCGAGGCGTGCTACGACTTCCTGCTGGGTCGTCGCATCCGATGAAGCAGCAGTCGTCATGCGTCCCTCCTTCCGGGGACGTCCATGCCGCATGGGAGTCAGGGTGGCATGGAACTGTGGTTACCTGGTGTCCGGCGGTCCGAGCCCGACCGGTGCGCGCTTCCTGCTGCAGGAGCGCGGTGCATCCCGCTGAGCGGTCAGGGGAGCCGTGCGTCGAGGAACCGGACGGCCTCGTCCCACCAGCCGTATTCCGGGCCGTGCGGTGGCACGACGACGTCCGGGCTGGCCAGCGCGAGCAGCGGAGCGCTCGCCCCGGGTGAGGCCAGGCCGAGCCACGGCGAGCGCAGCCGGTCGATCGCCTCGGCCACCGACGGCGCGCCGCGCCACGGCGCGGCCTGCACGCCGACCGGGTCGTGCGCGACGGCCGCGGCCAGCTCGTGCTCGCTGGCGGCCCACGTGGCCAGGTGACCGCCCATGCCGACGCCCAGCACGGCCGTCGACGCGGCGGGCACCCCCAGCCGCTCGCCCAGGTGAGCCAGCGCTGCGGTGATGTCGGCGGCGAGGTCGTCGGCGACCAGCAGCTCCATGGCCGCCCTCGCGGTCTCGGCGTTCTCCGGCCGGAACTCCTTCCCCCCGGTCTCGTAGTAGAGGAACGGTGCGATCGCGACGTACCCGAGTCGTGCCAGCGCCCGGCAGCGCTCCTCCGCGGACTCGGTCAGCCCGTGGACGTCGTGCAGCACGATCACCCCGGCGCGCGGTGGCCCGTCCGGGAACCGCACGAACAGCGGCGCCGCCGTGGGCAGGACGCGACGCCTCCGGTTGGCCGGTCCGTGCGCGTGGTGGTGGTGTTGGATCAGTTCGGTGGGCATCGCCGCCACTCCTTCAGCTCGGCACGTGCACCGGCGGCACGAACGGCACCGGGGTCGGCTCCAGCGCCGTCACGTCTACTTCGACCAGGTAGGGCCCGCGGTGGTCGACGGCCTTCGCGAAGACCTCGGCGAAGGCGTCGGAGCGGTTCACCAGGGCGTGCGGGAGGTCCAGCGCGCTCGCGAGGCGTCCGAAATCGGGGGTGAACAGGTCCACGCCGCTGCGCCGCCCGACGTGCTGGTCCTGCATGTTGCGCAGCACGCCGTAGCCGCCGTCGTTGAACACGACCACCACGAGCCACGGGCGTTCCTGGGTCAGCGTGCCGAGCTCGCCGAGGTGGACCGCGAGACCGCCGTCGCCGACGAGCAGCACCGCGGGCGCGTCGGGATTGCCGAGGGAAGCGCCGATTCCGGTGGCGAGCCCCTGGCCGATCCCGCCGCCTACCGGGAACACGTTGGTCTCCGGCCGGTCGATCTCCAGCAGCCGGTTCCCCCACTGGCTGGACGCGATCGTCACGTCCCTGGCCACCACCGATTCCGGCGGCAGGGTGTCGCGCAGGGCATCGCAGATCAGCGCGTACGGACCGATGGCGCCCCGGAGGTGCTCGCGCACCCGGGAGCGGATGCCGGTGACGCGGGCTCGCCAGCCCGCGTCGACACCGGTGCCACCGAGCTCGGTGTTGAGCCTGCGCAGCACGTCGTGCCCCTCGCCGACCACCCCGACCGTCGCCGGGTAAGCGCGCCCGATCGCGGCCGGATCGACGTCGATCTGCACGTGCTGCTCGGGCAGTTCCAGCGCGTAGTGCTTGGTCTCGTTGGAGCGGAAGTGGGTCCCGACGCTGATCAGCAGGTCGGCCTCGGCCAGCAGCGCGGCCGCCTCCGGGCTGGTGGCGAAGTTGCCGACCACGAGCTCGTGCTCCTCGGGCAGCGCCCCGCGTCCGGAGTTGCTGGTCAGCACGCCGGCGCCGAGCCGCTCGGCGAGTTCGCGCAGCGGCTCGCGAGCGGACCGCCCGCCGCCCCCGACCCACAGCAGGGGCCTGCGGGCCCGCCTGATGAGCTCGCCCGCGCGGCGCACGGCCTCTTCCGCGGCCGGTGCCGCCCGCTCCCCCCGCTCCGGCGCGGAGCGCTCGAAGCGCTGGCCGCCGTACTGCAGGTCGATCGGCCACTCGACGCTGATCGGACCGGTGGGCAGCGTCCGCGCCGCCCGAATCGCCCCGCGCAGCGCGGCCCCGGCCTCCTCGGCCGCGGTGATCGTGGTGGCGCGCTTGGACACCGCCGAGAGCATGCCCAGCTGGTCGCGGGTCTCGTGGATGACGCCGCGCCCCTGACCGAGGTACGGCGAGTCGATCTGCCCGGTCACGTGCAGCACGGGACTGCCCGCGGTCAGCGCCTCCACCATCGCCCCGGCGGCGTTCCCGGCTCCGGTGCCGGTGCTGGTGATCGCCACGCCGATGCCACCGCGAGCGCGGGCGTGGCCGTCGGCGGCGTTGACCGCGGCCGCCTCGTGCCGGACCGGCACGAATCGCAGTTCGCGCGAAACCGCCTCCACCAGCGGCAGGTTGTGCACGCTGACCACGCCGAAGGCGGTGTCGACTCCGTTGTCGCGCATGACCTGCACGAGCAGGTCACCGCCATTTCCCTGATGCATCGCAGTCCTTCGCAAGGTCAGACGTGGCGAGCGATACCGCCGCCGACGTCGAGGGACGAGCCGGTGATGTAGGAGGCGCGCGGGGACAGCAGCGACGCGATCGCGTAGGCGACCTCGTCGGCGGTGCCCAACCGCCCGAGCGGGATGCCCCGGTCGGCGGCCAGCTCGGCGCTCCAGGCCGCGAAGTCCGAGGTGGACTCCGAGCTCTCGTAGCGGCGCCGCCACTGGCCCGTGTCGATCAGCCCCAGGCACACCGAGTTCACCCGGACCGCGTCCGCGGCCAGGTCCGCGGCCAGCGTCTTGGTGAGGTTGAGCAGCGCGGCGCGGGCTGCCGACGTCGCCGCCAGCCGCGACTCCGGCTGGCGGGCCAGGACCGCGTTGACGTTGACCACCGCGCCCGCGTCGGACCGGCGCAGCCACGGCAGCGCCGCGCGGACCACGTGCAGGACGCTGAAGAGCTTCAGGTCCAGCTCGTCCCGCCACTGCTGCGCGTCGGTCTCGGCGATCCCGGCCATCAGCGAGCGCCCGGCGTTGTTGACCACGCCGTCCACGCCGCCGAACCGCTCCGCGGCCTGCTCGACGAACTCCCCGACGGAGATTTCGTCCAGCACGTCGCAGCCGGCGGTGTGCAGCTCGCCTTCCGCGCCGTCGAGTGCGCGATCGAGCCGGTCGCCGTCCCGCGCGCAGGCCGCGACGCGGGCGCCCTCGGCGAGCAGCATCCGCGTCGCCGCCAGGCCGACGCCGGAGCTCGCGCCGGTCACCACCACGGTGCGACCGGTGAATCCGAGATCCACGTTCCACCCTCCTATCTGCACACGAAGCCACCGTCGACCGCCAGGGTCTGCCCGGTGATGTAGGCGGCGTCGTCGGACAGCAGGAAGCGCACCGCCCCGACGAGGTCTTCCGGTTGCTGCGGCCGCTCCAAGGCGCGGTTCCGCCGGTAGAGGTCGTGCCGCTCCGCGGGAACGCCCCGAGTGGCCTCGCACTCGGTGATGCCGGGTGCGACCGCGTTGACGGTGATCCCGTCCGGACCGGCGTCGCGGGCCATCGTCCGCGTGAGCGCGACGAGCGCGCCCTTGGACGCGACGTAGTGCGCCAACCTGGGCGGGCCGTAGAAGGCCACGTCCGAGGCGACGTTGAGGATCCGCCCGTCTCCCCGAGCGCGCAGCTGCGGGTACAGCGCTCGCGAGACCAGCCAGGTCCCCCGCAGGTTCACCGACATGATGCGGTCGAACTCCTCGGGGGCGATCTCGTGGAAGGCCTTCCCGCCGACGCCGTCGGCGAGGGCCGCGTTGTTCACCACGCCGTAGGCGCCGCCGAGCGCGGTGACCCGGTCGGCCAGCCGCTGCACCGAATCCGGGTCCGCGACGTCGGTGTCCACCCGGTGCACCGGAGCGTCGTGCGCGCCGAGCTCGGCGACCGCCTTCGCCGCGAAGTCCGGGTCGCGCTCGGCGACCACCACCTGCGCCCGGGCAGCGGCGAGCTCGTGAGCGATCGCCAGCCCCAGGCCGCGGCCGGCCCCGGTCACCACGACGATCCGATCTTCCAGGCTCATCGAGCACCTCCGTCCACATCGGATAGGAATTGCCGGACCCGGCGGTTGAACTCCTCCGGCTTCTCCTGGTTGGCGGCGTGTCCCGCCCCGCGGATCACCTCGAACCGCGCGGCGGGGATGCCGTCGGCCAGCGCGCGGCTCTCGTCCACCCCGGTCACCCGGTCCTGCTCGCCCACGATCACCAGCGTCGGCGTGCTGATCGAGGCGAGCTGGGCGGAGTGGTCGGTGGCGGCCATGACGCCCGCGGCGTTGCGATATCCGGTCAGCCGCACCCGGGACATCAGGCCGACGACCTGCTCGACGGCGCGGGGGTCAGCGTCCGGTGCGGGCAGCCGCGGCCCGCGCTGCTCGGCGAAGGCGACCGCGCCCCGCCGGCGCAGCTCCTCGACCCGGGTCGCCATCGCCTTCCGCCCCCGGTCGGTGCGGCCGGATCCGCGCGAGGAATCCGCGAGCACCAGGGAACGCAGCACGTCCGGCGCCTCGAGCGCGACCCGCGTGGCGATCACGCCTCCCCAGGAGACGCCCAGCAGGTGGGCCGGGGCCGCGTCGAGCCCGCGCAGGATCGAGACGACGGTCTCGGCGTAGTCGTCGAGAACCGGCTCGCCCGGCAGGTCCGCCGAATCTCCGTACCCGGGCGCGTCCCAGGCGAGCGTCCGGTATCCGGGGAACCCGGACATCTGGGCGGCGAAGGCGTCCGCCGCACCACCGATGCCGTGCAGCATCAGCACCGGTGCGCCCGAGCCCGCCTCCCGGACGTCCGCGCCCGCCACCCGCACCCGGTTCATGCGAACACCCCGGTCCGGCGGGCCAGCCGGGCGACGGCCGAGAGGACGGCGTGCGGAACCACTCCGCTGGTCGTCGGGTTCTCCGGTGACGGCTGGTTGCAGATCTCGAACCGGTACCGCCCCGCGCTGCCTTCGGCGCTGATGACGTGGCTGGTCAGCGGCGCGTCCGGATCGGCGACCACGGTGGCCTCCACCTTGTTCCAGTCCCCCACCGCCAGCGCCACCGAGGCGGCGACGTTGGTGGAGCTCGGGAACGCGGCGGTGACCTCCCGCGCGGGGGCGCGCATCAGCTCCACCGGCCCGGTCGCGGTGCGGATGCGCTCCTGCTGCTCGGCATCCATCCACCGCTGGACCAGCGCCGGGGCCTTCTTGGTGGTCACGATCCGCACCGAGTCGAGACCGCCGCCGCGCGCGGTGGCCGCCAGCAGATCGAGCCCGCCGATCGCCCCGGTGCACAGGTGCAGGCCTCCCGGCCCGCTGTCGCGCAGCTTGTGCAGCAGGGCGTCGTCGGTCAGCGCTCCGACGGACACCACCAGGAGGTCCGCCGCGGATTCCACGACGGACGGGCCGAGCTCGGCCAACGCGCGCTGCCCCGCGCACTCGACGACCAGGTCAGCGACCTCCAGGGCGGTTCGGAAGTCCACCACCGGGAGGTCGGGCGGGTCGACCGGTTCGGCGTGCACCACGCCGACCAGCTCGGCCTCGGGTACGGCGCCGTCGCGGACCGCCCGCGCGACCACCCCGCCGATCGCGCCGCAGCCGATGATCGCCACCTTCATGCGCGCACCAGCTCCAGGTAGCCGGGATCGGGCTTGCCCGCCATGTGGGCGCGGGCGTCCTTCGACGGCGGGCCCGCGGTGCCCCACTGGTCGGACAGCTCCGGCGTGCGCCGCCACACCCGGCACAGCCAGGCGTCCTCGTCGATCTGCTCGACCTCCGAGGTGTACTCGCACACGAGACCCGCGGGATCGGCGAAGTAGGAGAAGGTGTTCGACCCCGGACCGTGCCGCCCAGGTCCCCACAGCGGGGTGATGCCGTTGTGCCGCAACCGCCCGATGCCCCGCATGAAGTGGTCCACGGTGGGCATCTCGTAGGCCACGTGGTTCACCGAGGTCCACTCGGCCTGGTTGAACGCGATCACGTGGTGATCGGAGTTGCACCGCAGGAACGCCATCTGGTGCTCGGACCAGTCGGAGATCCGCATGCCGAGCACGCCGGTGTAGAAATCGCAGGCCGCGTCGATGTCGGTCGTGTTGAGCACGACGTGCGCGACCTTGCGCGGCACCGCGGACAGCCCGTTCGGGTCCTGCGCGACGACGGCTTCGACGTTGCAGGAGAGCTCGACGAGACGCCCCTCCGGGTCGACGAACCGCAGCCCGTAGCCTCCCCCGATCTGATCGAGGCGACCTGGTTCGGCCAGCACGGGAACGCCCAGCTTCACCAACCGCCGGCCCGCTTCGTCGACCTCGGCCGGCGTGCCGACGGCGAACGAGATCTTGCCCAGCCCGTTGCGCTCGGCCTGCTGCAGCTCGATGATGTGGTGCTCCGGCCCGGAACCGCGCAACCAGGCCGCGTCGCGGTCCTTCTCCACCGGGGTGAGTCCCCAGATCTCGTGGTAGAAGTCGGCGGAATCGGCGAAGTTCTCGGTGCGCAGGCTCACCGCGCGCAGCGCGCGGAGCCTCGCCACCGGTTCTTCGGGACGTACGAGCATGACGACCTCCGGGTCAGCGAGTTGCCGGGACGCGGGCGGGGGTTTGCTGGGCGAGCACGTCGGCTTGGCGGGTCGCCTCGCGCCGGAGCACGCGCCGCAGCCGGACGAGGGCGATGTCGTGCTGGTAGAGGTTCTCCCGGGCCCAGGCGTCGTCGGGCATGGCTTCGGCCATCTCCCGGTCCTGCTCCAGCACCTCCCAGTGCCGCCGCTCGAGGCGGTTCTTGTACAGGAAGCGCCAGCTGTCCCGCTCCCACCCGCTGACCTCGCGGCAGCGCCAGAAGAACCCGGCGTGCTGGTGCTCGTCGATGGCGGTCACGCAGGCGACGATCGTGAACGGGCCGCCGGGCCCCGCGGTTTCCGGGTAGGGGATGTCCAGGGTGACCCACTGGAGCCCGCCGTGATCGACCCACTCGGACCAGTCGAAGTTCACCCCGGCCTGGTCGGTCTTCTCGAACACGAAGCCGGTGTCGGTGTCGCGGACCTGGAAGGCCGCCTCGCGCCGACCGCTGAACATCGTGTGGCTCTTGCGGTGCAGGAAGGCACCGTGCATCGGGTCCATCAGGTTGTCCAGCGAGAGCAGGTGGGAGCAGTCCCATTCCACGTAGCACAGGAACTCGTCCCACTCGCCCCCGGAAAGCGGTGCGGGGAGCTGGAACGGCGTCGGAGCGGCGTCCTCGTCGAGGCCGAACCACACGAAGATGGCGCCTGCGCCTTCCTCGGCCGGGAAGACGCGCAGGGCGCGCCGCCCCTCCAGCGCGCATCCGGGGCTGCCCGGCACGGATGCGACCACGCCGTCGGCGTCGAGCTGCACGCCGTGGTAGTTGCAGGCGATGCGATCGCCCATGTGGACTCCGAGGGAGAGCCGGGCACCGCGGTGCGGGCACCGGTCCTCCTGCACGTGGACCTGACCGGAGCCGTCCCGCCAAAGGAGCAGCTCCTCGCCGGCCCGGTCGAGCCGCACCAGCTCACCGCGGCGGACGTACCGGGAGGGGCACACCGCGTACCAGCGGTCGCGGAGCCCGAGCTTGAGCAGGTCGTCATCGGTGCGCACCTGCGCGGTCATCGGTTGGCCTCCTTCGCACCGAGGCGGGCGATCTCGCGGGTGAAGGCCTCTTCGGTCCAGTCCGCGCCGTCGGGCGGCCGCACACCGGTTTCGTTGAGGGCGGACACCACGCCCGCGAGGTCGTGGATCCCGCGTCCGTAGATGCCTTCGAGCTCGTCGGCGAACGCGTCCTCGTAGCTCGTGGTGGCGCCCGACCGGCTCTGCACCGGTTCGAGGTTCAGTGGCATGTCAGTTCGTCTCCCCGAGAGGGTTTCGGTCAGGCTCCGAGCGCGTCCCGCCCCGAAGCCGTGATGCCCGCCGCGACCAGTTGTCCGATGCCGGCCGAGGCCAGCGGGCAGATGAGTCCGGTGCGGACGAGGTCGCGCGCGCTGTGCTGGTCGCAGCACGGCAACCCGTCCACGTACAGGTCCGGTTCGCTGCTGCAGGTGATCTGCGAGCGACCACCGGCCACCGCGCGCAGCATCGCGCGCTGCCGGGGGTTGAGCCCCGCGTCGGCGGCGGTCGCCGGGTTCGTCGTGCTCATGGCCGTCACCGCTCACAGGTCCAGCACCAGCTCCGCCGAGCGGCACCGGGAAACGCAGATCATCATCGTGTTCCCGGATTCCTGCTCAGCAGGGCTCAGCACGAAGTCGCGGTGGTCGGGGCTTCCGCTGAGCACCTTGGTCTCGCAGGTGCCGCAGATGCCCTCCTGGCAGGAACTCGGCACCGCGACTCCCGCTTCGTCGAGGACCTCCAGCACCGATCGGTCGGCTCCCACCGGCACGCGAACTCCGGACGAAGCGCACACCACGTCGAACGAATCCGCGTCCGGCGCTGCCGCCGCGCTCCGCTCCGGCGCGCGGAAGCGCTCCACGCGCAGGTCCGCCGAGTCGGGAAGCGCCGCTTCCACCGCGTTGAGCAGCGGTTCGGGGCCGCAGCAGTACACCAGCGTTCCCGGAGCCAGGCCAGCCAGTTCGCCGGTCAGGTCCGGCGGACCCCCGTGCTCGTCGTCCGCGTGCACCCGGACCCGATGCCCGCCGAGTTCGGCCAGCTCGTCGACGAAGGCCATGCCCGAGCGCGACCGTCCGCAGTAGACCATGCGCCAGTCCGCGTCGTCGCCATCGAGTTGCCCCGCCATCGCCCGCAGCGGCGTCACGCCGATCCCGCCGGCGATGAGGAGATGGCGCTCGGCGCCCTCCAGCGCGAAGTTGTTCTGCGGCCCTTCGACCTCCACGAGGGTGCCCGCGGTCAACCGCTCGTGCACCCAGGCGCTCCCACCGCGGGAGTTCGGCTCGCGCAGCACCGCGACCGTCCACCTGTCCCGCTCGGCGGGGTCCCCGCACAGCGAGTACTGCCGCACCAGGCCGTTGCCGAGCCGCAGCGAGAGGTGCGCCCCGGGCTCCCACCGCGGGAGCTCGCCGCCGGCCGGATCGCGGAACTCGACCTGGACGACGCCCTCGGCCAACCACGTGGTGCTGCGCACCCGAACCGTGCGCGCCATGCTCCTCACCCCCGATCCGCTTTCAGTCCCGCGTCACGCCGTGCATCGGGGACGTCGGCGGGTAGGTCGGGATCTGGGGCTTCTGCGCACCGATGATCACGCAGAACAGCGCGTCCTGGTCGCCGACGGTGCGCAGGCTGCGCGGCACGCCCGCCGGGACCCGGACGAGGTCGCGGTATCCCAGCGTGCGGGTCGCGGTCTTCGTCCCGTCCTCCACGTCGTGGACGCTGACCTCCAGCTGGCCCTCCAGGACGAAGAACACCTCTTCGACGTCGTGGTGGGTGTGCTCGGGCCCGATCGCCCCGGCGGGCAGCTTCATGTTGGAGAACGTGAAGTGCTCCGAGGGCAGCGTTCGGCTGTCGCCGTCGTGGTTGCCGGTCGCGCCCGAGCCGATGTAGC
The DNA here is from genome assembly GCF_042665275.1 of Saccharopolyspora griseoalba. Classification (NCBI taxonomy): domain Bacteria; kingdom Bacillati; phylum Actinomycetota; class Actinomycetes; order Pseudonocardiales; family Pseudonocardiaceae; genus Saccharopolyspora; species Saccharopolyspora griseoalba. Next base: position 41,265 of record NZ_JBHTCJ010000001.1, on the reverse strand, counting down.
GGATCTGCGCGCGCCGGAACTCGTCGCCGGCCTTCGCCTGGAACGCGAGGGTGTCCCAGTCCTCGTGCCGCGACTCCTTCGAGGCGATGCACGAGTCGATCAGGTCCTCCAGGTGTGCGTTCGTCGTCTGCGATGCGGTCATCGGGACCTCCCAAACTCTCTTACCGTTAAATGAGCTAGCGGTAAGCACTATCCCCAAGACCCTGTGACCTAAGCAACCCTGCATGGATTAAGCAGCGAAGATTTTTTCGTTTGTGCAGGTCATGACCTCGCTGAATCCGAGCGTCGCCCGAGGCTTGCGCGGAGCTATTACCTTACCCGTAAGGTATTGACTCCAACCTGGCGTGCTTTGGAGGTGCGGTGTGACCACTGCGGAGATCCCCGACTCGATCCACTTCGGCGGTCGCTGGCAACGCGGCCGCGGAACCCCGCTGGAGTGCGCGGACCCGGCCAGCGGCGAGGTGATCGCCAAGCTGACCGCGGCCTCCGCGGACGACGTCGACGAGGCCGCGCGCCTCGGCGCCGAGGCCGCCGCCCGGGAGTCCTGGCGCGATCTGCTGCCGCACGAGCGCGCCCGACTGCTGCACCGGGTCGGCGACCTCGTCGAACGCGACCTCGAGGAGCTGGCGCTGCTGCAAACGCGCAACACCGGCAAGACCTTGGGGGAAACTCGCGCGCTCGTGGCCAGCGCCGCGGGCACCTTCCGCTTCTACTCCGCCGCACTGGAAACCACCGAGACCTCGCTGACCCCGCAGCGCGGGGACTACCTCACGATGAGCGTGCGCGAACCCATCGGCGTGGTCGGGGCCATCACACCGTGGAACTCCCCCATCGCCAGCGACGCGCAGAAGATCGCGCCCGCGCTCGCCGCGGGCAACGCCGTCCTGCTCAAGCCGGCCGAGGCCACTCCCCTGGTCTCGCTCGCGCTGGCCCGGCTCGTCGTGGAAGCCGGGATCCCGCCCGCCCTGCTGTCGGTGCTGCCCGGCGCGGGTTCGGTGGTCGGCGACGCCGTCGTGCGCCACCCCCTGGTCCGGCGGGTTTCCTTCACGGGAGGCACGGATACCGGCCGCGCCATCGGGCGCGCCGCGGCGGACAAGATCATGCCGATCACGAGCGAGCTCGGCGGGAAATCGCCCACGATCGTCTTCCCGGACGCAGACCAGGACCAGGCGCTGGCCGGGGTCCTGTTCGGGATCTTCTCGTCGAGCGGGCAGAGCTGCATCGCCGGTTCGCGGATCTTCGTGCACGAGTCGATCTACGCCGAGTTCGCGGACCGCCTGGTGGCGGCGACCCGAGCGCTGCGCGTCGGCCCTGGCACCGCACCCGACACCCAGGTCGGACCGCTGGCGACCTTCGCGCACCGCGACCGGGTGGCGTCGCTGGTCGACCGCGCCCGCGCGGAGGGCGGCCGAGTGCTCTGCGGCGGCCGACGCCCCGAGGACCCGGGGCTGGAGCACGGCGCGTACTACCTGCCGACCCTGATCGACGGCCTGCCCAACGACAGCACCACCTGCCAGGAGGAGATCTTCGGCCCCGTCGGCGTGGTGTTGCCCTTCGGCGACGAGGACGACCTGGTGGCCAGGGCCAACGACACCGTCTACGGGTTGGCCTGCGGCATCTGGACCTCCGACTACCGCCGCGCCTGGCGGGTGGCCCGCCGCGTCGAGGCGGGCACGGTGTGGGTCAACACCTACAAGCGCTTCAGCATCGCCACCCCGTTCAGCGGCACCAAGGACAGCGGGCTCGGGACGGACAAGGGGCGCGACGGCATCCTGCAGTACACCCGCCAGAAGAGCATCTACTGGGGACTCGACGAGAACGAGCGCCTCTGGCGGATCTGAACCGCCCGGAGGCCACCGCGACGACGTCCGCGGTGGCCTCCGGGGCGAGCTTCACTGCTCGGCGCGGTGCTGCGCGGCCGCGTGGTCGAGCGAGTTCTCGAGCCTGCTGAGCAGGTCGGCCAGCCGGTCGCGCTCGGTGGCGGTCAGGCCGCTGAGCATCCGCTTCTCGTTGTCGAAGTGGGCGGCGCCCACGTCCTCGACGAACTTCACCCCCTGCTCGGTGAGCTGCACGTAGACCACCCGCCGGTCCTCCGCGTCGCGCTCCCGGACCACCAGGCCGGCCTGCTCCAGCTTGTCCACGCGCTGGCTGATGCCGCCGGTCGTGACCAGGGCCGCGTCGGCCAGCTCGCCGGCGGTGCGGCGGTACGGCGGCCCCGCCCGGCGCAGCGACGCCAGGATCCCGAAGCCGTTGATCGTCTGGTCGAACTCCCCGAACACCCGGGTCAGCTGATCCTGATAGCGCTGGTAGGCGCGGTGCAGCCGGCCGAACACCGCCATCCCGGAGGCGTCCAGGTCAGGACATTCCCGCTCCCACTCGGCGAGCATGTAGTCGACCGCATCAGGCCTGGAGCGGCTGCGTCGTGCCACGAGAACCTCCTGCCCCGCAGAAATTATCTTCTCACTAAGAATAACCACCTTAAGACAGTCTATCATCACGACCCACCCCGCGACTCGGTCTCCGAGCCGGGAACGCCCGCCCCGCACGCGACTCCGCGTCGATCCACGACCTGCTGCCCCCTGCGCCGTTCGACGGCGCGGCCGGACCCGGCCCGCGCCGCCTGATCAGCGCAGGCGACGACTCGAAGGCGCGCACCTCCGCGACGGATCAGCCGGCGCCGACACCGCCTCGCCTCACGTCCCGTAGACCGGCTCGGGCTCGGCCGCCTTCGCCAGCAGACCTCGCACGGCGCCGCCGACGTCGGCGGCGCGCCACCGGCTCCCGAGGTCGACGCCCGGACCGTGCCGCCAGGCCTCCTCGACGCAGATCTTGCCGCCCTCGACTTCGAGCACCCGGCCGGTCAGGTCCGCCGCGTCCTCGCTCGCGAGCCAGGCGACCACCGGCGCGACGTTTCCCGGGTGCATGGCGTCGAAGCCCTCCTCGGGAGCGGCCATCGCATCGGCGAACGGCCCTTCGGTCATCCGGGTCCGGGCCGACGGCGCGATCGCGTTGACGGTCACGCCGTACCGCTCCAGCTCGGCCGCGGCGACCAGCGTGAGACCGGCGATGCCCGCCTTGGCCGCCGAGTACGCCCCCTGCCCGATGCTGCCCTGCAGGCCCGCGCCGGAAGTGGTGTTGACGACCCGAGCGGTGCGCGGACGCCCGGCCTTCGCCTCGGCGCGCCAGTAGGCCGCGGCGTGGCGCAGCATCGCGAAGTGCCCCTTGAGGTGCACGCGGACGACGGCGTCCCACTCGGATTCCTCGGCGTTGACCAGCATCCGGTCCCGGAGGAAACCGGCGTTGTTCACCAGGACGTCGAGGGCGCCGAAGGCGTCGACGGCCTGGTGGATCAGCGCGGCGGCCTGCTCGAAGTCCGCGACGTCCGCGCCGTTGGCGACGGCCTGCCCTCCGGCGGCGACGATTTCGGCGGCGACGGCTTCGGCGGGCGTCTCACCGGTCCCCTCCCCGGCGGGTGAGACGCCGAAGTCGTTGACGACCACCCTGGCGCCCTGGCTGGCGAGTTCGAGCGCGTGCTCGCGTCCGAGACCGCGCCCGGCGCCGGTCACGACGGCGACGCGGCCTTCCAAGATTCCTGCCATCGGTGCTGCTCCTCCGGATCTCCTGCGCTTGGTCGGCCCGGCACCGCGGCCCGATGCGGCTCGCGACGAGGGGTCGATCGGGCACGTTCGACTGCTACGATACCAAGCAAACGCTAGGTTAGGACGATCATGACTGTCACCACGGAATTCGTCGACGAGACCATCGCCGTCGTGACCATGGCGCACCCGCCGGTCAACGCCCTGCCCGTCGCGGGCTGGTACGCCGTCGCCGAGGCCGTGCGCGGCGCCGCCGAGCGGGGTGCCCACGTCACGGTGCTGCGCGCCGAGGGCCGCGGGTTCAACGCGGGCGTGGACATCAAGGAGATGCAGCGCACCGAAGGTTTCGACGCGCTGCTGGGTGCCAACCGGGGCTGCTACGAAGCGTTCAGGGCGATCTACGAGTCACCCGTGCCGGTCATCGCCGCCGTCCACGGCCACTGCCTCGGCGGCGGGGTCGGCCTGATCGGCAACTGCGACACGATCGTGGCCGCCGACGACGCCTACGTCGGCGTCCCCGAGGTCAACCGTGGCGCCCTCGGCGCGGCCACCCACTTGGCCCGCCTGGTCCCCCAGCACATGGTGCGGACCCTGTACTTCACCGCGCGCACCATCCCGGCGACCGAGCTGCTCGGGTTCGGATCGGTGCTCGAAGTCGTGCCCCGCGACGAGCTGGACGGGGCCGCCCTCGCGGTCGCCAGGGAGATCAGCGACAAGGACCCCCGCGTGATCCGGGCGGCCAAGGAGGCGCTCAACGGGATCGACCCGGTCGACGTGAACAAGAGCTACCGCTTCGAGCAGGGGTTCACCTACGAGCTCAACCTCGCCGGCGTCGCCGACGAACGCCGCGACGCCTTCGTCCGGAACGACTGAGCGCACCGCCGCAGAGCCAGGAGACAGACCGTGAGCACACCGCCTCGACTGCGCACCCCGCTGACCGAGCTCACCGGCGTCGACCACCCGATCGTCCAGACGGGCATGGGCTGGGTCGCCGGGCCCCGTCTCGTGAGCGCCGCGGCGCGTGCCGGCGCGCTCGGCGTCCTCGCCTCCGCCACGATGACCCTGGAGGAGCTGGAGAAGGCGATCCTCGAGGTCAAGGAGCGCACCGACCGGCCCTTCGGCGTCAACCTCCGCGCCGACGCCGGGGACGCCGCGCAGCGGGTCGACCTGCTCGTCGAGCACGGCGTCGAGGTCGCCTCGTTCGCGCTCGCCCCGAAACCCGACCTGATCGCCCGCCTCAAGGAGCACGGCGTCGTCGTGATGCCCTCGGTCGGAGCCGCGCGCCACGCCCAGAAGGTGGCCTCGTGGGGCGCCGACCTGGTGATGGTGCAGGGCGGTGAAGGCGGTGGGCACACCGGATCGGTTCCCACCTCGCTGCTGCTCCCGTCGGTGGCCGACGCCGTCGACATCCCGGTCGTGGCCGCCGGGGGCTTCTTCGACGGGCGCGGGCTCGCCGCCGCGCTGTCCTACGGGGCCGCCGGGATCGGCATGGGGACGCGCTTCCTGCTGACCAGCGACAGCGCCGTCCCCGAGGCGATCCGGCGCACGTACCTGTCCTTCGGACTGGACGGGACCGTGGTCACCACGCGCGCCGACGGGGTCCCCCACCGCTTGCTGCGGACGGACTTCGTGGCGCAGCTGGAGGAGGACAACGCCGCGAAGCGGCTGCTGGCCGCGGCTCGCCGGGCCGCGGCGTTCAAGCGCACCAGCGGCGTCAGCTGGCGGCAGTTCGTCCGGGACGGCTTGCGGATGAAGCGGGCCTCGGGTCGCACGTGGTCGCAGATGGCCTCGGCCGCGAACACGCCGATGCTGCTGCGCGCCGGGCTCGTCGACGGGGACACCGAGGCGGGCGTGCTGGCGGCCGGGCAGGTGGTCGGTGCGATCGACGATCTGCCGAGCTGCGAGGAGCTGGTCGACCGGATCATCGCCCAGGCCGTCGAGCGGATCACCGCGCGCGACGCGATGCTGCTCGGCTGAGCTCCGTCCACCCGCGGGCGGCCAGCGCTCCCGTCCGCGGGGCGTCGCGTCAGAGCCGCTCGACGATGGTCACGTTGGCCTGACCACCGCCCTCGCACATCACCTGCAGGCCGTACCGGCCCCCGCTGCGCTCCAGCTCGTTGAGCAGGGTGCTCGTCAGCCGAGCGCCGGTGGCGCCGATAGGGTGCCCCAGCGCGATGCCGCCACCGTTGACGTTGACCTTCTCGTGCGGGGCGCCGACCTCCTGCATCCAGGCGAGGACGACGGAGGCGAACGCCTCGTTGCACTCGAAGAGGTCGATCTCGTCGATGCCCATGCCGGCGCGCGCCAGGGCGTGCCGGGTCGCCGGGATCGGCCCGGTGAGCATCCACACCGGATCGTCCCCGCGCACGGTGAGGTGGTGCACCCGAGCTCGCGGCCGCAGCCCGTGCGCGGCGACCGCGCGTTCCGAGGCCACGAGCACCGCGCCCGCGCCGTCGCAGATCTGCGAGGAGACCCCGGCGGTGATCCGGCCGCCCGGCGCGAGGGGCGAGAGCTGGGCCATCTTCTCCAGCGAAGTCCGACGTGGACACTCGTCGGCGTCGAAAGCGCTGCCGTCGGCGAGGGCGAACGGCTCGATCTCCCGGGAGAAGCGCCCCTCGGCGATGGCGGTGCGGGCGCGCTCGTGGGAGGCGAGGGCGAACTCCTCCATCCGCTCCCGCGAGATGCCCCACCGCTCGGCGATCATCTCGGCGGACCGGAACTGGCTGATCTCCTGGTCGCCGTAGCGCTCGCGCCAGCCGGGCGACTCTGCGAACGGGGTGGAGAAGCCGTACTGCTGACCGACCAGCATGGCCGCCGAGATCGGGATGGCGCTCATGTTCTGCACGCCGCCGGCGACCACCAGGTCCTGGGTCCCCGACATCACCGCCTGGGCCGCGAAGTGCAGCGCCTGCTGGCTGGAGCCGCACTGCCGGTCGATGGTCACTCCCGGCACCGACTCGGGCAGACCGGCGACCAGCCACGCGGTCCGGGCGATGTCACCGGCCTGCGAGCCCAGCGTGTCGGTGCAGCCGAGCACGACGTCGTCGACCGCGCCCGGGTCGACGCCGGTGCGCCGGACCAGCGCAGCCAGCACGCGGGCGCCGAGATCCGCCGAGTGGACATCGGCCAGGGCACCGCCGCGCTTGCCGACGGCGGTGCGCACCGCGTCGATGATGTAGGCCTCGGGCATGGGGCTCCTCAGTGGTCGTCGGGCGGGCTGAGCGCCGGGTTCAGGCGTGCTGGCTGCTCACCGAGAGGACCTCGCCGGTGAGGTAGGACGCGTAGTCGCTGGCGAGGAAGACCATCACGTTCGCGATCTCCCACGGTTCGGCCGCGCGACCGAACGCCTCCGCGGACTTGAGCTCGGCGAGCAGCTCGGGCGTGGTGACCTTCTCCAGGAACGGGTGCATGGCCAGGCTCGGCGAGACGGCGTTGACCCGGATGCCGTGCGGCGCGAGATCCATCGCCGCCGAGCGGGTCAGCGCCTTCACCCCCGCCTTGGCGGCGGCGTAGTGCGCCTGCCCTCCCTGGGCGCGCCAGCCGACCACCGACGAGTTGTTGACGACCACGCCCCGCTTGCCCGCCGCGACGAAGCGGTTGCCCGCCGCGCGGGTGCAGCGCATGGTCCCGGTCAGGGTGACGTCGAGGACCAGGTTCCAGCGCGCGTCCGGCATCTCGAGGATGTCGTCGGTGCCGCCCAACCCGGCGTTGTTGATCATCACGTCCACGCCGCCGAACGGCTCGGCGGCGTCGAGGAGGGCCGTCACCTGCGCCTCGTCGGTGACGTCGCAGAGCCGCGCGCCGACGCGCTCCGAGCCGAACTCCTCGGCGAGCGTCCGGCGCGCCTCCTCCAGGCGCCGCTCGTGGGCGTCGCCGAGGACGACCGCGCCCGCCCCCTCTTCGAGCACCTTGCGGGCAGCGGCCGCGCCGATCCCGGCACCCGCCGCGGCGGTGACCACCACGACCCGCCCGGCGAGCAGGTCGTGACCGCGCACGTACTCGGGGGCGGGCTGCTCCGGCGCGGCTGCCGGTCGAGTCATGGGCGAGGCTCCTTCGGTAGGCCGAGCACCCGCTCGGCGATGATGTTGCGCTGGATCTCGTCGGAACCGCCGTAGATGGTGTCGGCGCGGCTGAACAGGTAGAGGGCCTGCTGCTCGTCGAGCTCGTACGGCGGCTCGGCGACGGTGAGCGCGTCGGCGCCGCGCACGGCCATCGCCAGTTCGCCCAGGTCGCGGTGCCAGCGCGCCCACAGCAGCTTGCTGACCGAGGCCTCCGGCCCCTGGGCGCCGTCGGCGACGGAGCTCAGGGTGCGCAGGGCGTGGGTGCGGATCACGTCGAGACCGAGCCGGGCGCGGGCGATTCCGGCGCGGACGACCGGGTCGTCGAAGCTCCCGTTCGCGCGGGCGGTTTCGACGATCCCGTCGAGCTCCCTGGCGAAGCCGACCTGCTGGCCGATGGTGGAGACGCCGCGCTCGTAGCCGAGGGTCGCCATCGCGACGCGCCAGCCGTCGCCGGGCTCGCCGACGATCATCTCCGCGCCGGTGCGGGCGCCGTCGAAGAAGACCTCGTTGAACTCCGAGGTGCCGGTGAGCTGTTCGATCGGTCGGACCTGAACGCCCGGCTGATCCATCGGCACCAGCAGGTAGGACAGTCCGGCGTGGCGCGTCGCACCGGGATCGGTGCGCGCGACGGCGAAGCACCAGTCGGCGTGCTGCGCCAGCGACGTCCAGACCTTCTGCCCGTCGATCACCCACTCGTCGCCCTCGCGCCGGGCGCGGGTGCGCACGCCGGCCAGGTCCGAGCCCGCACCGGGCTCGGAGTACCCCTGGCACCACAGCTCGGTGACGTCGGCGATGCCGGGCAGGAAGCGCCGCTTCTGCTCCTCGGTGCCGAGCGCGATCAGGGTCGGACCGAGCAGCTCCTCACCGAGGTGGTTCACCCGGGCGGGGGCGTCGGCGCGGGCGTACTCCTCGTGGAAGATCACCTGCTGGAAGAGCCCGAGCCCGCGGCCGCCGAACTCGACGGGCCAGCCCAGGCAGGTCCAGCCGGCCTCGGCGAGGTGCCGGTTCCACGCGACGCGCTGCTCGTAGCACTCGTGCTCGCGCCCGGAGCCGCCTCGGCCCTTGAGCGAGGCGAACTCGCCGACCAGGTTGTCGGCCAACCACTGCCGGACCTCCTCGCGGAATGCCTCGTCCTCGGCCGAGTAGGTCAGGTCCACAGGTCCTCCTCGCCCGTTCGGTCGCCGCGGATCGACGCTACCAAACCAAGCACTTGTTTGGTAGCGTTCGCCACGGCACGCCCCCGGGGGACAGAGGAGCGACATGAGCCACGCGGATCCGACCACCGAGACGCCGGAGGACGACCAGGTCGTCGACTACGAGGTGCGCGGGCACGTCGCGCTGGTCACGATGAACCGGCCGGAGTACACCAACGCCCAGAACTCGGCGATGACCTACGCGCTCGACGCGGCGTTCACCCGCGCCGTCGACGACGACCAGGTGAAGGTGATCGTGCTGGCCGGTGCCGGCAAGCACTTCAGCGGCGGTCACGACATCGGCACGCCCGGCCGCGACGTCGACCGGACCTTCGAGCGCCGCGCCGTCATCCACTGGGATCACACCGACAAGGTCGGCGTGGAATCGAGGTTCGCGCGCGAGTCGGAGGTCTACCTCGGCATGTGCCGCCGCTGGCGCGAGATCCCGAAGCCGATGATCGCCATGGTGCACGGGGCATGCATCGCGGGCGGCCTGATGCTGGCCTGGTCCTGCGACTTCGTCATCGCCTCGGACGACGCCTTCTTCGCCGACCCGGTCGTCCGGATGGGCATCCCCGGCGTGGAGTACTTCGCCCACCCCTGGGTCATGAACCCCCGCGCGGCCAAGGAGTTCCTCTACACCGGCGACCGGGTGCCCGCCGCGCGCGCCGAGCAGCTCGGCATGGTCAACCACGTCGCCCCGCGCGCGGAGCTGGAGCGGACGGTCCTCGAGATGGCCGAGCGGATCGCCGCGATGCCGCGGCTCGGGCTCGCCCTCACCAAGAAGGCCGTCAACCAGGCCGAGGACGCCATGGGGATGCGCACCGGCATGGACTCGGTCTTCGGCCTGCACCACGCCGCCCACGCGCACAACGCCGAGACCGCCGCCGACTCCCTCGCCGGCCTCGACGCGAGCGCGATGGCGGAGGCGAACAAGACGACGGAGAACCGGGCATGACGACCGCGAACGACGGAATCGCCTCCGCCGGCCTGGAATTCACCGAGCAGGAGCGGCACTTCCGCGCCGAGGCCCGGTCCTGGCTGGCCGAGCACCACCCCGGCCGGCTGCCGTCGATGGACACCGAGCGGGGCGCTCGGGCGCACCGGGAGTGGGAGCGCACCCTGGCCGACGGCCGCTGGTCGGTGGTGGCCTGGCCCGCCGAGTTCGGCGGCCGCGACGCCACGCTCGCCGAGTGGGTCATCTTCGAGGAGGAGTACTACCTCAGCGGCGCACCGACCAGGCTCGCGCAGAACGGCATCTCGCTGCTCGCACCGATCATCTTCGCGCACGGAACGCCGGAGCAGCAGCGGCGCTTCCTCCCGGCCATGGCCGACGGCACCGAGGTGTGGGCCCAGGCCTGGTCGGAACCCGAGGCCGGCAGCGACCTGGCCGGCATCCGCAGCCGCGCCACCCGCGACGACGCGAGGGGCGGCTGGGTGCTCGACGGGCAGAAGATCTGGAGTTCGCGGGCACCGTTCGCCGACCGCGGGTTCGGGCTCTTCCGCAGCGACCCCGAGGCCGAGCGGCACCGGGGTCTGACCTACTTCCTGTTCCCGCTCGACGCCGAGGGCATCACGGTGCGTCCGATCGAGCAGCTCGACGGCGACGCCGGCTTCGCCGAGATCTTCTTCGACGACGTGTTCGTCCCGGACGCGGACGTCCTCGGCGCGGTGGGCGAGGGCTGGCGGGTCGCGATGAGCACCGCGGGCAACGAGCGAGGGCTCTCGCTGCGGGCGCCGGGACGGTTCTGCGCGGCCGCCGAGCGACTGCTGGAGCTGTGGCGGGAGCGGGGAGCCGCTGCGCCGCACCTGCGCGACCAGGTGGTGGACGCCTGGATCGGTGCCGAGGCCTACCGGTACTACACCTGGGGCGTCGTGGACAGGTTGCAGCGCGGCGGCGACATCGGGGCCGACGGCAGCGTCAACAAGCTGTTCTGGTCGCAGCTCGACGTCGACCTGCACGAGACCGCCCTCGACCTGCTCGGGTCGGAGGCGGAGCTGGCCGGTCCCTGGACCGAGGACTACCTGTTCTCGCTGGGCGGCCCGATCTACGCCGGCACCAACGAGATCCAGCGCGACATCGTCGCCGAGCGCGTCCTCGGGCTCCCCCGCGGCGACGGCAGGAGGGCCCGACGATGAAGTTCTCCCTCGACGAGGAGCAGCGCGCCTTCGCCTCGGCGTTGGACGAGATGCTCTCCGACGCCGACGTCCCGGCCGTCGTCCGCGCCTGGACCTCCGGCGAAACCAACGGTGCCCTCGAACTGTGGGAACGGCTCGCCGAACTGGGCGCGCTGGGCCTGTCGGTCCCGGAGACCGACGGCGGCGCCGGTGCGACTCCGGTCGACCTCGTGGTCGCCGCGGGATCGCTCGGGTGGCACTGCGTACCCGGCCCCTGGATCGAATCGGTCGCGGTCGCGCCCGTGCTGCTGGCGGGTGCGCGGAACGGCGAGCTGCTCGGCGAGATCGCGAAGGGCACCGCCCGCGTGAGCATCGCGGCACCGCCGGTCACCCCGTACGCGCTGGACGCCGCGACGGCCACCCACGTCCTGCTCGCCGGGGACGACGGACTGGCCGCGGCGGCGCCCGGACCCGGTCGCGGGTCGGTGGACCCCAGCCGGACCCTGCACCCGGTGACCGGGACCGGAGCGCCGACCCCGCTGCCCGACGGCACCCTCGACGCCGCCCTGGATCTCGGTGCGCTGGCCTGCGCCGCCGCTCTGGTCGGCGCCGCCGACCGGATGCTGGCGAGCGCGACCGAGCACGCCGGGCAGCGCCACCAGTTCGGTCGCGCGATCGGCGAGCACCAGGCGGTCAAGCACCAGCTGGCCGACGTGAAGGTGGGTCTCGACTTCGCCCGGCCGCTCGTCCTCGGCGCCGCCCGCGAGATCGCGGCCGGCTCCCCCACCGCGCGGCGGACGGTGTCGGCGGCCAAGGTCGCCGCGTCCACGGCGGCCCACCGCGCCGCCCGGACGGCTCTGCAGGTGCACGGCGCGATCGGCTACACGCGCGAGAGCGACCTGAGCACCTGCCTGCTGCGCACCCGCGCCCTGATCGGCGCCTGGGGCACGCCGGCCCACCACCGCGCCCGCGTGCTCGACGAGCTGGCGGCGGCATGACCATGCGGTTCGGTCTCACCGAGGAGCAGCAGGAGCTGATGGCCGCAGTCCGCCGGCTCGTGGAGCGCCGCGCCGGGGACCAGGACCTCCGCCGCGTCATCGCCGAGGAGCCCGGTTACGACGACGGCCTCTGGCGGGCCATGACCGAGCAGATCGGGGTCGCCGCCCTGGCCGTGCCCGAGCAGTACGGCGGCGCCGGCTTCACCTCCCTCGAAACCCACCTGGTGCTGGAGGTGCTCGGGGCCGCGCTGACCCCGTCACCGCTGCTGGGATCCGGGGTGCTGGCGACCCAGGCGCTGCTGCTGGCGGCGGAGCCCGGCGACTGCGAGCGGCTGCTGCCCGCTCTGGCGGCCGGCGAGCGCGTGGCCGCGCTGGCATGGGCGGATGCGGCCGGACGGTGGCGCCTCGACGGTTCCGACGTCCGCGCCACCGGGACCGACGACCGCTGGCGCCTCTCCGGCTCCGCGCGACTGGTGCTCGACGGGTCCGCGGCCGACGTGCTGCTGGTGGTGGCAACCACCCCGGCCGGGCCGGGGCTCTTCGAAGTCGCACCGGGAACCGCCGGGGTGACCCGAACCCCCACCCCGGCACTGGATCCGACGCTCCGGTTCGCCACCGTGGAGCTCGACGACGCCCCGGCGGCGGCGCTCGCCCTCGAGGCCCGGGCCGCGCTCGCGCGGCTGTCGTCCGTCGCCGCCGTCGCCGTGACCGCGCTCCAGGTCGGCGGCGCGCAGCGCGCGCTCGACGACACCGTCGCCCACCTCAAGGAGCGCGAGCAGTTCGGCCGCCCCCTGGGCTCCTTCCAGGCCCTCAAGCACCGGGTCGCCGACGTCCTGGTCTCGGTCGAGACCGCCCGCTCGGTCTCCTGGGCCGCCGCCTGGGCCGCGGCGCGGAACGCCCCGGACCTGGGCGAGGAGGCCGCCCGCGCCAAGGCGTGGTGCGGCGAGGCCTTCGAGCACGCGGCAGGCGAGATGATCCAGCTGCACGGGGGGATCGGCATCACCTGGGAGCACCGCGCCCAGCTCTACTTCAAGCGCGCCCACGCCACCGCCCACCTCTTCGGCTCGGCCCGGGAGCACCTGCGCGCCCTCGCCCCGATCTGATCCGCCACGCCCGCCGGAAGGGGGAGCAGCCGGAAGTCCTGGCGGGCGCAAGACCTCCGATCGCGCAACCCCGACCGGCAGGTCTCGCCCGAAACGAGCGCCGAGCCAACGAGGAGGTAGGAACATGAGCGACAAGACGATGCCGCTGACCGACCTGCCCCGGCACGTCGAATCCGGCATGACCGTCGGGATCGGTGGCTGGGGCTCGCGCCGCAAACCGATGGCCGCGGTGCGCGAGCTGGTGCGCAGCGACGTCACCGACCTGACGGTGGTGACGCTGGGAGGGCCCGACGTCGGGCTGCTGTGCGCGGCGGGCAAGGTGCGCAAGCTCGTCTACGGGTTCGTCTCGCTCGACAGCATCCCGCTCGACCCGCACTTCCGGGCGGCGCGGGAGTCCGGCCGCATCGAGACCTCCGAGTACGACGAGGGCATGTTCGTCACCGCGCTGCGGGCCGGGGCCAACCGGCTCTCCTTCCTGCCCACCCGGGCCGGGTTGGAGAGCGACGTGTTGACGATGAACCCGGAGCTGCGGACCGTCGCCTCGCCCTACGCCGACGAGGAGTACGTGGCGGTGCCCGGCCTGCGCATGGACGTGTCGCTGGTCCACCTCAACCGCGCCGACGCAGCCGGCAACGGCCAATACCTCGGCCCGGACCCGTACTTCGACGACCTGTTCGCGATGGCCTCGGAGAAGACCCTCGTGTCCGCCGAGAAGGTCGTGCCCACGCCCGAGCTCGGCGCGGGCGGGCCAGCGCAGTCGCTGCTGCTGAGCCGGATGTTCGTCAGCGGCGTCATCGAGGCCCCGAACGGCGCGCACTTCACCAGCTGCGAGCCCGATTACGGGCGCGACGAGGCGTTCCAGCGGCACTACGCCACCGCGGCCCGGGATCCCGAGAGCTGGCAGCGGTTCACCCGCACCTTCCTGACCGGCGACGAGGCCTCCTACCTCGCCGCCGTGGAGGAGTTCCACGCGTCCCACGAGGAGCAGGCATCGTGAACGTCAGCAGCAACACCCGGACGACCGGTGAGACGACCGCGACCGAGGCCACCCGCGCCGAGGTCTGCATCGCCGCGTGCGGCGACGCCTGGCGCGGCTCCGGCGAGGTCCTCGCGCACGCGGTGGGGATCGTTCCGACGATCGGCGCGCGCCTGGCGCGGCTGACCCACTCCCCCGACCTGGTCCTCAACGACGGCGAGTGCTTCTTCATGGCCGAACCGCCGCCGCTGGGCCGGACCGCCGCCGACGGCGGCGTCGTCGAGAGCTGGGTGCCGTTCCGCCTGATCTTCGACGTGCTCAGCAGCGGCAAGCGGCACAGCATGATGGGCGCCAGCCAGATCGACCGCTACGGGAACCAGAACATCTCCTCGATCGGCGACTGGCGCGCGCCCACCCGGCAGCTGATCGGCGTCCGCGGCGCACCCGGCAACACGGCCAACCACCGCACCGACTACTGGGTCGCCGAGCACAGCACGCGGATCTTCACCGAGTCGGTCGACGTGGTCTGCGGCGTCGGCAACGACCGTGCGCGCCGCCACCCGACGCGGAGCCTGCGGTTCCACGACCTGGGCGTGGTGGTCACCAACCTCGCCGTGCTGGGGTACGACGCCGAAGGGCACCTCGAGGTCCGCTCGCTCCACCCCGGTGTGAGCGCGGCGGAGGTTCGGGAGGCCACCGGTTTCGAGATCGACACCAGCCGCGCCGGGATCACGCGCCTGCCCGACGCCCGGGAGCTGGAGCTCATCCGCACCGTGCTGGATCCCGCGGGCGTGCGGGACCGCGAGGTGCGCGGCTGAGCGCCTCCCGCCCCCTGCTGGCCGAGCCGAGCTGAGTCAGGCGCTGTTGGGATGCTGCGGGACGGCCGTCCCAGGTGTGGGAATCGGCCCGCCCCGCAGCAGGTTCGGCGCGACGCCGCGCATCATGAGCGGCGCGCGGAGACCACCGAGCCGCGGAGGTTCTCCTACCCGGACCGCCGCGAAGCGGCTCGGACGAGCGCTAGTCGGCCAGCAGACCGGTGTGGAGGAGGAGCAGGCACTGCTCGGCGAGCGCGTCGTGACGCATCGTCCCCTCCGGGTTGTACCAGCGCACCGAGGACCAGACCGCGTCGCGGAGGAAGCGGTAGACCAGGGAGGGCTCCAGGTCCTCCCGGAAGTCGCCGGTTCGCCGCCCCTCCTCCAGGACGGCGATCCAGATCGACTCGACCCGGCGACTGCTCTCCTCCACGAAGCCGAAGTCGGGGAGTCGGCTGAGCAGCGCGATCTCGTTCTGGTACAGCGAGACCGCGGCCTGCTGCTCGTGGATGGCGGTGAACGAGTAGCGGACCAGTCCGTCCAGCGCCTCGCGCGGCGCCGCGGCCCCGGCGACGATCTCCTGGAAGCGCTCGAGCAGACCGTCCATGAAGGACCGGAGGATCTCCTCCAGCATCGTCTCCTTGGAGCTGAAGTGGTGGTAGAGGCTCCCGGAGAGGATCCCGGCCTCGTCGGCGATGTCGCGGACGGTGGTCTGCGCGTACCCCCTGGTCGCGAAGAGCTGGGCGGCGATCTCCAGCAACTCCGCTCGCCGCGCCGACCCGGCACCGCTGCCGGGGCGCTTGCGGGCCTTCTTCGTCGAGCTCACCGTCATCGCTGCTCCTCCTGCTGACCGATGCGCCGCCCGCCGCCGCGGACCGATCGCTCCGCAGCCCACCAGGACGGCCTCATCAGGGTACCGAACAAGCACTTGCTTCTTGGGGCCCGCGGCGGGCCCCGCGCACGTCGGAGGCTCCGCCGCGAGCGCGCGGCCAACTGGCCATCGGGGTCGTCCGGCGCCTCGCGGAGCCCGGTTCATCGTCGCACCTCGCGCCGCCCAGCTCGCCGTGGGCGACTTGGCGCTGGTCGTCGGCGGCCGGTCAGGAGTTCGGGGTGTGCTGGAGGAACGCGGGCCGTTCGCCGCCACCGTCGACGTCCAGCACGGCGCCGGTGATGTGGTCGGCGAGCGGGGAGGCGAGCAGCAGGCAGGCCTGTCCCACGTCCTGCGGAGCCGCGAAGACGCCGCGGGGAATCGTCGCCGCGACCCGGGCGGCCTGCTCGGCGCCGCCGTAGTGGTCGACGGACCCGGGAGTGGCGACGAGACCGCAGCTGACCGCGTTGACCCGCACCTCGGGCGCCCATTCGACGGCCAGGCTCGCGGTCAGGCTCTCCAGGGCGGCCTTGGCCGCCCCGTACACCGCCGTGCCCGGACTGGGGCGGCGCGCGGAGATCGACGTGACGCTGAGCATCACCCCGCTGCCGGACCGGCGCAGCAGCGGATGCGCCGCGTGCGCGAGGTGGACGGCACCCATGAAGTTGAGGTCGTTGACCTTGGCGTGGAAGCGGGTCGAGCCGTCGACGAAGTTCGCGAACGGCGCCCCACCGGCGTTGTTGACGACGACGTCCAACCGCCCCCGGCGGTCCTCGACGTCGGCGATCCAGTCGGCCACCTGATCGGCTTCGCGGACGTCGACCGCGGAGAAGCGCGCCCGGCGGCCGCCGATCTCGGTCGGACCCGCCGGTTCCCGGCGCCCGCAGATCTCCACGTGCGCGCCGGCGCGGAGGAACACCTCGGCGATCCCCGCTCCCACGCCGCGGCCGCCCCCGGTCACCAGGACCACCCGGTCGGTCAGGTCTATCTCGTACGCCACGAGTCCCCTTCCCCACGTCGGTGACCGCAGCATACCCAGATGCCCAAGCAAGCGCTAGGTTAATGTTGGCGCGCTGCCCCGCCAACGGACAGCACCGAGGTCCGAGCCCGCACCCGACTGCGGGCTCACCTGCACCGAGCGGAAGGGCGTGCGCACCCCGTGAGGGCTTCTCGCCCGCCCTTACGCCGGGTGGCGCGCCAGGACGTGGTCGCGGGCGCCCTCGACGTGCGCGGTGATCGCGCGGCGCAGCAGGTCGGCGTCGCGGGTTCGCAGCGCCTCGACCATCGCGGCGTGCTCGTCGTCGATGCGGTCGAGCTCGTCGCCGGAGCGGACCCAGCGGCGGCTGTAGGGCTCCACCTGGTGCAGCAGCTGGTCGATGAAGCGCAGCGCGAGCCTGCGCTCCGCCAGCTCGTAGATCCGCCGGTGGAACCGGTAGTTGCGCACCGCCCGCGCGCCGGCGTCGGCGCCCAGCGCGCGCATCTCGTCGGCGAGCGCCCGCAGCTCGTCGACATCGCGTTCGCGGCAGCCGCGAACGATCTCCTCGGCCAACCGCGGCTCCAGCTGCAGGCGCAGCTCGAAGAGCTCGGCGATGTCGTCGCGGCTGAGCTCGGCGACGTGCATCCCGCGCTGCGGCAGCACCTCGACGAGCCCCTCTGCGGCCAGCGCGTGCAGGGCCTCGCGCAGCGGGATGCGGCTGACGTCCAGCTCGGCGGCGAGCTTCTCCTGCACCAGGCGGGTCCCGGGCAGCAGCTCGCCGTGCCGGATCGACGCGCGCAACCGCTCGGCGATCACGCCCGCGCTGTTGTCGGTCTTGGCCGCTGAACCCACCGGGCGAGCCTATCCCCTGTACACCGCCGCTGCGAATGTATACAGTCGCTGCGATCCGCTGCCCAGCAGGAAGGTGCCCGAGATGCCGGAGGCCGTCGACGTCGCCGTGATCGGAGGTGGGGTGCTCGGCCTGGCCACGGCGAGGGCGATCCTGCACGCCGACCCGGCGCGGTCCGTGACCGTCCTGGAGAAGGAGGACCGCTGGGGCGCGCACCAGTCGGGCAACAACAGCAACGTCATCCACAGCGGCCTGTACTACCGGCCGGGCAGCCTCAAGGCGCGCATGGCCCGGGCGGGCGGCGAGGAGATGATCCGCTACTGCCAGGCGCACGACGTTCCCGTGCGGCGCACCGGCAAGCTCGTGGTGGCCACCTCCGAGGACCAGCTGCCCCGGTTGGAGCTGCTGGCCGAGCGGGCGGAGGCCAACGGGGTCACCGCGCGGCGGCTGGACCGGCGCGAGATCGCCGAGCGCGAGCCGAACGTCGCCGGGGTCGCCGCGCTGGCGGTCGCCGAGACGGCCATGACCGATTTCGGGGCGGTCTGCCGCGCGATGGCCGAGGAGCTGACCGGGCTCGGGGCGGTGCTGCGCGCGAACTCGCCCGCGCGGTCGTTCGCCGCCGGGGGCGACCGGACGGTCATCACCACCGACCGCGGCGAGATCCGGGCCCGCGTGCTGGTCAACTGCGCTGGGCTGCACAGCGATGCGATCGCCCGCGCGGCAGGCGATCGCCCCTCGGTGCAGATCATGCCCTTCCGCGGCGAGTACACCGAGGTGCGTCCCGGCCGCGCCGACGTCGTGACGAACCCCGTCTACCCCGTGCCCGACCCGGACCTGCCGTTCCTCGGCGTGCACGTGACGCCGATGCTCGACGGCTCGGTGCACGTGGGCCCCAACGCCGTGCCCGCCCTCGCGCGCGAGGGGTACCGGTGGCGCGACGTGGACCCGGGTCTGCTGGCGCGGCTGGCGCGCGATCCCGCGCTGCGCGGCCTGACCCGGCGCTACTGGCGCTACGGTCTCGCCGAGATGGCCCGCTCGCTGGTGTGGCGGCTCCACGTGCGCGAAGTCCGCAAGCTCGTGCCGACCCTCAACGGTGAGGACCTGCGCAGCTGCGGCAGCGGCGTGCGGGCGCAGGCGGTGCGCGACGACGGCGAGCTGGTCGACGACTTCGTCATCGACCGGACAGCCCGCGCGATCCACGTGCTCAACGCCCCCTCCCCCGCCGCGACGTCGAGCCTGCACATCGGAGCGCACATCGCAGCCGACGTCTTCGAGCACCTCGGCCAGGACGAGGTGGCCCGCGCCGTGCGCGCGAGCACCACGGCCTGATGCAGGCCCGGAGCACCGACGCGCACCGCGGGCGCTGATGATCGAGGACCTCCGGGGAGGCGGAGCCGCCCCGGAGGTCCTCGCTCGCCGACGCGGAGGTCGGCTAGGCGGTCACGCCGGGGCTCCGGGGAGGTCCACCAGCTCGGCGAGGCGGGCGCGATGGGCCCCGGGAGCGCCGAAGGCGAGTTGATCGGCCTTCGCGCGCTTGAGGTACAGATGCGCCGGGTGCTCCCAGGTCATCCCGATCCCGCCGTGCAGCTGCACGGCCTCCTCCGCGGCGGTCACCGCCAGATCTCCGCAGTAGGCCTGCGCGACGGCGGCGGCGACCTCGAAGTCCGGGTCCTCGGCGGCCGCGGCGGCGGCAGCGTTGCGGGCCGCCGCCGCCCCGGAGTCCACGCCGATGGCGACGTCGGCCAACCGGTGCTTGAGGGCCTGGAACCCGCCGACGACGCGGCCGAACTGCCTGCGCTGCTTGAGGTATCCGACGGTCTCCTCCAGGCACCAGCGGGCGATGCCGACCTGCTCGGACGCCAGCAGCGCCGCGCCGAGCCGCAGCGCGCGCCGCACCACCGGCTCGGCGTCGGCGATGACCTGCGTCCCGGCGACGTCGTTCAGGCCGATGTCGGCCAGCTGCCGGCTCATGTCCAACGACACCACCGGATCCGCGGTCACCTCGGTCGTGCGGACCGCGTGCACCGAGAGCCCGTCGCCGGTGGTCGCGGGCACCAGCAGGACGTCGGACTCCAGGGCGCCGGCCACGCTGCTGACGGTCCCGGTCAGCCGACCTCCGGCGGCCCGCACCGCCGGGATGGCGCCGTCCGGGGCGGTGGACAGCGGCACGGCCAGCGCCGCGGTCCGCTCGCCCGCCGCGAGCTGGTCGAGCAGGTCGCCGTCGGTGTCGGCCAGCACCGCGGTCGCCACGACCGCGCTGGTCAGGAACGGCACCGGTGCCACGGTGCGCCCCAGCTCCTCGAGGACGACCGCGGCTTCGCGGGCCGACGCGCCCGCGCCGCCCCGCTCCTCGGGCACCAGCAGTCCGGCAAGCCCCATGTCGACGGCCAGCGCCTTCCACAGCCCGTCGACCGCCGAACGCCCGTCGTAGGCCGCGGCCACGTCGGTCGGAGCGCACCGGTCGGTGAGCAGGTCGCGCACCGACGACCGCAGGTCGTCCTCGACGTCGGTGTAGAGCAGGTTCAGGTCGCTCATTTCTCGAGGTCCTTCCACGGGATGTCCTTGTCGGCGCGGGGTTCCGCGGGCAGTCCCAGGACCCGCTCGGCGACGATGTTGCGCAGGATCTCGGAGGTCCCGCCCTCGATGGAGTTGCCCTTCGCCCGCAGGTAGCGGTAACCGGCGTCCCGCCCGGTGAAGTCGACCCGCTCGGGCCGCACCATGGTCCAGTCCGAGTAGCGCAGGCCCTGCTCGCCGAGCAGCTCCACCTCCAGCCCGGACAGCTGCTGGTTCAGCCGGGCGAAGGTGACCTTCATCGCCGCGCCTTCGGGCCCGAGCCGGCCCTTGGCGAGCTTCTGCCGCACCTGCTGACCCGCCAGGCGGGCGACCTCGGCTTCCACCCACAGCCGCAGGAGCCGGTCGTGCAGCTCCGGGGTCCGCCGATCGGGGTTCTCGCGCCAGGTCCGCGAGACCACGCCGACCATCCCGCCTTCCCGGGGCGCCGCCCTGCCGCCGATGGCCACGCGCTCGTTGTTCAGCGTCGCGGTGGCCACCTTCCAGCCCTCGCCCAGCTCCCCGAGGCGGTGACCGTCCGGGATCCGGACGTCGTTGAGGAAGACCTCGTTGAACTCGGCCTCGCCGGTGATCTGCCGCAGCGGCCGCACCTCGACCCCGGGGTCGGTCATGTCGCACAGGAAGTACGTCAGACCCCGGTGCTTGGGCGCGTCCGGATCCGTCCGCGCGACCAGGATGGCGAAGCGGGCGTAGTGCGCGCCCGAGGTCCACACCTTCTGCCCGTTGACCACCCAGTCCTGGCCGTCCCGGACGGCCCGCGTGGCGAGCCCGGCGAGGTCCGAACCGGCGCCCGGCTCGCTGAACAGCTGGCACCAGATCTCCTCGCCCGTCCACAGCGGCCGGAGGAAGCGCTGCTTCTGCTCCTCGGTGCCGAAGGCGAGGATGGTCGGCGCCGCCATGCCCAGGCCGATGCCGTTGACCTGCGGGTTGTTGTCCGGTGCTCCGGCCTCGTGGAACAGCTCGTCCACCTCGAACTGCCAGGCCTGGGGAAGGCCGAGACCGCCGTGGCCCTCCGGGAAGTGCACCCAGGCCAGCCCCGCGTCGTAGCGTGCGCGCAGGAACTCCAATCGCTCGGTGCGCGCGGGATCGTTGCGGGCGAGGAAGTCCGCGATCCGCTGCCTCAGCTCGTCGATGGTCATCGTGCCGCCTTCCGCGCAGTGCTCCTGCGCCGCCGCTCCCGTCGGTGCGCCCGTGGCGATGTTCAGGACGGGCGTACCGATCTCGTGCCCGGCATCATCGCGATGCGTTCGCCGGTGGACAACCCACCACGTCCGAAGCGCTAGCGCGCGGTCGGCGAGATCGCCGTCCGCCCGCGGACGGTGACCTGCGGCCGTCCCGGGTGTTAGCTTGACGAACGATCACACCCGGTGGATCTTCCCGCCGATGTGCCTTTCGAAGATGAGAGGACGTGGACCGCAGTGGGCAGCGAGACCGTTCTGGTGCGGCGGGAAGGCCCGGTGCTGACCGTGACGCTCAACCGGCCCGACCGCAAGAACGCGATCGACGTCCCGACCTGGAGCGCGCTGCGGGAGGCGATTCGCGGCGCGGAGCTCGACGAGGACGTGCGCGCGGTGGTGCTGACCGGCGCGGGCGGTGATTTCTGCGCGGGCGCCGACCTGTCCGCGGGGCGCTCCGGGCATCCGCTGCCCCGGATGCACCGGGTCAACGACGTCGCCACGGCGCTGCACGAGATGTCCAAGCCGGTGATCGCCAAGGTGCGCGGCGTCGCCGTGGGCGCGGGCTGGAACCTCGCGCTGGGCTGCGACCTGGTGGTCGCCGCGCCGGAGGCCAGGTTCTCGCAGATCTTCGCCAAGCGCGGGTTGTCCCTGGACTTCGGCGGTTCCTGGCTGCTGCCCCGCATCGTCGGCCTGCAGCAGGCCAAGCGCCTCGCGCTGCTCGGCGAGGTCATCGGAGCCGCGGAGGCCCACGACCTCGGCCTGGTGACCTGGGTGAAGGAGGACGGCGAGCTGGACTCCTTCGTCGACGAGCTCGCGGGCGAACTCGCGGCCGGGCCGCCGGTGGCGATCGCGCAGAGCAAGGAGATGCTCAACGCCGCCGGGCAGCAGACCTTCCGCGAGGCCCTGGAGTCCGAGGCCCGGGCGCAGAGCGTCAACTTCGCCACCGCCGACGCCCCGGCGGCCTTCCGGGCTTTCGCGAACAAGACCGAACCGGAGTTCACCGGTGAGTGGGTGGTCGAGTGAGCGCTCCGGCCTGCGAGGCAGCGCCCGGAGGACCGCTGAGCGGAGGCAGGACACGATCGAGGAGCTGAGGGAGGCGGCGGTGCCCGACGATCTGCGGGAGCGCGTGCTGGGCGAGTTCATCGGCCCCGGCGGCGAGTTCGAGATGATCGACGCCGAAGTGCGCGGCGTCCCGATGCGGGTCTACGCGAAACCCCTGCGGACCCTGCGGGAGGTGGCGCTGGCGAGCGCGGCGCACGGGGACCAGGACTTCCTGATCTACGAGGACCAGCGCTGCACCTTCGCCGAGCACCACCGGATCGTCATCGGCCTGGCCAGGGCCCTGCGCGAGGAGTACGGGCTGGCCGCTGGTGACCGGGTGGCCATCGCGATGCGCAACTACCCGGAGTGGGTGCCGATCTTCTGGGCGATCCAGGTCGCCGGGCTCGTCGCGGTCCCCCTCAACGCATGGTGGACCGCGGGCGAGCTGCGCCACGGCATGACCGACAGCGGCGCGGAGGTCGTCTTCGCCGATGCCGAACGCGCCGCGCTCCTCGACCGCGAGGTCCCGGTGATCGAGGTGCGCGGCGGGAGGCCCGGCCCCGGCGTGCGCGCCTGGGCGGAGCTGGTGGCGAGCCTCCCCGCCGACACCCGGCCGCCCGAGGTCGCCGTCGATCCCGACGACGACGCCACGATCCTCTACACCTCCGGCACCACGGGCCGTCCCAAGGGCGCCGTGGCGACGCACCGCAACCACGTCACCAACCTGCTCAACACCGTCGTCAACCGCCGCGTGGAGACCGCGATCGGCAACGGGGGCGCGCTTCCGGAGCCCGATCCGGGCGCACCGCGGCCGGGTGCGCTGCTGGGCTTCCCGCTGTTCCACATCGCCGGGATCGCGGTGCTGTGCTTCGCCACCCTCGCCGGGGCGAAGCTGGCCACGATGTACCGGTGGGACCGCGAGCTGGCCGCGAAGCTCATCGCCGAGCACGGGCTGACCAGCGCCGCCGGGGTGCCCGCGATGATGCGCGACCTCGTCGAGCACGGCGACGCGGTGCGCGGCCTGGACGGGGTGAGCACGGGCGGCGCCCCCGTCCCGCCCGATCTGGTCCGGCGCATCGGTGGCCTGGGCAGCACCACCTCGGCGGGCTACGGGCTGACCGAGACCACCTCGACGGTGGTCGCCAACGCGGGCGAGGAGTACCAGCAGAACCCCGACAGCGTCGGCAGGCTGGTACCGGGCGCGGAGATCCGGGTCGTGGACCCGGCCACCGGCTCCGACCTCGGCGACGGCGAGGTCGGCGAGCTCTGGTTCCGCGGCCCGCAAGTCGTGCGGGGGTACTGGAATCTGCCCGAGGCCACCGCGGAGGCGTTCAGCCGCGGGTGGTTCCGCACCGGCGACCTCGGGTACACCGATCGCGACCGGGTCTACGTGGTCGACCGGCTCAAGGACGTCGTGATCCGCGGCGGCGAGAACGTCTACTGCGCCGAGGTCGAAGCCGTGCTGCACGAGCACCCGGCCGTCGACGACGTCGCCGTGCTCGGCCTGCCGCACCCCGGCCTGGGCGAGGAGGTCGCCGCCGTGGTGAACCTGGGAGCACCGGCCACCGCCGAGGAGCTCCGCGCGCACGTCGCGCAGCGGCTGGCGCCGTTCAAGGTCCCGGCGCGCGTGGTGGTGCACCACGACCCGCTGCCGCGCACCCCGACCGGCAAGGTCGTCAAGCGCCGGCTCCGCGAGCAGCTCGGCGAGCGGGGGTGAGCTCGGTGGGACCGCGCGGCATCGACCACGAGCGGACGACGCGCTGGCTGGCCGAGAACGTGCCGGGGCTGCGCCCGCCCGTGGAGTTCTCCCCGATCTCCGGTGGGCGCTCCAACCTGACCTACCGGGTCACCGACTCCGACGGCGCCGTGCGCGCCCTGCGGCGGCCGCCCACGGGCGGAGTGCTCAGCACCGCGCACGACATGAGCCGCGAGTGGCGGTTCATCTCGGCGCTGCACGGCACCGACGTCCCGGTTCCCGAACCGCTGGCCTACTGCGCGGACGCCGAGGTCACCGGTGCGCCGTTCTACGTGATGGGGTTCGTCGGCGGCGCGGTGCTCGCCGACGCCGACTCGGCGGCCCCGTTCTCCCGGTCGGCCCGGCACCGCGCGGGCATGGCGACCGCGGAGCGCATGGCGGCGCTGCACAACGTCGACCCGGACTCCGTCGGGCTCGGCGACGCGGCCCGGCGCGGCGGGTACCTGCAGCGGCAGCTGAGCCGCTGGCGGAAGCAGGTGCACGCCTCCGGGGCCCCCGACCTCGACCTGCTCGACGCGATCCACGACGCGCTCGCGGCCAACCTGCCCGAGCAGACGACCGGCATCGTGCACGGCGATTTCCGCCCCGGGAACCTCTCGTTCGGCCCCGACGGCGAAGTCCTGGCGGTCTTCGACTGGGAGCTGGCCACCCTCGGCGAGCCGCTGGCCGACCTCGGCTGGCTCATCGCCGCGTGGGAGGAACCCGGCGACGAGCACCCGCCGGTCACGCCCGGCCCCACCGCCGAAGGCGGCTTCCCGACCCGCGGGGAGCTCGTCGACCGGTACGTGGAGTTCACCGGCCGGGACGTCTCGGACCTCCCGCTCTACGTGGCGTTCCAGCGCTGGCGGTCCTGCTGCATCGGCGCGGGCGTGCGAGCGCGGTACCAGGCCGGGGTCATGGGCGATGACGACTACGCGGCCGGTGATCGCGCCGAGGCCGAGCTGCGCCAGGCGGAACTCGCGTGGCAGGCGGTCTCCGAGCTCGGCCTGGTCTAGGAGTTGTTCGGGAATTGCTTTGCTCGGCGGTGCGGGTGGCAGAACCTCCAGCGGCGGTGCGGACCGCGTCCCACACCTGAAGCAGCGGCTCCGCCGCATCCCTGAACAGCCCCTAGGCGCCACGCCGTGCGCTCCTTCCCCACCTCGGCCACGCGGGGAGTGGGCGCTGCTCGGATCGAACAACACCGCGAAACCGGCGGACGAGACCGGCTGCGCCGCGTCCGACCCGTCGGCGATGCCCGTCGGAGGCGGCGCGGCCGCTACTTGGCCCGCTTGGGGAGGAAGTCCTTCGGGGCGAAGACGAAGACGGTGTAGGCGCGGTCGTCGAGGGTGAACCGGGTGTGCTTCTTCATGCCCAGCGCGCGGTGGACCTTGATCGCGCGCTGGTTGGCGTCCTCGACGACGAGAGCGGCGCTGGGGTAGCGCTCGCCGAGCATCAGTGCCATGCCGGAGAGCAGGAAGCGGACCGCTCCGCGGCCCCGGAACTTCGGGGCGACCACGACGGGCCCGTAGAGCAGGACCGGCCCTTCCAACCTCCTGGTCGACTCGGCGGTGCGGCGAACCGCGGCGGGCAGCCCGGCCGCGTCCCCGTCGTCCGCGGTCACGACCACGCCGGCGAGCTCGTCCTTCTCCTCGGCCAGGAAGATGCCGGGGCCGCTCGCGACGGCCGCGAGCGCCTCCTCGTCCCACTCGCCCTGGACGAACCCCTTCTCCCCGCGCTCCTCCTCGGGCACCGCGTCCTCGTGCGCGGACCGCAGCAGCGCGAGGACCGCGGGCCGGTCCTCCTCGGTGGCAAGACGTACTGACATGGGCATGCGGCGAGCCTATCCACCCACTTCACCGGGCCTCCGCAGCAGCCCGGCGCGATGTGGCCGAGGCCCCGAACGGGGGTGTTGACGCGTTCGGAAGGTGGGCCCCACCATTGCGCCATAAGCAATCGGGTGCGCGATGAGCAACAACACCCCGTGCGGCGCGCTGCTGCCGGGTTGCGGGGTGCGCCAGCGGGCGGCGCCCCCGACACTGGTTCGTCCGACCCGGTTCGAGGTGTCCCGCACGAAGCTGGAGGGACCGATGAGGGTTCTGGTCGCCGACGCCTTTCCCGAGGAGCACCGCAACCGGCTCGCCGAGGCGCACGAGTGCGCCTACGAGCCGGACACGACCGCGGACCAGCTGCCCGCCCGGCTCGCCGGGTGCGAGGTGCTGGTCGTTCGCAGCACCCGCGTCACCGCCGAGGCGCTGCAGGCCGCCGACGCCCTGCGCCTGGTGATCCGGGCCGGTTCGGGAACCAACACCATCGACCGGGAGACCGCTTCCCGGCTGGGCGTCCACGTCTGCAACGTCCCGGGGCGCAACGCGATCGCCGTCGCCGAGCTGGCCTTCGCGCTGCTGCTGGCCATCGACCGCAACATCGCCGACAACGTCGCCGACCTGCGCGCCGGGCGGTGGGACAAGAAGCGCTACTCCCGGGCGCGCGGGCTGTTCGGCCGCGACGTCGGGGTCATCGGCCTGGGCCGGATCGGCCTCGCGTTCGCCGAGCGGGCCGCGGCCTTCGGCACGCGCGTGCACGCCGTGGCCAAGCCGGGCCGCGACGACGAGACGCTGGAACGCGCCAGGGCCATCGGGATCACCTTCGTCGACGACCTCGACGAGCTCGCGCGCACCTGCGACGTGCTGTCGCTGCACGTGCCCGCCGCCGACACCACCCGGCGCCTCGTGGACCGCGACCTGCTGGCGCAGGTCGGCCCCGGCACGATCCTGCTCAACACCGCGCGCGCCGACCTGGTCGACGAGGACGCGCTGATCGAGGCGATGGACGCCAAGGACGTGCGCGCCGGCATCGACGTCTTCGCCGACGAGCCCGGGTCCGGCACCGGAACCATCGAGTCGCGCCTGGCCGCGCATCCCAACGTCTACGGCACCCACCACATCGGCGCGTCGACCGAGCAGGCGCAGGACGCCGTGGCCACCGAGGTCGTGCGCATGATCGACGAGTTCGCCGCGGGCACCGTGCTGCACTGCGTCAACCCGGAGACGACGCGCGAGTTCGCGTCGTCCCTGCCGATCGGCGAGACGCCGTGAGCACCCCGCCGACCGAGGCCCCGGCCGGGGTGACCGCGCGCCTGCCGCGCGGCCTGGTCCTGGACCGCCGGTGGGGGGAGAGCCCCGGCGACGCGGCGCGCATCAGGGAGTCGTTCGACTCGGGCCGGTACCCGCTGCTGCCCGAACCGGCCGTCGTGGTCTACCGCATCGAGGAAGGGGATCACGCGCAGTCGGGCGTCGTCGTGGAGGTGGCGGTCGACGACTACCGGGCCGGGCGCGTCCGGCGGCACGAGGCGACGCAGCCCGAGCGGGAGCGGCTGCTCGACGAGTTCACCGAGCTCTCCGGCATCGAGCAGATGCCGGTGACGCTCGCCCACGCGCCCAGCGAGGCGCTGCGGTCGGCGACCGGGCGCATCACCTCCGCCGAGCCCGACGTGGACCTCACCTCCGGGGACGGCACCCGGCACACCGCGTGGGTCGGGCACGACCCCTGGCTGGCGCGGACGGTCGAGCTCGGGCTGACCGGGCTGGACGCCCTCTACATCGCCGACGGCCACCACCGGATGGCCGCGGCCGAGCACTACGCCGCGCGGCGGCACCACCTCGGCGCGCGCCACCCGGCCGCGTTCACGCTCGCCGCGCTGTTCCCCGCCGACGAGATGCGCGTGTTCGGCTACCACCGCTGCCTGCCCGCGTCCGGCCGCGCCGCGGCCTCGGTGCTCGAAGCGCTGCTGTCGCTGCCCGCGACCGCGTGGTGGGAGCGGTGCGCGCAGGCGATCCCGGAGCCTGGGGTCGTCGTGGTGCGCTTCGCCGACGAGTGCTACCGGCTGGGCCTGCGGCCCGCGGGCGCCAGCGGGCGCGAGTCGCTGGACGTGGTCGCCCTCGACGAGCAAGTGCTGCCCGAGCTCGGGATCACGCCGATCACGTGCGGCAACGGCTCGGCGGAGCACTGCAGGCACCCCTCCGGCGAGGCCGTGCTGTTCGACGTCCACCCGCCGAGCATCGAGCAGATCATGGAGGTCTCGGACGCCGGTCTGCTGATGCCGCCGAAATCGACGTGGTTCGCGCCGAAACCCACCGCCGGGCTGTTCCTGCGCGACCTGACCCGCCCGGGGTGATCCGCGCGCCGCACGCGCGCCTCGCCGCCGAAGCCCTCGCAGCCGCGGCGATCATTCGGCGAGGTAGGTCTCGATCACCCGCGAGTCGTCGCGGGCGAGCAGACCGGCCTCCGCGGCCTGGCGGTAGCGCTCGCGGGCGACGTCGAGCAGCGGGACGTGCGCTCCCGAGCGGCCGGCGGCGTCCGCCACGAGTCCCGAGTCCTTCACGAAGATCCCGATCGCGCTGGTGACGTCCACCTCGGTGCCCCGCAGCATGCGCGGACCCCGGTCGGAGAGCATCCAGGAACCCGCGGCACCCCGTTCGACCAGCGGCAGCACGGTCGCGGGATCCAGCTGGAGGCGGTCGGCCAGCGCGAGCGCCTCGGCGGCGGCGACGATGTGCACCGCGCAGAGGTGCTGGTTGACCAGCTTGATCGCCTGCCCGTCGCCGAGGCGTTCGCCGACCTGCCGCAGCGCGCCGAAGTGCTCCAGCACCTCGCGCAGCGCCTCGACGGCATCGGCCCCGCCCGCGGCGAACAGGGTCAGCTCGCCGGTGGTCGCCCCGGCAACGCCTCCGGTGACGGGACAATCCACGACGGTCGCGCCGGCTTCGGCGAGCCGCGAGCCCTGCTCGCGGACCGCTTCGGGCCCGACGGTGCTCATCACGACCCAGCGCTGCCCTTCCACCGAACCGGCCAGGGCCTCGGTCACGAGCTCGTCCAGCTGCACCGGCGAAGCGACCATGACCACGACGATCGACGCGGTCGGCACCTCGGCCAGGGATCGCACCGCGGGCACCCCGGCCGCGGCGGCCCGCTCGATCGCCTCCGGTGACACCTCGACGCCGGTGCTCGGGTACCCGGCGCCGACGAGGCGCTGCGCCATCGGCAGGCCGATGGCTCCCAATCCGATGAACGCGACCGACCGCTCGGCCGCCACCTCATCCATCACTGCCCCTCCTCGACTCGTCCTCGGTGGCAAGCAGCGGGCGAATGCCTTGCCGCGCGGCGATCTCGAACACCTCCGCGCGGCAACGGCGCGCTCGCGAACAGCTGGGCTCCCGGTGCGCGGGCGCTCAGGCGAAAGCGCTGGCACCCAGCACGAGCGCGAGCGTCACGACCGACAGGATCGACTGGGCGACGGTGTAGACCTGGAACGTGCCGCGGGTCGACAACCCGAGCAGGCTTCGGAACATCCAGAACGAGTTGTCGCTGACGTGCCCGCCGAAGGCCGCACCCGCACCCGCGGCCATCGCCACCAGCACCGCCGACGCGCCCAGCTGACCCATGATCGGCACCAGCAGCGTCGCCGCCGTGATCGCGGCCACCGACCCGGATCCCTGCGCCAGCCGCAGCAGCGCGGCGACCAGCCACGCCAGCAGCAGCGGGGACGCGCTGCTCGCGGTGAACATCCCGGCCACGATGTCGCCGACACCGGTCCGGCTGATGACCTCGCCGAGGGACCCGGCCACGCCGGTGAACAGCAGGATCGTGCCGCTGGTCGAGGCACCCCTGGTCAGCGCGCGCTCCACGGCGTCGCGGTCGAACATGTACACCGTGATCGCGCAGCCGAGCAGCAGCCCGACCAGCAGCGCCACGACGGGCTCGGCGAGGAACCCGATCCAGCCCAGCTCCAACCCGGCGGTCTCGCTGACCGTGCCGGCCACGATCAGCAGCAGCGGGACCAGCACCGGCAGCACGAGCACCGGCAGCGGCAGGTTCCGCTTCGGGGTCGCGTCACCGTTGACGGTGATGTCCTGCGCTCCGCTCTCGCCGAGCGCTTCGTCCTTGGCCGGGTTCCACGTGCGCCCCACCAGCTTCCCGTGCAGGAAGACGCTGATCACGATGGCCAGCACGCCGATGATCAGGCCGTTGAGCACCATCAGACCCGGCGAGACGCCGAACGATCCGCTCACCGCGACCGCGGCCGAGCCCGGCAGCACGAGCAGCAGCCCGACCTCGAGGCCGATCGCGAGCGCCCCGCCGACCGCGGCGACGCCCAACCCGGTGCGGGCCGCGACCGAGCGGGCGATCGGCGCCATCATCACCAGGGCCACGTCGAAGTAGATCGACGGGAACACCACACCGGCGGACAGGCCCAACGCGTACGGAGCCCGCTTGCCGCCGAAGGCGCGCAGGAACAGCTCCACGATCCGCTGCAACGTCCCGGTGGCCGACAGCAGCGCCCCCAGCAGGATCCCGAAGCCGATGATCAGACCGACCTCGGCCATGAGGTCGCCGAAGCCCTCGGTCACCGCCTCGGCCGTCCGGTCGAACCCGAGACCGGTCGCCAGCCCGAGGTACAGCGAGCCCAGCACCAGCACGATCACCGGGTTTATTCGCGCGGCGATGATCAGCAGGACGATCCCGACGACGGTGATCGCCGTGTGCATCAGGATGAGCGATTGAGCCATGTGGGTTCCGCATCGTTGAGGTGGCTGAGGACGGGGTGCGGTCCGAGACCGCGAGCCCGGCCGCTGGACTCCGAGGGTGCCGAGGCGTCGTCGCGGAGCTTCGCGAGGCGGGGACGCCCGAGGGGACTCAGCCGGTGTCGGCTTCGCCCCGCGCGACGACGCGCACCGCCGAGCGCTTCCGATGCGCGCATCGCACCGGCCCGGCGGGGCTCTCGACGGAGGGGAGGACCCCGATGATGCCGCCGGGGGCGCGGCCGGTGCCGCTCACCTCCGGCCTGCCAGGGCGGGCGACCTCGGCCGCACCGAGGGCACGCCCGGCCCGGACCTCCAGCTCAGCTGGAAGTCCCAGGTCAAGTGGCTTGCGCCGCGCCGGCCCGGCCATCGCGATCCTCCTCGATCGAGGGTTGACTGTTGAGTGTTAACAGTCAACGTTGGCAGCCATCTTCAGGTCGACCTCGGTGCAAGTCAAGGATTGATTTGGTCGCACCAGTCGCCCCGCTGCTCACCCGCCCGAAATCCGGAGCCAGGCACACGAGCGGAGCGCTGGCGACCGCTTTCGGTTCGGGCCGAAGGCGATCGATCAGACCCCGGCCCGGCGCGACGCCATCTCGATCAGCGACCGGCACACCGAGCCGACCACCTGCGCGACGCTCCCCCGCGGCGCGTCAGGAGCCCGGGCCGGTCTGGATCAGCGCGCGGGAGCCCTCGGTTCGCCAGGGCTCGCCGGAGGCGTCGAGCGCCGACGCGGTGCCGCGGTCGAGCCCGACGACGACCTCCGACTTCAACACGCGGAGCGCGGCCAGCGGGCCCGGGAAGTGCGAGACCGCGTCATCGAAGGCCAGGGTCGCCGGCCAGTGCCGGTCGCCGACGAGCCTGCGGTAGTTGAGGTCGCCCTTGAAGATCGTGACGGCAGCCGAGGAGAACTGGCCGCGCAAGTCCTCGGGCATCGCGCTGAAGTCCATCGGCGCGCAGAAGAACGGGTGCGCGCGCACCTCGATCTCGCCGGATCGCAACGCGTCCCGGACGCGGCGGCCGACTTCGCCCGCCTCCCCGGGCAGGCCCACCAGGTGGCCCAAGACCTCCAGCACGTCGTTCGGCGTGGCGTCGGAGACGTAGTACGGGTCCGGCTTGACGTGCAGGACGACCTGGTCGGCGCGCCCGGTCGCCAGCAGCCGGTCGACGAGCACCAGGTCCGCCGCGAGCTCGCCGGCGGCGTTGTCCGCTACGAGGTGGACCTGGCCGGAGGACTCGAACAGCGACCAGAACTCCTCCCCCGACCCCGCGATCAGGCCCGCGCGCGCGACATCCGCGCCCGCCGAGAGCTGGAAGGCCAGGTCGGCGCGGTTCCCCCACACCGCGGCCAGGACGACGGCCGCGTCCCGGTCCGCGGGGGACAGCCCCGCGAGGCCGTCGAGGGCCCCGAGGGTCTCCGCGGTCGAGGGGTTCGCCAGCTCCGCGCGCTTCATCGGCGCGAACGGGTCGACGCCGCGCCACGGACCCCGCGCGAAGTACCCGGTCGCCGCGAGCAGCTTGCGGAAGAAGTAGCTCTCGGCCCACAGGAACGACGACTCGGCCCACGGCCTGCCGATCCGCTCGGCCGTCCAGGCCTCCCAGCGGTCGTGATCCGGCGCGTCGTCGTCGAGCGGTTCGACGACGCCCGCGGTCGTCTCCCGCAGCAGCGCGTCGAGCCGCTCGCGCACATCAGGGCCGAAGGGGTGCGCCGCGCAGAGCTGCTCGACCATCGCCGGATGGCGCTCGTGGAACACCCGCCACCCGAACGACCCCGGCTCCTCGATGGTGATCAGCGGAGCGTCCACCACGTCTCCAGCCCCCTCGCGCTTCGACCTCGTCGGCGCCTTCCGCGCCGGCCCGATTGTCCGTCGAGCCCGAGCGCCCGCTGCCACCCCCTCCGACTCGGCGGCGCTTCGCCCGTCGACCGGTCGGATCGGCCGCGCGGCCGATCCGACCGGGCTCCTGCTGCGGGCCGCCTCCTCAGCGGGCCGCGGCGTTGGCGACGGCGCGCACGGAGAGCGCCCGCTGGGCGGCCCGCCAGTTGCCCTCGTCGCCCCACCACGTCTCCAGGGCCGGGCCGACCAGCGCTCGGCCGAACGAGTAGGTGAGCTCCCAGGGAAGCTCACCGCAGTTCTGCATCGCGCCGAGGTGCCGGGTCGCCAGCTCGGGGCTCTGCCCGCCCGAGAGGAAGGCGATGCCCGGCACCGACGGCGGCACGGTCTCGCGCAGCGTGTCCACCGTGGTCTGCGCGACCTCGTCCACCGCGGGCTGCTCCGGGCAGTCCTTCCCGGCCACCACCATGTTCGGCTTGAGGATGATCCCGTCGAGATCGACCTTCATCAGCGCGAGCTCGTCGAACAACGACCGCAGCACCGCTCTGGTCACCTGCTGGCACTGCGCGATCGAGTGGGCGCCGTCCATCAGCACCTCGGGCTCCACGATGGGCACCAGGCCTCCTTCCTGGCAGAGCCCGGCGTACCGCGCCAGCGCGTGCGCGTTCGCGCGCACCGAGCGCTCGCTCGGCCGACCGCCGCCGATGGTGAGCACCGCGCGCCACTTCGCGAAGGTCGCCCCGAGGCGCACGTACTCGGCGACGCGCTCGCGCAGGCCGTCGAGCCCTTCGGTCACCTTCTCCTCGGAGGCCCCCGCCAGCGGCTTGGCCCCGGTGTCGACCTTGATTCCCGCGAGGATCCCGATGTCCGCGAGCGCTTCGGGAAAGGTGCGCCCGTTCGACAGCCTCTGGCGGAGGGTGTCGTCGGCCAGGATGATGCCGCTGACCGAATCGACGAGATCGGGGGTCGTGACGATCAGTTCCCGATAAGCGCGCCGATTCTCGTCGGTCGGTTCCACTCCGACGCCTTCCAGTCGAGCGGACATCGTCCCGATGCTCTCGTCGGCGGCGAGAATGCCTCGCCGGTCGGAAACGAGCGCGTGGGCGACTTCAGCCAAGGTAGCCATTTGTCGTTACGCCTCCTAGCGTGCTGCATTGCGGCCGGTTGACCGGTTCGCGATTTCGGACTTGCGAGCGATCGAGCGAAGATTGTTGCGACCGATTCCGGGGCCGATCACCTCTCGGCGGAGCCGACCGCCGACCGCGAAACCGGCCGATCAGGTCGGGTCACCGCGCCCCGAGGTTGACCGTTCCACGTGCCCCTGCCCTGCGGTTCTCATCCACAGCTAGGACGCATGCCGAGTTTCCAGGCTGCACGGATCGGTACGTCTGGTCAACGAGTTCGGCACGAAGCGATACCGGCGGAGCACGAACGGTTCTCAGGATCGACCGGACGGATCCGCTCCCCCGAGACCGCGATGCCGACCGCGGACGCGAAACAAGCCGAGTTTCAGGATCATCGGGCGCGGGCCGAGATCGCGACCATTGCGCCGGAACCACCCCGCGGCTATTCTGAAGCGGATCATCAGAAATGCAGCTCCAACTCCGATCAGGGGTGCTTTTCGTGACACCAGCGGAGCGTGCTGAGACCAAACGCGATCTCATCGTCGAGGAAGCCTCGCGATTGATGTACGAGCGCGGCACCGGTTTGGGGGTGGACACGCTCGTCAGCGAGATCGGCGTGGCCAAGATGACGCTGTACAAGCACTTCCCGACCAAGACCGACCTCATCGTCGCGTGCCTGGAACACCTCGACGACTGCCATCGCGCGCGCTTGAGCGGGCAGGTCGACTGGTCCTCGTCGCCCGCGGAGCGGCTCCTCTCGGTCTTCGACTCGCTCCGCGAGTGGTTCGCCATGCCGTCGTTCCGCGGTTGCGCCTTCGTCAACGCGACCGTCGAGCTCGCCGACACCTCGCCACCGGTGCGAAACGCGGTGCGCGAGCACAAGAACGCCATGCGCGCATGGGTGGTCAAGCTGGTGGAGGAGTGCGAACTGCCGAACGCGAACTTCGTCGCGAGCCAGATCGCCCAGCTGATGGAAGGCGCGACCACGACCGCCCTGCTCGAACGCGACCCCGCGGTCGCCGACGTCGCGCAGGCCACGGCCTTGCAGGTGCTGGACAAGGCCAAGGCGTCCACGGGGGCCTCCGCCCCGCTGCGGCGGTGAGGTCCACCCGCCGGCCCGGCGAGCGCACGCCACCACCGGGCGGGCGCGCGCAGCCCGATCCGAGCCGCGGCGCGGTGGGCGACCGGGGCTCGGATCGGTGCCTGCTGGGCTCAGAGCCCCAGCGCCTCCGTGACGAACTTGGCCCGCCGGCGGGACACCGGGACCACGCCGCCGTAGTTCTCGACGGTGAGCTCCAGCTCGCCCCCGTCCTTCCGGGACACCTCGCGGACCCGGTTCAGGTTCACCAAGTAGCTGCGGTGAACGCGCACGAACCCGCACTCGGCGTACTTGTCGTCGATGTTGTCTATCCCGTCCGTCGCGCACCGGAAGCGCCCGAGGTCGGTCTTCAGCCAAACGGCCCTTCCGACAGCCTCGGCCACGATCACCTCGGCGATGTCAAACAGGACCTGCCGGTCCCCCTTGATCCCGACAACACGTCGCGTCGACCCCAATGCATCCTCCCGTAGCATTGTTCTCGGAAGCCACTCGGTCGTTCGGCTCCGCCCCGGGGCGCGCCCGGACCTGCCCGATCAACGGTGTTTCCGCGGTGTTCCTCAGGTTCTGGCGGCCGGACCCGACGCTCGTCGTCCGCGGTCCGCCGCCCGGGCCTCGCCAGATGAGAAGGCGCTGCGAGCGGGTGATTAACGCCTCCGCCATCGAAGATGCCGGGCCCGCGGGGTAGGAGTGCTGATCAGTGCGGGAGACCTCCGGCCGGGTGGAACGGGCGTCGTGCGCTCGTCACCCGACCGGAGGTCTCCGGGCTTCACGCCGCCGCGTCGTCGTCCGCGACGCGGCCGGTTGTTCGGCTCCCCGGTCAGTCCGGCAGCGCGAAGACGATCAGCGCGCTGCCGTGGCCGGCGCCGAGCATGCCGGGGATGATGCCCTCCAGCCAGCCGCCCCAGCCGACCGGCACGGCGACGTACTGCTTGCCGTCGACCATGTAGGTCATCGGGCTGCCGTGGTGGCCGCTACCGCACTGGAACTTCCACAGCTCCTCGCCGGTGCGGGCGTCGAGCGCGAGGAACTCGCCCGTCGGGGTTCCCGCGAACACCACGTCCCCCGCGGTGACGAGCACCGAGGCGGCCATCGGGTGCTGGTTGCGCCAGCGCCACTTCTCCACGCCGTGGGTGTCGAAGGCGCTGACCGAACCGGCCATGTCGTCGATGTCCACCTGGACCGCCGCACCCCAGTACGGCATGCCCTCCTTGAACTCGCGACGCCGCCGGGTCGCGGTGGCACCCACGTCGGCGACCGGCACGTAGAACATCTCCGTGCGCGGGCTGTAGGCCGCGTGCGTCCACTCCTTCGCCCCGGCCGGGCCGGGGTAGAAGTGGACCGGCTCGCCCTCCTTGTCCGGGTACTTCCTGGGGGTCACCTTTCCGTCGCGGGTGATGGTTCCCCAGTCGATCCGGTCCACGTAGGGCGTGACGTGCTGCAGCTCGCCGTTGGTGCGGTCCAGCACGAAGAAGTACCCGTTCTTGTCGAAGTGGCCGAGCAGCTTCTTGCCGTCCCGCTCGAACAGGGTCATCTCCATGGTGGAGTCGTAGTCCCACAGGTCGTGCGGCGTGAACTGGTAGTGCCACTTGATCTGGCCGGTGTCCACGTCGACCGCGACGACGCTGTCGGTGTAGAGGTTGTCGCCCTCGCGGACCGCGCCGTCGAAGTCGGGTGCCGGGTTGCCGGTGCCCGCGTAGTACAGGTTGGTCTCCGGGTCGTAGGTACCGGTGACCCAGTGGTTGGCGCCGCCGCGGGCCCAGCTCTCGCCGTCGGCCGGCCAGGTCTCGGAGCCCGGCTCGCCCGGCTTGGGGACGGTGTAGCAGCGCCAGCGCTGCTCCCCGGTCTCCAGGTCCCAGCAGTCGATGTGCCCGCGCACGCCGAACTCGCCGCCCGCGCTGCCGGTGATGACCGTGTCCTTGACGACCAGCGGGGCCAGCGAGGCGCTCTCACCAGCGCGCACGTCACCGATGGTCTTCTCCCAGACCTTCTTGCCGGTGGCCGCGTCGAGCGCGAGCAGGTGGGCGTTGGGCGTCACGAAGTAGACCTTGCCGTTGGCCACCGCGCAGCCCCGGTTGACGTTCCCGCAGCACAGCGAGACGTCGAACGGAACCGCGTGCTTGTAGCGCCAGAGCTGCTCGCCGGTCTTGGCGTCCAGGGCCCAGAACCAGCCGTCCCAGCCGGTGACGTACATGACCCCGTCGACGACCATGGGGCAGGTCTCGAACGCGTAGGTCGAAGCGCCCGCGATCTGGCCGGAGGTGCCCGCCTGGAAGATCCAGGCCGGTCCCATGCGCTTGACGTTCCCGGTGTGGATCTGGTCCAGCAGGCTGTACCGCTTGCCGTCGTAGTCGCCGTAGTAGGTGATCCAGTTGTGCGATTCCGAGCGCGCGTTGCGGATGCGGTCGTAGTCGATGTTGTCCGTCACCGCGGGGGCGCTACCGGAGACAGCGCTGAGCGCACCGTGGTCGATCGCCTCGCCGGCATCCACGTATTCGACTGTCATCAGTTCGTTCCCTTCTACTGGCGCGGCTGGTCGGGGCGGTCGAGACGGGCTTCCGGCGGTACCTCTCCGAGCACGACGATGGCGGCGGTCAGCCCGCGTCCCTCGTCGTTGCCGCCGGGCGAGCTGTACCAGTAGTAGCCGGGTCCATCGAGGTTGAGCTTGGCCCTGCCCTTCGAGTGGTTCAGCAGCCAGATGAACTTCTTGTCGCCGTTGCTCGGCAGCAAGCAGGCGTGCGTGTTCTTGTCGTCGTTGATGATCGTCAGCTCGACGTCACCACCGTGCGGCAGGACCAGGATCGCGGGATCCCAGGCGATCTCGTCCTCCTTGATCCGGATGGTCGCCTCCATCGTGCCGTCGGGCCGCTCGGTGGCCCGCGCGATGCTGCCGGTCCCGAGGACTCGACCGATCGCCGCGCTGTTCTGCGCGTCCAAGCCGAGTTCGCTCAGCAGGTCTTCGCGCTCCTGAGTCGTCGTCATCGGACTTCACCTCCCGTTTTTCGAATCCCTGTCCGGGTCGCTCGGTCTGGGCTGCTCACGAATGGGTGCGCCGCGAGTTCGGACGCTCGTCTTCCCTTGATCGATGCCTCCTCAGACGCTTCCGCTCAACTGGAAGGAGCCGGCCCGCGCGCGAACGCGCAGAAGCTGCCGACAGCTGCCGTGATCATCGAGCAGAAGGAGACGGAACACCAGCCGCGGAAGTCGTTCTCCGCGCGCCGGATTTCGATTCCCTCCCACAGGCTCGGACTCGTGCGGCAATCGGCGGTTCGAGCATTCTTGCCGCCAGTTCCGATTACCGATCGATCAACCTGTGATGCTAGTAACTTTACGTCGGTTCCAGCGGCACCGGAAGGGCGAACCGCTAACCGGGCCAGCCGTACCGCTCGCAGAGAATTGGCTACCGCCCAACCGCCCTGACCTGGCACGGCGCGCCTGCGCCGACCGCTCCACGCCCGCTCGAAAACGCCCGAGTGGAGCAAACCCGCTGGAAAACGGGTGACTTCCGCGGAAAGCGCGGCGCCGATCCGGGATCGGCGCCGCGCCATGGACCCACCCGGACGCCGGACTGGACGGACGAATCGCACCGCTTCCGGCGAACGGCGGCAATTGCCGGGACGCGGATCATCCGGGGAATCGGATTCGAATCCGATCCGAGGGCGCGGAGATACCCGCACCGCGCTTCCCGCGAAAAGCACCGGTCGACCGATCCCGATCGCCGGGCGCATTCGTTCCGCGGGAATCGCGCGAACGAGCAGGCGGTCAGCTCAGGTCGAACCGGTCCAGGTTCATCACCTTCTCCCAAGCGGCCGCGAAATCGCGCGCGAACGCCTCCGGTTCGGAGGCGTAGAACTCGGACAGGGCGCGCAGCTCGGAATGCGAGCCGAACACGAGATCCACCCGGCTCGCGGTCCACCGCACCTCCCCGGTTTCGCGATCGCGCCCTTCGAAGGTGCCGCGCGGTGCGCGGTCGGGCGAGCTCGCTACCCATTCGGTGTTCATGTCGAGCAGGTTGGTGAAGAAGTCGTTGGTCAGCACGCCGGGGTTCTCGGTCAGCACGCCGAGCCGGGACCGCCCGACGTTCGCGTCCAGCGCGCGCAGCCCGCCGACCAGCACCGTCATCTCGGGTGCGCTGAGCGTCAGCAGGTTCGCCCGGTCGACCAGCAGGTGCTCGGCAGGCAACCGACCGCCCTCGCCCAGGTGGTTGCGGAACCCGTCCGCGCGGGGTTCGAGCGCTGCGAACGACTCCGCGTCGGTCCACTCCTGGGTCGCGTCGGTGCGCCCCGGGGTGAACGGAACCTCGATGTCGTGACCCGCCAGCGCCGCGGCGCGCTCCACCGCGGCGCACCCGCCGAGCACGACGAGATCGGCCATCGAGATCGACTGCTGGTGCTCGGCGTTGAACCGCTCGCGGATCTCGTCGAGGACGTCGAGCGCCGTGACGAGCACCGCCGGATCGTTGACCGGCCAGTCGCGCTGCGGTGCCAGCCGGATGCGCCCGCCGTTGGCCCCGCCGCGCTTGTCGCTGTCGCGGTACGTCGAAGCCGCCGCCCACGCGGTGAACACCAGCTCCGGGATCGACAGCCCCGAGTCGAGGAGGCGGCTCTTGAGCTCGGCCACGCCGGCCGGGCCGACGAGCTCGTGATCGACCTCGGGGACCGGGTCCTGCCAGAGCATCCGCTCGGCGGGCACCAGGGGGCCCCGGTAGCGCTCGACCGGTCCCATGTCGATGTGGGTCAGCTTGAACCAGGCGTGCGCGAACGCGTCGGCGAGCTGGTCGGGGTTCTCCAGGAAGCGCCGGGCGATCTGCGCGTACGCGGGGTCGGCCTGCAGCGCGAGATCGGTGGTCAGCATCGTCGGCGTCCGGCGCGCGTCCGGATCGTGCGGGTCGGGCACCGAACCCTCCCCCGCGCCGTCCCGCGGCACCCACTGCCACAGCCCCGCGGGGCTGAGCACCACGTCCCACTCGTAGGCGAACAGCGTCTCCAGGAAGGAGTTGTCCCACCGGGTGGGGGTGGGCGTCCAGATCCCCTCGAGGCCGCTGGACACGGCGTCCGGGCCCGTGCCGGTCCCGTGGCGGTTGCGCCAGCCCAGGCCCTGCTCCTCCAGCGGAGCGCCCTCGGGATCGGCGCCGAGGCTGCTGACGTCCGCGGCACCGTGGGTCTTGCCGAAGGTGTGCCCGCCGACGATCAGCGCGACCGTCTCCTCGTCGTTCATCCCCATGCGCCGGAAGGTGGTCCGGATGTCGCGAGCCGAGTTGACCGGGTCGGGCAGCGTGGCCGGGCCCTGCGGATCGACGTAGATCAGCCCCATCTCGTCCGCCGCCAGGGGCTCCTCGAGGTCCCGGACGCCGGTGTGCCGCTCGTCGCCGAGCCAGGTCCGCTCCGGGCCCCAGTAGACGTCGTCGTCCGGCTCGAAGACGTCGGCCCGGCCGCCCGCGAAGCCCAGGGTGCGGAAACCCATCGTCTCCAGCG
This sequence comes from Saccharopolyspora griseoalba, assembly GCF_042665275.1. Lineage (NCBI taxonomy): Bacteria > Bacillati > Actinomycetota > Actinomycetes > Pseudonocardiales > Pseudonocardiaceae > Saccharopolyspora > Saccharopolyspora griseoalba. Next base: position 1,085 of record NZ_JBHTCJ010000001.1, on the reverse strand, counting down.
CCCGGTTGCCCGCGAACACCATCAGATCGGCCCAGGAGATGCTGCGGCCGTACTTCTGCTTGACCGGCCACAGCAACCGGCGCGCCTTGTCCAGGTTGCGGTTGTCCGGCCAGCTGCTGGTCGGCGCGAAGCGCTGCATCCCGGCAGCCGCGCCCCCGCGCCCGTCGCCGACGCGGTAGGTGCCCGCGTTGTGCCAGGCCATCCGCAGCACCAGCGGCCCGTAGTGCCCGAAGTCGGCGGGCCACCACTCCTGCGAGGTCGTCAGCACCTCGTCGACGTCGCGCGCCAGCTCGTCGAGATCGAGCCTGCTGAACTCGGCGGCGTAGTCGAAGTCCTCGCCCAGCGGATTCCTCGCGGGGTGGTGCTTGGCCAGGATCCGGAGGTCGAGGCGGCGCGGCCACCAGTCGCGGTTGTCGCCGCCGGCGGCCGGGTGGTCGCGGACGCGCTCGGTCGGCCGCCGGACGCTCTGGTCGTAGTTGCGGATGATCGCCACGGCATCGGGATTCTCGGGCATGGAAGCTCCTCCCAGCGTCTCAAGGCACCCTCAGATGCCCAGGGCCCGGCGCACCGCCGCGGCGTTGCGCCGCGAGACCGGGACCATCGTGCTCGCCTCGTCGTCCATCACCAGGGCCAGCTCGCCCTTGAACCCGCGCTCGACCTCCCGGATCCGGCCGAGGTTGACCACGTACTGCCGGTGCACCCGGAGGAATCCGGTCTCGCCCAGCTCCCGTTCGAGCTTGTCGAGCGCCGGCGTCGCCGCGCGGAGGCGGCCCTGGTCGGTGGACAGCCACACGTCGTTGCCCTCGGACTCGGCGAAGGAGACCTCGGGCCGGCGCAGCAGCACCATGCGGTTCTCCCGGGTCGCCACGATCCGGGGAGTTCTGCCTTGCTGGTGGCCGGTGCCGCCGCCGCTGTCGGCGTGCGGGAGCTGTTCGCCTTCGGTGGCGCCGAAGGAGATGAGGGTGCCGACGAGGTTTCCGGACAGGAACACCGGTCGCATGCTGACCGGGGTGGGTTCGTCGGCGAGGTGGGTGAAGATCTGGGTGGTGCCGACCCAGGAGGGGTTGTGCGAGGCCTGCTTGGCG